>JAZOMG010000068.1:0-14501 GCA_045653705.1 Eubacteriales bacterium | reverse complement strand
GCAACCGCGAATTTGCCCGCGCCGAGGAAACGCTGAGAGATGCGGTGGAAGCCTACTACTGCTATGACGAGGTAAAATATTTTTGCGACACCTTTCTCGACAGCTTTAAGAAAACTCTTGACGAGCTTGAATAGAGCGGGGATAAAATGCGGAATGCGGAGTGCAGAATACGGAATTAAGGATACACAAGGGAAACCGCACAACCCCGTAGGGGCGACGTCCTCTACAAGATTTTAATATTGAACGTCATACACATAAAAATACCGCTTTTTCTATCTGATAAAGACAGAAAAAGCGGTATTTTTGTATATTAACGGGCTATTTTAATTGAAGTAACCCATATATCTTTTCAATTACTTTTTGGTGACGGTGGTTATATGTGTGTTAACACCCTCGTACCAGTAGAGGAAGCCCTCGATATCTACCTTATCGCCTGCCTTAAGGTCAGCGAATGCCTTGTAGGTATCGGTATCGGGATCTGTGAGATAACGCTCAACACAGAAATCGTACTCAGCATCGCCCTGCTTTACGGTTACGTAAATGTCATCGCCGGGCTCGCCGTTCTTGTATTCTACCTTGGAAATGGTAAGATTCTTGAATACTACGAGCTTGTTCTGGTGCTTGATAAGGTCAGCCTCTTTAGAAAGAAGCTCGGTAGCATCGAACGCCTCAGCTTCCCACTTTTCGCTCTCAACGAACTCAAAGGTAGCCTCGGTGATCTCAACCTCACCCGCCCATTCAGCCTTAACGCCGCTTACCTTGATCTTTGTACCCTTTGTAAGCTTTGCCGCATCAGCCTCGGTGCATGCCATTTCATAAATGAAGTATGCGCCATCGGGATCCTGAGCGTAAACGGTGATCTTGTTATCCCACCAGGACTGAGTAGCCTGAACGTAAGCCTCGATAACGACCTCGTCATCAATAGCAGCCGCATCGTACTCAGCGTAGGTCATAACACCCTCGCTCTTTGCCGCGGGGTCAAACTTAGGCGAGCAAGCCATAAGACCCATAGCCAAAATAGCAACCATAAGTATCGCAACTAACTTTTTCATCTTCGTAATTCTCCTTTAATAATTATTTTTTTAACAAAGATTATCTAATATTATACTCCAAAACCTTGATTTGTCAATAGTTTTTCAAGAATTTTAGATTTTTTTGGTCTTTTTTCGCGCCTTTAGCCTTTGAGCAACAAAATAAATTCCCATACACGACCACACAACGCCAAATACGGCTACAAGCGCCACAGCTCCTGTAGGAAGCGGTCCGAGGTCGGTCTTATTCATAGCCTGCATCTGGTCAAGCTTATAAAGAGAGGTCATATCCTTATACAGGCTGTCGATAAATTCACCGTCTACCGTCTTTTTCCGTCGGGTAGCCTTTGTGACCTCTTCTATCATCTGCCCCGCGGCATTGCGGAGAGAAGCCGAGCCGTTAAACACGGCGGTAATAAAGGTATTTTTCGTGTTTTCAAGGAGAAGCTTTGACGCTTTTATTTTTACGTCATAGTAAAGCTGGTTGTCCTCTCCCCCTCTTGAAAGATAATCAAGATACTCCGCGGAGCTCTGAGCGTCAGAGGTTACGGGCACGTAGCCCTCGGTCTTGGCGTAGGCAAGCTGCACCTTATTTGAAACGAGATACTGAACGAAGAGCCACGAGGCAAGAACCTCTTGGGGGTCTTCCTTGTTAAAAATACAAACAGAGGGACCCTGAGATATCATTTTCGGACTTTCGGGGTCATACTGAGGAACGGTCATTACCTCAATATCGAAATCCACCACCGTAGTCTCGTGTATGTCCGAGTTTGGCGCATCAGCTCCCATCCACGTAGCTCCCGCCGTAGAGTCAACGGCAAAAATACACTCTCCCGCATTGAGATAGTTTGCGGGATAGCTGGATATTTTAAAGGTAGAAAACGCTCCGCTCTTTGCGTGGTCGGCAACGGTATAGAGAATTTCCTCGGTAGTCCCGTTGAAGATGCCTATATTTCCGTGCTCGTCCGAATATCCCGCACCCTTTTGAGCCAGCATTTGTATCATCATATTGTCGGTAGACTTGTATATAAAGGGAATGAGGGTGTTTTTTCCGTTAAGAGCAAAGGTACCGTCCTCATTCTTTTTTGTCGCCGCACGGGAAACCTCCCATATAAAATCCCACGTAAGGACTTCGGGCAGGGTATATCCGAGAGCTTCAACGTAGGTCTTATTTATATAGCACGCCTCGGTGAAGCGCATAAAGGGGAGCGCGTAGCAAGAGCCGTCCAGATAGCACTCCGAAAGAAATTCGGGAATGATCCCCCCCTTTGAGGGCGCGTCAAAGCCTATCTCGCTTCCCCCAAGACCGTAGCGGCTGTCGGCAAGAAGCCCGTCAAGGCTTACCACAAGCTCCCGACCCGAGTTATAGGTAGCTATATGGTCGGGGTAGCTTATACAGATATTGGGTGTGGTATTTGTGGGGATATTGGTTATTACGTCCTCGTAAATCCTTCCGTAATCGGTATAGGGCTTGATGGTTATATGAATATTGGGGTAGATAGCCTCAAAATCCTTTATTGCCTGCTTGTAAATATCCGCCTGCGCCACATTGGTATCGTTTTTCGCCCAAAAGGTCAGCTCGTATTCCCGAGAGGTATCAAAGCCGTCGGGCATTACGAAGCTGTCAAGCTCCGATACCTTATGACAAGACGAAAGGACGGGTAAAAGCCCCAACGAAAGGACGAGGAACAGACAAAGTAATTTTTTCATCCCTTTGTACCCCCTCTCGAAACTCCCGCCATTATCCTCTTGCGGAAAACAAGGAACAAAACTATAAGTGGCACGGAAATTACCACCACCGCCGCCATCATAGCGGGGATGTTTTCACGGCCGAAGCCGTTTTCCCTTATCTCCTGTATTCCGTTTGACACAAGGAAATAATTTCGGTCATCGGTGATCAGCCTTGGCCACACGTAAGAATTCCAGCACTCTATTACCTTTAGAATGATTACGGTTATGACCGTGGGTCTGCATATGGGCAGCATCACCTTAAAAAGGTATTTGAGGTCGGACGTGCCGTCCACCTTTGCGGCGTAGTACAGCTCATCGGGTACTTGGGAGAAATTCTCCTTCAGCAGATAGATGTAGAACACCGAGGTCACAGAGGGGAGTATAAGTCCAAGAAAGGAATTGCGCATATCGAGATTTGTGACGGTTACGTAGTTGGTTATGATCACAAGCTCCTGCGGTATCATCATAAGGGCTAAAAAGAGAGTAAAGAGAAGATTTTTTCCTCTGAAATTCAGCCGTGAAAAGGCGTATGCCGCCAGCACGATAACGATTACCATAAGAGCCGTGGTAGCCACCGTGAATATAAGAGTGTTAAGAAAATATTTTCCCAGAGGAACTGCCGAGAACGCTTTTACGTAGTTTTCAAGGGTGGGCGACAGGGTAAAGAGCTTGGGGGTATATTCCGAAACGTACGCTCCGTAGCTCTTGACCGAGGTGAGCACCATCCAATAAAAGGGAAAGAGAACGACGAGTGCCCACACCGACAGAAAGCCGTAAATGAATATATTTGAAACGACCCTCAGGGCTTTGCTTTTATTTTTATTCATTTTTATCTCCTATCAGTAATGTACGCGTTTCTTGCTTATCATCAGGTTTATACAGGTGACTGTAAGCACGATAAAGAAAAGTATAATAGCCGCCGCAGCCGCATAAGAGGGATAGCCGCCCCCCTCACCGTAAAGCATATCGTAGATATATCCCACTATGGTATTCATCTCGGCAACGTTAAGCTCTGTGCCGAAGATAGCCACAGCGTCGCTGTACGCCTTAAACGCTCCGATAAAGCCTGTGATTATTAGATAGAACAGGGTGGGGGATATCATAGGCAGAGTTATTTTTGTAAATATGCGGAATGCCGACGTGCCGTCAACCTTTGCCGCGTTATAATAATTTTCGTTTACCGACGCAAGCGCCGAGGTAAGTATAAGCACCTTAAAGGGCATTACGGTCCATACGGTGTATAGGCACAGCACAAGCATTTTCGCTATATAAGGACCCTCTATAAAGTCTATGGGGCTTACCCCGAAAAGACCGAGAGCCGTATTGATAAGTCCTACCGAGTGGTCGGTCTTATCAAAAAGTATCATAAATACAAGTCCTACCGCCAACGTGTTAGTAACGTAGGGTAAAAAGTAGACCGTCTGAAACAGGTTTCGGAGCCACTTCACCGAGCTGAGCGCCACCGACACCGCCAAGGATAGCAGGGTGGACAGGGGCACTGTTACAGCCACAAGTATAAAGGTGTTTTTCAGCGCCATCAGAAAATACTCATCGTGCAAAACGTAGGAATAGTTGTAAAGTCCTACGCCGAAAGCCGTACCCGAAGCCGAATTGTAGCCCTCCTCAAAGGAGTATACGAAAACGTCAATTAGGGGGTATAGCATAAACACGCCGAGAAATAGTATAGCGGGCAGAAGATAAAGCCACGCCTTATTGCTTCTTTTTTCCATTGCTCCCCCTTATCAGATATCCGCGCGGATACGCTTTTCGGTAGCCTTATCAAATACGTAAAGCTTTGAGGGCTTTACAGAAAAGGCTATCCTTTCGGCAGACAGGTCTATCTTCAGATCGGAATTTACTATGGCGCGAACGGTAGGCTCGGTTGCCGCGCCGTGGGAGAATATAATGCTTACGTCACGCCCCATAACGTCTATACCCTTAAGTCCGCAATGAAGCGCTCCGCCCTCGTCGGGCACAAAGCCCTCTGGGCGTATGCCTATATATACCTCTCGGTCGTCCGCATTCAAGGGCATTATCTCATCGTCACCCAAAAAGAGCTTGCCGCCCTCTATTTTGCCGTTAAACACGTTTATAGGGGGAGTGCCCAAAAAGCGAGCTACAAAAAGATTTTCGGGGTCGTCATAGACCGCTTGAGGCTTGCCTATCTGCTGTGGAACGCCACCTTTCATTACCACGATAAGGTCGGATATGCTCAGGGCTTCCTCTTGGTCGTGGGTTACGAAAACGGTGGTTATCCCCGTCTCTCTCTGTATTCTCTTTATCTCCTCTCGGGTCTGCAAGCGAAGCCGCGCGTCAAGGTTTGACAGGGGCTCGTCCAGAAGAAGCACCCGAGGGGTCTTTACAAGAGCGCGGGCAATGGCGACGCGCTGCTGCTGACCACCCGACAGCTCGGCGGGCTTTCTGTCCATAAGCTCCTCTATCTGCACAAGTCTTGCCGCCTCAAGAGCTCTTTTTTTCATCTCGTCCTTTTTGAGCCTGTCCTTACCCTTTAGATTCTGGAGAGGGAAAATTATATTCTGCTCCACGGTAAGATGGGGATAAAGGGCGTAATTCTGAAACACCATTCCAACGCCGCGCTTTTCAGGGGGGAGTTCGGTAACATCCTCTTCCCCGAAGAATATTCTTCCCTCGGTGGGCGCTTGCAGTCCGCATATAAGATTTAAGGTAGTACTTTTACCGCATCCCGACGGGCCGAGAAGCCCCACAAGAGCGCCGTCGGGGATCTCGAAGCTAAAGCCCTCGAGTGCTACGACCTCTTTCCCTTTCTTTCCTCTGGGGGGATATTTTTTCGTTAGGTTTTCCAGTGCGACCTTCATTTTTCTTCCTTTCCTCGGCGGTTTCCTCACCGCCAACGAATGATATTATTCATTGAATAAATTTTAACATATAATACCGAATTTGTCAAGATTTTCGAAGCTTCTCCTTTGTCTTGGCGGCAGTTTTTCCAATATTTTTAAAAACCTCTTGCCAAAAATGAAATTGCGTGGTAAAATGTATTTAATAACGGATACAGGAGATATAAAATGGATAAATTTGAGGCTCTCAGAGCAAAAACCAACTTTATATGCGATATGGACGGCGTTATATATCACGGAAATATGCTTATTCCCCACGTAAGGGAATTTATAAGCTGGCTTGAAACCAACAACAAAAACTACCTCTTTTTAACCAACGGCTCGGGGCGCTCTCCCCGTGAGCTCGCGCAAAAGCTTGCAAGGCTCGGACTAGACGTTGGCGAGGAGCATTTTTATACAAGCGCTCAGGCTACGGCTTCCTTTCTTGCCAGCCAGTGCGAGGGCGGCTCGGCTTACGTTATAGGCGAGCCCGGTCTTACCTACGCCCTTTACGAGGCAGGCTTCAGTATGAATGACGTCAACCCCGACTACGTGGTTTTCGGGTCAAGTAAATCCCTCAACTACGAGCAGATAGAAAAGGCATCGCGGCTCGTTATGAACGGCGCGAAGCTTATAGGAACAAACAGCGACCTTACCGACCCATCCGAGGACGGCATAGTTCCCGCCTGTCGCGCTCTTATCTCCCCCATTGAGCTTACAACGGGCAGAAAAGCGTATTACGTAGGCAAGCCCAATCCCCTTATGATGCGCCACGCCTTAAAGCGCCTTGGCTGTCACCGCATTGACGCGGCTATAATAGGCGACAGAATGGATACCGACATCATAGCGGGTCTTGAGACCGAAATGGATACGGTTCTTGTGCTTTCGGGGGTTACGAAAACCGAGGACCTTGAAAAATTCCCCTACCGACCCAAGTATATCGTCCGCGACGTGGGCGTTCTCGCGGGAATAGAATAAAAATCGGCTGCTTCATTCAGCGCAGAGCAAACCTAAGCTGTGCGACAGTGAAGCAGCCGAATTTTTATTCCTGTACGCATATATGAGTATGCGTAAAATACGCCGTAGGATAAGGGTATTTCGCCTGTCCCTACTACCTTGTTTCAATTAAAAGCTTGTCACTACGGGGCTGCCGCAAACAATTTTACTCATTTGCGGCAGCCCCGTATGCTATATTATTACTTTCTTCCAAACTCCTCAAAGGGGTCGAGGTCGTTGATAAACGCGGGCTTCAGCCTGAACTCGAAATCGATTACGTCCTCGTCAAGTCTCCACCTCTCTGCAAGAACAGGTCCGCAGGAATTAGAGCCGATACCCGTATGGCGGTAGTCGATATTGACAACCGTCTCCTTAAGGGGCGTAAGCTCGTAATCGTGAGCCGTCTCGGTGAGCTGCTTTGCCGTGTAGTGGGCGCAGTTAAAGCTAAAGGACTTGTCTGTGGAGAAGGCATAGATTCCGTGTCCTGTCAGATTGGAGACAGCCATCCAGTCGGTATCGATGTGCGCCATATTCTCCTGAGGACGGACGTAGGGCTCGAAATGCTCGGTGACCGTCGTCTCAAACACTCCCTTTTTAGATGCCTGACACTTGTCTATGTAGCTTTCCACATCGCCCTTGCCGAAATATACAAGGCGCTCGTTTTCCTCGGGCATCTTGAATTCAAAGCCCAAGCGAGGCAGAGGCGGTCTTACCGTCTTGCTGTCAAATTTCGCCTTGCCCATCTCTGCGTGGGTCTTGACAATAAGATTTCCGTCAGCGAGTACGGTATAATCCACCGTAAGCTTAGCAACGGGACACATCTTTATGGGAGACAGGGTGATATCCGCCGTAAGCGTTACCGACTTGTCTGTTTTAGCGGTTACCGATATGCCTCGGCAGATAGGCTTCGCTATGTCATAGCCGCTGTTGTGCCATTCAGCCTTAATCTTTCTGTCGTTGTCAGTAGGAGCGCGCCATACCGTGGGGGTCATAGGAGAAGCGAGCATCTCTCTGCCGTTGTCAACAAGGGATGCCAGCAATCCGCACTTCTTGCAGAAGGTGTATACAGCTTCATTGGTCCTTACGGTATACGCCTTTTCGGTTTCGGACAGGCAAAGAATGCTGTCAGCCGCAAGGGTGTCGGCAAGGGCGGGCTTTGCGGTATTGTCGGCACCGGTGAACTGCTCAACGCCTACCTCATGGCCTGCGTCTGCCCAAAGGGTGGCAGTATTCTGACGGAGAGAAATAAGAAGCTCGCCGCCGATAGTCATATCCACGCCCGAAAGGTCAAAGCGGTACTGCATAGAACGTCCCGGTGCCACGTTTACCGCGGGAACAAAGCCCTGACGAACGAGCTTGCCTCTCTGAGTAAAGCTCCAGAAAAGCGACAGGTCGGAAAGGCTTGTAAACTGACGGTAGCTCTTAAGCTTAAAGCTTCCCGTCTCAAAATTCACGTCTGTTACGGAAAAGGGCTTGATGACCTGCTTATACTCGAGAAGTCCCGAATGTACGCGGCGGTCGGGGTACACAAGACCGTCAACACAGAAATTGCTGTCGTGCGTCTCGTCGTTGAAGTCGCCGCCATAGGTGAACTTGGGTTCAGCTATCCTGTCCTCGCCGATAGCCGCCGAGTGGTCGGTAAACTCCCAAACACAGCCGCCGAAGAATTTATCTGTTTTGTAGATGGCATCCCAGTATTCCTTAAGGTCTCCGGGTCCGTTACCCATAGCGTGGGAGTATTCGCAAAGGAATACGGGAACGTCTGCTTTCTTGTTTTTAGTAAGAGCTACGCAGTCCTCAGCGGGCCAATACATAAAGCTTAGCACGTCGGTCGCCTTATGGTAATCCATATCTACCGCGTTATCCTTGCTCTGAACGCTTGTATAATGTATACTGTTATACTGAGCCCAACGGCGGGATACGTCCTCGCAGTGAACCATACAGCCGGGCATACGTCTGTGGAAATAGTCGTACATTGCGGCGTGGTTTCTGCCTGTACCCGATTCGTTGCCCACCGACCACATAATAACGCAGGGGTGGTTCTTGTCACGCTCGAACATTCTCTCGGCTCTGTCCAGATATGCCGCCGTCCATTGGGGGTTATCCGTAAAATAATCCCAGAAGCCAACAACGGTAGTTCCGTGGGTCTCCAGATCGGTCTCGTCTATAACGTAAAAACCGAGACGGTCGCAAAGAGTGAGGAAACGTGGGTCGTTGGGATAGTGGCTTGTACGAATGGTATTTATGTTGTGACGCTTCATAATGTAAAGGTCGCGGAGCATATGGTCCATAGGTGTCGCCGAGCCGAGAAGATGATGGCTGTCGTGGCGGTTTACGCCCTTTGCCTTTACCTTTTTGCCGTTTATGTAGACCACCGAGTTTATTACCTTGAGGTCTTTAAGTCCTACGAAAAAGGGTATTACCTCTGTTCCACAGGACAGAATAAGGGTGTAAAGGTTAGGCGTTTCGTCATTCCAGAGTATAGGGCTGTCAAGCTCTATCTTTACTTCCCTGTCGCTGCTTGCGTTGCCTGCCGCTACCACGTTGCCCTTGGGGTCGGTGAGGGTATAGGCATATTCAAGGCTGTCCGCCGTTACGTCAAGAGCTACCGTTGCCTTATCAAAGCTGTCGGAGAGAGCGGTTTTTATATAAACGTCCTCGATATGCTTTTTGTCGCGGGCAAGCAAAAATACCTCGCGGAAGATACCCGAATAGCGGTATTTATCCTGATCCTCAAGATAAGTGCCGTCACACCATTTGAAAACGAGTACCTTTATATCGTTTACGCCGTGACGGAGATATTTTGTAATATTTATCTCGCTGGTCATATGGCTTACCTGACTGTAGCCCGCAAACTCGTTGTTTACGTAAAGATAGAAGCAGGAGTCAACGCCCTCGAAATTGATATAGATATCCTTTTTCAGGAACTCCTTGCCAAGGATGACCTTACGGCAGTAAAGACCGCAGGGATTGTCCACGGGAACGTAAGGCGGGTCAAAGGGAATGGGATATTTTACGTTAGTGTAATTTGGCTTGTCGTAATTTCTATCGACCATAGTCTGCCAGCTTCTCGGTACTGTCAGAGTGTCACCCTTTTCGCAAAAATCCTCCGCGAGAAAATTGGGCGCTTCGTTTATGGAATTATAGAAATGAAAATCCCAATCTCCGCAAAGGGTGAGAAAATTCTCACTTTCGCTTCGGTTATCCCTTTTTGCCGACCTTTCGTTTCCGTAGGGAATAAAGTAGGCGCGGGACTTTTCACAGTTTACGTGAAGATGCTCGAGAGATTGGTGATAACAACGTTCAAGTATCATATTCGTATTCCTTTCATAGGATATTATTTTATACGTTTCCAATTATAACATAAACAAAAGTAATATTCAATAGAGACATAAAAAATTCATACGATTTTATTGACGAAAGGTCGCCGATGTGGTAAAATGAGTTGTGTTTAATAAGAATAAATCAAAAGGAAGATAAATAGAATGAAAACAGATATAAAACGCCCCGAGCTTCTCTCCCCCGCGGGAAACTTTGAAAAGCTCCGTGCCGCTCTGCTTTACGGTGCGGATGCGGTGTATCTTGCGGGACAGCGCTTCGGTATGCGCTCGGCGGCTGATAATTTTACGGACGGGGAGCTTTTTGAGGCTGTAAAGTACACCCACGAAAGAGGAAAAAAGCTCTATCTGACAATGAATACCATGCCCCACGGCTATGAATATGACGCACTGCGGCAGTTCCTCGAAGCCGTAAAGGACTACGGCATAGACGCTATGATAGTAGCCGACCTTGGGGTCATGGCTACGATTCGGCAGATAATTCCCAATATGGAGATACACGTATCCACTCAGGCGAGCATAGTCAGCCCCGAGGCGGCTCTGGCTTACGCTTCGCTTGGAGCTCGTCGTCTTGTTCTTGCCCGCGAGCTTTCCATTGAGGAAATAAAGGCTATTCGGGGGGCGCTTCCCGCTGACGTGGAGCTTGAAGCCTTTGTTCACGGCTCAATGTGCGTGTCCTATAGCGGCAGATGTCTTTTGTCAAACAACCTCACCGGCAGAGACGCCAACAGAGGCGCCTGCGCTCAGCCCTGCCGTTGGGGCTACACCGTAACCGAGGAAAAACGACCCGAGCAGCCCTATCCCATAGAGCAAAACGAGCTTGGAACCTTCATTATGTCCTCAAAGGATATGTGTACGGTAGAGCATATTCCCGAGCTTATAGATGCGGGAATAGACTCCTTTAAAATAGAGGGCAGAATGAAGAGCGCCTACTATGCGGCGGTAGTGACCAACGCCTACCGTATGGCGATAGATGCTTATCTTTCCGACCCCGAAAATTACGTGTTTGACAACGCCATATACCGCGAGCTTGAAAGCGTTTCGCACAGAGAATATTGCACGGGCTTTTACTTTGACGACCCGATGAAAAATCCTCAGCTGTCTACTATGAACGGCTATATCCGCGAAAAGGCATATTACGCTACCGCCGTTGACAGGTCCGAGCATCCTCTGCCCGATGGACTGCAAGCCGAAACCGAGGGCGGCAGGCTCTATCCCTTTATTCAAAGAAACAAGGTATCGGTGGGCGACCGCTCCGAGCTTATCTCCCCTCAAAAAACAGGGGTGGGCTTTGAGGTCTGTGAGCTTTACTCCGAGAGCGGCGAGCCTATTGTGTCAGCTCCCCATCCCTCTATGGTATTCTTTGTCCGCGTTCCCTTTGAGGTAAAGACAGGGGACATTATGCGAGGCGGGGAATAAATGCAGAGCGCAAAATCAGAGGTACCTGCTCGCTTCGTTTGAAATGAAGATATATCTCGACGTGAAAAACATAAGACCGTTAAACGTAAAATAATAATTTTGCATTTATTATGGTGTTTTATGTTATTTGTCGAGTTTTTAAAGGCTATACTTTTCGGCGTTGTGGAGGGGGTCACCGAGTGGCTTCCCATAAGCTCCACGGGGCATATGATACTGCTTGATGAGCTGATACGCCTTGAGGTCAGGGAGGATTTTTACGAGGCATTCTCTGTGGTAATACAGCTTGGAGCTATTCTCGCCGTTGCGGTAAGCTATTGGCGGCGGCTGTCACCTATTGGCAAAAGAGGAGAGGAAAGAGGGCGTATCCTCAGGCTGTGGGGTATGATACTCTTAGGCGTTCTCCCCTCTGCCGCCGTAGGTCTGCTTTTTGACGATTGGCTTGACGCTCATCTTTACAATCCCACCGTGGTTTCGGTAATGCTCATAGTCTGGGGCGCGGGCTTTATAATTATCGAGCGCGCCAAAAAAGGGCAGCAGCCGAGGCTCTCCGAGCTATCGGAAATAACGCCCGTCTTTGCCCTCTGCGCCGGACTTTTTCAGACCCTTGCTTTGATTCCCGGCACGTCAAGGTCGGGGGCTACCATTCTGGGGGCATATATCCTCGGCGCGTCGAGAACCTTAGCGGCGGAATATTCCTTTTTCCTCGCTCTGCCCACTATGGCAGGGGCGGGACTTTTGAAAACGGCAAAATTCTTTCTTAGCGGAAACTCCCCGTCTCTCTATGAGCTGTCCTTGCTTCTCATAGGAACGGCGACAGCCTTTGCCGTTTCGATGTTAGTTATAAAATTTCTTGTGGGGCTTGTAAAGCGCCACGGCTTTGAGGGCTTCGGCGTATACAGAATAGCCCTCGGCATACTCACGCTGATATTTTTTCGTTAAAAATCAAGAGGGGTAAAAATGAGTGAAACGCGAAAATTAAAGATACCCTACCCCATAATTGTTGAGGGGAAATACGACCGCCTGCGGCTCTTGTCGGTCTGCCAAGGGCAAATACTTACCACCGACGGCTTCGGCATATTCAAAAAGAACGAAAAGCTGTCTCTTTTTCGGGAGCTTGGCAAAAGATCCCCCGTTATCGTCCTTACCGACAGCGACGGAGCGGGAAAGCTCATTCGCTCCCACCTGTCCTCGGCGATCCCAAAGGATAGGCTGATACAGCTTTATATTCCCAAAATAAAGGGAAAGGAAAAGCGCAAGGCAGAGCCCTCTGCCGAGGGAACTCTCGGAGTTGAGGGAATGGACAGAGAGCTTCTTTTTGAGCTTCTCTCCCCCTTTGAGAACGAGGACGCCGTGGCGGCGGCAAGGGAAAATAAGCTCTCGAAAACCGACCTGTATGCCGACGGACTTTCGGGCAGAGAGGATAGCCGACAGAAAAGAGCCCAGCTTTGCCGAAAGCTCCGCTTACCCGAGGATATGACCGCCAACGCGCTTTTAGAGGCTTTGCGGATATTGCTGACCTACGAGGAATATTGCGCTATTGTAGGGCGGAATAGTAAATAAATTTTTAAAAGCCTTGCATATTCGGGAAAATTGTGGTAGAATAGATTGAATAAAATTTAAAAGGAATTAAAAATATGAAAAAGAACACGTTTTTAAGAATTATAGCCGTTGCTGTAATTTCGGTACTGATGCTTCTCACTCTCGCGTCCTGCGGCGGCGGTGTGGGAAATTCCGCGGCGGCTGACGCAAGCGGCGACCACGGCTCTCTCCATTGGGATTACAAAAAGGACGGACAGACCCTGACTGTTACAGGCTCGGGGGAGATGCAGAATTTCGACAGCCCCTCCGCGGTTGCTTGGGCGGCAGTTGTGTCCAGCGTTAAAAAGGTGGTTATAGCGGACGGAATTACCTCTGTCGCGGACTACGCCTTTTACAATATGACCTCTCTCGAACAGGTATCTGTTCCCTCATCGGTACAGGTGATAGGTAAAATGGCGTTTGCCTTTTCCCCTGCTCTTGTGGGCGTAGAGCTTCACGAGGGAGTTATGAATATCGGCTACGGAGCTTTCGAGGCAAGCGGCATTAAAACGATGGAGCTTCCCAAGAGCGTTACCGATATATCCGACAGAGCCTTTATATACTGCGACGACCTGACACACGTGGTAGCCCACGGTGTAAATTCTATCGGAAACGAAGCATTTGCTTACTGCAAGGCTCTTGAAAGCATAAAGCTTCCCGATGCGTTTATTAAAGCTCCCGCATACGGAGAAAACGTATTTAAGGACGCAAAAATAAACGGGGACAGCGCTGTTGCCGCAGACGTGACCTACACACTCACGGTAACCTACGTTGACGAAAGCGGAGCAGAGGTTGCTCCCTCTGTAATAAAGCTTCTGGGCGTTGGAGAGACATATGATATAACCTCGCCCACGGTTGACGGAAAAGCTCCCGACAAGGATAAAATATCGGGAACGGTTGCGGATGCCGACATAACCGAAAAGGTTACCTACAAGGTAGCGGAGGTTGAGACCGAAGCTCCCGCAGAGAGCGCCCCCGTTACAGAAAACCCCGATGACGGCAAGCTTGAGCCCTTGACTGTGGTGGCTCTCGTCGTAACCGTTGTTATCATAATCGGTATAATAGTGGCAACCGTCATATTTATCCGCCGCGAAAAGAACAGCGGAGCAAAGGGCTCGAAAAAGGGCAAGGACGGAAAGAAAAATAAGAAATAATGAGGGCGTGAGATGAAAAAAGGCGTTCACATCGATATAAAGCTATCGGAAGACCCGCTTCGCAAGCTGCTTTACGTTTCCGAGGCGGAAAACCGCACGCCAAGCTCACAGTTTGCGTTTATGCTGAGAAATAATATTGCCTACTTTGAAAAGACCAAGGGCAGAATTTCTCCCGCCCAGCTTTCAAAAATTGATATATCCGAATATATTGAGGAATAACCCTTTCCCTATCGGTGGCGAAATGCCACCGATAGGGATTTTTTGGGTTTACGAAAACCACCTGCTAAGCAGGTGGTTCTGTAGAGGCTTTTGCCGATGAGCTATCCCGCCGCAGCGGTAGCCTTCCCCAGCGGGGAAGGGGGACCACGAAGTGGTGGATGAGGAGAACATGTGTTGTAC
>JAZOMG010000067.1:0-28501 GCA_045653705.1 Eubacteriales bacterium | reverse complement strand
AGGCTTATAGTTAGAGCCGCATTTGCGGCGGTATGGCAACCCTCGCAAGTGGAAAATTGTTCGACGAGCCTATAGGCTCAGCGTGTGGAATGCCCCAAGGGGGCTATCGCAAGCCACCAGCACGGCTGGTGGTCATGACTTGATGCTCTGTATATTATATTTATATTTATATTTATATTTATATTGCCTTTATGGAATCCACGGGCTTCTTTCTTGCCGCGTTGAATACGGGGAGGAAGGTAGCCACCAAAGCCGTAACACAGGCAATGGCAAGGAGTACGATAAAGGATAAAGGACCGAAAACGAACAGCGATATACCTATACCCGCGGAAAGCTGTGTGTTTATAAAGGAGCAAATGGCTATGCTTCCCACCGTGGAGAGTATTATGCAGATAATGCTTATTACCGCCGACTCGGCAAAGAATATCTTAAATACGTCAAAGCCACGGGCGCCAACGGCTCTCAGTATTCCTATCTCACGCTTCTTGTTTGAGATAGAGGTGGAGATGAAATTAGAGAAGAGAAGCGACGCAAATATAGCGAGTACTATACCTAACCATATAAATACGGTAGAAAGCGTATCTACCACTACGTCCACAAGCTCAAGTGTATTGGTAAAGGAGCTTGAGAGAGTAAGGCGCTGACTGTTATTGTCAAATTCCTCGGAGCTGTATATATCCCAAAGCTTTTCTGTCATTTTTGACGAGCCGTCATAAGCGATATATACCTTTTCGAATATGCCGTCCTTGGGAGCTACATAGTCGGTCTTGCTGACAGAATAAAAATCGAGAATGCCCTTGTGTATATTCCACGCGCTTTCATATGTCTTGTCGCTGAGCATAATAGGGGGAAGCTCGCTTGCGCCATCGTTAACGTATACGCCTACGACGTTAAAGCTCTCCGAGTAACGAACACCCTCATTCATATCGTTAAGCAACTCAACGCCCATACGCGGAGATATGCCAAGCTCTCTCATAAGACATAACGCCCGAGTCAGAACCTCTGTACGTTGGCTGTCGGTAAAGGGAATAAGCTCAGGTTCGGATAAATTATCCTCGTAGATGTATTCACCGTCGTTTATCAACAAGTGCATATCGGAGAGCAGATCGCTGACCTTTATGGATGTTTCCTCGTCTTGGGGAAGCTCTATTTCAGGTATATGCTCGGACATCAATACGGCAAAAACAGAGAGGGGAAGGATAGCCTCGTTGTCTTGCAGAGCTTCCTTGCCGTCCGTAAGCCAAAAGCATTTTTCGAGTACGTTGTTTTCGCTTATAGGCGCGTAGGTAGCGATGGGATAGTCGGGCATATCTATTTCATCCGAGTTGGGGGCGTAGATGCCTGCGGCTATGGTACAGTGATAATTTTTGGAATATCCCATTGAATTTACCGCCGCATACTGTTTTATAAGCTCCTCTGTGGCAAAGACCAACAGGTGCGCTCCGTCGTTCAGAAGATTGGAGTATTCCTGATAAAGATTATCTCCGACATCTGCGGAATTATCTTTCAGCTGTTCGTATTTTTCGGGTATTGTGCCGCTTGAAATGATACCCACTATTTTCACATCGAAATTGTTGATACGTACGGTTCTGCCAATAATATCCGAATAGCTCTTGGGAGATACCTCTACGCCGTTTGCGTCGTAAAAGCCGATATCAATAAGCATATCCGCGGCGTAGGAGGATATTGCGATCTCCTTGCCGTCGGCGGGGTATTTGCCTGCCAACATTTTTTCATCAGCTCTCAGGGAGTGTCCGTCGGGTAGGTAGGCTATGCCGTTTATTGAGTTTTGCCAATAGCTCGATTTGATCTGCTTCAGGTTGTAGGAGCCGTATGAGCTGCAAGCTCCAAACACCTCTGTTCCGTAGTCGTTGGCTAATTTTTCAATCTCGGAAGCTCCAAACTTGCCCGTTTGATATCCGTTTATAGTGGCTATTTCCTCACCGTTCTGGTAATAGGTCTCAGTGGTAGAGTAGAGCTTGTTTAAGGATATTATGGATATGTCGCTGTTGGGCAGAGTTTCCTTGAATATAGCCTCGTTGTTATAAAAGCTGAGTGTGGAAAGAACGCCAAACATAATGAACGCCACGGTACAGAGCATAACCGTCAAAAACAGACGGAATGGCTTGCGCTTCATTCCCGAAATACCTATCTTTATTGCGTGGCGCAAGGGAAGCTTTGAGCGAATAAATTTGCTGTCGGCGGCGGTATATTCCTTGGAAGCTATTAAATTCTCATCTGTGAGGGAAAATATTTCCTTGCTTCCATCGTCCTTTATCCGGTTAGCCTTTTTGAAATTTTTAACGTCATTTTCGTTCTTTGCGATAACCACATCTCGGGTTGCCGCTTTTAGAAAGTCTCTTATTCTTTCCAGCTCTGTGTCACTGAGCTCAGAGCCGTTTTTGATACATATTACGCCATCGACCTCGGATATGTTTTCGCTTAGGGCGCGCACTTCAAGCTCGGTTTTTGAAATATCGGATATTACCTTTCCGTCCTTAAGCTCAATTATGCGGTCGGCGTATATCTCGGCAAATTCGCGGTCGTGGGAAACAACTATGACCAGCTTATCCCGAGAAAGCTTTTTGAGAGTGTCAAACACCTGCTTACCCGTATTCGAGTCAAGAGCTCCCGTAGGCTCGTCAGCCATAATTATTTCGGGATTTTTTACAAGAGCGCGGGCGATAGCTATACGCTGCTTCTGACCGCCCGACAGGGTGTTGGGCTTCCGTCTTGCGTAGCCCTTAAGGTCTACCTGTTCAAGAAGCTCCCGTATCTCTTTCTTTTTCTTTCTTTTGGATTTGCCCTGAAGCTCAAGAGCCAAAGCAATATTGTCCTCAACCGAAAATTCGTTAAGTATGTTGTATTCCTGAAAGATAAAACCGATAAAGGTATTGCGGTAGCTGTCGAAGTCACTGCCCGAAAAGCTTTTACTGCTTCGCCCCTTTACGATTATCTCTCCGCTTGTGGGGGCATCAAGACCGCCGCATACGTTAAGAAGCGTGGACTTACCGCTTCCGCTCTTTCCCAAAAGGAATACCATTCCTTTTTCGGGAAATTTAAGACTTACGCCGTCGAGAGCGTGAACGTCAGCGCCCTTTTTGCCTTTATATATCTTCTTTAAGTCGCGTATTTCCAACATGGGTTGCTCCTTTCCGTTTTGAACAAAAAGAGACATCAATATGCTGTACCGTACGTATCGACGCATAGGTATAGATATATTTTAGTCTCTTTTTAAATATATTACCGAGTTACTTTATTATAACCGCTTCATCTCGGCGATCACCGCCGCGGGATCTGCCGCCTTGAATATAGCCGAGCCGGCTACGATAACGTTCGCGCCCGCTTCTGTAAGTGCGGGGAGATTTTCGGGTGTTACGCCGCCGTCCACCTGTATGTCGGTGGTATAGCCCTTTTCATTCATATATTTGCGAAGTTCGCGTACCTTATCAATTGTGTGGGGTATGAGCTTCTGACCGCCAAAGCCGGGCTCTACCGTCATAATAAGCACCATATCAACAAGGTCGAGCAGGGGATAAACAACGCTTACATCGGTGGCGGGCTTTATAGCCACCGCCGCCTTTGCTCCCTTTGAACGTATGTATCTGAGGACCTCTGCGGGGTCGTCACAGCTTTCGTAGTGAATAGTCACAAGGTCAGCTCCCGCCGACAGAAAATCGTCGATATATCTTTTGGGGTCGGTTATCATAAGGTGAACGTCAAAAACAGCTCCCGAGCTTTTTCTGATAGCCGATATAACAGGCGCTCCGAAAGAAATGTTGGGAACAAAGATTCCGTCCATAACGTCAAGGTGTATGTATTCCGCGCCTGCGTCATACGCTTTTTTTACCTCGTCACCGAGCTTAGAAAAATCGGCGGCAAGGACTGATGGAGAAATTATTATCATTGAAAACTCCTTTCCGACAGCTGTCAAAATAACGCCTGTCGGCATATTATAAGATTAGAATATCCGTCACGAAGCCCGCGCGGGGACATTAAAGATAAAGACGTGAGAAAGCTATGCGCGTGTCTTTTGTGACTTTGGAGCTGTCTTGATTTCAAGACAGCTTTTTTAAGGTTCAATCGTTTCTATAAGACAAACCGCGTGGGCGGCAATACCCGAGCCGTCTCCCGTGAATCCGAGATGCTCCTCGGTGGTTGCCTTTACGCTGACAGCCGACACGTCTATCCCCAAGGCTCTGGCTATATTTGAGCGCATAAGGGATATGTGAGGAGCAAGCTTAGGAGCTTGCGCAATAACCGTGGCGTCAACGTTTGATATTTTATATCCCGCGGAGCGCAGGCGTATCCCTACTTGATGAAGAAGCTTTAAGCTGTCGGCATCCTTGTATTTGTCGTCGGAGTCGGGAAAAAGCTTTCCGATATCTCCAAGCGCCGCCGCGCCCAAAAGGGAATCCGATATGGCGTGAAGAAGCACATCGGCATCCGAGTGACCGAGAAGCCCTACCTTGTAGGGGATATCCACGCCGCCAAGTATGAGCCGTCTGCCCTCGGTGAGCCTGTGAACGTCATAGCCGTGACCTATACGCATCATAATGTAACTCCCCCTATCTTTCGTCTTTCTTTCAATACGGCTTCAGCAATACAGAGGTCGTCCTTAGTTGTGATTTTTATATTGTTCGCCCCGCATTCAACAAGCTTTATGGGGTGGTCGATATATTCCACAAGAGAGTTGTCGTCGGTAGCCTCGTAGCCGTCCTTGAACGCCGTGTATGCCGCCGCCCTGTAAAGATTGGTCTTGAATACCTGAGGCGTCTGAGCGAGCCACACCGTCTCTCGGTCGGGAGTCGTGTCGATACAGCCCCGCTTGTCTGCTATCTTTACTGTGTCGGTGGAGCGGTGGGCGGCAGTTGCCGCCTTGTATTTGTAGGCTTCCTTACACACCGCCTCTATCTGCTCGGGGGTGGTAAGACATCTCGCACCGTCGGCAATAGCCACAAATTTCGATTTTTTGCTTACAGCGTCAAGTCCGTTCATAACCGACATCTGGCGTGTACTTCCGCCCGCGATTATCTTTGATAGCTTGGGTACGCACTGAGCCTTACAAAGCTTTTCCCATTCGGGGATCTCATCTTTTTTCGCTACCACTATTATTTCATCGATGCACTCGGCGTTCTGGTAAGCCATAAGCGTGTGTAGAAGCAAGGGCTTACCGCAAAGCTCTGTCATCTGCTTTGTGGTATCTCCGCCAAATCGGGTAGACATTCCCGCGGCGGCAATAATGGCAGAGGTGAAATTTTTAGGATGGGGAGAGCCTGACACAGCTCGCAGAACCCCTGCTATTTTTTTAAAGCACAAGGTCTTTTCCTCCTGCATTTTTAACTTATCACAGATTGTTGTTTTCGATATCTGCAAGCATAGCTACGCGGGTAACGTGGTTTCCGCTGTTCATATACTCCGCGTCAAGAAAAGCGTTTACAAGGTCAATGGCCGTACCTATTCCCACAACACGCTCACCGAAGCAGAGCATATTAGCATCGTTATGCTCACGTGTCAGTCGCGCGGAGAACACGTCGGAGCAGCAAGCGGCGCGTATGCCCTTGTGCTTGTTAGCCGCAATAGACATTCCGATACCCGTACCGCAGATAAGTATGCCGAGCTGACATTCGCCCGAAAGTATCTTCTTGCAAGCCGCATCGGCAAACAGGGGATAGTGGCAGCTGTCGGTAGAATTTGTACCAACGTCTACTACCTCATAGCCCTTTGATATAACATGTTCTTTAACCGCATTCTTGATTCCAAAGCCTGCGTGGTCGCATCCGATAACGATTTTCATAGTAATTGTTTCCTTTTCTTTATTATTTGTCTTTGTTTGTTTTTTGTATTCGCAATTATTTGGCGTTTTCCTTTTCAAGCCTTGTCCGCTCTGCCTGTGAGGGGCGCAGATAGGTGACCTTTAACTCCTTGTCGGATACCGTGTTTCCGATGGAAAGCTGTCTGTATGCCACCGCCGCCACAGATGCCGCCGATTGGTGGCGAAGTCTTTCGGGGGTGGACAGCCACTGTGTCTTTTTTAAGCCGTCAAGGGTAATGGAGTAGCCGTCTCCCGCAAAGCTTACAGGCTCGCCGTATGCCGACAGCAGACCGTCAAGCTCCTCTATTGAGATGGCGCTGTCGTCCATAAGCCGTGTGAGCTTGCCGCCCTCGGCCCTGAAAAGCGCGGTGTAGACCTGCGAGCGCCTTGCGTTCATAACGGGGCATATAAGTCCCTCACGAGCCGACAGATTTTCGGCTATGGCTTCTAAGGTCGATACCTCGATACAGGGCTTTTTCGTACCGAAAGCCAAGCCCTTAACAGTAGCCGCGCCAATGCGAACTCCCGTAAATGAGCCGGGACCCGTAGTTGCGGCAAAGGCGTCAACGTCATCGGCAGTAATGCCGTACATCTTCAGCACAGCCTCTACCATAGGCAAAAGTGTCTCGCTGTGGGTATTTCCGTTGTTAAGTGTAAATTCAGCCAACAGCCCTCCGTCCTCAAAAAGAGCAACGGTAGCCACTGTCGCCGAGCTGTCAAGTGAAAGAATTTTCATATACTGACCTTTTTAATCCCCGACAAGCGTAAGGCTAATCTGTCTGCTGTCGGTGTTTTCTGCCGAGTCCTTTACTATTTCTACCCTCAGGTATCTTTCGGGCAGAGACTCTTCAATATTTTCGCTCCATTCCACAAGGCAGATGCCCCGCCTGTCGGCGTAGTCGAAAAAACCTATGGAATAAAGCTCGTCCTCGTCCTCGATTCGGTACATATCAAAATGAAATACCGAAAGCTCCTTGCCCCGATATTCGTTGACAAGGGCAAAGGTTGGGGATTTTACCCGCGCATCGGGAGCAATAGCCGAGGTAAAGCCACGGACAAAGGCGGTCTTACCCACCCCAAGGTCGCCGTACAGCGCCACAAAGGGGGGCAGACCTTTATCCGAAAGCATAAGAGCCGCAAGAGTAGCGCCCACACCTTCGGTGTACTCCGCCGATACGGAATGTATGACGCTTGGAATTTCCATATCAGAACAGTCCCGTAATATTTCCGTCGTCGTCTACGTCAATGGAGTATGCGGCGGGCTTTTTGGGAAGTCCGGGCATGGTCATAATAGCTCCTGTGAGAACTACTATAAAGCCTGCTCCCGCAGACAGCTTGACCTCACGGACGGTGAGAGTAAAGCCTGTGGGTCTGCCGAGCTTGGACGCGTCGTCCGAAAGGGAATACTGTGTCTTTGCAACGCAGATGGGAAGCTTTTTGTATTCGGGGTCAAGAGCCTCTATCTCTGAGATAGCCTTGGCTGCCGCCGCGTCAAACTTAACGCTCTCAGCGCCGTAGATCTTCTTTGCAACCGCTTCTATCTTCTCGACCGTGGACATATCGTCATCATACATAAACGTGAAGTTCTTAGGCGCTTCGCAAGCGGCAATTACCTTTTCGGCAAGCTCAATACCGCCCTCGCCGCCCTTGGCAAATACGTCGGACAGAGCAAATTCAGCACCCTTTTCACGGCATACCGTGCGGATGTAGTCAAGCTCCGCATCGGTGTCTGTGCCGAAGCGGTTGATAGCGACTACAACGGGAAGTCCGTATTTGCGAAGATTGTCTATATGAGCTTCAAGGTTTACAGCGCCCACCTTAAGAGCATCAAGGTTCTCGCCCGCAAGGTCAGCCTTTGCAACACCGCCGTTGTACTTCAAGGCTCTTACGGTAGCTACAAGAACTACCGCGTCGGGAACGAGACCCGCCTTGCGGCACTTGATGTCAAGGAACTTTTCAGCTCCCAGGTCAGCGCCAAAGCCCGCCTCGGTTATTGCGTAATCTCCAAGCTTCAAAGCAAGCTTTGTAGCTCTTACCGAGTTACAGCCGTGAGCAATATTAGCGAAAGGACCGCCGTGGATGAGGGCGGGGGTGTTTTCAAGTGTCTGAACGAGATTGGGCTTTATGGCATCCTTAAGGAGCGCCGCCATAGCTCCGTTTACCTGCAAGTCGCGGCAGTAAACGGGCTTGTTGTCATAGGTGTAAGCCACGAGAATATTTCCAAGTCTTGCCTTAAGGTCGGAAATAGATTCCGCAAGGCAGAGAATAGCCATTATCTCGCTGGCAACGGTTATCATAAAGTGATCCTGTCTCGGTATTCCGTCAACCTTAGAGCCAAGACCTACGGTAATATTGCGGAGAGCGCGGTCGTTGGTGTCGGTGACACGGGAGAAGAGTATCCTTCTCTGGTCGGTGCCCAGCTCGTTGCCCTGCTGAAGATGGTTGTCTATAACAGCGGAGAGCAGATTGTTTGCCGCAGTTATTGCGTGGAAGTCTCCTGTAAAGTGAAGATTTATATCGTCCATAGGAACGACCTGAGCATAGCCGCCGCCTGCCGCGCCGCCCTTAACACCGGAAACAGGACCGAGAGATGGCTCGCGAAGAGCGATAACGGTGTTTTTACCCAGCCTGTTCATAGCCATACCCAGACCTACCGTTGTAGTGGTCTTGCCCTCGCCTGCGGGGGTGGGATTTATTGCGGTTACAAGAATAAGCTTTCCGTTTTTGCGGTCAGCGGTTCTTTTTAAAAATTCATCGTTGATCTTCGCCTTGTAGCGACCGTACATTTCAAGTTCTTCGTCTTTAATGTCAAGCTTTGCGGCGATGTCTGTGATGGGGAGCATATTAGCTTCTTTTGCTATCTGAATGTCTGTTTTCATAACGCACTCCTTTTGAAAGTTGTATTCAATATATATAGTATACCATAAAATTCCCATTCTGTAAAGAGAATTTTATCAATATTTAAAAAGGAATGTCAATAGACCGCGGCTTCTTTCCGCGCGTAGAGCGGCAGTGTCAGAAATGAAAAAATTGATATATGAAAAATCGACACAAAAATATAAAGCTTGATATTAAATTCCATATATTAAAAATTATCAATATTACTTGACATAATAATACAGCATTATATGATATTGTTAAACCTATAATTACAAAAAACGACTGTCAATATCAAGCTTGACAGTCGTGTGGAACAGAAAGAGGTTTTTTATTATTCAACACAGATTTCTTGTATATGAAATATGTCAATATAAAGACGGAAATGAAAATTACCGTAGCCGTCGCGGAGCCTGAGGTGTCTAAAAGAACGTCCTTGAGGCTCGGACCTCTGCTGTCGCTGAAGCGTTGGAGAAACTCATCCACAGACGCGAGCAGAGCGCAAATAGGAACAGAGCAGAGAAGGAGCGGCGCGGATATGTAAAGCTTTTTGGAAAAAGAGGCTACGCGAAACGCCCATAGGTCGGCGCAGATAAGAAGCCCGAGAACGGCGAACTCAATGAAATGAGCGCTCTTGCGAACAAAATGCTCGGAAATAGGCTTTTGGATTCCCACGTTCTGCGCCACCTCGTTGACTATCTGGTGGACCTGACCGCTTTGCGTTCCCGATTCCTCTCCGCTTTTTAGAGAGTTGCCGTATATAAAGCCCAGCCAAAGAACAGTGATAAGTATGGGAATGGCGATACGTAGGATATTTATTATGATATGCTTGTTTTTTGTCATTAAAAACTCCTTGAATTTTTGAAAAGCTATTGCTTTTTTTGAAAAAATGTGGTAAAATACCTCTTGCGGTGAAGCAAAAGCTACCTATAAAAGGATACCATAAAACTTTTACGAAACCGTGAATAAATAAAATAAAATCCGCCTGCATAGTTAAATGGATATAATAACCCCCTCCTAAGGGGTAGTTATGGGTTCGATTCCCGTTGCGGGTGCCAAAAAAGCGACAGCCACCGTTTGGTGGCTGTCGCTTTTTGGTACCCGCACGGCGAACCCACTCCGCGAGCAAAGCGAAGCGGAATTTGGGTTCGCATCTTGCGAGTAAGCCGAGGGGAGCTTGCTCACATTCGGCACGAGCAAAGATACTCGCCAAAGGCGAGCTTCCCGTTGAATTAAATTGTCATTTTGACGGCAATTTGTACCCTACGCTTAGCCTGTTCCCTAAAACGATGTTTGTAGAACAAGAAGAATACTACAAAATACTTGATTTATTGTTAAATATATGGTATAATTTACAAGAGAGTATTGGTTGGGAGGACTGTTATGAGATATCAAAATTGTGTTGAAAATTCAGCAAATGTAAACGAATTAAAAAGAATAGCAAGTGCTTATGTAGAAGATTGCAGAAGACTCGACTTTCAAGAATTAAAGAATAGTCTTTTAAAAACAGAAGGTCAATATGTTTCTTATGAAAACATTACTAAGTGCTTGGATGGGTTGAAATTGCATGAAAACCCCACTGTAAGAATAATTGTCCCCATTTTTTTGAAAGGTTGTTTGCTCGACCAAGATGATTATATGTCACCTTGCAAAGTTACAGAGGAATCAATCTTGAATTATGAGCAATCCGTGATAGATGAATCGAATAACTTTGATTACAAAGGAATGTCGAAAGATTTTGCCTTGCTTAAATTTCTGTTGGATAAGGCTTGGGAACGTGGTGATGATATTTCGGTCGATGAGAAAAATCTCATAGACGAAGTGAGAAAATATTTAAACATTTCTCCTCGTGAGCAGAATATGTTAGAAGCTAAAGCAAGCAGATATCCCACAAAGGGCAATATATTACACACACGTTCTGATATAGATGGAGTTAGAAAAGTGTTGCAGTCTGCTGGCTTAATTTTCTACATAAAGAACTCAGATAATGTTCCTTGTGATATTATTCCGGAAGAAATTGCTTTGTGTTTGAGAAAATATTACGGTATTGAAATTAAAAATTATGGATATAAGCAACTACTGTTACACGTTACAAAAATCACCAAAAAACAGTATTTGATAGACATTATCAATAAATATAATGAGAACCCCGAAACTGCTATTGTTGACCTTCCTAACAATCCCACGGTGCCGCTTTTGCAGGAGATTATACTTAAAACAATAAAGCCATCAAATCTTATCGGCGGATTTACTCCGAGAGATGGCTTGGATGCAGTCGTTTTGCAAAAATGGTGTGCAGAACTCGGGCTGAATGTGTCAGGCTCTAAATCGCTCTTGATAAATAGAATTTTAGAGTATTACGACAATCTTCGTGAAATCGCAATATCCACAGAAGATGAACGCGAGGGATACTATAATGTATATCACGAGTTGGCGTGTAGAAATTACGCCTCGCTTCGCGAAAAAGGTGTAATTACAAAGGATTTGGAATGTGAGCATTATTTTGAGAAGGCTACTAATTACTTGTTTGAAATTATGCTTAAAAACAAACCGTTGCTTTTGGTTGGTAGCGAGCACGCTGACGGCAAGCTCTCATACAATGACAAATATATTTTGTGGGATAATAAATCAAAAGAAACCGACGTCAATTTAAAGGATCATATTTTGCAGTTTGACGGCTACATAAGAAACTCTGATAAGCCGGTTGCTGTGTTTATGGTTATCGCACCTTCGTTTACGGAAAACAGCATTAAAGAATGCGTAAAATATTCGCTAATCAATGATACCCAAATTTTGCTGATAACCGCGGATGAGTTAAAAGAAGTGGCGGAAATGTGGCATAAATCGCACCCCGACGAAAGTTTCAATCTCGGCTTTTTTAAACAAAATGGTAGATTTGATAAATCATTGTTGATTATGTAATACATTATCGACCACAATATGTACATCTACAAATCATTAAACACTGCAAAAACACAATCTATCAAGCGTAAAATCTGCGTATTTCGTGGATTTTACGCTTGTTTTGTAAGAAAATCACCCGTTTGCAGATAGCCTCAAAAACTTATGAAAACTCCTAAGGGGTAGTTATATGGATTCGATTCCTGTTGCGGGCAAAAGATATTGGAAGCGAGGCGACACTTTCACAATAAAAAGCCCCGATATTCTATCATTTACGATAGGAAATCGGTGCTTTGATATTATTTATTTTATTCTCCCTCAGGCAGGGCTATGCTCAGCACGCGGTGTTGGGCGGTGATAGTTACGTTACTGTGCTCGCCGCCGTTTTCTCCGTCAAGGGTCCATGCCACGGGGGCGGTTTCTATCTCGAAGCGGGTGGATTTTACGTAGGAAATACAGGGGTAATCAAAGTCGCGGAAAGCAAGGGCGTTGCTTATTTCATCGATATCGAAAATATCCTGGGGCTTTTTGATAAAAAGTCCCTCAAGTATGCCGTCGTCAAGCACCACGTCTCTGCCCGTAAGGTTGGAAATGCCCGCGATAGACATAGAATTTGAGATAGCGCCGAAAGCGTATTCGCCCTCAAGGGTCTCGCTGTCGGTCTTTATTTTCATATACCTGCAAGCCGAATTGATAGCTATGGGGTTAAAGCTCTTTATGGCGTTTGCCAGATAAGCCATAACGCCCCATGTATTTTTTGCTTTTTGGTCGGTGTCGTAGGCGATATTAGTAGCCGTTCCGAACGCCGCCACGTAGGAGAAATATTCACCATCGAAGCTGCCCACGTCAAGGTGCTTTACGTTATCCGACACAGCCACCGTAGCCGCTTCGGGGATATTTCTCGGTATATTGTTGGTAGATGCAAAGTCGTTGACAGTGCCTGTGGGAATATAGCCTATGGTAACAGGCTTTGGCAGGCGAAGAACGGCATTGATAAGCTCGTGGAGCATTCCGTCTCCCCCCGATGCCACTATGCGGTCAAAGCTCGCGCCATCGGCAAGCACCTTTCGCTGACCGTCCTTTGGACCTTGAGTGGGGTAGGCGACTACCTCGTATCCCGCTTTTGTAAATATATCAAGCACCTCGGATAGGTGTTTATTTATTTCTCCCGTTCCCGAATGGGGATTGAAAACAAATAAAAGTCTTTTCATTTTGATTTGCGCTCCTGTTTGAGATTACATTCATATTATAGCAAAGAAAAATGAACGCTGAGTGTAGAAAATGGGAAATTTTATGTGTTTTGGGCTAAGAAATAAAGAAAATACTTCCAACGTCGTACAGCGGCTCATCCGAAAGGGAAACAGCCACCTTTCCGTGTCTGCGGCAAAAGCTTTCTATCCTTTCTCCGTCGGGATGAAGAGAAAGGTCTCCCGCAAAGAAAACGGTATCCTCAAAAACACCGCAAGCTCCCCCTATAAAGCCGTAGTCGTAGCCCGAAAGGGAAACACCGCCTGCCGAGATCTGAAGAACGTCGATTCCGCATATTTCAGCCGCCCTTGCGATTGACGGGTCGGCGGTGATTATTGCGTTATCCGACAGGGGCGCTGCCGTGCATCTGGCGTACCCTTGCTTTACGTTTATAAGCTCATATCCCTTTTCTTCGGCGTAGCACTTGATATCCGATGACAGGCAGTCAAGCCTTGCGAAAATTTTACCGCCTACTGTCAAGGCGTTCAGGTAAATATCCTTGGGGTATTCACTTTCCGCTTTTTCGGAAATATGAATTATTTCATAGCCCGTATCCCGCATTATATTTTCTAAATCTGTGTTGCTCTTATAGTCGGCGTAGGTGAAAATTTTTTTGCCGAGTATAAATATAAGCAGGTCGGTGTGGGCGGAAACAGCTTTTCCCAGTTTTTCGTACGGGGGCAGGGAAACCACCCGAAAGCCCCGACCGACCAGGGAGCTTTTGCATTTTTCGGAAACAAAATCGCCCACAAGAGCAATAGGTCTTAAGTTCATAAAAACTCCTTATATAAAACAAAAAAGCAGTTAAAAACTGCTTCTTTATTTTGCAAATTATCCTTGCTTTGTCCGTGCTGCGGAGAGGTCTACCTAAGAATTAAACTCTGGTAACCTTACCGGAGCGCAGGCAACGGGAGCAAACAGCAACGGTCTTGGGTGTACCGTCTACAATAGCCTTAACCTTGCGGATGTTGGGCTTCCAGGTTCTGTTTGTTTTGCGATGAGAGTGGGAAACTGCCTGTCCGAAAACTACGCCTTTTCCACAGATACTGCACTTTGCCATAATGACACCTCCTTGTATGCACGAACCGCGCATCTATCTTTAAGTAAATTTTATTAACAGGTTAATAGCTTCTCCCGAAATGGGGGAGAAAACACCTCGTGATAGTCTATCTTTTGACACTCACGCTCCTTATTATAACATATCCGAAAACAAATTGCAATAGATTTTTTAAACTTTTCTCAAAAAAAATGAAAAAATATGGAGAGATAAAATACAATTTTTTCAGCAATCTGTCAAATCTACGTCGGCGTGGGGCGCATTTACTACCTTGCCTATTATATTCAGGTCGGTATTTGTATCGGTCTCAAAAATAATTCCTCTGCAACCGACGTGGGTGAGGGGCTCTCCGCCCGCCGCAAGCTCTGCCGTAAGTGAGCCGCTCATATCTCTGAGCGCCGAAGACAGGTCGCCGCTGACCGCTCTTGCGGAATAAACTCTGCCTTCTCTGCAAAGCTCCGAGAAGCGGTCGCAAAGGTGGCGGATATTAGAGAAATCCACAAGCCCGTCCGAGCCTGCGCCCAGACTTAAAAGGGCAAGGTGAGAGCCGTTCTTTTTAAATTTATTCCCGATAGCCTTTCGGGGGCTTTCTGCATACAGAGCGGCTAAAAGGCATCGCCTGTCGGTATATTTAACGTCGGTAATACCCTCTGACAGCACGAGCTCCACGCCTATTCGGTATACCCCGAGAATAAGGGCAATGTCCTCTCCAAGCTCCTTTTCAGATACGCCGAGCCTTGGAATTTCATATGAGACAGCCGAGCATACAGCCCTGCGGTCAACGCCGCCTGCCACAAGGGTGAGCAGAGCATCGGTAAGTCCGTTTACGGCTTCTCCAAAGGCGTTTTTCTTGGGGCAAACGCAAAGGGGAGCGATGAGACGCTCGCTGTGCTTTACCAGCCCATTTTCGGCTATCACGTAAGAGCCGTCCTTTGTTTTTGCCGTAACACACAGCTTAGAAGCAGAGGAAAAATCGGGCTCGGCAGGGCAGACAGCCACCTCTCTCACACTGCCCGAAAGGGCGCGCAAGAGGCGCATAGGCATTGCCATATCTCTTGTTGTAAATAAGCCGTCCTTTTCTGTGTTGGCAAAGTATATAGCGCTGAGATCTTTTTCGGCAGCTTTATCTGTTATTAGCTTCAGGTTATCCTTAGGACAGAAAATAAGGTATTTGCCAAAAAACTCCCGTGTAAGAAGTCTGTCCTGAGGAATATCCGAGGACAGTCGAGGGGTGTCAACGCGCACGCCGTCGGTAAGTGTGCTGAGGGCACCCACAATTCCGTATGCGCCTATTTTTATCTTACAGTTATATGATACGTCTACCTTGCCGTCGGCAAAGAATGAAGCTGACCTTGCGTCATAGTCCTCTCCGTCAAGCAATAATACCGCATAGCCTTTACCTATCTTGTTGGTTTTTGCCGTTTTTTTCTTTTTTGCTTTTTGGTCAAATACCACGGCGGCTTTGCCGTTGCTCTCAAAGAGACAGAGGGCATCGTCGGATGTATTATCGGCATTTGAGCAGAGAGGGGTCAGCCTGTCGCGTCTGCCGATATAGCGCATATATTCGCCGCAAACAAAAGCCGCGTCATCAAGTGAAAGCCTTGTTGTTTTTTTCTCAAAAACAGCGTCTGCCTTTTGTAAAAGGTCGGCATACGTTTCTCTGAGGGCGATGCTGTCGCTTTCTATGCCCGAAATAAGATAGCTGTCGGCACAGCCTCTGCGAGTCTCCAATATTGAGCCGTATATTTTAAGCTCTGAATAGGTTGGCATTCTGTCAAGGGTTTTATATTCGGCTTCTATGAATTCTATATTGTTGTTGGTCAGCAAACGAGCTACTGCATTAAATTCGTCCTCGGACAGTCCAAAGAGATTGTTTATTTCATTTGTGTCGCTAAATAAAGTATTATCCATATTTATTTCGCTCCTTGTTAAGGTTTTATCGGTTTATAAGCTCTCCAAAGCAGACCATTCCGTCCGTATGCGTGAGCCTTACGTCGGCGAATTCTCCGTGGAGAGGCTTTGGGGCGGATACCGCCACCTCTATAAACTCGGCGGTGTGTCCGTAGGCAACGCCGTCGCGGTAGGTTTCGAAAAGAACTCTGCGAGTAGGCTCTCTTTCTATTTCGGCAGAAAGAAGCTCCTCACGTATTTCTGCCACTATTTTTTCAAGGCGGTGAAGCCTGTCGCGCTTTGTTTGCTCGGGTATCTGATTTTTCATTGTAGCCGCTACCGTTCCCGCCCGCTTTGAGTAGGGGAATATATGTACGTTTAAAAATCTTGCCTGTCTTACAAAATCGCAGGTTTCGAGAAAATCCTCTTCACTCTCGTCGGGGAAGCCCACAATAACGTCGGTTGTAAACTGTACCCCCTTGATATTTTGCCGCAACAGCTCGATGGCTCGCATTGCTTGCTTTGCGTTGTATTTACGCTTCATAAGAGCGAGAACACGGCTGCTTCCGCTTTGCAGAGAAAGATGAAAGTGAGGGGCAAGGGAGCTAAGCCCCGATATATTGTCTATAAATTTTTGATTTATGAGAGACGGGTCAAGAGAGCCGAGACGAACTCTGCCGATGCCGTCTATTTTATCTACCTTGGTGAGAAGCTCCCCAAGAGAGGTGTTCCCAAGGTCCTTGCCGTAGGATGCCGTTTCTATTCCCGTCAGCACCACCTCGCGGCAGCCGCCCCTTGTAAGGGCACATACCTCACGGAGAACGTCTCCCTCTTCCTTAGAGCGGATATGCCCTCTTGCCGAGGGGATTATGCAGTAGGTACAGCGGCTCTCACAGCCGTCCTCTATCTTAACGTAGGCGCGTGTTCGGTCAAAACGGCGGATACTCATTTTTTCAAAGGGCGAGCCGTTTATGTCCTTTGATATAATTTTTGGAGATAGGTTCTTTTCACCTCTGTCAAAAAGCTCCGCGATAGCCTCTGCCGCCAAAAGCTTTTCGGCGTTTCCCACGATAACGTCCACGCCCTTAATGTCCGCAAGGGAGCTTGGCGACGTTTCGGCAAGACAGCCTGTTACAGCCACGTATGCCGAGGGATTCTTTTTTATAGCCCTGCGTATAAACTGCCGAGCCTTTCGGTCGGACTCCGCCGTAACGGTACAGGTGTTTATAATATACGCTCCGCATCGCTCATTTGGGGAGAGTATCTCAAAGCCCCTCTCAGAGAGCGCCTCGGCAATAGCTTCGGACTCGTATTGATTTACCTTACAGCCAAGGGTATATATCCCAACGCTTTTGATTTTTTCTGCCATAAGCCCCCCAAAAAATAATGATACAACTACATTTTATCACGAATTTCCTATTTTGTAAACCGATATTTGTAAAATTTAGTTTAATATAATACGATAGCACTTGAAAAGAGAGGGAAAATGAATTATAATAGTGTGTAATAAAGAAAAAAGGACAGTTTTATGAGAGAAATAACCGTAAAGAAAAACGATGCGGGTCAGCGGCTTGATAAATTTCTTACTAAGGCGGTAAAGGGTCTGCCGCAATCGATGATGTACAAGCTTATCCGCACCAAGAAAATAAAGGTAAACCGCAAACGAGCAGAGCAGAGCTATATGCTCCGCGAGGGGGATACGGTACAGCTCTTTATAAGAGAGGAATTTTTCGAGTCTCCCGAAAAGGATGAGGGCGCTCTTGGTAGAATAAAGCATAAGCTGAACATCCTTTATGAGGACGAAAATATTATTCTCCTTAATAAACGACCGGGTGTGCTGGTTCACGAGGATACCGAAGCGGCAGAGAATACTCTGCTGATGCACATGAAAGCCTATCTTTACCAAAAGGGCGAATACGACCCCGAAAAGGAAAGCTCCTTTACTCCCGCCCTTTGCAACCGTATCGACAGAAATACGGGGGGGATAGTTATAGGGGCGAAAAACGCAGAGGCACTTCGGGTGATGAACGAAAAGATACGGAACGGACAGATGAATAAATTTTATCTCTGTCTTGTCCACGGAGTTCCAAGGAAAAAAGAGGATAAGCTGTACGCATATCTGCGAAAGAACAGCAAGGACAATACGGTTGAGGTCAGAAACACGCCTTTCGCGGGGGCTAAGGAGATAATTACAGGCTACCGCGTCCTTGAAAACAGAAAAGACAGCGCGCTCCTTGAGGTGGAGCTGTTTACGGGAAGAACTCACCAGATAAGAGCCCAGATGGCGGCTATCGGTCATCCCCTTATGGGTGACGGAAAGTACGGAATAAACCGAAACGAAAGGCAAAAGGGCTTCAAATATCAGGCTCTTTACGCCTACAAGCTGGGATTTGCCAAAACAGAGGAAGAAAATATTCTTTCCTATCTTGAGGGCAGAACATTCCGACTTGACCAAAGAGATATATGGTTTTTAAATGATTAAAATGATTAAAAGAAAGGAGACGGCGGAAAATGGTATTGACAGATAAGCGGTATAAAAGATTTTTACTTTTAGGTATTTCGGGACTTTTGACAGGGCTTACGGTAGCCTTTCCGAAAATAGGACTTTTGCAGTGGTTTACCCTTATACCCGCCGCCCTTTTTCTTCTTGAATGCGGGGCGGACAAAAAAATAAAGCTCTCGGCAATGTACGGCTACGGACTGTTCTTTTTTATGTCCTTTTACCTCGTTGTATTTCATTGGTTTGTCAATCTCTATCCCCTTGAATTTATAGACGGAATGACTAAAGGGGGCGCCCTTTGCGTAGTGCTTTTCGCATCTGTTGGGCTCTCACTCTTTCAGGCGCTTCAGGGCGGACTTGTTTTCGTACTTATCGCCTGTCTGTTCCGTTGGGGGCTTACCGAAAAATACAGGCTTTTGCGCCCCTTTAGTATAGCCGCATTATGGGCTGTATACGAATGGACACAGACTATCGGTTGGTGGGGCGTTCCCTGGGGACGGCTTGCCATTGGACAGTCCGAGCTTATTATTGGCTTGCAGACGGCATCGCTTTTCGGCTCGTATATCATAAGCTTCGCCATAGTTGCCGTAAATAGCCTTATAGCATACGGAATGATAGCGTTTTTTGCCAAAGACGACCAATCGAGAATAGCTCGCATACGCCTGTCTGCCGCTCTTTGCGGTGCAATACTGCTTTTTCAGTACGGAGCGGGGCTTATTATATGGTTCGCGTCAGCCCCTGATACAGAGGATAAAAAAATAACCGTGGCGGCGGTTCAGGGGAATATTCCGTCGGGCGAAAAATGGGAGAGCGACACCGAAGCTAAGACCTTGGAGGTGTATAGAAGATATACTCTTCTTGCGGCTAAGGAGGGAGCGGAGCTTGTGGTATTTCCCGAAACGGCTCTGCCGTGGACGGTGAAAGAGGGAAATAAGCGTTATAAATATCTGTCGGCTCTTGCCGCCGAAGCGCAGGTCACCATACTTGCGGGGGCGTTTACCGAGGACGGCGAGGGGGGCGAGTATAATTCCATCGTATGCTTTACTCCCGACGGAAAAATGTCGGATACGGTCTACAATAAAAGACACCTCGTACCCTTTGGGGAGTTCGTTCCCTTTGGCGGGCTTATCGAGGTGCTTGTACCCCCTCTTGCCGAGCTTGTTATGAGCGGCGGTGACGTGGCAAAGGGAGAGGGCGCTAACGTATTTGAGCTTGACGCGGGGCGTATCGGTTCTATAATATGCTTTGATTCTATCTACGAGGAGCTTACCCTTGACAGTGTCAGAGAGGGAGCGCAGCTCATCTGCCTTTCAACCAACGATTCTTGGTTTACCGACTCGGCGGCGCTATATATGCACAATGCTCAGGCGCAGATAAGAGCTATCGAGTGTGGCAGATACGTATCAAGAGCCGCAAACACGGGTATATCAACGGCAATTACCCACCGCGGAGAGGTGGTGGAGAGCCTTGAGCCTCTTGTGGACGGAATGGTGGTTGAAGAAATGTATCTCCGTGACAGCCGTACACTTTACAGTTATATCGGCAATCTGTTCGTATACCTGTGTATAGCTTTTATAGCGGCGGGGGTCATTTTGTCAAAAACTACAAAAAGAAAGGCAAAATAACCAATTTGCGCCCAAAGCCGTTGACAAAAGAGAATTTTTATAATATAATCAAAGAGGATTAAACATACTAAAGGAGGAACCTAAAATGAAAAAATCCATTAGAATAATCGCTGTCGCAGTTGCGGCTATCATCCTTTGTCTGTCTCTCGCATCCTGCGGACTGTTCGGCAAGAAGCTTGACGGTAAGTTTGAGAACGAGAGCGGTACCGTTACATATGAGTTCGACGGAAAGAACGTAAAGGTAACTGCTCCCGAGACAAGCCTTAGTGGCGTTTTGGGCGGTAAGAAGGTCGTATATGAGGGTACATACAAGATCGATGACGATACCATTACTCTCACATTCGTTGATGAGGACGGCGAGGAGATCGATTGCTACTACGGCGGAACATATGATTTCGAGGAAGCTAAGAACGGCGACATAACCATCGGCAAGACCGAACTTGAGTTTGTTGAGTAATTTTTGGTCATCTTATTTGCAACACACTGTCCACAGACAGTGTGTTGCGTTTTTTTGTATGTGGTGATTTTTGTGGTTTTTATAGAAATTTATTGAAATATATACGAAACTGTGATAAAATAAAATGTAGTGATAATAAACTACAATGCCCTAGGGCTGAATTAAAAAAGGAGAAAAAATGAAGACGCAAAACTGGATAAAAAGCCCCGAAAATATAGAGGGGGCGGTATTGGCTTTCAGAAAGAGCTTTTCGATGGATGCTGAGATAAAAAAGGCTACTCTTTACGTATCCTGTCTCGGTATCTACAAGGCAGAGCTTAACGGAAAAAGACTTGGCAGACAGGTTCTCACACCCGGACTTACGAGCTACGACAACCGCGTGCAGTACCAAAGCTATGACGTTACCGAAATGCTTGCGGGGGAGAACACCCTTGACATATCGGTAGGGCCCGGTTGGGCTGTGGGATATTACAGCTTGAAGAAATCCCACAATCTGTGGGGAGACGCGGTTGAAGCCGTTGCCGAGCTTGAAATAACTATGGCTGACGGAAGTGTAACCTACATAAATACAGATGAGTCCTGGCAGGTATATACTACCGAGGTAACTAACAGCGATGTCTACCGCGGAGAAACTGTTGATAAGACAGCCGAGATAAAATGCCTCGGAAACGCCGTTGCCGCAAAGGCGTTCCCCCTCGTTCCTCAGGTGGGCGCGGATATCATAGAAAATGAAATAATCTGCCCCGAGGAGCTTATAATTACTCCCAATGGCGAGAGGGTCATTGACTTCGGTCAAAATTTGACGGGTTACGTTTCCCTTAACATCAAGGGTAAAAAGGGAGACAGAGTGGTTCTCTCCTTTGGCGAGGTGCTTGATAAGGACGGCAATTTTTACAATGCGAACTACCGCTCGGCAAAATATCCCGTTGTATACGTTCTCAGCGGTGAAGAGGACAGCTTTAAGCCCACCTATTCGTTCCAGGGCTTCCGTTACGTAAGGCTTGACGAATATCCCTTTGATGCGGTTGAGCTATCAAGCTTTCGCGCCATAGTGGTTCACTCGGAAATGGAGAGAACGGGGCGCTTTGCCTGCGGAAACGAGCGTATAAATCAGCTTTACCACAACATAATCTGGGGTCAAAAGGGTAACTACCTGGATATACCCACCGACTGTCCTCAGCGTGACGAGCGTCTCGGCTGGACGGGGGATGCGCAGGTGTTCTGCCGTACGGCGGCGACAAACTATGACGTTCGCAAATTCTTTAAAAAGTGGCTTGGAGATATGCGCTTGGAGCAGGGAGCAAACGGCGCTATCGCGGGCGTTGTTCCCGAAAGGTTTTCGAGCGAATACACAACACGTATCTCAGCAGGCTGGGGAGACGCGGCTACCGTAATTCCGTGGACGCTTTACGAGATATACGGCGATAAGTCCTTCCTTTCGGAAAACTTCGAGATGATGAAGGGTTGGGTAGGCTATATGCGTTCCACAGGACCCGAGGAATATCTGTGGCTTACGGGCTACCACTATGGCGACTGGCTTGCGATGGACGCAGGCGAGGACTCCTATGTGGGCGCTACCTCAAACGACCTTATCGCGACCGCGTTCTACGCATATTCTACCGAGCTTGTTATAAAGGCGGGTGAGGTTCTCGGCGAGGACGTATCCGAATACAAGGAGCTGTACGCCAATATTGTAAAGAGATTCCGCGAGTATTTTATGGAAAACGGTATGCCCAAGGAAGAATTTCCCTTTACTGAGATCAAACCCGCAAACAGAGAGGGAACAATAGACACGGTCAGAAAGGGAGTCACGCAAACGGCAATAACGCTCATTCTTCACTTTAGACTATGTATGCCGAATGAGCGGGTAGGGCTTATTGATAAGCTCTGTCAGCTGATCAGGGAATATGACGGCAAAATGAGTACAGGCTTCCTTGGCGCGCCCTACTTGCTCCACGCCCTTTCGGATTGCGGCAGACATGACCTTGCCTACACACTGTTCTTCCAGAATAAGAATCCCTCGTGGCTCTATTCGGTAGACCACGGCGCAACCACTATATGGGAGCATTGGAACGGTATTAAAGAGGACGGAAGCTTTTGGAGCACCGATATGAACTCCTTTAACCATTATGCCTACGGCTCGGTTGCCGAGTGGATGTACGGAACTATATGCGGTGTTAAGCAGACCGAGGTCGGTTATAAAAAAATACGTCTCGCTCCTATACCCGACAAACGCCTCGGCTTTGCCAAGTGCGCAATAGAAACGGTTTCGGGTCGTATTGAGAGCCATTGGTACTATAAGGCGGACAGAATTGCTTTTGAATTTACCGTACCCGCAGGTGTTGTAGCCGAAATAGAACTTCCCAACGGATACACCGAAACGGTGGGCGGTGGCTGCTATACCTACGCCGTCAAGCTGTGATATAGTCGGCTCAGGTAATTTATTATAAAATAGAAACAGGTCGGTGGCGTAAGCGCATTTTTGCTTATGCCACCGACCTGTTTCTACCTTAATTTCGGTTTGCATAAAAGCATTACCGAAAATCTTGCTATGACGTAAATAAGCGCCAGAGCGGCAATAACCGAACCGAAAATGGGTACGTCACCGCTGTTCCAAAGATACACCAAGCCCACAAGGGGGACTACAGAGAGAAGCGCGTCAAGATAATACAGGTCGCGCAAAATAAGCCGTATAGCCGCCAACGCGCCGAAGCAGACGGCTGTATATTTGAATATGCTCAAATCGGGAGCTGAATAGGAAAGCAACATCGACAGCTGAGATTGAAAAATATTCGCCTTTTGGTGATCAAGGTCGGCTATGCCCCTCGCCGTTATAAGAGCGTAGACACAGAAGCCCACGGCACACAGCCCCAAAAGGTCGGTGGCAAAGGCGGCGCGCCGCCCGTTGTCCTCTCGGTCTCTGCGTATACATTCAAAAAGACTGCCGCAGATATGAGCGGCTGACAGAACAACGTACAGCATAGGTCTTTCGTAAAGCTTGTCCGCATCGAGCATAGCTATTATCTGTATCATAGGAAGCGCCGATACGGCAAGAGTAAACTGCGGATATTTGTGAAGCAGGGTGGAAAGCGTAAAGGAGATTATAAAAAGCAGTATAAGGGGAATATAAAAGCGATAGTCCTTTCTCGGTTCGTTAGAAAAGAAATATTTAAGCTTTTCGCCTATACCCTCAAGCTCCTTGAAATCAAACGCCATATATTGGCAGAAGATATACATTATAGCCGAGAACGCGCCGAATGCCGCGCAGAAATCGCCAAAGCGCTTGAAGTAACCCATAGACACCCCCCTTTCTTATATCATTGACAATATTATACTATAAGCTTTGACGATTTTCAATAGCTTAATAAAAAAAGGATGATTTGAATTAATCGTAAATTTTGAAAAACTACTTGCGGAGATGGTTTTTAGGTGGTATAATATTAGTGTTTGTCTATTTTACTTTATTTCTAAGAATTTCAGGGGGAACAATTATGAATACCAAAGAGCTTCGCGCCCACGTTTTAGGCGGCGGAATTGACGAAACACTTACCTACATATACGGCAAGGAAGCCGTGCTTATGCAAAGAGAACGCTACGCAAAGGCTATAGACGAATTTGCGGAAATTTACGGAGCGGACCGTCAGATCGGTCTTTATTCGGTAGCGGGCAGAAGCGAGCTTTCGGGCAACCACACCGACCATAACTTTGGCTGTGTTATAGCCGCTTCTATCGACCTGGATATCATTGCGGTAGCTTCCGCAAGAGAGGATAGCGTTATCCGTATCAAGAGCGAGGGCTTCCCCGAGGATACGGTTGATTTCTCCGCTTACACAGCTCCCGTTGCCGATAAGTTCGGAACGTCCGAGTCTATTATCGCGGGTATGTGCGCAGGCTTTAAAAAGGACGGCTACGCTGTAGGCGGCTTTGACGCATATACCACCTCTAACGTGCTTAAGGGCTCGGGACTTTCCTCGTCAGCGGCCTTTGAGGATATGGTAGGAAATATCCTCAGCCACATGTATAACGACGGCAAGGTGGACAACGTAGAGATAGCTAAACTTGCTCAGTATTCCGAAAATGAATTTTTCGGTAAGCCCTGCGGTCTTATGGACCAGGTTGCTTGCGCTGTCGGCGGTATCGTGGGTATCGACTTTGCGGACCCCAAGGCTCCCGTTATCGACAAGGTTGATTTTGATATTACCGAAAAGGGATATAACCTCTGTATCGTAAATACAGGCGGAAATCACGCTGACCTTACTGACGATTACGCATCTGTTCCCGCAGAGATGAAGGCTGTTGCCGCTCACTTCGGCGCTCGCGTTCTTCGCGAGGTGGACGAGAGCAAATTTGTAACGGAGATCCCCGCTCTTCGCGAAAAGGTAGGCGACAGAGCTATTCTCCGCGCGCTTCACTTCTTTAACGAGAACAAGAGAGTCGCAAGACAGAGAGCTGCGCTCAGCGGCGGAGACCTTGACGGCTTCTTTAGCGAGGTGGTAGCATCGGGTCGCTCCTCGTTCTGCTATCTGCAAAACGTATATACCGCAAAAAATCTTTCCGAGCAGGGTCTTTCCTTGGCGCTTTGTCTGGCAGAGGGCTATCTGTCGGGTAAAAAAGCGGCGTGGAGAGTTCACGGCGGCGGCTTTGCGGGTACTATACAGGCGTTCGTTCCCTCTGCTGAGGTCGAGGGCTTCCGCGCTCTTATGGACGGCGTTTTCGGAGAGGGCAAGTGCATAGTTCTCCGTATCCGTCCCGAGGGAGCTGTTAAAATATTTTAATTGAGGTCTGTCTCTAAATGTCAAAAAACAAAAGAAAGGCTCTCCCTGAGGGCGAGAAAAAAGAGGCAAAGAAAACTGCGGTCTTTAAGCTTGTGACCCTCATATTCGTAACGGGCGGTATATTCGCCGTCTACCGCATACTGATGCAGTATAAATATTTTGAGCTTGTGCTTGGGGCATACCTCGTTGCTCTTACCGCTCTTTTAGTGGGATATATAATCTACAATCGGGGAATGACGAGAAAAAATATTACCGTCGATATGCTTCCCGGCGATTGGAGCTATGAGCGAAAAATAGAATATATCGAGGATGCCCAAAGACGGCTTAAGAGCTCATCGTGGATGCTGATGTTCATATTTGCTTTCATTTTTACTCTCGCCTTTGAAATGCTGGAGCTTTTCGTTTTGCCGTGGCTTGATAACATACTTTCCTAAAGGATATAAATAATGACCGATTGCAGAATAGTCGCGCTCTATTCGGGCTCGGGCGGAAATTCTACGTATATCAGAGTGGCGGATACCGCCATTCTGATAGACGCGGGAAAAAACGCCAAGCGCCTTTGCGCGGCTCTTAAGGAAATAGGCTCGGATATTGAAGAGATCCGAGCAATTTTTATAACTCACGACCACGCCGACCATATATCGGCACTTGAGGTCTTATCGAAAAAACATAATATTCCCATACATATTACAGAGCAATCCGCCCGTGTGTTTGACAGGAGCTGTCCTCAACCTATTCATTCACGTCTTGTAAGACATGCGCCAATTTTCACGGTAGAGCTTGAGGATATGACCGTAAGCTCCTTTGTAACCCCTCACGACAGTATGATGAGCGTAGGCTACAGGGTAGAGTTTTACGACGGAGAAGAGAAGCGCGCCGTAGGCTTGGCAACCGACATTGGATATATTACAGAAGATATCAGGTCAGGGCTTTTGGGCTGTGAGGCGGTGGTGCTTGAATCCAATCACGACGTGGAGATGCTGAGAAGAGGTCCATATCCCGAGGTGCTGAAAAAACGTATCCTTTCAAAGAGAGGGCATCTTTCAAATAAGGACAGCGCGCTTTTTTCGGCATATCTTGCCGCAAACGGCACAAGGGCGTTTATGCTTGCTCACCTTAGTGAGGAGAATAATGAGCCTACCTTAGCTTTTGAGGAGACCGAGCGGGCAATATCCGACTGCGGTGTGTCCTTGACGGTGGCTATGCCCGATAATCCCACAGAGCTGAGAATACCAACCCTTGAGGAGACAGAAAATGATAGGCGTAAAATTTATAACCCTTGGAACGCTTAAGGAAGCTTATTGGCGAGACGCGGCGGCTGAATATGAAAAAAGACTTGGGGCATTTTGTAAATGTCAGATAGTACAGCTTAAAGAGGAGAGGGTATCGGATGACCCAAATGAAAACGAGATAAGACAAGCCCTTGAAAAAGAAGCGCAGAAAATAATGGCGGAAATACCGCCGAGAGCCTACCGAGTTGCAATGTGCGTAGAGGGCAGGCAGCTTTCTTCCGAGGAGCTTGCCGAGAAGCTTGGGGATATTTCAGAAAGATACGGTAACGTCTGCTTTATAATCGGGAGCTCTCACGGACTTGCCGACAGCGTAAAAAATGCCTGTGATATGAAGCTTTCCGTATCAAAGCTCACCTTTCCCCATCAGCTTATGAGAGTGCTTCTGTTGGAGACCGTTTACAGAGGATTTAATATACTTAAGGGTACAAAATATCATAAGTAGTGAAAAAATAACTATTTTTATTCCCCTAAAAAAGTCGGATTTTGTAAAATAGCGAAAAATCGAAAAATATTAAAAAAAACTATTGCCGATTTTGAGATATTGTGATAGAATAAATGGTGTAAAGGTATAGAGAAAAATCAAAAGAACCCAAATTTATACAGTAATGAAAAGCGGAGGATTTTTTATGGATAACAACATGCGTCCCGAAACAATGGAGCGTATAACGACAAAGGAGCTTGCAGATGCGTTTATAGCCGAGCAGGTAGCAGAGGTTCGCAAGCAGGTAGGAGATAAAAAGGTATTGCTGGCGCTCTCGGGCGGAGTAGATTCCTCGGTCGTTGCCGCACTTCTTATTAAGGCTATCGGCAAACAGCTTGTGTGCGTACACGTTAATCACGGACTTATGCGTAAGAATGAGTCGGAAAACGTTGTTGAGGTATTCCGTAATCAGCTCGCCGCTAATCTTATATACGTAGACGCTACCGACCGCTTCCTTGACCTTTTGGCAGGCGTATCCGACCCCGAGAGCAAGAGAAAGATAATAGGCAAGGAATTTATTGAGGTCTTTGCTGACGAGGCGCGTAAGCTTGAGGGCGTTGATTTCCTTGCGCAGGGAACTATATATCCCGACATTCTTGAAAGCGTAAAGCAGGCAGAGGGCAAAAAGGCGGTCAAGTCGCACCATAACGTGGGCGGACTTCCCGAGGACCTCAAGTTTGAGCTTGTTGAGCCCGTGAAGCTTCTCTTTAAGGATGAGGTGCGCGTTGTGGGTGAAGCTCTTGGACTTCCTCACGCAATGGTTTACCGTCAGCCGTTCCCCGGACCCGGACTTGGCGTTCGTTGTCTGGGCGCTATTACCCGCGACCGTCTGAATGCGCTTCGCGAGGCAGACGCTATTCTCCGCGATGAGTTTGATAAGAACGGTCTTGGCGAAAAGGTATGGCAGTATTTCGTTGTAGTACCCGATATGAAGAGCGTGGGTGTAAAGGACGACAGCCGTTACGAGGGCTGGCCCGCTATTATCAGAGCGGTGAATACAAAGGACGCTATGACAGCGACCATCGAAGAAATTCCCTATGCGGTTCTGCACCATATAACAAACAGAATAACCGCAGAAGTAGAGGGAATCAACCGCGTACTCTTCGACCTCACTCCCAAGCCTACGGGAACGATAGAATGGGAATAATACGCATATCATAGCAAAAATAAATTATCGTAAAAAAGGTAAATTCGTTTATCATTCGAGCGTTTTTGCACTACAATAAAAAGAAAAGACCTTGCTTCATCGCAACGATGGATCGAGGTCTTTTTTCTATGCTTTTTTATTGAAAGGCGGGGGCAAAAGTCACTTGTAATCATAAGTTAATTATGGATATGGCGGAACAAAAATGACTTGTATTTACAAGTGAAAATATCTCAATTGTAATTCCAAATGAATTTATGAAAATGCTTGAAATAGCTTGAAAAATCAAGAAAAAATGAGCATTTTTATGGAATGGAAATGGGATGAAAAAAGTGATTTATAAATATAAGTGATGATGAAAAATGACTTATATTTATGATTGAGAATTCATTGAAAATCATGAGAAATGGATGATGAAAAATCATTTATAAATATGATT
>JAZOMG010000066.1:0-78712 GCA_045653705.1 Eubacteriales bacterium | reverse complement strand
GTATATGAAGAAAGAGGCTGAGGATGGCACCTTTGGAGACATCTACTATGCAAAGGCAACCGCGCTTCGCAGACGCGCAGTTCCCACCTGGGGAGTATTTCTCAACGAATATGAGCAGGGCGGCGGTCCTCTCATAGATATCGGTACTCACGCTCTTGACCTTACTCTTTGGATGATGGATAACTATAAGCCCAAGTATTGCGTTGGTACAGCTTACCATAAGCTTAACGGACAGACCGAGGCGGGTAACGCTTGGGGCGATTGGGATCCCGAAAAGTTCACCGTTGAGGATTCCGCATTCGGCTTTATCGTAATGGAGAACGGAGCTACTATCGTTCTTGAGTCGGCTTGGGCGTTGAACACCCTTGACGTAAGAGAGGCTGTAACAAGCGTATGCGGAACACTGGCGGGGGCAGATATGAACGACGGTCTCCGTATCAACGGTATCCGTAACGGCAGACAGTACGTTCTTACCCCCAGCTTCAAGGCGGGCGGCGTTGCGTTCAACGACGGAACTAAGGGTGAGAGCGCGGCTGCCAGAGAAGAAAGACTTTGGATAGAGGCGGTAAGAAACGATACCGAGCCCTTGACAAAGCCCGAGCAGGCTTATATTGTAACCCGTATACTTGAGGGTATCTACGAGTCCGCTAAGAGCGGCGAGATCTACAAATTTTAAATAAATTTAGGATGTCAACTCAAAATCTTTAAAAAAGGGTTGACATCCTTTCTTTTTTATGTTATAATAACATATGTTATATAACAAGCGTTATTAAAGAGGTGATGCTATGCCGCCAAAATCAAATCTGACTAAAGAGCTGATTGCCGAAACAGCCTATTCTATATTGCGAAGCAAAGGCTATGAAAAGCTTAACGCAAGATATCTCGCGTCGGAATTAGGGGTGTCCACAATGCCCCTGTTCCATTATTATGAGAATATGGATGAAATAAAAAAAGCCGCTGTGAGAATGGGAGTAGAAACCTATGACCGATATATGCAAGAGGGAATGGACGACCCGTTACCCTTTAAGGGAGCAGGTCGGGCATATATTAAATTCGCTAAGGAAGAGCCTCAGCTTTTTAAAATATTTTTTATGACTGCCGATGAAAATGTGATCGGTCTGCCCGATAATGACCCTAACACAGCGGTCGTAGGCTCTATTGCCGCTCAGATCATGAACGGCAATCAAGATGAGGGCTCGCGCATTTTTAAAAATATGTGGCTTATTACTCACGGTATTGCTACACTTGAAGCCACGGGAAAATTGAGCTTTTCGGATGATGAGTTGAACGAGATACTTTCCGAGACCTTTTTGGGGCTCAAAAAACAAATAAAACAGGGGGATTAATATGAATAACGTAATAGAAATAAGCGGCTTGTCTAAAAGCTTCGGTGACATACACGCCGTCAAAGATATTAGTTTTTCGGTGGAAAAGGGAAGTCTTTTTGCCTTTTTGGGAGTTAACGGCGCGGGAAAAAGCACTACTATATCTATGATGTGCGGTCAGCTTATTCCCGATAGCGGTGAAATAGTTATCGACGGAAAAAATCTTTTTTCGGATGCGGAAGCTATTAAAAGCGTTCTCGGCGTTGTGTTCCAAGGCTCGGTGCTTGATAAGCCCTTAAGCGTAAGGGATAACCTCAGGTACAGGGCGGCGCTTTACGGTATATGCGGCGAGGCATTCGACAAGCGGATAGAAGAGCTTTCGGAGCTTCTCGGTATGGGAGATATACTCAAACGCCCTTACGGCAAGCTGTCGGGCGGACAAAGGAGAAAAGCCGATATTGCCCGCGCCCTGCTTCATTCTCCCAAAATACTGATACTCGATGAGCCTACCACAGGTCTTGACCCTCAAACGAGAAAAACGGTGTGGGAGGTAATATCACATCTCAGAAAAAATGAAGATATGACGGTTTTCCTGACAACTCATTATATGGAGGAGGCGACCGATGCCGATAGAGTGGTAATAATCGACAGCGGTAAAATAGTTGCACAGGGTACTCCCATAGAGTTGAAAAACCGCTATACAGGAGACTTTATCACCCTGTACGGTAAGACAGAACAAGAGATAACCGCCTTGGGCTATCCCTATGAAAGGGTAGTCGACGGATATAGGATAAAGGTGGATAACACCGCCGCTGCTACCGAGCTTATTGTGAAATATCCGCAGCTGTTCGGTGACTATGAGATAGTTAAGGGAAAGATGGACGACGTTTTTCTTTCCGCTACGGGCAAACGCCTCGGCGCGGAGGAAAACGAAGATAAAAAGAAAGGGGGTAAGAAAAAATGAAAACTACCTTGCTTTTGATAAAAAGAAATATTAAGCTTTTCTTTGCGGATAAGGGGCTGTTTTTTGTGTCGCTTATTACCCCCGCAATATTGCTGGTGCTTTACGTTACCTTCCTTGAAAACGTATACAGAGACAGCTTTACGTCTATCATCACAGATGGCTTCGGTTTTACTGTTTCCGAGAAAATAATAAGCGGATTTGTAGGCGGTCAGCTTATATCCTCTCTTTTGGCTGTTACCTGCGTTACCGTTTCGTTCAGCTCTAATATGCTTATGGTGCAGGACAAAATTACGGGAATGACCGCTGATATGAGTATAACGCCCATAAAAAGATATATACCGCCCCTAAGCTATTATATAGCCACCGTGACGGTTACGTTTATTATAGTGCTTGCGGCTATGTGCGGAGGGCTTATATACATCGGAATTATAGGCTGGTATATCAGTCTTACAGATATTCTTTTGTTGCTGTTGGACGTATTTCTGCTTGTAATGTTCGGAACGGCTCTTTCCTCGGTAATAAACTTTTTCCTGTCTACTCAGGGACAGATATCGGCGATAGGCTCAACAGTAAGCTCCTGCTACGGATTTATAAGTGGCGCGTATATGCCCATATCTCAGTTTCCTCAATGGCTCCAAAAGGCAATAGCCTTTCTTCCCGGTACTTACGGAACGTCACTTATGCGTAATCACGCAATGAGAGGAAGCCTTGCGGCTATGGAATCCGAGGGAATACCCACAGAGGTCATAGATGCCTTGCGTGATACTGTCGATTGTAATATATATTTCTTTGACACTAAGGTTGAGATATGGCAGTCATATCTTTTTCTCGGTATCTCGGTAGTTGTTCTTATAGGTATATACGTAGCCTTGAATTTTACCAAGAAAAAGATAAAAACAAAATAAAACAAAAATCAAGGATAACTGAAAAGCATATTTCAGCGAAAAGGGAATTGAACTTTACTATTGAATATAAATATCCGCTGTCACAAATTTACGTTTGTGACAGCGGATATTTCTTGGCATATATTATAAATGTATCTTAAAAGCTTTCAAATGATTTGCTTAGAAATGCTTTTGTCAGAGGGGACTTTGGAGAGTCGAATATTTGCTCGGGTGAGCCCTGTTCCTCGATTACTCCGTTTGCCATAAAGATTATCTCATCGGATACGTGTCTTGCGAAATCCATCTCGTGTGTAACTATTATCATAGTAGAGTCGGAAGATTTTAGGTCGCGGATAACGCGCAGAACCTCACCCGTAAGCTCAGGATCAAGCGCCGAGGTAGGCTCATCGAAGCAGAGAATGTCGGGTGTAAGAGCCAGCGCCCGGGCAATTGCCACACGCTGCTGCTGTCCGCCCGAAAGCTGACAGGGATAATAATCGGCTTTATCGGTAAGTCCAACCTTTCGGAGAAGTTCCCACGCATGGTCGTTGATCTCTTCCATACGTATTTTCTTGTCTTCCTTTGATATCTTTTCCTCGCCAAGACGAAGCTTTGGAGCGAGGGTTATGTTTTCGAGAACGGTGTATTGAGGGAAGAGATTGAACTGCTGGAATACAAGCCCGAAATGAAGCCTGTTCTTTCTTATGTCGCCATCCGACATTTTCTTTTTATCCGACGCGTCAAATATCACCTTGCCGTCAATAGACATAACGCCTGTGTTTGGTGTTTCAAGGAAGTTAAGACAGCGCAAAAGGGTGGTCTTTCCGCTTCCCGATGAGCCTATAATAGACAGCACCTTGCCCTTTTCCAAGGAAAAATCGATTCCCCGAAGAACGTCAAGCTTACCAAAGCTTTTTGTAAAGTTTTTAACCTCAAGTAATGCCACGGTGATACCCCCTTACGCCTTAAAGTAATCAAGCTTCTTTTCAAGCTTGCCGAAGAGTATTGTAAGAACGCCCACAAAGACGAGGTAGAATACGCCCGTGTAGAACAGGGGCCATATAAGGGTCTTTGCCATAAGCAGCTCTGCCGACATAACGATCTCCACTATCGCAACGCTTCGGATAAGCGCCGTATCCTTGACAAGGGTTATTACCTCGTTGGATATGGGCGGTACTATACGCTTGATGACCTGTATAAGTACTATCTTGAAGAACACCTGTGATTTGGTCATACCGAGAACCTGTCCAGCCTCGTACTGTCCCTTTGAAATGCTTTCTATTCCGCCTCGGTATATTTCGCTGAAATAGCAAGCGTAGTTAATAGAAAAGGCTATAACAGAGAGTATAAATTTTGACGATATCATAATCTCCGAGCCGAACAGCATAAATTCAATATCGGGAACTCTTAGGTCAAACAGCATTCCGGGCACGTATACGAAAATAAAGAGCTGGAGCATAAGAGGAATACCTCTGATTATCCACACAAAGGTTTTCATAAGCGCGCGGAGCGGAATAAACTTCGACATTGAGCCAAAGCATATGATAAGCCCCAAGGGCAGGGCAAAGAGCAATGTAAGGAAGAACAGCCCGCAGGTTACCTTAAAGCCGTCTAAAAGTGTTAACGTAATTTGCCAAAAACTCATAAATTATCCTTAAATCTGTTTTACCAAACAATAGCACCGCTCTCAAAAGAGGGCGATGCTGTTGCTTTTATTTAAAATCTTTATCAGTTAAACTCTGTGATAACGTAGTTCTCAAGTCCGTACTTTTCTGCAAGAGACGTCATTGTTCCGTCCTCTGCAAGCTTCTTGAGAGCGCCGTTTACCTTATCGGTAAGCTCAGAGCCTTTCTTGAAGCCGATGGAGTATTCCTCAGAGGGAATCTCAATGGTCTCTACCATAGCGAGATCTGCGTAGTCGCCCTTGCCGATAAGGGTCTTTGCCATGGTCTTGTCGATAACAACGAACTCAACCTTGTTGGATGCAAGCTCTGTAAGAGTTGCAAGCTGAGAGGTGCTGAGAGTACATTCTACGTTCTCGCCAGCGAAATCCTTGGCAACGCCCTCTCCCGCGGAGCCTGCCTCAGCAGCGCCCTTCTTGCCGTTCAGCGAATCAGCAGTGGTATACTTGGAAGCGTCAGCCTTGCGGATAACAACGCACTGCTCGTTCTTCATATAAGCGTAGGAAAAATCTACCTTGTCGCTTCTCTGAACGCCGTCGTCGTCAGCGCAGTTGGATGTAAAGCCGTTCCAGATGCAGTTTATGTTGCCCGATTCAAGCTCCATATACTTGTTTGCCCAGTTGATGAGCTTAAACTCAACTTCCATACCAAGCTCCTTGGCAACAGCCTCTGCAAGCTCGGTGTCGAAGCCGATAAGCTTACCGGATTCATCTTCATAGTTCATAGGCTCGTAAACGGTGTAGCCGACTACCAGCTTATCTTCCTGCTGAGCGCAGGACGCGAATACGCAAGCGCACATTACAAGAGCGATTGCAAGACACAAAATTTTTTTCATAATGAAACCTCCGTCCGCATATAGCGGGATGAATAATATTTTAAAGCAAAGCATTTTAACGCTTTACTCTGTTAAAGCACTAATATAATACCACATCACAGTGCGATTGTCAATAGCTTATTTAAAATTAATAAAAAAAATTCTGAAATAAAATGAAAATCGTATTGACAAAAGCCCCAAAAGTGGTATAATGGCGTTGATAAACGCACACCAACTCATATTGCGCTTGCCTAAGCGGAAAGGAACGAAATGCCTATAAAAGCTAAAGAAGTAAATCTCACAGAGAGACCCTTTTTAAAAAAGATAATCGTATACATAATTCCGATTATTTTCACGGGACTTTTGCAAAGCCTGTATAATGCCGCCGACCTTGTTATAGTAGGTCACTACAAAGGTGCGGGAGCGCTGGCGGCGGTTGGAACCACAGGCTCGCTCACCAATCTCATACTTGGACTTTTTATGGGACTTTCGGTTGGAGCGGGTGTCGTTGTTGCCCAGTACATAGGCGCTCTTGAATATAAAAAGGTATCGAGGGTCGTCCACAGCGCGGTGGCACTCTCACTTACTCTTGGAGTTATAGTGGGGGTCGTCGGCTTCATATTTTCAAGAACCTTTCTTGGCTGGATGGACGTGGTCGACAGCGCCGAATTTGACACCCTTACACAGGCAACTCTTTATTTAAGAATAATCTTCTGCGGTGTTCCCGCATCAATGGTATATAACTACTGTACAGCTATGGTCAACGCCACGGGCGAGACGAAAAAGCCGCTGATATTTTTGGCTGTTTCGGGAGCAGTAAATCTTCTTCTCAACATAATACTCGTTGCGGGTTGCGGAATGGGGGTTGAGGGAGTTGCGATAGGAACTATCGCGTCTCAGTACCTGTCCGCTGTGCTGATACTTATATATATGAGACGGGTAAACAACTGCATACGATTCTCATTCAGAAAGCTTTGCTTTGACGGCACGAGCATTAAGAGAATGCTTGTAATAGGTATCCCGTCGGGAATACAGGGCGTGCTGTTTTCCTTTTCAAACGTTCTTATACAGTCGTCTATCAACAGCTTCGGAGATTGGGTAATGGCGGGAAATGCCGCCGCGGCTAACATAGAGGGATTCGTGTATATCGCTATGAATGCCGTCTACCGCGCGTCGCTGACCTTTGCGGGGCAGAATATGGGAGCTCGGAAATACAAAAATATTAAGCTCATTACAATACAGTGCGGTTTTTGCGCCGCTGTTATCGGTATTGTTTGCGCCGCCGTTGTGCTTTTGTTCCGAGAACCGCTTGTGGGGCTTTACGTGTCAAGCGAGGGAATAACCCCCGAGGCATATGCGGAGTCTATTAACACCGCAATGACGAGAATGTTTACTATCCTTCCGTTTTATTTCCTTTGCGGAGTTATGGAATCTATGTGCGGAGTTCTGAGAGGTATGGGAAAATCCACCGTCACAATGATATTCTCTCTGCTGGGCGCTTGCGCCTTGAGGATAGTGTGGATAGAGACCGTATTCAAATTTCTATTGCACAGTCCCTTTGGCGTATTTGTGTCCTATCCCATATCCCACGCGGCAGTCATAGTGCTTGACGTAATATACTTTATAATAATTTACCGAAAGCTCAGAAAAGAGCAGAACGTAAACGAATATATTGACCGCCTTAGAGCCTGAGGCGGTCATTTTATATTATAATAGAAGTGTTAATAAATGTTCAAAAAATAGACACAGTTTTGTGGTATCATTATAGTGTTTATTTTTATCTTTAGTTGAGAGGTGAAAAAATGTCCGAAAATCTGGAAATAAAGGATAGCGTTTTATACGTAAAAGAGCTTTCTTGCCGCAAGGATGGAGAGATAGGCGGCGGACGGGAACTGAAAAATATCAGCTTTTCTTTCGGCAGAAAGGGAATACACGGAATACTTGCGCCCAAGCACTCGGGAAAGAGCCTGCTTATGGATATTTTAGCGGGCTGTGAAAAAGCCGATAGCGGCGAGGTATTGCTTTGCGGTGTATCGGTGAGCGAAAATGCCCTTGATTGCAAAAAAAGGATAGGCTACGTTCAAAAGAAAAAAGCTTTCTATCCCGATATGACGGCGACAGAGCTGCTGAGCCTTGTAGGCGAGACAAGACAGGTGGAATCGGGAAAGCTATACAGACAGATAAAGGAAGCAATGGAGCTTACGGGCATTGACGGTATAAAAAACAGGCTTGTAAAGAAAATGACAGGCTTCGAGATAAAAAAGCTTGCTCTTGCGGCGGCGCTTCTCGGAAACCCCGACGTTCTTTTGCTGGATGAAGCTGTAACGCCGAAAATGCGAGAGGACCAAAGAGCAGAGCTTGCGGGTCTGATACAGATGCTCGGACGAATGAAGACCGTTGTTATAGCTACCGATGATTATAAAATTGCCAGAGAGCTTTGCGAGGATGTAATTATTATATCCGATGGACAGGTTTTGGCAAAGGGAAGCTTTGAGGCACTTGAAGAGCGGCTTAGAGAAGCCGACGGCGCTTCTACCTTGGAGGGGCTTTACGATTCTCTCGTGCTTGCCTCGGACACCAAAAACGCCATACAGTAGGGAAAGGGGAAAAAGAAGTGATAGCTATTATCAAAAGAGAGCTGAGAGCCCTCGTTTTCAGTTGGCGGAGCTACGCTTTTATAGCGATATTTGCGGTATGCTCCTGTGCTTTGAGACTGATGTATAACTATATGTCGCTGTACGACGTAATATACGGATTTATAAATCACGAATATATACTTACCTTTTTGCCTGCGGCGCTTGCCTTGGCTGTGCCTGTTATTACCTTTTCGGCGTATGAGAACGAGAGGAAAAACGAGGTGTTTTCCTTTCTCCGCTCACTGCCCGTTAAGGCAACGGATATTATTTTCGGTAAATATTTGGCGGTTGTCGCTCTGTTTGGGGCTACCTATGCCGTGATGACGTTTCTTGATATAATACTCGGCTTTTATAAGGGAACAGATATACTTACCGCTGTTTTCAGCATAATCTGCTTTTTGCTTTTGGCAAACGTTATACTTGCGATGAATATGCTGTTTTCCGCGCTGTTTAAAAACCGCTACGTAGCCCTTGGTATGGGATATGCCGCGGCAGCCGCGCTTATAGCCCTAACGGCTACAAGATATCTTATGCCTATGCTTCTTACCGACATAGCTACGCAGATTTCGGTATTCGGCGCGTATACGTCTGCGCTGTTTGGACTGTTGGATATATCCTCTATAATCCTTTGGCTATCTCTTGGCGGTCTGTTTATTTATCTTAACTACATAGTTATGAAGAAAGAAATAAAGCTTTAAGGGGGAGAGGACAGTGAATAATGAAAATAAAAAAATGCCCGCTTCCTCAAAGGGGCAAAATATAAAGCTAATAATAGCTGTACTCATTGCGGCTGTTGTACTTCTGAATATAGCCGTAGGGCTCATCCCCGAACGATACAGACAGGTAGACCTTACCTCGGCGGACAGCTATACTCTTTCTGACGGTACGGTGAAATATCTTCGCGGACTTGACGAAAAGGTAACTCTTTACGTTATAGATGCCGACGGCAGTAACCTCAAATATGAGTACCTTTTAGAAAGAATAGACAGCGCGTCAAAAAAAGTTGACGTAAAATGGATAAGCTCCGCGGATGCAAAGGAGCTTACCGACTCTCTCGGTGTAACAGAGGTAGTCACGCCTTATTTTGTAATTGCAAAAAGCGACAAGCGTTCAATGTTTGCGACATATTCAGAGATGGTCACGTACAGAACAGATAATACGAGCCTTACGTCCTTTCTTGGCGTGAATGAGCTGAGCGCTTATGAATATGAGTACTATAAGCAAATGCTCGCGCAGTACGCTCAGACAAACTCCGAATACGCTCAAAGCTACGCGTCAATGCTTGAGCTTTTGCTGTATGATACCGAAATGTATTTCAGGGGAGAAGCCTATATTTGTAAGGTTCTCGAATACGTTACGGTAGATACGATCCCCGCAAGATACGTTCTTACAGGTCACGGAGAAACGCCCTTTTCGGAAACCGAGATGGGGTATTACGTTCTGGGTGAAATGGGACTTGACCATAAGGAGCTTGACACGGCAGCCCACGCCCATATTCCCGATGACGCTGTGTCTATCCTTGTCATACACCCTAAATACGATATATCAAAAGACGAAGCAGATATGTTCCTAAGCTACCTTAACGGCGGCGGACAGATGACCTTTTTCACTACCGAGGAAAATCTCGGAATGCCTAACCTTATGTCGGTGATAAACGCTTACGGTCTGTCCTCAAAGGGCGGAGCGGTCAGCGAGATAGCCAAGATAGAGGTCACCGACGGAGAAAAGGAACAGGGAGAGGAAGCCGAGAATACCGAAAAGCAGTATGAAACCGTACACAGAAGCGAGGTGGCTGTGTCTGTCAATACAGCCCATAAGGCAATGGCTGAGCTTGAGGGGCAGAGTATGACCCCCAGAATTTCCAACGGAAACGCCATCGACCACCCCGCCAAGGAAGGCTTTACCCTTACACCCATACTTACCACCTCGGAAAGCGCATATATAGGCGATAACTCCTCCGAGCTTGCGCCCAGAGCTCTTGCGGCTCTGTCCGAAAAGACAGACGGCGGAGCGCTTATGTGGTTTACCGGAGCTACTTCGTTTACAGAACCTATACTCGATAAGGACGTGAGCGACGAGCTTAAATTAAAGGTGTATAGCAATATTGTTGTGGTTATAAGCTCCTTTGGCCTAGCGCCGTTTACTTATCAATCCACAGTTGAAGCTCCCGATGCTAAATTTTATGACGCGAGACTTATGACAGTTACCGAAACGAATTTTATCGTTACGGTGATCGTAACCCTTGGTGCGGTAGTTATACTGTCCACAGTAGGCGCGATACTTTGCTATAAACGGAAAAAGGCGTAAATAATTGCGAATAAAAAACCGGGCTGTCTCAAATGCAAATTTGAGACAGCCCCCTTTTTGTATAACGAAAACCACCCTAAGCGGGTGGTTCTGTAGAGGTTTTTGCCGATGAGTAATCCCGCCACAGCGATAGCCTTCCCCAGCGGGGAAGGCTAAGGATAGTCACCGCATTTGTGCTGGTGGTTATGACTTTGTTGAAGCTTTTATTTTAATGCCTCTATAAGCTCCCCGAGCAGAGGCTCGAATTTAACGCCATACCAATGGTTGGGTTCGTCAAGAGTTGCTCTGATGCAGGAAAGGGTGTAATCAGCCGCTATTCTTGCCGCGTCGTAGGCGGTTTTTTTCCTCATCAAAGCCCCCACAAAGGCGGAAGCGTAAATGTCACCCGTTCCGTGACAGCCACGCTCTATTTTCTCGTGCTTGTAGTATTGGTAATTTCCGTTGTCGTATATAACAACGCCTGTTGTTTCGCTGTCATAGGAAACTCCCGTCAAAATTACGTTTTTAGCTCCAAGAGCGGTAAGCGCATCGAGAAGCTCCTGTATATAAGACCTGTCGTATTCCGTCTTGTATTCCTTACCTGTAAGAAAAGCCGCTTCGGTTATGTTGGGAATGAGATAGTCTGCAAGGGAGCAGAGCTTTTTCATTTCTTCCACAAAGGGCATATCAAATCCCAAATAAAGATTGCCGTTGTCTGCCATAGCGGGATCTATTACGGAAAGTCCGCCTTTTTTAACAACGCTCGTCATAATATCCTCAACGTAGGATATTTGCTTGGCACTTCCGAGGTAACCCGTATATATAGCGTCAAACTCTATTCCTTCCTTTAACCAATGCTCCTTGATAAGGGGCATATCGTCGGTAAGGTCTCTGAAGGTAAAATCCTTAAAGCCTGCCGTGTGGGTGGAAAGAACTGCCGAGGGAATAGGGCAGGCTTCAACGCCGCAGGCGGAAATTACGGGAATAGCCGCTGTAAGGGAGCACTGTCCCACACAGGAAATATCCTGAATTGTTAAAACCCTTGGATATGACATGATTAACTCCTTTTATTTTGCTTTACCGTAAAGATGATTTACAAACTGTTGAGCCGTTCTGCCCGAAATTCCACCGTTGCGCAGTTCCCAAGCGTGAGCCTCTGCCAATATTTGCTCCTTGTCGAGCGTAATTTCGGGATGACGTGCCGCAAGCTCAAGAACTATTCGGTCAAATTCTGTTCTCGATGGCTTGAAATATCCTATGGAAAGACCGAAGCGGTTAACAAGAGAAAGCTTCTCTTCAACGGTCTCACAGCGGTGAATATCACCCATCATCTGGGAGTCGTTTTTGTCGTTCCAGGTCTCTCTTATAAGGTGTCTGCGATTTGAGGTAGCGTATATCAGCACGTTGTCGGGCTTTGTTTCAACGCCACCCTCAATTATAGCCTTTAAGTATTTGTATTCGGTCTCCTGATCCTCAAAGGATAGGTCATCCATATAGATTATAAAGCGGTAGTTTCTGTTCTTTATCTCGGATATTACGCGCGAAAGATAACAGAACTGATGCTTGTATATCTCTATCATTCTAAGACCGCTGTCATAGTATTGATTTACAATAGCCTTGATGCTTGTGGATTTTCCCGTACCGCTGTCTCCGTAAAGCAGCACGTTGTTTGCCCCCTTGCCCGAAACAAACGCCTCGGTGTTTTCGGTAAGGAGCTTCTTCTGATGCTCATAGCCTATAAGATCGGAAAGGGAAATAGGCTCCATATTCGTAATAGGGCATATGCTGAAATCGTTGTCGTCGGACAGCACGCGGAACGCCTTGTTAAGTCCGAACATACCCACACCGTAATTTTTGTAAAAATCGGCAACGGCTTCAAAGACCTCATTGCCGTCGGCGGCGCGCTCTATTCTTTTGCTGAGTGCCTTTACCTTTTCACTGACGTTCTTGTTGAATATCTGCTCTCTTTTGGCGATCGCCCGATAATCGGAGAGGGTGGAGAAGCAGTTTATGTTGAGGGCGGCTTCTATTTTTGAAAAATCGTAGTCGAAAAGCTCGCGGAACACTTGAAAATCGTTCTGCGCAAAGGTGTTTACCGTGCCGTCCTGCTTACCCGCCTTTTCGTAGGTGAGGCTAAAAGGATTTTCATCGGTAATTATAAGGAACGTAAGATAATTGTGCCACAGATTGCAATCAAAGCCGTATTTGGTAGCCACCTCCAGCAAGCGGCGTACCTCAAGATATATCCTCGAGCGAAGATGCTCGGGAGTGTCCGCGCCCGTGTCAAAATCCTCGAATATTCTGCCAAGCCTTGACAGTATGGCATCGCCCGACAGGTCGCGGTATATGATAAACCTTGATATATGCTTATACATCGAAATACCCCCAAAAGAATTTTCCAAAAAAATATATATCATTATACAATGAAATCCCCCAAAAGTCAATTAATTATCAAAAAAATCAATGAATTTTGAGGGATTTAAATATTAAATTTAAATTTTCTTCAGCTCTGAGCGGCTTTTGAACCAGGGAACTATCTCGGTGCGGATAACCTTGTATATCTCGTAGGATACCATAAATATGATAGACAGCGCGTGAGGAATAAAGAACTGAGGAAGCAGTATAGGTGTGAACATAAGGAACAAGAATATTGCTCCGTAGGTCAGCCTGTTTCTCTTTGACAGCGTGTCATACGCCATAAGGTACTCCATAAAGGGGATTATCTCAAAAATAACAACGTAATAATAACTTACAGATGGGATAAGAATTACCACCGCCGAGCAGATGACAGCGCGGGAGAGATTTGAGCGAGTCACAGTAGCCGTAACGGTAGCCGCAAGGAAAAGAAGTATAAGCAGAGCTAAATTTACTCCGCTGAACGCGGCGCTTTCGGTTGCCGCGGGGGAGAAAAGATAAACTATCTTATACAGAAGCGCCGTAAGGGAGAGATTGCGGAAGCAGGAAAGCCTTTCGGCATCCGACATAAAGCCCTGCAAATTCTCCACGAATGGGTTGACGTCTCCCGAGCTTCCCGAGAAGAACTTAAAGGAAATGAAGAATATAAGCGCGAAATATACTGCCACCCTGAAGGAAGCGAATATCTTCTTCTTTTTCAGCAGAAATACACCGAAGAAAAGGGGATATATCTTTATCGCTCCCGCAACTGCCAGGCTGATAAGGGCTATCTCACGCAAAAGCGGCTTATCCGAATCGTATAAAAATAAGAAGATCAAAACAAAGATAAGAGCGAAATAAATGGTGTTTCCTCTCATTATAGCGTATATAAACGGAGCGGAAAAGCTGATAACGATCGCCATTTTCAAGGTTGCTTTAAGGTCGAGCTTGTATTTTCTCGTAACCAGCCATATGATCGAGAGTATGCAAATGAAAAAGAAAAGCAGGATAGCCACCCAGAACTGAGGATGTCTTACAACGAGAGAGGTAAGCTCTGCTATGTCCAGATCCTCACGCGCCGAATACTGAGCGAAAACGCTCTTGCATATAAGGGCGAAAGGATATAGCACCATAATGGCTACGGGGGGATAGGATGAGCCCACGTCAGCAAGATACGGGCTGTCATCCAATGAAAAATTCATTATCTCCACGAAATCCGAAAAGATAGTCAGAAGCCAAAGAGAGGTCTTTGCCTCAGGGTCGTGGTAAAGAGCGGCTAAGGAATAAACGTAGAAAAGAATTATTCCTATCATAGCGGTAACGGTAGCCGCAAGCATTGTATAAAAGAATATATTAAGAACCTTTGTCTGTCCTGTTGACAGCGTCAGGCGGTTGTCGAAGAGGGAAAGCCTTTTGATTTTGCCTTTTTCCATTGTCTCAGCCATACTCCTTTATGTGATATACACAGTAATTATATCACGGAGCACGCCAAATGTCAAGGATTGATTGCTTTTTTACATATTTAAATAAATTTTACTAAATCACTTGCCGTCGGTATAAAAAAATGATATAATATTATTTGAATTTGGAAATTTTAGCAGGAGAATTATAATGCCGAGATTTTTTGTACGACAGACACAGATAGACGATAAAAAAATAACCCTGCTCGGAGAGGATGCCCACCATATTGCCCGCTCCCTAAGAATGGCTGTGGGAGATGCTTTGACGGTATGCGATATGCAGGGCAACGAATACGGCTGTGTAATAGACAGCTTTGACGAGGACGTGGCGGTAAACGTGACGGTCGTCTCGGTAAGGGCATCCAATAATGAGCCGCCTGTAAAACTTCGGCTCTATCAGGCGCTTCCAAAGGGGGACAAGCTTGATACCGTCATTCAAAAGGCGGTGGAGTGCGGAGCGTCCGAGATAATACCCTTTGAAAGCGAGAGATGCGTGGCGAGAGTGAAGCCCGAGGCTGAGCAGAGAAAGACCGAGCGTCGGGCGCGCATAGCGGCAGAGGCGGCAAAGCAGTGCGGCAGAAGCATTTTGCCGGGCGTTTCTCCTACGGTAAGCTTTGACGAGATGCTTGAGGGCATAGGAGACGGTCTTTGTCTCTTTTGTTACGAGGGAGACGGCACAGAGCCTCTTGGCGCGGTTTTAAAAAGAGAGCTTGAGGATTTTCGGAGCGACGGAACGATATCGGTTATAATCGGAAGCGAAGGGGGCTTTTCTGTTAACGAAGCCCAAAGGATAATAAAAAAAGGGGCTTTGGCAACAGGACTTGGCAAAAGAATACTGCGGGCTGAGACCGCTTCGGGATTCGTTCTTGCCTGCCTTGTATGCGCCCTTGAGCTTGGGTAAAATCCTTGGTAATATTGCACAAGTTAGTATTTCATAAATAAATCGAGAAAAAATTGTTAAAAATTATTAAAAATATTAAAATACCTATTGAAAAATAACAAAAAATAGTATACAATATAGGTTAGTATACACAATCATATTTTTAAACTACAATTTTGAGAGGATTTTAGTATGTCAAACAGATTGTTTCAAGGTGTAATTTATCAGATGAAAGACGCTTTCGACCGCGTTATCGGTGTTCTTGACGAGAACGGAGTGGTAATCTCCTGCTCAGATCTCGGTAAGATGGGCGATATCCGTCAGGGCGTAAGGGAAGAGCTGTCCTTTTCGACCGAGGTTATGTCCACCGATGGCTATACCTACCGCTATATGGGCGCGGGACAGAAGAGCGAGTACATAGTGTTTATCGAGGGCGAGGATAAAATGGCCGAGAAGATGTCAAAGCTTCTTGCCGTATCTCTTGGTAATATCAAGAGCCTTTACGATGAAAAATACGACAAGGGCTCGTTTATTAAGAACATCATCTTAGATAATATTCTCCCCAGCGACATATATATAAAGTCAAAGGAGCTTCATTTCAATACAGAGGAGTTTCGCGTTGTATTCCTTATCAAGTTCTTCGGTAAGACCGATATGATGCCCTTTGAGATGCTCCAGAATATGTTCCCCGACAAGTCTAAGGACTACGTTATAAGCGTAGGCGAGCACGATATCGTTCTCGTCAAGGAGCTTAAGGCGGGAACCGATATGAGAGATATCGAGAATATGGCAATAAACATAGCCGATACTCTTTCCACCGAGTTCTACACCAAGGTGGTTATCGGTATCTCCACAATGGTAGAGAACATCAAGGACCTTGCAAAGGCATATCAGGAGGCGCAGGTCGCTCTCGAGGTAGGCAAGGTATTTGAGACCGAAAAGAATATCATAAGCTATGAAAATCTGGGAATAGGCAGACTTATCTATCAGCTTCCCACTACTCTTTGCGAGATGTTCTTGCAGGAGGTATTCAAGAAAGGAAGCCTTGAGTCTCTCGACCGCGAGACGCTTATGACCATTCAGTGCTTCTTTGAGAATAACCTCAACGTCTCCGAGACGTCGAGAAAGCTGTTCGTTCACAGAAACACACTTGTATACAGACTTGAAAAGATACGTAACCTTACGGGGCTCGATCTTCGCGAGTTCAACCACGCTATCACCTTTAAGGTAGCGCTTATGGTAAGAAAGTATCTTGATTCCAAGCCTACAAAATTCTAAGCTATGAATAGCGAAAGGGGCGCGTATTTGCCGCTTTCGCTTTTCGGTGTCTTAGACGTTATAAGACGGCATCGGATATTTCTTAAACAAATTGAATCAAGGAGAATTTTCTGAAATGTCGGAAATGCCACAGAACACAGGCGGTTCAGAGGAAAATAACCGTCTGCCCGAGGCGGAGGATATGGCAGCAGAGTCTGTCTTACTCCCCGAAAAAAGACCTCAAAAAGAAAAAAAGGTATCTCTTTTTACCTTTGTGCTAACGACCGTCGCCCTTGTGCTTGCGGCGGTGATGACCACGTATACCGTATGCTCCGCGTTTTACAAGCAAAAGCTTGCCGAAACGCAGCTTCAGAATACCGCAAGCGGAATGCTTTACAGTGAAAAGGGCTTTCCCTTTGAGCTGTTTTCCCGATTTATAGACGCTTATACCTTTGGCGAGACCGACGAGGAAGCAATGATGGCGGCGGCTCTCAAAGCCTACGTTGCCGAGACTGGTGATGATTATGCGTATTACTATACCTCAGAGGAATACGAAGAGCTGAGGCAAGAAAATGCGGGTAGATCCGAGGGAATAGGAATTAATATAATTCACTCGACGGCAACAGTCAATGGTAAGAGCTGTCTTGTAATAAAGGTCATAAACGTAATGAAGGATTCCCCCGCCGCTGAGTTTGGCTTGCGAGTGGGCGACCTTATTTACGGAGTTGGCGTAGGCGAGGCTATGCAGACGGTTACAGAGCTTGGACACGACAGAGCCTTGACGGCGCTTAAGGGTGAAGCGGGAACAGAGGCTGTCTTTACCGTGCTTCGTCCTAAGGACGACAAATATGAGGTTATAGAGTGCAATATAAAGCGAGGGGCTGTTACCGCAGAGTCGGTATATTATCGAGTTCACTCCACCGACCGGGCTGTAGGTATTATAAAAATATTGCAGTTTGACCTTACAACTCCACAAAACTTTACCGAAGCTATGGATTACCTTATATCGCAGGGCTGTACTAAGTTTATTTTTGACGTGAGATACAACCCCGGCGGCGACCTGTTATCCATAAAGGCTGTGCTCAGCTACTTTTTGAATGAGGGCGACGTTATAATAAGAACGGTCTACAAAAGCGGCGCGGAGGAGATACACAAGGCAGAGGTAACTGACTACGCGGAGGATGATGAATATTATCCCTGTAGCGTAACAAAAGATGAAATAGGAAAATACAGGCGTGACGGTTTTGAGTTCTCCGTGCTGTGTAACGGTAGCACCGCAAGCGCCGCGGAGCTGTTTACGGCGACCTTCCGTGATTACGGGCTTGGTACGCTTGTGGGAACGACCACCTACGGAAAGGGAAGTATGCAGCGTATTATACCCCTGTTACCCTACGGCTACGGCGGAGCGCTTAAGCTTACCATAGCAAAATATTACTCGGGCGCTAACGGCGGAATGAACGACGGCTACGACGGAGAGGGAATTGAACCGAATATTCTTTGCGAGCTTTCCGAGGAAGCGGCGTCGAAAAATATTTACGATCTGTCGGACAGCGAGGATAACCAATTAGCAAAAGCAGTTGAAGCTTTAAATAACTAAAAATAAAATAACTTTTAAGGAGAAATATCATGGCAGAATTTATGAAATATACTCAAGAGGGATTTGCTAAGCTTAAGGAAGAATACGATTTTCGTTCTAAGGTTGAGCGCGAGAGAATAAAGGTAGCTATTGCCGAGGCAAGATCCTTTGGAGACCTTTCCGAGAACGCAGAGTATGACGAAGCGAGAAACGAGCAGGCAAAGAACGAGGCGCGTATCAAGGAGCTTGAAGAGCTTATTCAGCACGCCGAGGTCGTTGACGAAACCATGCACGATGCCGAGACTGTAGGTCTTGGAAGCACCGTAAAGGTTGAGAGAAACGGAGTAGAGGTAGAATATAAGATAGTAGGTTCTAACGAGGCAGACCCCTTTGCAAACATGGTGTCCGATATGTCTCCTGTGGGCAAGGCTCTTGTAGGAGCGAAAAAGGGTTCAACGGTTACCTTTGAGACCCCTGCGGGCATGGCAAGTATGACCATACTTGACGTATTCAAGGCGTAATAATAATTTTAATGAATAATGAAAGACTGCTCTGTCTTTCATTTTTCATTTTTGATTCCCGAAAGGAGAAAAAATGGAAGAAAATCAAAGCTCTCCCGAGATAAAAATAAGTAAGAATAAATTTCTCACGTGGCTCGACAATTTTTGGTATCACTATAAGTGGCATACAATTATTGTAGGTGTTGCTGTTACAATCCTTTGTGTATGTCTTTGGCAGATGGGTACGACCGAGAAGCACGATACCGTTATCGTTTACGCAGGACCTACCTGTTTGTCTACAAACGAAACGAGACAGCTTCAAGAGGTTTTAAGCGGAATATTGCCATCTGACTATGACGGCAACGGTGAAAAGAATGCCGCAATGAGTATGTATGAAATATACTCTGAGGAACAGATAAAGGAATATGAGAAGCAAAAAGACCACGCGGGAAATTCCTTTGTGGTTGACAGGGGGAGAAACTCTACCCAATACGAGCAGTACAGTAATTATTTTATGATAGGTCAGAGCCCTGTTTGCCTTATTGATCCGTGGTTACATAACAGTATTCCCGAGGAATATTTCTACCCGCTGTCCAAGGTATTCGGTGAGAATATACCAAAGGGTGCGATCTATAACGATGACGGCGAATGCTACGGCGTAAGACTTGGAGATACCGATCTGTATAAGGATTTCGGCATTGTCAGATTACTTCCCGCAGATACCGTTATATGCCTGAGCTCCCCAAAGGGCGGTTTGGGACAGGAAATCGATGATGCGAAGTATCAGTTTGAGCTTGAAACCTTTGTGGCGTTGGTTACGTACACGTCCTCCACACCCGATGTGACCGATACCCAAGCGCCTGCGCAAACAGTGGCAGATACACAGAAAAGAGAAGAGGAAGCGGCTTAAGTCGGTATGAGAAAAACTAAAATTTCAAGTATAGCCTTGCTCTTTTTGATTGCTATGATATGGGGCTTTGCCTTTGTGGCGCAGGTAGACGGAGTGAAATATATAGGGTCGTTTACAATGACAGGCGTTCGTTTTGCTATTGGCGTTGTGTCGCTTACTCCTGTGGTATTGTTTTTTGAGAGAGGGAAGCGTGATAAGACCGAACGGAAAAGAACGGTCATAGCAAGCCTTTTGGCGGGAAGCGTACTGTTCTTAGCCTCTACCTTTCAGCAAATAGGCATAGAAAAAACGGGAAGCGCGGGTGTTGCGGGATTTATTACCGGACTTTATACTGTGCTTATCCCCGTGGCTTGCTTTCTGTTTTTTAAGCAAAAAACAGGACTTAACGTATGGCTTGGCGCGCTCTTAGGTATTTCGGGGCTGTTTATGCTCTGCTATAAAACGGGAGAGGGATTCAGCTTCGGAGTTGGAGAGCTGCTTTTGTTTATCGGCGCTCTCTTCTGGACGGCTCACGTTATAATCATAGACAGATTTGCGAAAAAGATAAGACCCTTGCATTTTTCTTGGGGGCAGTTCATTGTTTGCGCATTTCTCGGACTTGTGTCAATGTTTATTTTTGAAGAGCCTACCGTCGGCGGTATTCTTGACGCTAAGTGGGCGATACTCTATTGCGGAGTGCTGTCTGTTGGTGTTGCCTATACCTTGCAGGTGGTTGCGCAAAGACGGGCAGATCCTACCTTTGCCGCCATAGTTCTTTCCACCGAATCGGTGTTCAGTGCCATAGGCGGAGCGCTGTTTGGAATAGATAAAATATCGGCTCTCGGTTACGTTGGCTGCGCTGTAATATTTATGGGTATAGTTTTGTCGCAGATAGATTTCAGCGTCATAAAAAAGAAGAAAAAGAGCTGAATTTACATACAGTAAAAGGTCCATAATAACACTTGGGGGTGTTGTTATGGAAAATAAAAGAAGAATAAAAGAAAAGACCCGAAAGGAGTTTGCCGCAGGCTTTGTGGCAGGGCTTGTCTGCCTTGGAAGCATAGCTCTTGTCTTGCTGCTGATTTATAGCCTGTGATATTTTAACTTGAATAATATGATGAGGATAGATAAGTATCTCGGTCTTACGGGATGCGCCAGCCGCTCCGAGGCTAAAAAGATAATTCGGGCGGGGGGCGTGCGTATAAACGGAGAAGCCGTCAGGTCTGCCGACGCAAAGCTTGACCCCGAAAAAGACAGGGTCACCTTTTGCGGCAGAGAGGTGGTATACCGCCGATATACTTATATTATGATGAATAAGCCCGAGGGCGTGGTGAGCGCCACCGAGGACGGACGGGAGAGGACGGTTATAGACCTTTTGCCCGAAACGCTTCGAAAGTGCGACCTTTTTCCTTGCGGACGGCTTGATAAAAACACACTGGGTCTTATGCTTATAACCGATAACGGAGAGCTTGCCCACAGGCTTCTTGCGCCCAAGAGCCACGTTGAAAAGAAATACAGCTTCAAATCTAACTTTCCTCTTAGCGAGGAAGAAGCGGCGCGCTTTGAGAGTGGCTTGACCCTTGAGGACGGCTATGAGACAAAGCCCGCAAAAATCGAGCTTAGAGGTAACGGAGACGAGGGCGTAATAACCCTTGTTGAGGGAAAATACCACCAAATAAAGCGTATGCTTGAGGCTCTCGGAAATAAGATAACCTATCTCGAACGGATAAGCTTTGGGCCGCTTACCCTTGACGAAGGACTTGGTAGGGGAGAATGGCGGTATCTTACAGAGGACGAGGTGGCTTTGCTTGAAGCTTATGAAAGAAAAGAAAACAATTAAAAGCAATATTACAAAATGGAGAAGCAAATGGACATTATCAAAAAACTGGCGGAAGAATTCAAACTGAAAGAGGAGCAGGTCAAAAAGACCGTAGAGCTTATTGACGAGGGAAATACCATTCCTTTCATAGCGAGATACCGTAAGGAAGAAACGGGAAGCCTTGACGATAACGTGCTTCGCGACCTTGACGACCGCCTTACATATCTCAGAAATATTCAGAAGCGTAAGGAAGAGGTTACGAATCTCATAACCGAAATGGGTAAGATGACCGATGAGATCGCTGCGGCAATTGCGGCGGCACAGACCATAACCGAGGTGGACGATATCTACCGCCCATTCAGACCTCACCGTAAAACGAGAGCGTCTGTGGCTAAGGAAAAAGGACTTGAGCCACTTGCTGAGCTTATTATGTCTCAGCTCAAGGTCTACGAGCCGTCTATCGAGGAGCAGGCAGAGGCTTACGTTGACGAGGAGAAAAAGGTTGAGAGCGCGGCTGACGCTATTGCGGGAGCTTGCGACATAATTGCCGAGAGCATTTCCGACAACGCCGATTTCAGAAAGACTATCCGAAAGGTCACCTTTGATACGGGTATGCTTGCCACCAAAAACGCAAAGGACGAGGAATCGGTGTATCAGCAGTACTACGAGTATTCCGACAGAATATGCAAGATTCCCTCTCACCGCATACTTGCCATAAACAGAGGCGAAAAGGAAGAATTCCTTAAGGTAAGCATTACGGTAGAAAAGGGAATTATCCTCAATTACCTTTGCAGCGAGCTTATAACCGAGCTTAAAAGCCCCGCCGTTAAATATATAGAAGCGGCAGTGGTAGACAGCTACGACAGACTCATAGCGCCCTCTATTGAGCGTGAGATACGCAACGACCTCTTTGATACCGCCAGCGAGGGAGCGATAAAGCTCTTTGCAGATAACCTTAAGCATCTGCTTATGCAATCTCCCCTAAAGGGAAAGACGGTTCTCGGATTTGACCCCGGCTACATTAACGGCTGTAAGACCGCTGTTGTTGATAAAACGGGTAAGGTTCTTGACACCGCCGTTGTTTACCCCACCACCAAGCAGAAGTGGAAGACCGAGGAAGCCGCTAAGGTAATAAAGAAAATGGTGGAAAAGTACTCTGTTGACGTTATTGCAATAGGCAACGGAACGGCATCTAGAGAGAGCGAGATATTTATAGCCGACGTTCTTAAGGATGTAAGCTACGACTGTAAATACATTATCATCAGCGAGGCGGGAGCAGCCGTTTACTCCGCGTCAAAGCTTGCGGCAGAGGAATTTCCCGATTTTGACGTTATGCAGCGTTCGGCGGTATCTATCGCCCGCCGCTTGCAGGACCCCCTTGCCGAGCTTGTAAAAATCGACCCCAAATCAATAGGTGTCGGTCAGTATCAGCACGATATGAAGCCCGCAAGGCTTGACGGAGCGCTTCAGGGCGTTGTTGAGGACTGCGTAAACTCGGTAGGCGTTGATGTAAATACCGCATCTCATTCCTTGCTTTCTTATATCGCGGGTATAAACGCCACAAGCGCGAAAAATATTGTAAAATACCGTGAGGAAAACGGAGAGTTCAAGTCGAGAGCGGCTATCCTTAAGGTGCCGAGAGTGGGCGCAAAGGCATTCGAGCAGTGCGCGGGATTTTTGCGTGTTCCTCATTCGGCTGAGATACTTGACAATACGGGAGTACACCCCGAATCCTATGCGGCGGCGCATACCCTTTTGGAGCTTTTCGGATACACCGAAAAGGATGTTTCCGATGGAAAGCTTGCCGAACTGCCTGTAAAGGTAAAGGAAATGGGAACGACCGTCGTGTGTGAAAGGTGCGGAATAGGCGCGCCTACGCTTCACGATATCATCGCGGAGCTTTTGAAGCCCGGACGTGACGTTCGTGACAGCCTCCCGCCTCCCGAGCTTCGTCAGGACGTTCTCGGTATCGAGGATCTGAAGCCCGATATGGTTCTGAACGGAACGGTGAGAAACGTAATCGACTTCGGCGCTTTTGTGGATATCGGCGTGCATCAGGACGGGCTGGTTCATATATCCGAAATATCCGACCGATTTATAAAGCATCCGTCCGAAGCGCTGGCTGTAAACGATCAGGTAAAGGTCAGAGTTCTTTCGGTGGACGTTAAGAAGAAGAGAATATCTCTCAGTATGAAAAACCTAAAGTGATTTTAATATATTAAAATACAAAAAATAAAGCTTTTATCGGGTTTTTTAATTAAAAAAGGGTGATTTGTGCAAAATGTACAAATAAAATGTTGAAATTTTGGGAATTTACCCTCTTCCATTTTTGCAAAAAATTTGGTACAATATTATAGTACAGAAGTATGCAAAAAAATAATTCTTAATCAAAACAGTTTTTTTAGGAGGAATAATCCAGATGGCAAGCTTATCACTTAGACACATCTACAAGAAGTACCCGGGCGGCGTTACCGCTGTTTCGGATTTTAACCTCGAGGTAAAGGACAAAGAATTTTTGGTTCTCGTTGGACCTTCGGGATGCGGAAAGACAACCACCCTCCGTATGATCGCAGGACTTGAGGAAATATCCGAGGGCGAGCTGTATATCGGTGACGATTTGGTAAACGATGTAGCTCCTAAGGATAGAAAGATCGCGATGGTTTTCCAGAACTACGCTCTTTACCCCCATATGTCCGTATTTGAAAACATGGCGTTCGGACTTAAGCTTAACAAAACGCCTAAGGAAGAGATCAAGCGCCGCGTTGAAGAGGCAGCAAGAGTTCTCGATATAACCCACCTGCTCGACAGAAAGCCCAAGGCTCTGTCCGGTGGTCAGAAGCAGCGTGTTGCGTTGGGACGTGCTATAGTTCGTAATCCTAAGGTCTTCCTTTTGGACGAGCCTCTTTCCAACCTCGACGCAAAGCTCCGTGCAGCCATGAGAACCGAGCTTACAAAGCTCCACAACCGTGTTGGAACAACTTTCGTATACGTTACTCACGACCAGGTCGAGGCTATGACCATGGCAACGAGAATCGTTGTTATGAAGGACGGTCTTATCCAGCAGGTAGATACACCTCAGAACCTTTACGATTCTCCTTGTAACATCTTCGTTGCAGGCTTTATCGGAACACCTCAGATGAACTTCATCACAGGTAAGCTTTCTAAGAAGGCTGACGGCGTATACTTCGAGTTTGACGGCGCAACTGTTAAGCTGCCCGACTTCAAGGCAAATGCTCCCGAGCTTGCTGATTACATAGGTAAGGAAGTAGTAGTAGGACTTCGTCCCGAGGCTATATCCGATGAGGTTAAGGCTGTTGAGAACACACCCGACGCAAGCTTTGAGGTTGACGTTGAGGTTACCGAGCTTATGGGTGCTGAGATTTATCTCTACCTCACCTGCGGCGAGGAAACAAGACTTATCGCGCGTGTATCTAACCGTTCTCAGTCCAGAGCGGGCGACAAGATAAAGATTGCCTTTGATATGTCCAGACTCCACGTATTCGATAAGGATACCGAGCGTTGCATCATTCACTAAGTTAAATAAAAACGCTATGCTAAAGCTTTGGCATAGCGTTTTTTACTTTGATTTAAATTAAAGTTTTTAAAAAAGGGAAGTAGCTATTGACAAATGCTGTATAATATGTTATACTTATTTTATTAAAAGCTTGTCTGTAAGCTTACGAAAGGAGATAACAAATGAAAGCATTTTCTAAATTATTTTTGGTATTAATACTTATTCTTGGACTTGTATGTACGGTTGTTGCATGCGCTGACGATACCACTGATGACCCCGCAAACTCTGTTGAGCAGAGCGGTGACAACGGTGAGGAAACTGAAAAAGGCGGAATTATTGATAAAATTGAAGATTTTATTCAAGATATCATAAATCCCGGGGAAAATGATAACAACGACAACAACGATAACAATGATAGCAGCGACGGAGAAAACGATAGTAACCTTGGCGTAGAAAATGTTGCGACTGGTGACTACGGCGAGCTTATCGGAGTTAAATAACTCAAACGATATTTTACATATTCAAAAAGCGGGCTATTTCGCCCGCTTTTTGAATTAGTTGTCTTGCAACTACGTTCGTGGCTTTCACCACAGGCGAAAATGGTCAGGGGTGACACATTAGATATTGAAAAGATAAAGTGTGTAAGTATATAGATTTATAAAGCTTCGAATGAAACAATATACTACGGTTTGTAAATAAAAAACATACAAAATACCGCTTTTACTGCCTATTTTGAGACAGCAAAAGCGGTCATTTTATTTCATCATTTAACAACAACCTTACGGAAGTTCTTTTTTCCTCTGCGGAATACGGGACCATCCTTGAAATCATCGGGAGTGAACGTGGCTCTTACGTCGGTAAGTTTTTCGTTGTTTACGGCAACACCACCCTGCTCGATAGCTCGTCTTGCTTCGGATTTTGTGGGAACAAGTCCGCACTTGACAAGTATAGTTCCGATGTCGATAACACCGTCCGTGAAGTCCTCTGCGCTAAGCTCTGTCATAGGAATATCGGCTTCAGCGCCCGCTCCGAAGAGTGCCTTTGCGCTTGCCTCTGCCTTCGTGGCTTCCTCCTCGCCGTGAACAAGCTTTGTCAGCTCGTAAGCAAGTATCTCCTTGGCGCGGTTGAGCTGCGCACCCTCCCACTTATCCATAGCGTCTATTTCCTCTAAGGGGAGGAAGGTAAGCATACGGATACACTTGAGAACGTCCGAGTCGGCAACGTTTCTCCAATATTGGTAGAAATCGTAAGGCGTAGTCTTTGCGGGGTCGAGCCATACAGCTCCCGACTGGGTCTTACCCATCTTCTTGCCCTCGGAGTTGAGAAGCAGATTGATAGTCATAGCGTACGCGTCCTTGCCAAGCTTGCGGCGGATAAGCTCTGTACCGCCAAGCATATTCGACCACTGGTCGTCACCGCCGAACTGCATATTACAGCCCATAGTCTTGTACAGGTGATAGAAGTCGTAGGACTGCATTATCATATAGTTGAATTCAAGGAAAGAAAGTCCCTTTTCCATACGCTGCTTGTAGCACTCGGCTCTGAGCATATTGTTTACAGAGAAGCAAGAGCCAACCTCGCGAAGCACCTCGACGTAGTTAAGGTCAAGAAGCCAATCTGCGTTGTTTATCATTATAGCCTTGCCCTCGGAAAAATCGATAAAGCGGCTCATCTGCTTCTTGAAGCATTCACAGTTGTGCTTGATAGTCTCCTCGGTCATCATCTGACGCATATCGGTTCTGCCCGAGGGGTCGCCTATCATAGCAGTACCGCCGCCGATAAGGGCTATGGGCTTGTTGCCCGCCATCTGCAAGCGCTTCATAAGACAGAGCGCCATAAAGTGACCTACGTGCAGACTGTCTGCCGTGGGGTCAAAGCCAATATAGAAAACGGCTTTACCGTTGTTGATAAGCTCCTTTATTTCATTTTCGTCCGTTACCTGAGCAATAAGACCTCTGGCAACTAATTCATCATAAATTGTCATAATACCTCCAAAAAACAAAAAATCACATTAAACAATATTATAGCTTAAAAATCGTCATTTGTCAACCGATAAAAGGGAATTGTTAAATATTTTCCCTCAAATAGCAAAGCCGCCGTCAATTCCTATTACTTGACCTGTAATAAAGCCCGCCTTGTCCGAAATCAGAAACTCCGCAAGAGCGGCAACCTCAGAGGGTTGACCTATTCTGCAAAGGGGCGTTTGGTCACAAAGCTGTCCGAGAGCGTCCTCTGACAGGGAAGCATTCATTTCGGTTGCGATAACACCGGGTTCTACGCAGTTTACCGTAATACCCGAAGGCCCCAGCTCCTTGGCAAGGGACATAGTCATTCCACGAAGAGCCGCCTTAGTCGCCGAATAGTGGACCTCACAGGATGCACCTGTTTTACCCCACATTGAGCCTATATTTACTATCCGTCCGCTTTTTTGTCTTACCATATGGGGCACGATCTCCCGTGTAATGTAAAAGGCGCTTGACAGATTGGTGTTTATCATTTTATCCCAATCCTCATCGGTTATGTCGGTAAACAGCTTTATCTGAGAAATTCCCGCATTGTTTATGAGCGCATCGATCCCGCCAAGCTTTGCCACAGCCGCATATGCCGCCGCTTTTGCGGAGTCTTTGTCGCTTATGTCGGCGCATATGGCGTGCGCTCCCGTAGCTTCGGAAAGGCTCTTTGCATCCTCATAGCTTTGCTTATAAATAAACGCCACGCTGTGACCGAGTGCCGTGAGGTATTCAACACAGGCTCTGCCTATACCGCGAGAGCCGCCTGTAACAAGTATTTTCATATCAATTTCTCCTTTGTACGTATACTAATTATAAACCAAAACTTGGATAAAATCAATATATAACGGTAAAATAGGTAATAATTTTCCGAATTTTTCAATATAAATTTTAAAATCTATTGACAAATAATCAAAGATATGGTATAATCTTACGTTGGTACGGGTAAATTTATATGCCCGTCTCCTTACCGTGGGTAAATATTGTTCGATGTCCACGGTCTAAAGTCCATAGGGAGGTGTAAAAAATGGAAAAGGTAATCAATTCTTACGAGTGCCTGTTCATTGTTGACGTAACCAAGGGTGAGGAAGTCACCGAGGCAACTGTGAACAAGTTTATGTCTTTGATCGAGGCTAACGCCGAGGTCGTTGATGTAGCTAAGTGGGGTAAGCGCCGTCTTGCGTACCCGATCAACGATATGCCCGAAGGCTACTACGTTGTCGCTACATTCAAGGCAGAGCCCTCTTTCCCCAGCGAGCTTGAGCGTCTCTTCAATATCGATGAGACTATCATGCGCTCGATGGCGATAAAGCTTGAGTACGATGCCGCTGCCAAGAAAGCCGAGAAGGCTGCAAAGGCTGCCGAGACCGTAGAGGCTGAAGCTGTCGAAGAAACCGTTGCTTCTGCTGACGCAGAGTAATCTCATTCATCGGGAGGTAAAAAATGTCTGCTTTGAATTTAAATAAGGTTGTTCTCGCAGGTCGCATTACGGCTGACCCCGAGCTGAAGCAAACACCCAACGGTGTTTCCGTGCTTCGCTTTACCTTGGCTGTAAATCGCAGATTTTCAAAGAATAACGAGCAGGGCGAACAGCAAACCGACTTTATTACGATGGTTGCTTGGAGACAGACCGCAGAGTTTATATCCAAGTATTTCAGAAAGGGCTCGGCAATTTGTGTCACCGGTAGCATTCAGACCAGAACTTGGCAGGATACTCAGGGACAGAAGCGCTATGCTACCGACGTCGTAGTTGATGACGCTATGTTTGTTGACTCCCGCAGTGAAAGCGGAAACGCACAGGGCGGCTCTTATATGCCCGACGCGTACAGTTCCGCACCCTCGTATTCTTCAAACGCGGGAGCTGCTCCCAACTTTGAAGAGCTTAACACCGACGACGATCTTCCTTTCTAAGACGTCACGGTCAATCAACAATATTACAGGAGGAAAATTAAAATGGATAGAGCTGAAAACACCGCAGTACGCCCCCAGCGTCCTGTTGTTCGCAGAAGAAAAAAGGTTTGTATTTTCTGCGTTGATAAGGTAGATTTTATTGACTACAAGGATTCCGCAAAGCTTAGAAAGTTCATAAGCGAGCGCGGCAAGATCCTTCCCAGAAGAATCTCCGGAACCTGCGCAAAGCACCAGAGAGAGCTTAACACAGCTATCAAGCGTGCAAGACAGGTTGCACTTCTTCCTTACGTAACCGACTAATAAAAAGATAAAGCCCGTACGCCGTTTTTGGTGTATGGGCTTTTCTGCGAAGTTTTGTCAAAACAGGGCAAAAAAACTTGTGTTTTTTTCTGTCAGCCCCTTGACAGAAAAGGGGATATGTGATACAATAAATAAGGTAAATCTTTAAAGCGATACAGAGATATCGGTAAGAGCGTTTTTATCATAGAATTTATGTTCACACGCCTTGGGCGCAGTGGGCTTTTTTGTGGAACGGTCTTGCCGAATGGCAGGACTTTTTTTCTTTATTTTACCCATAGGGGGAATAAAAGCTTGAAAAGAAAAACAATGATAATGGATGAAGCCGCAATGCGCAGAGCAATTGCGAGAATTACCCACGAAATTATCGAACGAAACCGTGGAGCTGAGGAAATATGCTTGCTTGGCGTAAAGCGGCGGGGCATATACATTGCGCATATGCTTGCTGAGAATATCAAACGCTTTGAGGGCGTTGATGTGCCGCTCGGACATCTTGATATCACTCTGCACCGAGACGATATAAGCAAAGAGGACAAGCAGAGCGCCGAGAACGCCTGCTACATTCCCTGTGATATCAGGGAAAAGACGGTCATTATAGTAGATGACGTCCTATATACGGGCAGAACGGCGAGAGCCGCCCTTGAAGCGGTGTTTGCAAACGCAAGACCCAGAGCTGTTCAGCTTGCCGTGCTTATAGACAGAGGGCATAGGGAGCTTCCCATTCGCCCCGATTACGTTGGCAAAAACGTGCCTACCTCAAAAAGCGAGCTTGTTGCAGTGGCTGTAAGTCAGGTGGACGGCTCGGACGGCGTATATATTTGCGCTGTCGAATAATTTTTAAAAGGAGAACGGATATGATAACTAAGGATACTGAAAAAACGGTTATGAATACTGTGGGTATCTCTTCCGATGCTGTCGCTTCCTGCGAGCTTGCGAAGCCTTTTTTCCATTCCCCTGAATATGTTATTTTTCCCGGCTTTTGTGATGTGCATGTGCATTTTCGTGAGCCGGGCTTTTCATATAAGGAGACAATAAAAAGCGGAAGTATGGCGGCTGCCCACGGCGGTTACACTGCGGTATGTACAATGCCTAATCTGAAGCCCGTGCCCGATAGCCCCGAAAATCTTAAGATACAGACCGATATAATTGAGCGCGATGCTGTTATAAACGTATATCCTTACGCTTCCATAACGAAAATGGAAATGGGCTTGGAGCTTGTGGATATGGAAGCTCTTGCCGAGGGGGCGGTTGCGTTTTCCGATGACGGTCGGGGAGTACAGAGTGCCGATATGATGCGTGAAGCGATGATAAGAGCCAAGAAGCTTGGCAAGATAATCGCGGCGCATTGCGAGGATAATTCCTTACTTTACGGCGGATATATCCACGACGGAGAATACGCAAAGGCTCACGGACATCGGGGAATATGCTCGGAGAGTGAGTACGGTCAGATAGAAAGAGACTTGAAGCTTGCCGAGGAAACGGGATGCGCGTATCACGTTTGCCATATATCGACTAAGGAGAGCGTTCAGCTCATCCGCAAGGCAAAGGCAAGGGGCGTTGACGTCACCTGCGAAACAGGTCCCCACTATTTGATACTTGACGACAGCGACCTCAGAGAAGAGGGACGCTTCAAAATGAACCCGCCCCTGCGTTCGGCAGAGGATAGGGAAGCGCTGATAGCGGGAATAGTTGACGGAACTATCGATATGATAGCTACCGACCACGCCCCCCACTCAGCCGAGGAAAAGGCGATGGGACTTGAGAAAAGTCCTTTCGGAATAGTGGGACTTGAAACGGCGTTTTCGCTGATGTATACCCACTTGGTAAAGAAAAACATTATAAGCCTTGAGAAGCTCATAGAGCTTATGGCAATAAAACCGAGACAGAGATTCGGAATACCTATGGGAGAGGACTTTACGGTATGGCGGCTTGACGAAACCGTAAAGGTTGACCCCGACCAATTCCTGTCAATGGGTAAGGCTACTCCCTTTGCGGGGGATACGCTTTTTGGAAAATGCGTGCTTACAGTTGCCGACGGTAAAGCAGTTTACCGCGCTGACTGACGAAATATTGAGTTTAATTTATCGGAGGAAATAAAAGATGGCAAAAAGAAAAGACCTAAAAAAGATTTTGATAATCGGTTCAGGACCAATTATCATAGGACAGGCGGCAGAGTTTGACTATGCGGGAACACAGGCGTGTCTCGCCCTTAAGGAGGAGGGCTATGAGGTCGTTCTCGTAAACTCCAACCCCGCTACCATAATGACTGATACCACCATAGCCGATAAGGTATATATGGAGCCTCTTACCCTTGAATACGTGGCTAAGATACTTCGCTACGAGCGTCCCGACGCCATAGTTCCCGGTATCGGCGGACAGACAGGACTTAACCTTGCTATGCAGCTTGAAAAGAAAGTCATTCTTAAGGAGTGCCGTGTTGAGCTTCTGGGAACGAGCAGTGAGAGTATTGAGCGCGCAGAGGACAGAGAGCTGTTCAAGGAAATGTGTCAGTCAATAGGCGAGCCCACGATCCCCTCTGAGATAACCTATAGCCTTGATGAAGCTAAGGCGGCGGCAGAAAGAATAGGCTATCCCGTTGTTCTCCGTCCCGCGTTTACCCTTGGCGGAACAGGCGGCGGCTTTGCCAACAACGAGGAGGAGCTTATTGAGATAGGAAGAAACGCGTTCAAGCTTTCTCCTGTGCATCAGGTTCTTATCGAGAAGAGCGTTAAGGGCTATAAGGAAATAGAATTTGAGGTCATGCGTGACTCGTCCGACCGCGCTATAACTATTTGCGGTATGGAAAATATCGACCCCGTTGGTGTTCACACAGGCGACTCCATAGTTGTAGCGCCTATCCTTACGCTTAACGACCACGATCTTAAAATGCTTAATGATAGCGCGATACGCATTATCAGAGAGCTGAAGATAGAGGGCGGATGTAACGTACAGTTCGCGCTCCATCCCGAGACGTCCGAGTACTATCTCATAGAGGTCAACCCCCGCGTTTCCCGTTCTTCGGCGCTGGCTTCCAAGGCGAGCGGATATCCTATCGCCCGCGTCACCGCAAAGATAGCTGTGGGTATGACCCTTGACGAAATTCCCCTCGCTAACGCAACGGCGGCTATTGAGCCCAGACTCGACTATATTGTTGCTAAGTTCCCCCGCTTCCCGTTCGATAAGTTCTCGTCAGCCTCCAACGTACTCGGAACACAGATGAAGGCTACGGGCGAGGTAATGGGTATCGGCTCAAATCTTGAGGAATGTATGCTTAAGTCGGTACGTTCGCTCGAAACAGGCGTGTGCCACCTTTATATGCCTAAGTTTGAGAAAATGGAAACTCAGGCGCTTAAGGACTATACGCTTCAGTTTAAGGACGATAACATTTTCGCCGTTACAGAACTGCTTCGCAGAGGTGTTTCCGTAGACGAGCTGTACGGACTTACAAAGATAACCCCCTACTTCCTTGAAACCATACTTGGCATTGTAAGAATGGAGAGAAAGCTCGCGGAATGCAAGGGTGACGTTGAGGTGCTTCGCGCCGCTAAGAAGATGGGCTTCTGCGATAAATTTATAGCAAAGCTTTGGGGCTGCGGCGAGCTTGACGTGTGCAAGCTCCGTAAGGACAACGCCATAGTTCCCGTGTTCAGAATGGTAGATACTCTCCACACAGGCGCGTATATTCCTTACCTTTACTCCTCTTATACAGGTAAGAACGATTCTATTCTTACGGATAAGAAGAAAATGCTCGTTCTCGGCGCAGGTCCTATCCGTATAGGTCAGGGCGTTGAATTTGACTATTCAACCGTTCACGCCGTTACAACTATACGCGATTCGGGATATGAGGCTATAATCATAAACAATAACCCCGAAACCGTTTCTACCGACTATACCACAAGTGATAAGCTCTATTTCGAGCCTCTTACTCCCGAGGACGTTATGAGCATAGTTGACTTTGAACAGCCCGAGGGCGTTATCGCATCTCTCGGCGGTCAGACGGCTATCAACCTTGCTGAACCCCTTATGAAGAGAGGCGTTGAGATAATCGGAACAGATTGCGACGCTATCGAGAGAGCAGAGAACAGAGACAGTTTTGAGAAGATACTCCGTCAGCTCGGTATCCCTCAGCCCGAGGGTAAGGCTGTTACCAATATTGAGGACGGCGTTAAGGCTGCTGAGAGAATAGGCTACCCTGTGCTTGTACGCCCCAGCTTCGTTCTTGGCGGACGTGCTATGCAGATAGTCGGAAACGAGGAGCAGCTCCGTCAGTACCTTAAGACCGCCGTTGAGATAGACGAGGACAGACCCGTTCTTGTTGATAAGTATATCATAGGTAAAGAGGTTGAGGTAGACGCTATCTGCGACGGACGCGACGTGTTCGTTCCGGGTATTATGGAGCTTGTTGAGAGAACAGGCGTTCACTCGGGCGACTCTATCAGCGTTTATCCCGCATTCAGCATATCCGACAAGGTAAAGGGAACTATCCTTTCCTACGCTAAGAAGCTTGGTCTGGGCATCGGTATCAAGGGTCTGTTTAACATTCAGTTTATAGTTGATAAGGACGAGAGAGTGTTTATAATCGAGGTAAACCCCCGTTCGTCCAGAACAGTTCCTTTCCTTTCTAAGGCAACAGGCTACAGCCTTGCTGATATAGCTACCGAGGTTATTCTCGGAAAGAGCTTAAAGGAGCAGGGAATATTCGATATCTATCCCGATGAAAAGAAGAGATGGTACGTAAAGGTGCCCGTATTCTCCTATAATAAGATAAGAGGACTTGACGCGTATCTGTCTCCCGAAATGAAATCCACGGGTGAAGCTATCGGATACGACAATATGCTCAACCGCGCGCTTTACAAGGCGCTTCAGGCATCGGGTATGCACTTGCAGAACTACGGAACCGTGTTCGTAACTATTGCCGACAAAGATAAGGAAGAGGCTCTGCCCCTTATTCGCCGCTTCTATAACCTCGGCTTCAATATAGAGGCTACCGAGGGAACGGCTAACTTCTTGAAGAGCAACGGAATCCGTACTCACGTTCTTGCTAAGATAGAAACGGGAAGCACCGAGATACAGGATTCTATCCGTCAGGGTCATATAGCTTACGTTATAAACACAAGTGACGTACAGTCTACAAATCAGCTCAGCGACGGAAAGCAGATAAGAGCTTGGGCGATCGAGAGCAACGTGACCCTCTTCTCGTCCTTGGATACGGTAAGAGTTCTCCTTGACGTTCTTGAGGAAACTACCCTTTGTATTTCAACTATCGATGCGTAATTGAGGTCGGTAAAATGAAGCAAGGACTATTTAAGATAACCGAAAATACTCCCCTTACCGAAAACGTAATGCGTATGCGCCTTGAAGGCGATACCTCTGCCATAACAGCCGCAGGACAGTTTGTGAATATCAAGCTGGATGGGCTCTATCTTCGCCGTCCTATATCGGTATACGATTGCGACGAAAAGGCGGTTACCATTATCTACAAGGTGGTAGGTAAGGGTACGGAGCAAATGAAAAATATGAAAGAGGGAACGCTTGATGTTCTCACAGGGCTCGGTAACGGATACGATCTGTCGGTAGCAGGGGATGCCCCCCTGCTTATCGGCGGCGGCGTGGGAGTTCCCCCTATGTATCTGCTTGCTAAAAGGCTCAGAGAGATGGGAAAGAGCGTGTCCGTCATACTCGGCTTTAACACAAAGAGCGAGGTGTTCTGCGAAGAGGATTTCAAGGCTCTCGGCTGTGACGTTACCGTTACAACCGTTGACGGCTCATACGGAATGCAGGGCTTTGTTACAAACGCAATGGAGAAAATGGATTACAGCTATTTCTACACCTGCGGTCCTGAGCCTATGCTAAAGGCTATTTATAACGTAAGCAAAACTGGCGGACAGTTCAGCTTTGAGGAGCGTATGGGATGCGGCTTCGGTGCTTGCATGGGCTGTTCCTGTAAAACGCTTTACGGAAATAAGAGAATATGTAAGGACGGACCCGTTCTTGTAAAGGAGGAGATAATATGGGAAAAATGAGCGTTGACCTTTGTGGGATAGAGCTTGACAATCCTGTTATCCCCGCCAGCGGAACCTTCGGATACGGATACGAATTTGCGGAGCTTTACGATATAAATATTCTCGGCACGTTCTCCTTTAAGGGAACTACCAAAGACCCTCGGTTCGGTAATCCCACGCCGAGAATTGCCGAATGTCCGTCGGGTATGATAAATGCGGTCGGACTTCAAAACCCGGGAGTGGAAAAGGTCGTTTCCGAGGAGCTTCCCAGGCTTGCCAAATGCTTTGACAAAAAGGTAATGGCAAACGTCAGCGGCTTTTCGGTCGAGGATTACGCATATACCTGTCAGAGACTTGACGGCTGTGAGCAGGTGGGTTGGCTTGAGGTAAATGTAAGCTGTCCTAACGTACACGGCGGCGGAATGAGCTTCGGCACATCTCCCGAGGCGGCGGCTGAGGTGGTAAAGGCGGTAAAAAAGGTAACGACAAAGCCTGTGATAGTAAAGCTTTCCCCAAATGTGACCGATATCGTAGCAATAGCTAAGGCTTGCGAGGATGCGGGCGCGGACGGTATTAGCCTTATAAATACAATGCTTGGAATGAGAATAGATATGCGCCGCCGTGCGCCTGTTATCGCCAATAAAATGGGCGGCTTCTCAGGACCTGCTATTTTCCCTGTGGCTGTGAGAATGGTCTATCAGGTAGCTAACGCCGTAAAGATACCCGTTATTGGAATGGGCGGTGTTTCAAGCGCCGAGGACGTTATAGAAATGATGATGGCGGGAGCAACCGCCGTTGAGGTGGGCGCGGCAAATCTTGTTGACCCCTTTGCTTGCCGAGACATTATTAACGAATTGCCATCTGTAATGGAAAAATACAAAATAAATACGTTAAGAGAAATAATAGGAGTGTGTAAGTAATGGGAAAAGACGTAATCATAGCCTGTGATTTTGACAGCGCTGAAAAGACATTTGCTTTCCTTGACAAATTCACGGGAAGAAAGCCCTTTGTAAAGATAGGAATGGAGCTTTACTATGCAGAGGGACCCTCAATAGTCCGCGAGATAAAAAAGAGAGGACATAAGATATTCCTTGATTTGAAGCTTCACGATATCCCCAACACCGTAAAAAAATCTATGGCTGTGCTTTCAAGGCTTGACGTTGATATGACAAATCTCCACGCAGCAGGTACTGTACATATGATGGAGGGCGCTCTTGAGGGACTTACAAGACCCGATGGCACAAGACCTCTGCTTATTGCGGTAACACAGCTTACCTCTACCGATCAGGAGAGTATGGAGAAAGACCTGCTCATAGAAAAGCCTATTGCGGACGTGGTAATGCACTACGCTCATAACGCAAAGCTTGCGGGACTTGACGGTGTTGTATGCTCACCCCTTGAAGCAGGAAAGGTACACGAGAGATGCGGAGAGAAATTCCTCACAGTCACCCCAGGCGTAAGATTTGCCGATGGAGACATAGGCGACCAGAAGAGAGTTATGACTCCCGCCGAGGCGAAGAGAATAGGCTCGGATTATATCGTTGTAGGCAGACCTATAACGGCGGCTGACGACCCTGTTGCGGCTTACGAGCGTTGCGTAAGCGAATTTTGCGATTAAAATAAATAAAAGAGAGGATATAAAAATGGAAAACGTTGAAAGAATTATAGCTAAAGACCTGCTCTCTATCAGAGCCGTATTTTTCAGACCCGAAGAGCCCTTTACCTGGGCAAGCGGAATAAAGAGCCCCGTATACTGTGATAACAGACTTACTCTTACAGCTCCCGCAGTAAGAAACGACGTTGAAAAGGGACTTGCAGAGCTTATAAAGACTCATTTCCCCACAGCAGAGGTGCTTATGGGTACTTCTACGGCGGGTATTGCCCACGCGGCTATCACCGCTCATCTTCTCGATATGCCTATGGGCTACGTTCGTTCGGGCGCAAAGGACCACGGCAGACAGAACCAGATAGAGGGTAAGCTTGAAGCGGGTCAAAAGGTAGTTGTAGTTGAGGATCTTATCTCCACAGGCGGAAGCGTTATCGAGGTCGTTAACGTTCTTCGTGAGGCGGGCGCTGAGGTGCTTGGTGTTGTAAGCATCTTTACCTACGGAATGAAGAAGGGTCTTGACCGTCTGGCTGAGGCTAACGTAATAAATTATTCCCTGACTAACTTTGACGTTATCGCAGAGGTTGCGGCAGAGGAGAAATATATCCGTCAAGAGGATGTAAAGCGTCTTATCGCTTTCCGTAACAATCCCTCGGATGAAAGCTGGATAGGCTGATAGGGGGCAGAAATGAAAAGAAGTCTCATTGATATTTTGGATTTTTCTGTTGAAGAGATCGATGAACTCTTGACTACTGCCAAGGATATGATAGCCGACCCCGACAAATATGCCGAGTGCTGTAAGAGAAAAAAGCTCGCTACGCTTTTCTTTGAGCCGTCCACAAGAACGCGCCTCAGCTTTGAGGCGGCAATGCTGGAGCTTGGCGGAAGCGTTATCGGCTTCTCCGATGCGGCTAATACGTCATCGTCAAAGGGCGAGAGCGTTTCGGATACGGCAAAGGTCATCAGCTGTTATGCGGACATAATCGCTATGCGTCACCCTAAGGAGGGCGCGCCCCTCGTTGCGGCAAACGCGGCGTCTATACCTGTAATAAACGCGGGTGACGGCGGACATAACCATCCCACCCAGACCCTTGCGGACCTGCTTACTATTGACAGGGAAAAGGGAAGGATCGATAACTTTACCATAGGCTTCTGCGGAGACCTTAAGTTTGGAAGAACGGTACATTCTCTTATCAGCGCCCTTTCTCGTTTTGACAACGTAAAGGTAGTGCTTATCTCTCCTTATGAGCTCAAGCTGCCAAGCTACGTGAAAAAGGATATACTCGATAAGAACAACATAGAGTACGTGGAAACCACAGACCTTGAGGCTGTAATGCCCGAGCTTGACGTTCTCTATATGACCCGTGTGCAAAAGGAACGTTTCTTTAACGAAGAGGATTATCTCCGTCTTAAGGATAGCTATATCCTTACACCTCAGAAGCTTGTTAGCGCGAAGCCCGACCTTTGCATAATGCACCCGTTGCCAAGAGTTAATGAAATAAGCGTGGCTATTGACGACGATCCCAGAGCCTGCTATTTCAAACAGGTCTACAATGCGAAGATTATGCGTAAGGCGCTTATTCTTAAGCTCTTAAAGGAGGCAGGAAGCATATGAATATAGATTCTATTCAGAACGGATTTGTTATCGACCATATTCCCGCAGGTAAAGGAATGAAGCTTTACGAGCTTCTGGGTCTTGACGAGCTTGATTGCTCTATTGCCCTCATAAAGAACGTGGGCAGCCAAAAGCAGGGAAAAAAGGATATAATCAAAATAGACGCGGCAATAGATATAAATTTCGATATAATCGGATTTATCGCTCCCGAGGTCACTGTGAATATCATTTCTGACGGTAAGATAGTTGAAAAGAAAAATATGGAGCTTCCCCGCGAGCTTACGGGTGTTATTCACTGTAAAAACCCCCGTTGTATAACCACCACAGAGCAGGAGATAGTTCATAAATTCAAGCTCACCGACAAGGAGAACCGCGTTTACCGTTGCATCTACTGCGAAACAAAGGCTAATTGATATTGTTACTTTGTAAAGGTTTTTGGCTACTTTCTTTTAAAAGAAAGTAGCGCAAAGAAAACCTTGCAAATAAGGATTTATTAGCTCGACCTTACTTTTACTAAGATTTTATAGTTTATTTCCGATGTAGAAACCTCTCGGACGGCTGTTGCGCCACCGAGAGGTTTCGATTTTTTATATTTTCACAATATATTGTGAAAATATCCAATTAATAACACAATATATTGTGATATCTCACAATTGACAAAATAATACTTTTGGTTTATACTATTATATGTCGAATAATGAAAAATAAAAAAGAAAAGGAGAATAAAATGTATCAGGTCTTAAAAAGAGACGGTAAGGTATCAGATTTTAACCTTGCCAAAATCAACGATGCCATCAAGCTTGCCTTTGAGGCACAGGAAAAGCAGTATCACCCCAGCGTAATAGATTTTTTGGCTCTTAAGGTCACAGCCGATTTTGAACCCAAAATAAAGGAAGGGCTTATTGCTGTCGAGGATATTCAGGACAGCGTTGAGTCGGTTCTTGTCCAGGCGGGCTACGCTGACGTTGCAAAGGCTTATATCCTTTACAGACGTCAGAGAGAAAAGCTCCGTAATATGAAATCCACTATTCTTGACTATAAGGATATTGTGGACAGCTACGTTAAAAATATGGACTGGAGAGTAAAGGAAAACTCCACAGTTACCTATTCCGTAGGCGGACTTATCCTTTCTAACTCGGGCGCTATTACAGCTAACTATTGGCTTTCCGAGATTTATGACGATGAGATAGCAAACGCCCACAGAAACGCGGATATTCATATCCACGACCTTTCTATGCTTACGGGCTATTGCGCAGGCTGGTCGTTGAAGCAGCTTATTCAAGAGGGTCTGGGCGGTGTAACGGGTAAGATAACCTCCGCTCCCGCAAGCCATCTTGCAACACTCTGCAACCAGATGGTAAACTTCCTTGGAATAATGCAGAACGAGTGGGCAGGCGCTCAGGCGTTCTCGTCCTTTGATACCTATCTTGCGCCTTTCGTTAAGGTTGATAACCTCAGCTACGATCAGGTCAAGAAGTGCATCGAGTCCTTTGTATACGGCGTAAATACTCCCTCCCGTTGGGGTACTCAAGCGCCTTTCTCCAACATAACTCTTGACTGGACAGTTCCTGCCGACCTTGCGGAGCTTAACGCTATCGTTGGCGGTAAGGAGATGGACTTCAAGTATAAGGACTGTAAAAAGGAAATGGATATGGTCAATAAGGCGTTCATCGAGACGATGATAGAGGGTGACGCTAACGGACGCGGCTTCCAGTATCCTATCCCCACCTATTCCATTACCTCTAATTTCGACTGGTCGGATACAGAGAACAACCGCTTGCTCTTTGAGATGACCTCTAAATACGGTACTCCTTATTTCTCCAACTACATAAACAGCGATATGGAGCCCAGCGACGTAAGAAGTATGTGCTGCCGTCTCCGTCTTGATCTCCGTGAGCTTCGTAAGAAGTCGGGCGGCTTCTTCGGAAGCGGCGAAAGCACGGGATCTGTGGGCGTTGTTACCATAAATATGCCCAGAATCGCTTACCTTGCAGAGGACGAGGCTGATTTCTATGCGCGTCTTGACCACAAGCTCGACATTGCGGCTCGTTCTTTGAAGATAAAGAGAACTGTTATTACAAAGCTTCTTGACGAGGGTCTGTATCCTTACACCAAGAGATACCTCGGAACCTTTGAAAATCACTTTTCTACCATCGGTCTCGTAGGTATGAACGAGGCTTGTCTCAATGCTAAGTGGATAAGAAAGAACCTCGGAACCGATGAGGCTCAAAAGTTCACCAAGGAAGTTCTCAACCATATGAGAGAGAGACTTTCCGACTATCAGGAAAAGTACGGCGACCTTTACAACCTCGAAGCAACGCCCGCAGAGTCAACCTCTTACCGTCTTGCTAAGCACGACGTAAAGCGTTTCCCCGAGATAATCACGGCATCCGAGAACGGAAAGACTCCTTATTACACTAACTCCTCTCATCTTCCCGTTGGATATACCGATGACATTTTTGAGGCGCTTGACCTTCAGGACGAGCTTCATACTCTCTATACGTCGGGTACCGTATTCCACGCATATATGGGAGAAAAGCTTCCCGATTGGAGCGCGGCGGCTAATCTTGTCCGCAAGATCGCGGAGAACTACAGACTGCCTTATTACTCTCTGTCTCCCACGTATTCCGTATGTAAGGCTCACGGATATATCAGCGGCGAAAAGTTCGTATGTCCCTTCTGCGGCGAAAAGACAGAGGTGTATAGCCGTATTACAGGCTACTACCGTCCCGTACAGAACTGGAACGACGGTAAGTCCGAGGAATACAAGAACCGTAAGCTTTACAATATCGCTTCCTCTATGGCTAACCGCGAGGATAGTGTTGGCTTCAAGCAGGTAGAGAACAAGGCAGAGGTTGCAGAGCCCACCGCCTGCGATTGTGGCGACAGCATTATGCTTTTCGCTGCAAAGGCCTGCCCCAACTGTAAGATGGCTGAGAAGTTTTTAAACGATGCGGGAATGGCGGTTACAAAGGTTTACTATGAGGATAATCGCGAGCTTGCCGAGGAGTACGGCATAAAGCAAGCGCCCACCCTTGTGGTAGTTTCGGGCAGCTCTGTTATGAAGATAGAGAACGCATCTGCTATCCGTAAATTTATTGCCGAAACAAACGCTTGAATTAAATAAGTAAAAAGGTAAAAAATAAATAAGGCATTGTCCCTAATAAAGAGACAATGCCTTATTGTGAACGAAAACCACCCGCTAAGCGGTTGGTTCTGTAGAGGCTTTTGCGATGAGCAATCCCGCCGCAGCGATAGCCTTCCCCAGCGGGGAAGGTGGCACGACGTAAGGAGTGACGGATGAGGAGAACACCTTTTTGTGTGTCTGTATCCACTCTCCTCATCCACCACTACCGTGGTCCCCTAATGTTTGCTTAGCAAACTTTACACGAAGCGAAGCGGAGTATGCTCCCCGCTGGGGAAGGCTAAGGATTGTCGCCGCATTTGTGGCTGTAGTACGGGGGTACGAGTGTTAGATTTTTCGGTGGGCTTTCAGCCCCGCCAGTAACATGCCCTTATAGGGCTGAGCAATCCACCGGCTTAGCCGGTGGTTATGACTGACGGTTATCATATAAGGAGAAAAAATGCACGATATTATTATTGTTGGCGCAGGCCCTGCGGGACTTACCGCGGCGCTTTACGCATTGAGAGCCGATAAAAGCGTGCTCTTGATTGAAAAAGAAAATTTTGGCGGTCAGATAACTCATTCGCCAAAGGTTGAAAACTATCCCACGCTTATGGAGATAAGCGGAAACGAGCTTGCGCAGATGATGCTTGATCAGGTAATGGAGCACGGCGCGGATATCGAGCTTGCGGAGGTTACCTCGGTTATTGACTGCGGAGATGTAAAAAAGGTAATTACCGATATGGGTGAATTTGAGGCTAAGGCTGTCATTATTTGCTCCGGCTCAAAGCACCGTCATTTGGGGCTTGAAAGAGAAAACGAGCTTATAGGAAAGGGCGTTTCTTATTGCGCCGTCTGTGACGGAGCATTCTTTTCAGGAGCGGACGTTGCCATAGTAGGCGGCGGAAATACTGCGCTTCAGGAAGCTATTATGCTGTCAGAGTATTGTACCCACGTGACCATGGTTCAAAACCTTTCTTTTATGACGGGCGAGGCAAGGCTTGTAGCTCAGCTTGAAAAGAGAAACAATGTGACTATGGTATTTGATACCGTAGTTACCGAGCTTTTGGGAGATGGCAAGCTTGAAGCGCTGAAGCTGCGCAATTCCAAAACAGGGGAAGAAAGCAGTCTTTCGGTAGAGGGTCTGTTTGTTGCTATCGGACAACAGCCCGAAAACGAGTGCTTTGAAAATCTTACAAAGCTTAATGAGTACGGATATATTGTTGCCGATGAGCGTTGCGTTACCGATACAGAGGGCGTTTTTGTGGCAGGTGACTGCCGAACAAAGGCGGTGCGGCAGATAACCACAGCCTGCTCCGACGGCGCGGTAGCGGCTCTTGCGGCTTGTAGGTATATTGATTCAAAAAAATAGACATAATAAAAGAGCTTACACTGTAAGCTCTTTTATTTATATTCCGCGAAGCTCAGCCGAGGGAATGATACCTTTGGCAATATTCAAAAGCTCCTGCATCTCGCTTTCCGAGTATGCGGAGTATCCGTCCTCAATGAGGTTTGAGGAGTCCTTGAAGCCTTGCAGATAATACCTGTCAGCCCCCTTTATCCATTGACATAGCCGTAGAATGCTCTCCTTTGTGTGAAGCTCTCTGACTACCGTGGTGCGGAACTCATAGGGGATATTCCCGCTCATAATAATTTCTACGCTTTCCTCAACACCATCGGGAAACTGTGAAAGTCCGCAGGTCCTTGCGTAAAGCTCCTTGGAGTTCTTGATATCCATAGCGATGTAGTCAACAAGCCCAAGCCCCATAAGCCTTTTTAGCTCTTCGGGGCGCGAGCCGTTTGTATCAAGCTTAATAAGCAATCCGATTTCACGAAGCTTTTTGCAAAAGTCGACAATATCCTTTTGTAAAAGCGGCTCTCCGCCGGTGATACAAACACCGTCAAGTATACCTTTTCTTTTAGTTAAAAAGGATAACACGTATTCCTCGGAAAGCACCTCGTCGGGGTCTATCCGTGTTACTAAGGACGCGTTATGGCAAAAGGGACAGCGAAAATTACAGCCGCCTGTAAATATTGTTGAAGCGACCTTTGAGGGGTAATCTAAAAGCGTAGTTTTCTGTAAGCCTTTTATAAGCATTTCCGTTGTCTCCTTACATAATTTTTCAGGGGGATAATATGGGCATTTTTGACATACTTAATATGACGCTCGGTGTGTCACTCTTCCTTTTCGGAATTAATCTTATGAGCGATACTCTCAAACGAAGCGTCGGGAACGAGCTTAAGGGGGTATTTGATAAGCTTACCTCAAATCGGTTCAAGGGTTTCCTGTTAGGTACGCTTGTTACCGCTGTGGTTCAATCCTCGTCTGCGACCACCGTATTGGTAGTAAGCTTTGTAAATTCGGGAGCTATGCTTCTTTCCCAAGCCGTTGGCGTCATAATGGGAGCGAACGTCGGTACGGCAATAACCTCGTGGATAACCGCCCTTTCGGGCTTGGAGGGCGGGGAAGCCGTGGGAAGCGTTATGCAATGGTTTAAGCCGTCTGCCTTTGTTCCCGTGGTTGCGTTAGTGGGAATAATTCTTTACAATGCGGCAAAGAGCGAAAAGAGAAAAAACATAGGTCTTATATTTCTCGGCTTTTCGGTTTTGATGATAGGAATGGATATAATGTCCGATTCCGTAAGCGGACTTGGCGAAAATCAAGGCTTCCGTTCTATTCTCTTGATGTTTGAAAATCCTATTTTAGGACTTTTAGCGGGGCTTGTGCTTACAGCAATAATACAAAGCTCGTCCGCTTCAATAGGTATACTGCAATCCTTTACCGTTACGGGGGCTATAACCTTTGGGAACGCCATACCCATAATAATGGGTCAGAATATAGGCACTTGTGTCACAGCGTTGATAGCCGCTGTGGGAACAAGCAAAAACGCCAAAAGAGCCGCCGTTATCCATCTTGCCTTTAACGTTTTTGGCTCTGTGATGGGACTTGGGGTATTATTTCTATTGAGGTATGTTTTGCGCGTAAAATTTTTGGACGGAAGTATAAATATGTGGCAGATAGCCGCTGTTCACACTGTGTTTAATCTTATGACCTTTGCGGTGCTTTATCCCTTTTCCTTTGTGCTTGAACGTATTGCACTTAAGCTGGTACAGGAAAAAGGTAAATAAAAATTACTTTTTGTATTGATTTTTAAGCAAAAATATGATAAAATAACCTAAAGACGATATCTGGAAAGGGCTTTAGGTCAATGAATATAGGCGAAAAAATAAAGAAATTGCGAAGCGCCAAGCTTATGACTCAGTCTGAGCTTGTGGGAGATGAAATAACTCGGAATATGCTGAGCCGAATCGAGAACGGCGCGGCAAATCCCTCTATGGAAACAGTGCGTTATATAGCCGGCAGACTGAACGTATCCCCGTCCTACCTGTTGGCAGATGAGGGCGATGAGATGATATTCAAAAAACACAGCGAGATAGTCGGTATAAAAAAGGCGTTTATGAACGAGGACTACCGAATTTGCCGAGATATCTGTATCAATGCCGATAGCGCAGAGGATGATGAGATACAAATGCTTTTGTGCGAATGTAACCTTGCCCTCGGAATAGAGAGCTTTCGAAACGGCGCTCTCAGAGACTGCTGTGAATTTCTCGACGAAGCTATTGAGGGATGCGGAAGAACGCTATACCGAACCGATTACGCGGTAGCGGTGGCAGGCGTTTGCTTTAAATTCATGAGACTTTTGTCGGCAACACTGTCCTCAAATATAATTGACGAGGCAGAGGTAAATATATACCCCGCAATGACCGATGAGCTGTGCAGATATCTTATTCTGTTTGAGCGATCGGCAGGGGGCACTCAGATAAGCGAAGCCGATATATCGGCAATAGCCAAGCCCGAGTCTTCCTACGTTTACCATATGCTTGCTAAAAGGAAAATGGAGATAGGGGAATACGCCGATGCCTACGGATATTTGCATTCTATCATTCTCGGGGAAACCGCCATACCTCAGCCTATGCTGTATTTTGTTTTATGCGACCTTGAGATATGCTGTCGGGAAACCGAGAACTTCAAGGGAGCATACGAGTATTCAAAGGATAAGCTGGAGCTTATGCAAAAGCTCCTTTCCTAAGCCCTAATCCTCTCCGTACAGCTTTTTTATTGCCAGACGCTTTTCATTTTGGCTGTAAAGCACCGACAAAAGCAGGCAGGACAGAGCGTAGGATATAACAACGATAAGCAGATCGCTTGCATATCCGCCTACGGTAAGCAGGATGCTTTCGGGAACGGATACAAACAGGGCAACGGTTCTTGTTATTAATTTTACGGCAGAGAGCAAAATGCCAAGGGCGAGCAAACAGCCCTGGAGCGGATTGCCTTTGCCGTATATTTTTGTAAAGGGATAAATTTCCGATAGATCGGGCTTTTCAACGGCATCACCGAACAGGGCTGACGCTTTTGTCGCCATAGCTGCCCGCCGTCTGTAATTTTTTGAAAAAAGATAAATAATTAATATAGCAACTAATAGAGTAAGCATATCGAGAAGCAGAGATAAAAGTGACATAAAAATATCGTCCAAGGCTATCTCGCCGTTGATAATAAGGGTTATACCCATCGCCAACAGCCTTCTGTATACCAACGCGCCTGAGTATACAAGAATACAGGGAAGCTTTTTAAGTCCCATAAAAAATACGACGGCAAGTACAGAAAGCCCCGCGCTTATGACCGCCATTTCCAAAAGGCTTTGCAGCGAGGTCAGTATATCGGGGAAAATTGTATCTCGGTAGAGTGTGTCTGTCCACAGTATACTGTTTACCGACAGAGTAAGCTCTATTGCCGTATGCAGACCGAATGTTATTATAAGTAAAACAAGGTCAAGTCTTATGTGTTTTGATGAATTTTTTTTCATAATGCTCCCATAATAAAAAAATCTACCCCTACATTTTATCATACTATGAGCCAAAAGTGTTTATTTTTTTGTAAATATTTTTTGATTTCGGTATTTTTTTAATCCTTGTTACGTATTGTGTAATAAAAAACGAAAGGCAGAAGCAAGATGACGGACAAGGAGATAAACACACAAAGAGCGATGCTCGATATTATTACCCCAACAGATCACGGAACTATGATGAAATATCTGAATATTATGTGCGAGAGATATAAATTTATGTCTCTTACCTATATCGGAGAAAGCATTCTCGGCAGAGGGATCCCGATGGTGAGCTTGGGAGAGGGAAAAAAGCAGGTAGTATACATAGGCGCTCATTCGGGAAAGGATTGGCTTGGAAGCGCCGCTCTTATAAGATTTATAAACGAATATTGCGAGGTAAAAAAGAGCGGGGGACGGATATACAATTACAGTATCGATTACCTGTTTGCAACAAGACGGATATGTGTAATACCGATGCTTAATCCCGACGGCGTGGACATAAATATAAACGGTGTTGGAGAGGATAATATTCTCAGGGAGCGCATACTGTCTATGAGGCAGAAGCGAGATTTCTCTGATTGGGAAGCAAACGCCAGAGGTGTGAGCCTGCAAAGAAATTACAGCGGCGGCTTTTTGGAAAGAAGAGCTGTTGCCGAGAGAGATGGAATAATATCGGGGGCGCCGTGGGGATATGGCGGTGAAGCTCCCGAAAGCGAGCCCGAAATAGGGGCGTTGTGCGCGACTATGCGATTTAGCGGAGAACTGAAGGCAGCTCTTTGCATCGGTGGCGCGGGGGATAAAATATATTACCGAACCCATAAAAAAGCTCCCCCCAGAGGTAAAAGCATAGCGGCGGCTCTGTCAAGAATGAACGGCTGTAAGCTTCAATGTGAGAAAGACGGAATTGAGTACGGGGGATTTGTGGATCTTTGTATTGACGAATTTAATATTCCCGTGTTTCATATCCCCTGCGAGGGAGTAAATAAAAATTATCCCTATTCTTATTTTGACGTATATTCAAGACAGAGAGAGGCGTTTTTTACACTGCCCGCGCTTGTTTAAGCATTGGGTATAATGATTATAATACACCGCTTTAACGTATTTTTACGCTGAAGCGGTGGCTTTTATTTTTAATAAAATGTCTATTTTGTAAAATTATTTATTTTTGTAGGGAAAAATAAAAAATAACTGTTTACAAATAAGGTGAAATGTAGTAAAATATATACAGTATGTTTAGATGAAAGGTGAATTACTTATGCAGACATTGACACCGAAATATAAGCGCGTTCTTTTGAAGCTGTCGGGCGAGGCTCTGGCGGCGGGAGCAGACGGAATACTTAATTTTGATTTTATTGCCGAGGTTGCCGAGGTGCTGAAAAAATGCAATGAGCAGGGCGTTCAGATAGGCGTTATCGTAGGCGCGGGAAATATCTGGAGAGGCAGACAGGGCGGTAAGATGAACAGAGTTCGCGCTGACAGTATGGGAATGTTAGCTACCGCAATAAATGCCTTGGCGCTTCAGGATAGCTTTATTGAAGCGGGACTTGACACTAAGGTTATGACCGCCGTTGAAATGCAGACCTTTGCAGACAGATATGTGACCCGTGATGCCGTAAAGGCTCTTGAAGAGGGAAGGGTCGTAATTTTCGGATGCGGACTTGGCTCGCCTTTCTTCTCAACCGATACTGCCGCCGCATTGCGCGCGGCTGAGATAGAAGCCGACGCTATACTTATGGCAAAGAATATCGACGGCGTATATACGGCAGACCCTAAGCTCGACCCCACAGCCACTAGATACGACGAGCTTACATACGGAGAAATGATAGCAAAGGGATTAAAGGCGCTTGACCTTTCCGCAGCTACTCTTTGTATGGAAAACGGTATTACGTCCTATGCTTTCGGTCTTAAGGACCCTATGAATATCTACCGCGCCGTTATGGGTGAGCGTGTGGGTACTGAAATTCACAACTGAAACAATTAAGAAAATTACATACGGAGGAGATTATTATGAAACTCAACACAAAAGATTTTGAAGAAAAGATGAAAAAAGCCATTTCGGTATACGAGGAAAACCTTGCCTCTGTTCGCGCAGGACAGGCTAATGCCGCTGTGGTATCTAAGGTGAACTTTGAATATTGGGGCGCGCCCACTCCTATCACCTCTATGGCTGATATCAGAGTTGCGGACGCAAAGACACTTACCATCACCCCCTATGATGCAACTACTCTTAAGGCTATGGAAAAGGCTATCCTTGCATCCGACGTTGGAATTACTCCCACAAACGACGGAAAGGTTATCCGCCTTATATTCCCTCAGCCTACCGAGGAGCGCCGCCGCGAGCTTGTAAAGCAGATACAGAAGTTCGGTGAGGATGCAAAGGTAGCTATCCGTAATATCAGAAGAGATGCAAACGACCTTTGCAAGAAGATGAAGAAGGACGGAGAGATGACCGAGGACGAGCAGAAGGCTTCCGAAAAGTCTATTCAGGACCTTACAGATAAGTACGTTAAGGACGTTGACGCTGTAACGGCAAGAAAAGAAAAGGAAATTATGCAGATCTGAATTTAAATACAGGGCGGGTTTTTTGCCCGTCCTGCTTTTTTAGGAGTTAAAATGTTGAAAAAGGAAATCAAATCCACTGCCGAGCCTTGTCCGATAAGACATATAGCCTTTATAATGGACGGTAACGGAAGATGGGCTAAAAAAAGAGGAATGCCTCGTGAATACGGACATAAGCAGGGCGCAGAGGTTTTCAGAAAAATAATGCGCTATTGCGGAGATATCGGTATGGATGCGGCAACCTTTTACGCCTTTTCCACCGAAAACTGGAAGCGTCCCAAAAAAGAGGTAGACGCAATAATGAAGCTGCTTGATATTTATCTTGACGACTGTAAAAAGGAGATAGAGATAAATAATATGCGGGTCGTATTTCTCGGGGATAAGTCAATATTTTCCGAGAAGCTTCAAAATAAGATGCTTTATCTTGAGGAGAGGTCGCAAAAAAACACTTATATTGTAAATATCGCCCTGAATTACGGCGGAAGAGACGAGATAGCCTATGCCGCAAATAAGCTGATTTCCGAGGGTAAGACCCATATAACCGAGGAAGATATATCGGGGGCAGTCTACACCCACGAATCTCCCGAGCTTGATATGGTTGTGCGCACAGGCGGAGATTTGAGAATATCTAATTTTCTTTTGTGGCAGTCGGCGTATGCGGAGCTTTATTTTACCGATAAGCTGTGGCCCGACCTTAAGACCTCGGACGTTGATGAGATAATAGAAGAATTTACAAAAAGAAGCCGTCGCTTTGGCGGAGTGTGAGAAAGGTTTGCTATGTTAAAAAGAATAATCACAAGCATCGTCGCCATAGGCGTGCTTTTGCCTATACTTATATTTTCACATACGCCGCTGTTTCCTTTAGCGGTTGCTGTCGTTACGCTCATCAGCCTTTTTGAGCTGTTTAAATGTATGGGTGTGGAAAAAAAGGTGTTCCTGACACTTCCTCTTTATCTTTATGCGGCAGTATCCCCATTTCTTATGAGATACGTTTTCGCCGGCGAGGCTATGACCTATGCAATTATCGGCTTTATGGCGGGGGCACTTTATCTCATATATCTGTTTACCTTTGTGGTATGGTCACACGGCAGACTTGTTTTCAGTAACGCTCTGACAGTGTTCGGAATGTCGGTGTATGTAATTGCCGCAATGAACTGTATACTTTACGTAAGAGATTATACCGATGGCGGAAAGTATCTGTACTTATTGATATTCCTCGGCGCGTGGATAACCGATATATTTGCGTATTTTACGGGATATTTTCTCGGAAAACATAAGCTTATTGAGGACGTAAGCCCCAAAAAGACGATTGAGGGAAGCATCGGCGGTATAGTTTTCTGCTCGCTTTTCTACGTAGGCTTTGGATTTATCGTTGATAAATTCTTCAGTGCCGACGCGAATTTTATCTTCCTTGCCATAAGCGGAATAATACTTTCTGTAATATCCCAGATAGGCGACCTTATAATGTCGGTAATTAAGAGACACTATAAAATAAAGGATTTCGGAAAGCTGTTTCCCGGTCACGGCGGAATGCTTGACCGCTTTGACTCCATATTGGCGGTAGCCCTCGGACTTGGCGTGGTTTGTATGTTTATGACGCTTACGGGAATATCTCTTATCTGACGGAGCTTTTTATGATTGATAGCAAACAAAAAAATATTGCCATACTCGGCTCTACGGGGTCGGTAGGCGAGCAGGCGATAGACGTTGCCGAAAAAATGAATATGCGCGTCACGGCTCTCAGCGCAAACAGCAACTTCAAGCGTGTTGAGGAGCAGGCGCGTCGCTTTGGCGTAAGGTCTGTTGCTATGGCTGACGAGAACGCCGCAAAGGAGCTTCGCGTCCGTTTAGCCGATACTGACACAAAGGTATATTCGGGAGACGAGGGTATATGCGAAATGACTCTCTCCGAAAAGCGTGACGTTGTTCTTAATTCCATAATCGGAGAAGCGGGACTTTTGCCAAGTCTTGCGGCTATTGATTCGGGGGCGAGACTTGCTCTTGCCAATAAGGAATCTCTTGTGGTTGCCGGAGAAATAGTGACGGCAAAGGCTAAGGAAAAGGGAGTAGAGATACTTCCTGTGGATAGCGAGCATTCGGCTATCTTTCAGTGCCTTAAATCGGGTAAGCAGACCGAGGTCAAGAAAATTTTGCTTACAGCATCGGGCGGACCGTTCTTCGGTTATACCGCCGAGCAGTTGAAATCTATCGGTGTCAAGGAAGCCTTGGCTCATCCCACCTGGAAGATGGGCGCGAAGATAACTATAGACTCGGCAACCCTTATGAATAAGGGATTTGAGGTCATTGAAGCGGTTCACCTTTTTGGCGTTCCCGCCGAAAGGATAGAGGTGGTAGTCCATCGCGAAAGTATAATACATTCAATGGTGGAATATATTGATAATAGCGTTATAGCTCAGCTGTCTGTTCCCGATATGAGGCTGTGCGCTCAGTATGCCGTTACCTATCCCGACAGGACAGAAGCTGCCATAGATGAGCTTGATTTATTTGAAATAGGAAAGCTGACCTTTGCAAGACCCGATACTAAGACCTTTCCTCTCCTTGCGGCGGCTATTGACTGCATAGGAAAGGGCGGCGCGTTGCCCGCTGTGTTAAATGCGGCAAACGAGGTGGCAGCTGCTGAATTTCTAAAGGGGAAAATACCCTTTTATACCATTGGGGAAACGGTGTGCGCTACTGTTGAAAAAATGCAATACGCTAAGGATATTCATAGCCTTGAGGGAATTATCGAATGTGACCGAGAGGCGCGCAGGAGCATTGCGGATTTGCTTTGATTTTGAATTTACAGACAGCCTTGTGTTTGCGTAATTACAAGGAGATTGATTCTATATGTGGAATGGATTTATAACCGTCCTGTCGACGGTGATAGTTTTTGGCGTTCTTATATTTATACACGAATGGGGGCACTTTATTACCGCCCGTCTTTGCGGAGTGGGAATAAAGGAGTTTGCCATTGGTATGGGACCTCGGCTTTTTGGGTGGAAATCTAAAAAGTACGGCACAGAATACGGCGTGCGCGCCCTGCCGATAGGCGGCTTTGTAAGTATGGTTGGTGAGGATGAGGCATCCGACGATGAGAGCGCTTTTTGCAATAAGCCTATCTGGAAGCGAATGGCGATAGTTCTTGCAGGTCCCGCTATGAACCTTTTGCTCGGCTTTCTGCTTATGACTGTAATAGTCTTTTCACAGGGCGCTTTGGCATCTACCACCATTGCGGCGTTTGACGAGGGGGCGACCTCAAGTCAGCATTTACAGGTGGGGGATAGGATAGTGGCTATTAACCGAGTACCCGTATTTACGGGAAACGATGCCGCTTACGAGATAATGAATCAAGGCTATAAGCCCATAGACATTACGGTAAAAAGAGATGGGCAGAAAATAACCTTTGAGGATATCAGCTTTACAAGCTTTGAAGAATCGGGCGTTACCTTTGGAAACTATGATTTTAAATTTTTAGCAGAGGAGAAGAATGCCCCCAATCTTATAAAGCATTCTCTTTGTAGGTCGGTGTCGACCGTTAAAATGATAATCGATTCAATAGTTGCCCTTGTTACGGGAAGATACGGACTTGAAGCCGTTTCGGGACCTGTGGGAGTGGCTGAGGTGGTTGGCGATGCGGTAAAGAGCGGATTTGTAAACTTTCTGTATATCGTTACCGTTTTGTCAATAAATCTCGGCGTGTTCAATCTTATCCCTTTTCCCGCGCTTGACGGCGGAAGATTTCTGTTTTTGATAATAGAAGCCATAAGAAGAAAGCCCATAAAAAAAGAGGTTGAGGGATATATAAACTTTATCGGAATATCGATACTCTTTATTTTTATGATATTCATAATGGGCAAGGACGTTATAGGCTTGATACGTAGGTGATTATATGAAGTATAACGGTATAAGAAGAAAAACAAATGCGGTAAAGATCGGAAACGTAACCGTGGGCGGTAATGCCCCCATAGCAATACAGTCGATGACTAATACCGACACAAAGGATAGGGAAGCGACCCTTTTGCAGATAAAAAAGCTTGAGGCGGTGGGGTGTGATATAGTCCGTATTACAGTTCCCGACGTAGAAGCGGCGGATACTATCCCTTATCTTAAGGAAAAAGGCGTGAATATTCCCATAGTTGCGGATATTCATTTTGATTACCGCGTAGCTCTCCGTTGCGCCGAGGTGGGTGTGGATAAGATACGCATAAACCCTGGAAACATCGGAGACGATGAGAGGGTAAGAGCCGTATGCAAAATATGTAACGAAAAGAATATCCCCATACGAATAGGCGTAAACAGCGGTTCTCTTGAAAAGGAGATACTTGCAAAGCACGGCGCGCCCACGCCTGAGGCGTTGTGCGAAAGCGCCCTTTATCACGCGGCGCTTCTTGAGCGCTTTGATTTTCATAATACCGTAATCTCAATAAAGGCGTCAGACCCCTATAATATGATAGCCGCTAACAGATTGCTTGCCGAACAGTGCGACTATCCCTTGCATCTCGGCGTTACCGAGGCGGGAAGCAGAGAGATGGGCTCTTTAAAGAGCGCGGTGGGTATAGGCGCGCTTCTTTGCGACGGCATAGGAGATACTGTTCGGGTGTCTCTTACCGACGACCCCATAGAGGAAATAGGAGCGGCGAAGAAGATATTTAAGGCTGTCGGAATTGACGGGCAGAGGGGAATGGATATCGTAAGCTGTCCTACCTGCGGACGAACTAAAATAGACCTTATTCCCATCGTGGCGGAATTTGAGCGCCGCGCCGCCGATGAGAGAATTACTGATATTCCTGTTAAGGTAGCTATTATGGGTTGTATCGTCAACGGTCCGGGTGAAGCGAGAGAGGCTGACGTGGGGATCGCGGGCGGTAAGGGAGAGGCAGTCCTTATCAAAAAAGGCGAGATAATAAAAAAGATACCTGAGGGCGATATAGTTTCGGTGCTCATAGACGAGGTAAAAAAATTTAAGGATAGATAAATCTTGGAAAGGATGTATAAATGGCAGAAAAGACATTAAGGGAATTACTAAGTAAATACGTGCCTAATGAGGATTATCTGGGTATTCTTACATCCGGAAAAGTAACAAAAACAAGACTTGACAAGGAAAAACGGATATTAGAGGTATATGCCGAGCTGCCCAATATTGTAAAAAAGGAAACGCTGTACGCCCTTGAAGCAGAGGTGGCTGGGGCATATTCTCTTACTCATTTTAAGCTTTTCCCTCATTATCCGTCCGAGCTTTTTTCAGAAAAATACATTCCTCAGCTCCTTTTGGAGACAGAGAGAGTGGGCGTGGTTGCTCGCGGATTCTTTACGTCCTATAAGTATGAGCTGTCCGAGGACAGGCTTGCCTTGAAGATACCCTTTTATGAGGTGGGGCTTTTAGAGGATGCAAACACGGCAAGCGTTATAGAAAACATTATCTTCAGCGAGTTTTCCTTGAAAATAAAGGTCGATATCGAGAATGATATATACGCCGCCGAGAACAAGCGCGATAACGTAAGGGACAAGCTCGAAATAATTGACAAGCAGATATTGGCGGCTGAGAGAAGCTACAATGCGGCGGTGGCAAGTTACGGACAGGAGAGCGCGGCAGTTGCCGAGGATGCGGAGGTATACCCAAGACTTGCGTCTATTTACGGCGACGGCGTGTCTGCCGAAAGAATAAGCGATACCCGTATAAAAATAGGCTCGTCTGTGTTTGACGTTTCAGAGCCGAATTTTGCTATCGGTGTAAAATTTGCCATAGACCCCATTCCGATAGCATCGGTCAACCGACCTATAAGAAATATAGTATTCCTCGGTGAGGTCTTTAACTTTACAAAGGAAGCCAACAGGGCGGGGGATAAGTTCAATATTTCCTTTGGAATATTTGACGGAAACGCATCGGTTTACGTAAAGAATTACGCTATGTCGCCCGAGGATGCGGGAGAGATAGCGGGAGTTATAAAGACGGGTATGGCAGTAGCTGTCCACGGCTATCTTAAAACCGAGCGTAAGGATGACGAGCTGTATATGAGCTATACAGATATTGCGGTCATAGCCAAGGAAGCGAGAAAGGACAAGGCGGAAAAGAAGCGTGTAGAGCTTCACCTACATACAAATATGTCCAGTATGGACGCATTGATTCCCCCCGACGTAGCTGTAAAAACGGCTAAAAAATGGGGACACCCCGCGGTGGCTATAACCGACCACGGAAACGTTCAGGGCTTTCCCGAGGCAATGATTGCCGCCGATAAGAACGATATGAAGGTCATTTACGGAATGGAGGCTTATTTTGTAAACGACACCGCAAGCGCTATTAACGGGCGCTACGAGGGTGGTTTTGAAGATGAGTTTATTGTTTTCGACCTTGAGACTACGGGACTAAACGCGGCAAACTGCAAGATAATAGAGATAGGCGCAGTTAAAATTGCGGGCGGTAAGGTACTTGAGACCTATGACGTATTCGTTGACCCCGAATGTGACATTCCCCCTGAGATAACCGAGCTTACCTCAATAACCGACGATATGGTGAGAGGACAGCCGAAGATAGCCGAGGCTCTTCCGAAATTCCTCGAATTTGTGGGCGACAGGCTTATGATAGCCCACAACGCCGATTTTGATATGGGCTTTTTGCGGGTGGCTGCGAAAAATCTCGGATTACCCTTCAAAAACGCATCTCTCGATACAGTGGCATTGTCGAGATACGTAAATCCCGACTTAAAAAAGCATAAGCTGAATATTCTTGCCGAGCACTACGGTCTCGGAGATTTCCACCATCACCGCGCAAGCGATGACGCGGAAATGCTTGCAATGATATTCTTTAAGATGCTGGGGCAGCTGGGAGAGCTTGATATAAACGATTTTACGGCGCTTGAAAATGAAATGAGCGCAAAGGCAGACCCCTTGCAGCAGAGAACCTATCACCAGATAATTCTCGTTAAAAACCAAGCGGGACTTAAAAACCTTTATAAGCTTATTTCAAAGAGCTATCTTGACTATTACAGACGAAATCCGAGAATACCCAAGACCGAGCTTGAAAAGCACAGAGAGGGGCTTATAATCGGCTCTGCCTGTGAAGCGGGCGAGCTGTTCCGCGCTATTCTTGATGAGCTTCCCGAGGGTGAGATAGAGGAGATAGTCAACTTTTACGATTATCTTGAAATACAGCCTATCTGCAATAACCGATTCCTCATAGAAGAGGGAAAGGTTGCCGATGAGGAAGGGCTTCGACAGCTTAACCGCCGTATAGTCGAGCTTGGCGAGAAGTACGGAAAGCCCGTATGCGCGACCTGTGACGCCCACTTCCTTAACGAAGAGGATGAGGTGTACAGAAAGATACTTTTGTCGGGTCTTAAGTTCAAGGACGCCGATAAGGATATACACCTCTATTACAGGACTACCGAGGAGATGCTGGCGGAATTCTCGTATCTCGGAGAGGAAAAGGCTTACGAGGTCGTAGTTGAGAATACCAATAAAATAAACGATATGATAGAGTACGTCCGCCCAATACCCAAAGGCTCTTATACTCCTAATATGGAGGGGGCAGAGGAGGAGCTACAGGAAAAATGCTGGACAAGGGCGAAATCTATGTATGGCGACCCTTTGCCCGAAATAGTCAGCAAGCGTCTTGATAAGGAGCTGACGTCTATTATCAAAAACGGCTTTGCGGTGCTTTATATGATTGCTCAAAGGCTTGTTTGGTACAGCGAAAGTCAGGGCTATCTCGTTGGCTCGCGAGGCTCTGTGGGCTCGTCCTTTGTAGCAACTATGGCGGGTATATCAGAGGTCAATCCTTTGCCGCCCCACTACTACTGCCCAAAGTGTCAGTTCTCCGAATTTTTCACAGACGGCAGTATAGGCTCGGGCTTCGACCTGCCCGACAAGACCTGCCCTAAGTGCGGGGAGAAGCTGAACGCAGACGGACACGACATCCCTTTTGAGACCTTCCTTGGTTTCTACGGAGATAAATCCCCCGATATTGACCTTAACTTTTCGGGAGACGTTCAGGGTAAGGTTCATAAATATACCGAGGAGCTGTTTGGAGCTGAAAACGTGTTCCGTGCGGGAACTCTTGGTACACTTGCCGATAAAACGGCGTTTGGATTTATTGCAAAGTACTATGAGAGTAAGGGCTACAGCCTCGGCAGAGCCGAGATGGACAGAGTTATTCAGAATTGCGTAGGTGTGAAGCGTACAACAGGTCAGCACCCCGGCGGAATTATCGTTATACCGAGGGAATACGAGGTTTACGATTTTACCCCCGTTCGGCACCCTGCCGATGACCCCCACTCGGATATTGTAACAACACACTTTGCTTTTTCGTATCTGCACGACACCATATTGAAGCTTGATGAGCTTGGACACGATATGCCTACCAAGTATAAATGGCTTGAAAAGTTTACAAACACAAGTGTTATGGATGTGCCAATGAACGCAAAGGAGGTTTATGACCTCTTTGAATCTACCAAGCCCTTGGGCGTAACGCCCGAGCAGATAAACGCGCCTATCGGTACGTACGGTCTGCCCGAATTCGGTACGCCCTTTTTACAGCAGGTGCTTGTAGAAGCAAAGCCCAAGAACTTTGCTGACCTTTTGCAGATATCGGGCCTTACCCACGGCACTGACGTGTGGCTTGGAAACGCCGAGGAGCTTATAAAGCAAGGAATATGCGATATTTCTAAGGTTATCGGATGCCGAGACAACATAATGAACGACCTTATCCGTTACGGAGTTGAAAACTCACTTTCCTTTAAAATAATGGAGAGTGTCCGTAAGGGTAAGGGACTTACCCCCGAATGGGAAGCGGAAATGAGAGCCCATGACGTGCCCGATTGGTATATCGGCTCTTGTAAGAAGATAAAGTACATGTTCCCGAAAGCCCACGCCGCGGCTTACGTTATGTCGGCTATCCGTCTCGGGTGGGATAAAGTGAATATGCCTATCGCTTTCTATTGCGCTATGTTTACCGTCGCCCCCGGCGGCTTTGACGCTGAGGTGGTAATGCGAGGTAAACAGGCTGTCAAGGATACCATCAAGGATATCGAGCGCCGAGGTAAAGAGGCATCACCAAAGGAACAGGCGTCTGTGGCATCATTACAGCTCATAAATGAGTGTATGGAAAGAGGTATCCGCTTCCTGCCGATCGATATAGAAAAATCTATGTCCTATGAATTTATACCCGAAAACGGAGCTATCCGTATGCCATTTTCGGCACTGCCGGGACTTGGAGAGAACGCGGCTATAAATATTATAAACGCAAGGGAAGAGGAAAGATTTTTCTCCGTAGATGACCTGCGGATACGCGCGAAGCTTACAAAGAGCGTAATTGAGATACTTCGTAAAAACCGAGTTCTTGACAATCTCAGCGAGACCGACCAGATCTCATTTTTCTAATAAAAAAGCCTGCCGTCCTTTTGGACGGCGGGCGGTATATAAAGGAGAGCTTTTTAGTGAATATTTTAATAGTCTACGCTACCTACGGCGGCGTTACAAGGCGGTGCGCCGAGATGCTTGCCGCTCATTTGGAAGAACACCATAGGGTAACTCTTGCTGACGCAAGAAAAGAGGATATTCCGGCTCCCGACGGATTTGACGTTGTTATACTCGGCAGCGCTATACGTATGGAAAATATGAATAAAAAAATCAAAAAATACGTAAAGTCAAACCTTGATACGCTGAATGAAATGCCTTGCGCCGTATATTTTTGTTGCGGATTGACAAAGCTATTCGGTGAGTACTCCGAAACGCTCTTGCCGAGAGCGTTTGCGCCGTCTCTGGGATTTCATCTTTTCGGAGGTGAGCTGAAGCCCGATAAGCTTTCGGGAATCGATAAGCTTGCCGTTATGCTGATGAGAAGCTCTATACGCTCACAGGATTTTGAGGAGGACGACAGCGACCACCACGACCTGCCGGAAATTATACCCGAAAATATAGCCCTGTTGGCTAAGGATATACGGGCGTTGAAAAAATAATAGTTAATATCTACATTTTGATGCCGATATTATATGATAAGATTTGTTAAAGATGTTGTAAAAAAAAACTTGACAAATTCTAGATAATGTGGTATTATATATAGGTAGCGCAAATGCGCACGACCCACTAGCTCAGACGGTAGAGCACTTGACTTTTAATCAAGGGGTCCGGAGTTCGAGTCTCCGGTGGGTCACCAGAAAAACGACAAATTTCTACTGAAATTTGTCGTTTTTCAGTTATATTCGCCTTTGGCGAGTTCTATGCGCTTCGCGCGTGATATTGCCTACGGCAGTGATATGCTCTTCGAGCGTTATTAGTAACAAGGCGAATATAATATCACTAAAAACAAAGCCACAGCCGAATTTTCGGCTGTGGCTTTGTTTTTATTCACCGGCTTCTATAAGTCCGTAAGTTCCATCGTGCCGTTTGTAAACCACACAGACCTTATCGGTGGTATCCTCTTTGAATACGAAGAACTCGTGACCGAGAAGATTCATCTGCATAATGGCTTCTTCTACCGACATAGGCTTTATCGTGAAGCTCTTGCGGCGAATATTAAATTCCTTTTCTTCCTCGTAATCCTCTCCCGTATCGAGTATTCCTTGTTCAAAGGCGCCGCTGCGCAATCTCTTTGCAAGTCTTGTCTTATTCTTTCTTATCTGACGCTCTATGGTATATACAGCGCGGTCAAGGGCGTTTCTAAAGGTTTCGTCCTGTACCTCGCTTCTGAATATCGTACCTGCCGATACAATGGTAATCTCTAAGCATTTTCCGTTCTTTCGGGAACTAAGTGTAACGGTGGCGGCGCATTCATCATTGAAATACTTGTCAAGCTTCCCGAGCTTTGCTTCGATGGTAGCTTTCATTTCATCCCACACGTTCATCTGTCTGCCAACAATGGTTACTTTCATTTTGTAATCCTCCTTGAGATTGTTCCTTAGGAAATTTATATTTCCTGACTTTATTATAGCATATTTGTTTGAATTTGTAAATAGTTAGCAATAAACTTTTTTTTAAAATATAAAAAATGTACATAATGACCAAAACATCTGAAAGAAATTTTATTTTTAAACCAACAAGAATATTTTCCAAAAAAGGAACTATACCTAAGAAACGTAAGAAAAGATTTTGTCAAATTAAGAAAAAATAATTCCAAAAATATCGAAAATAATAAAAATATTATAGCATTGTCCGTATTATGACACACAATGTGTGATATAATGAGGTCACAAAGAGGAATCCAATACCAAAAAAGGAAAAGGAGAAAAACAATGAACGGAACTATTGAGAGAAAGAATTACGAACAGATGGAAGACGAAATGATATCTAAAAATTGCAATTTCTCAGGATACTCTATGGCGACTGTTGCAGGCGGTATACTCCTTTGCATCGGTATAGTTGTTTACGCCATTCTTACACACTGACACTTGATTTTTTCTGCGCTCTGTGGTAAAATATTGTAATGAATAATTTCCTGTATAGGAGAAGCGGATATGTCAAGATTGCCGAACCAAAAATTAAAGTTAATATATCTTGCGCGAATTTTTGAGGAACGAACCGACAGATATCACGGACTTACGCTTACGGAAATATCATCGGCGCTTGCCGAATACAGTATTTCCGCCGAGCGAAAGAGCCTGTATGACGATATTGAGGCGCTGAGACTTTGCGGTTACGATATAAAGATCACGAGGGACAGTCACGTTAGATACTATCTCGACACACACAAATTTGACCTTGCCGAATTGCGGCTGCTTGCCGATGCGGTCCAGTCATCTAAATTCCTCACGCCTAAGAAGAGCAGGGAGCTTACGAGAAAGCTCGGGGAGCTTGGAAGCAAATACGAAGCGTCTCAGCTCAAGCGGCTTGACGCATCGTCCAACAGGATAAAAACCGAGAACGAAGAGATATATAACAATATCGTAACACTGCACAACGCCATTGCCGAGAATAAAAAAATAAGCTGTAACTATTTCGAGTGGAATGCCCACAAGCAGAGAATACTCAGAAAAAACGGCGACAGCTATCTGTTGAGTCCTCAGGCATTGGTTTGGGATGACGAGTTTTATTATCTTATTGCATATGATAACGAGGCACAAAAGCTTAAGCATTTTCGTGTCGATAAAATGATACGCGTAAAAATGCTGGACGAAAAGCGCGACAGGCAAACGGCAAATGAAGAATTTGACTCTGCGTCCTATTCAAAGCGAGTGTTCAATATGTACGGCGGTGAGCCTGCCAACGTGAGGATATTGGCTGACAATTCCTTGGCGGGGGTAGTTATAGACCGATTCGGAACAGACGTTACTTTTCTCAACCACGGCGAGCAATTTGAATTTTGCGCTAAGGTTATGATAAGTCCCACATTCTTCTCGTGGGTCTTGGGCTTCGGCAATAAGATGAAAATACTGTCTCCCGACGACGTGGCGCAACAAGCCGCAGATCTTGCCGCCGAGATAGTTGAGCTGTATACAAAATAAGGAAAAAGGGAATGCTTCGTTTCTACCCGAAGCATTCCCCGATTTTTATATACTTAAAATATATTTTTTTGCGTTGTCTATATCTGAATTTACCTGTGCGGTAAGGGCTTCAAGACCGTCAAATTTTTGCTCGTCTCGGAGAAAATGCAGAAATTCAACCTTTACCGACTTTCCGTACAGATTTTCCGAAAAGTCAAATATATTGGTTTCCGCAAAAACCGAAGTTCCGCCGACAGTAGGACGTACCCCAACGTTTGTTATGCCGTAATAGGGCTTCTTTCTGTTGGCAATATAAACGCGGGTCACGTATACTCCGTATTTGGGTACAAGACCGCCGCTTGAAAATTCTTGATTTAGAGTGGGAAAGCCCAACCGCCTTGCAAGGCGTTGCCCATTAATAACCACAGTTTTCAAGGAAAAGGGTCTCCCTAAAAGCTGCTCCGCTGTTTCCGGGTCACCCGAAAGAAGCGCATCGCGAATAGAAGACGAGCTAACCGTAATACCGGATACCGTTACGGGGGATAGCACAGTAAGTCCTGTATGTGTTTCCTCGCAAAGACGGCGAAGCAGCTCTACGTTTCCTTTGCCCCCCGCGCCAAAGGAATAGTTAAAGCCGCATACGATATGTACAGCCTTTATTCTTTTCTTCAAAATTTCAAAAAAGAAATCCTCGGCGCTTATTTTAGAGGTCTCCTTAGTAAAGGGAACGGATATAAATTTGTCAACGCCTAGCTGACCTATAAGCTTGCGCTTTTGAGCCTTATCGGTTATAAGCGGAACGGCTCTTGACAGAAAATAATTCTTTGGCGGTTCGTCAAAGGTCCATACGGCGCAGGAACATCCCTTTTTCTCGGCAATATTCAGCGCTTGCTTTATAACTGTTTTATGTCCTAAATGTACTCCGTCAAAGCACCCCAGCGCCACAACGCAAGGTGAGCTTGCCGAATAATTGATAGTTGAGTAAACTCTCATTTTTATGTCCTTTCGGATTAGTCTCCCTTGCCTACCTCGCAAAGACCGTATCCACGGGTAAGCGCTAATCTTCCGTTTTCGTATTTTATTATACCCTTAAACGAAAGCTTTGTCAATAAATATATGCAAAAGGACAAGAAAATATTAAAGATTTTGGAAAAAAGAATTGACAAGTATTTGAGTATATGATATAATAAACTATAATGATATTTGTAAATTCAACGAGGTAAGAAGTAAGAGATGAATAAAAATAATTTGAGAAAAGTATTTTTAGCAATATGTATTGCACTCGGCGTTGTAGGCGTTATTCTTCTTGGAGTAGGCTTGTTTGCTATCAGCTTTGATGATGCGGCATTTTTCAAGGTAATGGTTATAGTTGTATCTTTGCTTTGCGTTTTGGCGGCGGCAGAATTCGGCTATATGTACTATATCGAAAACGATGTAAAACCCAATTTCTTCCTGTATGACCCCCAGACCAAGCGTAATATATCCCTTGAAAAAATGGATTTCAACGTCATCAACAGAAAGATGAACGGCTATCTCCGTGGATTTGCTGCAAGCGAGGGCAGACTTTGGACGGACCGTGTGCTTGAAGATCCCAATCTCAGAATGGCTGACGAATTTAAGCCTGCCGTAGCTTACAGACTTCTTTTCGGTCTTGCTGATAAGGATATGGATCAGGGTTGGAAATGCTTTGAGCTTGCGTCTGTTGAAACAGTCAACTTTATCTGTGACGCTCTTGACGCAAACGGAGACACCGAGGTGTCCAGAACTCTTCGCCATCTTAAGGCGGCAAATCCTATGAATCTCAAATACGTAAGAGACTACCTCGTTAATAATAAATCTTACCTGAGAACAAAGCTTTGTAATTACGTTTATGATAATATAAGCAAGTTTTAATTTTAAGGGGAATACCTCGCTAAAAAAATAGCGAGGTATTTTCTTTTTTGTATTGCAAAAACAGAGAATATATGATACAATATATATAAGTATTATTTAAGGTTGGATTTTTATGTTTTATATAAGAATTGCGGATATTACTGTAGCTATCAATAATAAATACGAATACGTAAGACGGCTGTGCGAGGGTTATACCGTTGACCCTGTGGAAACACCCGATATGACCGTTTCGGTAACGGATGAGGAAATACAGGCAGAAATAGATATTTCCGAATTTCCCGCTTCTCCCGCTTATGCAGAGGGGGTTTGCGTATATAGAAATATCTGCCGTCCGCTGCCGGAGCTTTTTGGGGCGTATCTTATGCACTGCGCCGTTATTGAATACGAGGGCGAGGGATATGCCTTTGCCGCCAAAAGCGGAACAGGTAAGTCTACACACATTGCCCTTTGGCAGAAAAGATTTGGAGAGGGCGTGAGTATAATCAACGGTGATAAGCCGATCATGCGTTTTTCGGGTGAGCGTCTGTATGCTTACGGAACGCCGTGGTGCGGAAAAGAGGGCTTTAATACGAACGCGTCTGTTCCCATAAAGGCAATATGCTTTATTGAAAGGGCAAAGGAGAACACTATAAGGCGCATAACACCGTCGGATGCCCTTACCCGAATATTCCACCAAATACTTTCCCCTGACAGTATAGCTTCGGTGGATACGCTGTTCCCATTGCTTGACAGAACACTTACAGAAGTACCTTGCTACGTTCTCGGCTGTAATATATCCGAGGAAGCGGCAGAGGTTGCATATAATGGAATGAACGTCTAAGAAAGAGGTAAAAAATGAAGATAAAGAACGGATTTGTAGTAAGAAGTATTGCCGGTGAGAGCGTTGTTGTTGCTCTCGGAGAGGCAAGCAAGAATTTCAACGGAATAATCAAGCTCAATGAAACGGGAAGATTTCTTTGGGATAAGCTTTCCGAGGGCGCTGAGACAGAGGAGCTTATTGAGGCTATACTGACTGAATATGATATTGACAGAGAGACTGCCGAGGCAGATATTATGCGATTTGTCGATACCCTAAAAGGAGCAAATATCCTTGAATAACGGTGAATTTTATCTTGCCGATGCCATTGAGGTTATTGAAGAGATACTGTCGGGCGGCGGAGAATTTCGTATGTATCCCAAGGGAACAAGTATGCTTCCCTTGATAGTACAGGGCAGGGATTCTGTGGTGCTTGAGCGAAACTTTGAGCGCGGAGCAAAAAGAAACGACATAGCGTTTTACAGACGTGATAACGGACAGTTCGTTTTGCACAGAGTTATGAAGATATGTGATGACGGCACGTACGTTATGTGCGGTGATAACCAAACGGCTCTTGAATACGGCATAAAAAGAGAGCAAATAATAGGATACGTCAGCCGTCTTTACCGCGGTGATAAGGAGTTCTCCTTGACATCGGTCAAATACAGGCTTTATCTGCTTATTTGGTGCTTTATGCCTTACAGACGGCTTGAACGCTTTATAAAAGGCAAGCTGCGCGGACTTAAAAGACGGATGCTTGGAAAAAAATAATTATAATAGGCGAAATACCGCAGAGACTACGGTGTCTATGCGGTATTTTTTTGAGGTGATGCAATGATAAGCTATTCTGATATTAAAAATAACGAAGCCATACGGGAGTATATCAAAAGCGCGGACAGCTCGCTGAGAGCGTTGGGGTATACCGAGCATAGCTTTGCCCACGTTGAAAAGGTTGCCGTGGGTGTTGAGTATATTCTGAGTACTCTTGAATATACGGAGAGGGAAATAGAGCTTGCAAAAATAGCCGCTTATCTGCACGATATAGGAAATCTTGTTAACCGAATAGACCACTCTCAAAGCGGAGCTGTTATGGCTTTTCGTATACTTGATAATCTCGGTATGTCTCCCTCAGAGATAGCTACTGTGGTAACGGCTATCGGAAATCACGACGAGGGCACGGGCGTGCCTGTAAATAACGTGGCAGCCGCCCTGATACTTGCGGATAAATCCGACGTAAGACGAAGCCGTGTGAGAAACGTTGATATTGCCAACTTTGATATTCACGACAGGGTCAACTACTCGGTAAGAAGCTCGGAGCTTATTGTATTGCCCGAGAGCGGTGAGATCTGGCTGGAGCTTGACATAGAAGACGAATATAGCTCGGTTATGGATTACTTTGAGATATTCCTTGAGCGAATGATACTCTGCCGAAAGGCTGCCGAGACCCTTAATATGAAATTCAGATTGAAAATAAACGGTCAAAAACTCTTGTAATAGATAATTATTTTTGAAAAAGCTATTGACTTTATCACTTTAGTGTGTTATCATATTAAAGCGATAAAACATTATAGGAGAAAAACTATGAATTTATATGATAACGAGGGCTACAAGCTTTTAATAAAAGCGCTTGTGGCAATTGATAACGAAGAGGAGTGCGGCGCTTTTCTTGAGGACCTTATGACAAGAAAGGAGCTTGGCGACATCACCCAAAGGCTTGAGGTTGCAAAGCTGTTGTCCGAGCAGACTGTGTATAATAAGATAGTCGAGCAAACAGGCGCAAGCACAGCGACCATAAGCCGAGTTAACCGCGCGTACCTCTACGGCACAGGCGGTTACGGAAAGATATTTGAAAAGGTCAAGGGTGAATAAAATGAGCTTTTCTTATAACGTGCTTAAAAGTGAGGAAAAGGCGATATACAGCCTCAGAGCCCTCTACAAGGAATATGGATACTCTCTTTATAAGGTAAGCAGATTTGAGGAGTACGACCTGTATGCCAAGAATAAAAGCTTTCTCGTTAGTCAGAACATTCTGTCCTTTACCGATACGAACGGCAAGCTTCTGGCACTAAAGCCCGACGTTACGCTTTCTATAATAAAAAACATACCCGACAAGGATACGCGGACACACAAGCTTTGCTATAACGAAACGGTATACCGTACGTCGGCTGACAGCGACGGATTCCGTGAAATAATGCAGACGGGTCTTGAATGTATCGGAAATATCGATACGTACTCCGAGTGCGAGGTCATAATGCTTGCAATGCAGAGCCTCGGTACTGTGAGCGCCGATTATATACTTGATATATCCCATATGGGTCTTATTGACGGCTTGCTTTCCGAAGCAGGAGTTGAGGACGGACAAAAGGGAGAGCTTATAGCGCTCATAGAGAGCAAAAATATCCATTCCATACAGAGCTTTTGCGATAAATTCGGCATTAGCAAGGAAATGCAGAGTAGGATCTGCTTCCTTACCGAGCTTTATATGCCCATAGACAAGGCGCTGGGACAGATAAAGGATATTGTCGTGGGAGAGAAGATGTCCGAGGCATATCGAAGCCTTGTTGAAATTTGCGAGGCAATGAGCGCGTATGGGCTTAACGACAGGCTCTATCTTGATTTTTCGATCGTAAACGACGTGAACTATTATGACGGTCTTTGCTTTAAGGGCTTTATAAACGGAATACCCGACAGCGTGCTTTCGGGCGGACGCTATGATAAGCTTCTTCGCCGTCTTGGAAAGGTGTCGGGAGCTATCGGCTTTGCCGTTTACCTTGACAGGCTTGAACGCTTTGAGGGTGAGACTGTCGAATATGACGTTGATGCCGTGTTGATATACGGTAAGGGAGAGAGTATAAGCCGTATAAATGAAGCGCGCAAACAGCTTGCAGAGGGTGGAAAGAGGGTGCTTGTAGGACACACGCCCGACCTTTCCATACGCGCCAAACAGCTGTACAGGCTTACAGACGGGGGAGTAGAGAAAATTGAAAACGATGATTAACATAGCCCTCCCCAAGGGAAGGCTTGGCGAAAAGGCTTACGGAATGTTTGAGGCGGCAGGCTTTGAATGTCCGTCTATAAAGGAAGAAAACAGAAAGCTTATATTTGAAAATCCCGAAAAGGGAGTGAGATATTTTTGGGTAAAGCCCTCGGACGTAGTAATTTACGTAGAGAGGGGCGCGGCGGATATAGGTATCGCGGGAAAGGATATTATACTTGAATATTCTCCCGATATATACGAGCTTGCCGACCTCGGAATAGGCAAGTGCCGAATGGCGGTTGCCGCAAAAAAGGATTTTTGCGACAGGCGCGATAGAACGCTGAGAGTTGCCACCAAGTTCCCGAATATTGCTAAGGAATACTATTCTTCTCTCAGCAGGGAAATAGATATAATAAAGCTTAACGGCTCCATTGAGCTTGCCCCCATACTCGGTCTTTCCGACGTTATCGTGGATATTGTGGAGACAGGGAAGACACTTTATGAAAACGACCTTGAGCCTAAGAGCGATATTGTAAATATCAGCGCACGACTTGTGGCAAATAAGGTGAGCTACAAATTCAAAAACGAACGTATAAAAGAGATTCGCGAGGCTGTTGAGCGAGTTATCGCGGATAAAAAATAACAGAGGTAAACAAATGATAAAGCTTTTTCGTTATAACGAAATAGACAGCTCCGAGATATTTTCCCGTGAGCTTGGAAGCACCAAAAATATTGAGGGTATAGTAACCGATATAATATCGAACGTTAGACAAAGGGGAGACAAGGCTCTTTTCGAGTACTGCGAGAAGTTCGATAAGGTAACGCTGTCAAGCCTTGAGGTTAGTGAGGACGAGATAGAAGAAGCCTTTGCGTCGGTAGAACCGAAATTTATCGAGGTGCTTCGGGCGGCTTCGGAAAACATATACGCCTTTCACTCCCGTCAGGTTCGCAACAGCTTCCTTATAAACGAGAAGGACGGCGTAGTTATCGGACAGAAGATAATTCCTATCGAAAGGGTTGGTCTGTACGTACCGGGCGGTACGGCGGCTTATCCATCGTCGGTGCTTATGAACTGTATTCCAGCAAAAATTGCGGGATGCGGTGAGATAGTAATGGTAACGCCCCCCTCTAAGGACGGCAAGGTAAATCCCGTTATTCTTGCGGCGGCTAAAATTGCGGGAGTTAAGAGAATATTTAAGGTAGGCGGCGCCCAGGCTGTGGCGGCTCTGGCGTACGGAACTGAAAGCGTGCCTGCCGTTGACAAGATAGTAGGACCCGGGAACGCGTTTGTTGCCGAAGCAAAAAAGCAGGTGTTTGGTAAGGTCGCTATCGATATGATAGCGGGACCCAGCGAAATACTTGTGATTGCCGACGGAACTTGTAACCCCGTATGCGTAGCGGCTGACCTGCTCTCACAGGCGGAGCATGACAGAATGGCAAGCGCGGTGCTTGTTACAGACAGCGAGGAGCTTGCGGAGGCTGTTTCCGAGGAGCTTGAGCGTCAGATACCGCTTCTTGAGCGCGCAGAGATAGCGAGAGTATCCATCGATAACAACGGAAAGATAATCGTTACCGAAAGCATAGACGAAGCGGTAGAGGTTGCTAACAGCATTGCTCCCGAGCATCTTGAAATATGCGTTGACGACCCCTTTAAGTACCTTGATAAGATAAAGCACGCGGGCTCTGTATTTATGGGTAAGTATTGTCCCGAGGCGCTTGGCGACTATTTCGCGGGACCTAACCACACACTTCCCACAAGCGGAACGGCGAGATTTTCAAGCCCATTGTCGGTAGATGATTTTATTAAGAAAACACAGTTTACGTATTATACCCGCGAGGCTCTCGAGGCGGTCAGCAAGGATATTGAATACTTTGCCAATAAAGAAGGGCTTGGCGCTCACGCCAAAAGCGCGGTAATTAGATTCGAGACAGATAACTAAAACGGAGAAGCTATGAGCCGATTTATAAATGAAAAATATGCGTCTCTTGAGGCGTATACTCCCGGAGAACAGCCGAGAGAAAGAAAGTACATAAAGCTTAATACAAACGAGTCTCCCTATCCGCCGTCGGAGGGGGTCATAAGGGCGATAAGCTCCGCACAGGTGTCATTGCTCAATCTTTATCCCGACCCTACGTGCAAGGCGCTAAAGGAAAAGCTTGCGGGGCTTTACGGGGTCAAGAGGGAAAATGTTTTTGTTTCCAACGGCTCGGACGACATTCTGAATTTCTCCTTCATGGCGTTTTGCAACGGCGGAGACCGACCTGTTAAGTTTCCCGAAATATCCTACGGATTTTATAAGGTCTATGCCGATCTGTACGGCGTGAAATATAAGGCTATCCCCCTAAAAGAGGACTTTACAATAGATATTTCCGATTATTTCGGAAACGATGCCAATGTTGTTATCGCAAACCCAAACGCGCCTACGGGAATTGCTTTAAGCCTTACCGAGGTGGAAACAATAGTAAAGGCAAATCCCGATTTTGTGGTTTTGATTGATGAGGCATACGTGGATTTCGGAGGCGAGAGCTGTCTGCCCCTTGTGAAAAAATACGATAACCTGCTTGTGGTTCGTACATATTCAAAATCCCGCTCTATGGCGGGAGCGCGGCTTGGCTTTGCTTTTGGTTCGCCGGAGCTTATTTCCGACCTTGAAAAGATAAAGTTCTCTACAAATCCCTACAATATCAATCGCCTTACTCTTTTGGCGGGTGAAGCCGCAGTAGATGATGATGGCTATTACGTGGATAATTGCCGTAGGGTCGCCGAGACACGTGAAAAGACCGTAGCCGAGCTTAAGGCTCTGGGATTTGAATGTACCGACTCCAAGGCTAACTTTATCTTTGCGAGAAGCAACGCAATAGGCGGCGAGGAGCTTTACTCAAAGCTTAAGGAAAGAGGCGTGCTTGTCCGTCATTTTACTAACCCTAAAATATGCGAGTATAACAGAATTACAGTAGGCTCGCCCGAAGAGATGGACGTTTTAATAAAAGAGATAAAAGCAATATCAGAGGAAAAAAATTATGAGAAACGCTGAAATAATAAGAAAAACCGCGGAAACAGATATAAAGCTCACCCTTAATCTTGACGGAGAGGGGAAGAGCGAAATTGATACGGGATGCGGCTTTTTAGACCATATGCTGACGCTTTTTGCTTCTCACGGCTCCTTTGACCTGTCGGTCAGCTGTAAGGGAGATACCGACGTTGATTACCACCACAGCGTTGAGGATATAGGTATCTGTCTCGGACAGGCTTTCGCAAAAGCCGTGGGAGACGCAAAGGGAATTTGCCGCTATGGCAGTATGCTTTTGCCTATGGACGAGGCACTGATACTCTGCGCGGTGGATTTTTCGGGCAGAGATTGTCTTGTTGACAGGCTTGAAATTCCCGCCGAAAAGGTTGGAGATTTCGATACCGAGCTTGTTGAGGAATTTTTCTTGGCATTCGTAAGAAATGCTAAAATAGCTCTTCACATAAGACAGCTTGACGGCAGAAATTCCCACCACATAATCGAGGGAGCGTTTAAGGCGTTTGCCCGCGCTATGTCTGCGGCAGTAGCCATTGATGAAAAGAGAGCCGATAAAATTCCCTCTACCAAGGGGATGCTCGTATGATAGCTATTATTGATTACGGCGTTGGAAATCTCTTTTCCCTCAAAAGCTCATTTGCGGCTATCGGCGCGGACGTGACCGTGACATCTGACCCCAAGGTCATAGCCGAAGCCGACAGACTTATACTCCCCGGTGTGGGCGCTTTTGAGGATGCGGCAAGGAAGCTGCGCGACAGCGGTCTTGATGAGGTGATAATATCCGAGGTCAAGGGTGGAAAGCCCTTGCTTGGAATATGTCTCGGTATGCAGATGCTTTTTGAGCGGAGCTATGAATACGGCGAGCATCGGGGCTTGGGATTGATCTCGGGCTCGGTAAAGCCTATACGCCCCGAGATTTCCGAGGAGCTTAAGATACCCCATATCGGTTGGAATCCGCTTCACCTCTCTGAGCCGAGAGATGAGCTGTTTAAGTATATAAACGAGGGAGATTGTGTTTATTTCGTCCATTCCTATTACGGCGCTGATTGCGACAAAAACGTAATAGCTACTGCCGAGTACGGCAAGGAGCTGACGGCGGCTGTTCGCAACGGAAACGTGTGGGGTGCGCAATTCCACCCCGAAAAGAGTGGCAAGGTGGGGCTTAATATTTTAAAGGCATTCTGTGAGATGTAAAGGAGCAAATATGAATATAATTCCCGCTATAGATCTGATAGGCGGAAAGGCCGTCAGACTTGTAAAGGGCGACTATAATAAGGTAACTGTGTATAGCGACACGCCTGCTGAGGTGGCAAAGAGCTTCGAGGAAAGCGGAGCACGCTTTATGCACATAGTTGACCTTGACGGAGCAAAAGAGGGCAGTACGGAGAATTTTGACACTATACGCGCTATCGTGGAAAGCACGTCCTTATCCGTTGAGGTTGGCGGCGGTATACGGAATATGGATACCGTAAAAAAGTACATAGATATTGGCGTTGACAGAGTTATTATAGGAACGGCGGCTGTCAAGGACCCCGAGTTTCTTTCAGCGGCTGTCAGCGAGCATCCCGAAAATATCGCTGTGGGCATAGATATCAAGGACGGAATGGTAGCCATAAAGGGCTGGACTGAGCTGTCTGCGTATTCCTGCTTTGACTTTTGCGAGAAAATGCAAAAAATGGGAGTTCGCACTATAATATGCACCGACATTTCCAAGGATGGAATGATGTCGGGAACAAACTTAGAGCTATATGCTGAGCTTCAGGAAAAATTCCAAATGAATATAATAGCCTCGGGCGGAGTGTCAAGTATTGACGACGTGAGAGCGCTTGCGAAAATGAACGTATACGGGGCAATTCTCGGAAAGGCGCTTTACACAGGGGCGGTAGCCCTAAGGGATGCCTTGTCGGCGGCAAGGGGGGCAGAATGATTACCAAAAGAATTATCCCCTGTCTTGACGTTAAGGGCGGACGTGTAGTTAAGGGCGTAAATTTCCTTGACCTTAAGGATGTTTCCTCTCCTGTATCCCTTGCTGAGTATTACAGCGAATGCGGTGCTGACGAGCTTGTTTTTTACGATATAACAGCATCCTTTGAGGAAAGAAAGTTGTTTACCGACATTTTGAGAGAAACGGCTGAGAGGGTGTTTATTCCTCTTACTGTGGGTGGCGGCATAAAGACCCTTGACGATTTTGACCGAGTGCTAAAATGCGGCGCGGATAAGGTAAGCGTAAATTCGGGAGCTATCGCTGACCCCGATATCATATATCACGCCGCCAAGAAATACGGCGACCAATGCGTCGTTCTTTCTGTGGATATAAAGCGTGTGGGCGGTGTTTTCCACGTCTTTAACAAGGGCGGCAGAGAAGATACGGGAATTGAAGCTATCGAGTGGATCAAACGAGGCGTTTCTAACGGAGCGGGCGAGATAGTTGTAAACAGTATCGACACAGACGGAGTAAAGCAGGGCTTTGACCTTGAAATGCTTGACGCTGTTTGTAACGCTGTTAACGTGCCTGTTATCGCTTCGGGCGGCGCGGGCTGTATTGAGGACTTTATCACCCTCTTTAATACGCTTCCCAAGGTCGATGCGGGTCTTGCCGCATCTATATTCCACTTCGGAGAGGTTGATATATCCGAGCTTAAAAAGAGACTTTCAAAAGAAAATATAAACGTGAGATTATAAACGGAGAATGAAATGTTTAATATTGATGAATTGAAATTTGACGAAAAAGGGCTTATACCCGCGGTCGTTGTTGACGCCGTTTCCAAAAAAGTGCTGACGGTTGCTTATATGAACCGCGAAAGCCTTGAGATAAGTATGAAAGAGGGAACTACCTGCTTCTGGTCGCGCTCGAGAAAATGCCTTTGGAGAAAGGGAGAGACTTCGGGAAACAAGCAGCATATAGTCAGCATTACCGCCGATTGCGACCGTGATGCTCTCACTGTGGTAGTTCATAAGGACGGGCCTGCCTGCCATCTCGGTACTGACAGCTGCTTTAATGAGGTCATATATGAGGGAGAGACAGACGGTGAATTTTCCCTTGATGCTCTTATGAAGGTCATTGAGGGCAGAAAGACCGAAAAGAAAGAAGGCTCTTATACCACTTATCTTTTTGAAAAGGGTATAGATAAGATACTCAAAAAGGTTGGAGAGGAATGCACCGAGGTGATAATTGCCGGCAAGGCAAACGATAAGGCGGAGACTATATATGAGATATCCGACCTTGTATACCACGTTATGGTGCTTATGATAGAAATGGGAATTTCTCTTGACGATATCAATAATGAGCTTGCTTCACGCCACGTTATAGACCATAAGGTAAAGCAAGAAAAGATGGTATAAAAGAGAAACCTACCACTCTTTAAATATAAATTTTAAAAAGCTATTGACACCTTGGTAAAAAAGGTATATAATAACAATCGCGCAGAGCGCGAATAATTCGTGTAGAAGAGTAAGAATATAAGCGTTAAGTGCCTGTTGGACGGGGAGTTGTCAATGGGACGAAGAGCTAAGGCTTGCGGCTTATATTCTGCATCCCGCTTCATACGGCAAAGCTAATCGGGTAATCCCTCTTTTCTTTAGCCATATGCAGTCGAGGAAAAGGGGGATTTTTTTATGCAAGATTCAAAAAACAAAATCAAACTGTTCGGTACGCTACAGATCATGACGGTTTCGGCGGCGCTTATAGCTATAAGCATCGTGTGCGGAAAATATCTGGCAATAAACCTTGGAGCATTTTTACGCTTCAGCTTTGAAAATTTGCCTATAATTTTAGCGGGTATAATGTTCGGTCCTATTATCGGCGCGGTGGTTGGCGGAGCGGCTGACCTTATAGGCGCGCTTCTCGTTTACGGCGGAGATATGAACATAATAATTACCATTGGTGCAACTTCAATCGGATTGCTTAGCGGTCTGCTCTGGAAGTATTCAGCAAAGCTGCCGCAAGCGCTTAGACTACTGCTTACGGTTTTTGTGGCTCATGCCATCGGGTCTGTTTTAATAAAGTCATTTGGACTTGCGGCATGGTATTTAGCCAAGTATAATATGCCCGTATATATATTAATGCTATGGAGAGCGTTAAATTATATTGCGGTAGGTGGCGTGGAATATCTGATACTTTTATTTGCGGTTAAAAATAAAGCGATAAGCTCTAAAATGCTTAGAAAATAGACAACAGGGGAAGCTATGAACTATACGGAAGCTCTTAATTATATTCACTCTATAAGCTGGTCCTTTTGCAAGCCCGGACTTGAACGGATAGGCGAGCTCTGCGAAAGGCTTGGAAATCCGCAAAGCTCATTGAGGTTTATTCACGTTGCGGGAACTAACGGAAAGGGCTCGTTTTGCTCTATGCTTAACTCGGTTTTGCTTGAGAGCGGTCTGCGGGTTGGGCTGTATACCTCGCCATATATCCGTTTCTTTAACGAAAGAATGTGTGTTAACGGAGAGCCGATATCAAACGATGAGCTTGCCGAGCTTACGGAATACGTAAAGCCGATTGCCGACAGTATGACCGATAAGCCTACCGAATTTGAGCTTATAACGGCTATTGCCTTTGAGTTTTTCAAGCGTCACAAATGCGACGTGGTAATACTTGAGGCGGGAATGGGCGGTAGATTGGATTCTACAAATATAATCCGCAAGCCCTATCTTTCGGTTATTACGGGAATTGCCCTTGACCACACGGCGTTCCTTGGAGATACCGTTGAAAAAATTGCCGCGGAAAAAGCGGGAATTATCAAGGATAACTCCCCTGTGCTTTACGGCGGCGATGATGACAGTGCGGCGGCAGTAATAGAAAAAACGGCTCTCGGGAGAGCTTCAAAGTTCTATAGGGTCGATTATTCAAGGCTTTCAAATATTTCGCCCTCTCTTAACGGAACGTTTTTTGATTACGGTAAATATACAGAGCTTCGTATAGGTCTTCTCGGTATGTATCAACCGAGAAACGCATCGGTAGTAATTAATGCCGTTGAGATCTTGCGTGAAGAGGGAATCAATATATCCGATAACGCGCTTATCCGCGGCTTGGAGAAAGCCCGTTGGCAGGGAAGATTTGAAATAATTTCACGCGACCCCCTTATGATATTTGACGGAGCGCACAATCCTCAGGGAATACGCTCGGCTGTCGAAAGTATAAAGACCTATTTCGGTGAAGAAAAGGTTTATCTTCTAACGGGAGTTCTTAGAGATAAGGATTATACGGCTATCGCAAAGGATCTATCTGCGGTTGCATCAAGAGCCTTTACGCTTACACCCGACAGCCCTCGGGCGTTGGCTTCGGCTGAATATGCAAAAACGCTTCAAGGGGCAGGAATAGACGCTAAGGCGTTTGACAGTCTTGCTGATGCCTTGGATATGGCAATGGATGAAGCCAAGAAGAATAATAAGCCCCTCGTTTGCTTGGGTTCGTTATACGTTTATTCTTCACTTATGGATATTTTGGAAAATAAAAAATAATTTAACAGGAGATAAAATTTATGGAATATCTTTATCCTACTGATGGATATGACGAAAAAATTGCCCGAATTAAGGAAATTGGCGCGCCCTTGAATTTTGTTTTCTTTACAGACGGTCACCATATGTTCCGTCATACTGTAACCGAAGCCATTGATTCGATTCAGTACATACTCGACAGATGTCCCGAAATTCAATTTGTCATCAGTGGCGGTGATATTGGAAACGATTACGACCCTAATCCCGATGGCTTCAGAAAATCAATGCGTGAGGCTATGGATGCTTTCTACCGTCTTTCTGTTCCTGTGCATTGCTGTATCGGAAATCACGATGACTATATCGGAAACTGTATAGATAACGGTTGGGATACACGCAACGGCATTCTCCCCGACGAGATGCACGCGCTTTGTATGAAATATAATCCCACCCCCGAGAATTATTATTATATTGACGTGGATAGCGGTGAGGATAAATATAGATTTGCATTTGTGAATACTTCCGACAAGCCTTTTTTGGCTGACAAGGATGGGCAGTATCCTCTTTCGGGGTGGAGACTTGAAATATCAAATGAGCAATCCGAGTGGTTTGAAAATGAGGTGCTTAATACCGACCGAAAAATACTTGTGTTCGCTCATTCTCCAATTAATAATGCGGGTATTTTCGGAAGCGGTGACCTACCCGATGCAATAAAGCCCTATGATGACCTGCGTAACGGACCGCGTATGTATTACCATATGAAGCAATGCAAAAACGTAGTTGCAATGATAGCAGGACACGTGCACTATGATAATATACATTATGACGACGACCTTCCTACCGTAACGACCCTTTCGGCATTCCGCGGAAGATGGGCGGAGAGCTGTCCGCCACGAAAAAGACACTATGAACAATATCCCGAGACGGCTTTTGATGTTATGTCCATAAAGGGCGATACTATCTATATGACCCGTTTTGGAGCGGGAAATGACCGTGTGGTACAGCTGATACGTCCCCACGATAATATGAGAACAAGAAAATATTACAACGGTTAAAGAAAAACGCCTTTGGTAGCTTATCAAACTACTAAAGGCGTTTTCGGTTTTCTCAAAGCTATCCGCGCAAGCTATCAGAGAAAAAAGACGGCTACGGCAGAAATATCTACCGTAGCCGTCAGGCTTAGTTATAAACTGTTAACTAATATCTTATTACTTAAGCGCTGCCTGAGCTGCTGCAAGACGAGCAATCGGAACGCGGAAAGGAGAACAAGATACGTAGTCAAGTCCGAGCTGGTGGCAGAACTCAACGGATGTGGGGTCGCCGCCGTGCTCGCCGCAGATACCTACGTGGAGGTTCTTGTTAGCGGGCTTACCAAGCTTGAGCGCCATATCCATAAGCTTACCAACACCGTTCTGGTCGAGTCTTGCGAAAGGATCGTTCTCGAAAATCTTGGTGTCGTAGTAAGCGTTGAGGAACTTACCTGCGTCGTCACGGGAGAAGCCGAATGTCATCTGTGTAAGGTCGTTAGTACCGAAGCAGAAGAAGTCAGCGTTAGCCGCGATCTCGTCAGCTGTGAGACAAGCTCTGGGAATCTCGATCATTGTACCAACCTCGTAGTCAAGCTCAACGCCTGCAGCTGCAAGCTCAGCATCAGCGGTTGCAACAACAACAGCCTTAACGAACTTAAGCTCCTTAACGTCGCCAACAAGAGGAATCATGATCTCAGGCTTAACGTCCCAATCGGGATGAGCCTTCTTTGTATTGATAGCAGCGCGGATAACCGCAGTTGTCTGCATCTTTGCGATCTCGGGGTAGGTTACTGCGAGACGGCATCCACGGTGACCCATCATGGGGTTGAACTCGTGGAGAGAAGCGATGATAGCCTTGATATCCTCAACTGTCTTGCCCTGAGCTGCTGCGAGAGCTGCTATATCCTCTTCGGTTGTAGGAACAAACTCGTGGAGAGGGGGATCGAGGAATCTGATACATACGGGTGTACCCTCAAGAGCCTCGTAAAGCTTCTCGAAGTCGCCCTGCTGGTAGGGAAGAATCTTAGCAAGAGCTGCTTCTCTTTCCTCAGCGGTGTCGGAGCAGATCATTTCTCTGAATGCAGCAATTCTGTCAGCCTCAAAGAACATATGCTCTGTACGGCAAAGTCCGATACCCTCAGCTCCAAGCTCACGAGCCTTGCGAGCGTCTGCGGGAGTATCAGCGTTTGTACGAACCTTGAGCTTACGGAATTCGTCAGCCCAACCCATTATTGTTCCGAAGTTACCGGAGATCTCAGCGTCAACGGTAGGAATGATACCATCATAGATAGCGCCTGTAGAACCGTCGATGGAGATATAATCGCCCTCGTGGAATACCTTTCCTGCGAGAGTGAACTGCTTGTTTTCCTCATCCATAGCGATGTCGCGGCATCCGGATACACAGCAAGTACCCATACCACGCGCAACAACTGCTGCGTGAGATGTCATACCGCCGCGAACTGTGAGGATACCCTGAGAAGCCTTCATACCTGTAATGTCCTCGGGAGATGTCTCGAGTCTTACAAGAACTACCTTCTTACCTGCGTTCTTCCAAGCCTCTGCATCGTCAGCAGTGAATACTACCTGACCGCAAGCAGCTCCGGGAGATGCGCCGAGACCTCTGCCGAGAGGCTTTGCAGCCTTAAGAGCCTTAGCGTCGAACTGAGGATGGAGAAGTGTATCGAGGTTTCTGGGGTCTATCATAAGAACTGCTTCTTCCTTGGTCTTGTGTCCCTCAGCAACGAGGTCAACAGCGATCTGGAGAGCAGCCTGTGCGGTTCTCTTACCGTTACGGGTCTGGAGCATATAGAGCTTTTCGTTCTCTATGGTGAACTCCATATCCTGCATGTCGTGGTAGTGGTTCTCAAGGATCTGGCAAACGTTCTTGAACTGCTCGAAAGCAGAGGGGAACTTATCAGCCATCTCAGCGATGGGCATAGGTGTACGAACACCTGCAACAACGTCCTCGCCCTGAGCGTTTGTAAGGAACTCACCCATGAGCTTCTTCTCACCGGTAGCGGGGTCACGTGTGAATGCAACGCCTGTACCGCAGTCGTCACCCATATTACCGAACGCCATAGCCTGTACGTTTACAGCGGTACCCCAAGAGTAGGGAATATCGTTGTCACGACGGTATACGTTTGCACGGGGGTTGTCCCAAGAACGGAACACAGCCTTAACTGCGCCCATAAGCTGTTCCTTAGGATCGGAGGGGAAGTCTGCGCCGATCTTAGCCTTATATTCAGCCTTGAAC
>JAZOMG010000065.1:0-39858 GCA_045653705.1 Eubacteriales bacterium | reverse complement strand
CCACAAATGCGGCTCTAACTATAAGCCTTCTCCAGCGGAGAAGGTGGCACGAGCTTGCGAGTGACGGATGAGGAGATCGCCGTTTGTGCAGTACAACACATGTTCTCCTCATCCACCACTTCGTGGTCCCCCTTCCCCGCTGGGGAAGGCTACCGCTGCGGCGGGATTACTCATCGGCAAAATTCTCTTTGGAACCACCCGCTTAGGTGGTTTTCGTTTCACAATAATGGGGGCAGTTCATTTGAACTGCCCCTTGATTAATTTAGGGATATTATTCAGATCTTAACTGCGCTGAAGCGATAGTACTTTATTTCGGTTTCGTTGGTAACGTCATCCTCTACCATTGTATATACGATCAGATAATCATCGGCTTCGACTACGTTATTTATATCATTTTCGGATGTGAGCATAAGCTCGCCCTTAACGTTATACCGTCTGTATTCATAGACATCGTCTCCGTTTTCATCGACACCTGTCTTTACCTGTCTTTCGTATGTCATTTCGTCTACCGCAATGAATCCGTCGTCTAAAGTAAAGCTGTCTACTACCTCACCCTTAAATACAACGTCATACTTTATCTCGCCCTTATCGTTATACCTCGTGATAAAGGCATCGTAGCCCATAAACATATGGTGTATCTCGGCTTTCTTCTCTTCAAAGTCATACAGCTTATTACCCGCTATATCGTACATCGCTTGATATACTGTTCTGTATCCATAGCCACTTTCATAGACCTGTTCGGAAAGAACGATATATTTTTCATCAATGATCTCTAAGCCCTGTGTGCTGTACTTGATGGTATTTAGCACCTCGCCGTCAGTGTTGAATATAACAGTCTCTCCGTTGACGTTTTGCGCGGACAGATAGCTTCCGCCTATTGCTACGGGCGCAGAGGTAAGAGAAGCGTCAAACTTGACCGAGCCCTTTACCTTACCGTCATTGGTCATATTCAGCCAATCCACTGCCGCGGCATCGTTGCGCACAAGCTTATCTTCTATAGGAGTCGCATAAACGATATTCTCAACTCCCTCTGCCCAGCACATTCTGTCGGTTTTCGCATCATAGGCGATCGAAACGCCCGTAACTACGTAATCAAGATCTATCTCGGTCTCCTTGCCCGTTTCGGGGTCTACGATAAGGGTAACAAGGTCGTATCTTGCTTCACCGTAATAGGTAGGCACGTGATAGTCATATTTTTTCGCGTCCGCTTCAAGTCCCTTTGAATACTGAACCAAGAGATTTCCGTTGTTCAGTACATGTACCTGGGTTTCGCCCATTTCTTCACCGGAAAAATATTGGGGAGCTACGTATGTGAACACCTCATTAAGGTTCTTGTCATAGAATACATAGGCCTCGCTACTATAATAATTATAGCTATAATAACAACCAATATAGTATTCCTCTGTCTCAGTATAAATGTTGGTGGGGATCGCAGACGCTCCGAAATCCTTAACAAGGGTCTCGTTATCGTCCTCGTCGACCCTGTATACCTTTGTGCCCTTGACTACAAGATCGTATCCGATCTCATAACCGTCTTTTTCTTCGTCCTCGAAAGCATTTCTGATCGTGCTCTCATAGCTGTCATCGAAATAAGAGCTACTGTTGTGGTCGTCCGTCCAGTCGCCTATAACATCCCAAGAGAAAGTATTTACGGGAGACGAGGACGCATCGGCATATACGTCGATACGGGTATCCATATTGATGTCAATACCGAGGTCAGACATCATATAGTCCTCCGCATTTACGTTGGGAATATTGGATGCCCAGAAATGATCCGAGTCGAACGTGTAACCATAATTTTCGTAATATCTATAATATTCGTCAATATAGTCATAAGCTACTGTAAGCACCGCAAAGCTGTCCTCGTCTATAATGTCTATGTAATACTCAGTAACTCTCTCGCGAATAAAGGTTTCACCGTTTGCCTGCGGTAAGGTCTCTCTTTTATTTTCAAGGGTAAGAATGAGATTTGCCGATGGCATTTCGTATATGTATCTCGTGGGTTCGGTTACTCCGTTTTCGTAACGGTGGTCTTCGGTTACAAGGTAATTACCTTTGTAGACATAGTTGTAACGCCCCTTGATGTCAACGACCTCGCCGTTAGGGGAAAGTACCGACAGCTTGTCTTCGTCCATTCCCGCCCAGTCGGGGTTTACAATACTGTTAAAGGTGGCTTCTCCTTTTCTGCCAAGCCAATCGCAGGATGCAAGAAGCATTGACAGGCAAAGTATTGCTGCCAACAACAAAACAATTTTCTTCTTCATAAAAATTCTCCTTTATATCTTTTTTGCGCTTTGTCAATTAGCGCATTCTCATTATAGCATTATTTTCCTGTATTGTCAATAGATTGTAAATAATTTACATAAAAACCTCATTTTCATAAATAGGATTGTTAAAAATAAACACAATGCGGGAGGCTATCAGCCTCCCGCATTGTGTTATTAGATTTGTTTATCTTATATCTTTATCTTTGAACTCTGCCCGAGCCGTCGCCGCCCGCAAGCTTTTCTACCTCGGAAACCGATACACGGTTGTAGTCGCCCTCAATTGTGTGCTTAAGAGCCGATGCGGCTACTGCAAAGTTGATAGCGCCCTGTGTGTCCTTTCCGTTGAGAAGCGCGTAGATAAGACCTGCTCCAAAGGAGTCGCCGCCGCCTACGCGGTCAACGATGTGAAGATGGTAAGTCTTGGAGAAGCAGTAGTTTTCGCCGTCATAGAGCATTCCCGCCCAGTCGTTATCATTTGCGGAGATAGAGGAACGGAGAGTGATAGCCACCTTCTCAAATCCGAACTTGTCGGCAAGCTGCTTTGCAACAGACTTGTAGCCCTCGTGATTGAGCTTACCGCCGTAGATATCGGTATTCTCGGCTTCAATTCCGAATACGTCCTTTGCATCCTCTTCGTTGGAAATGCAAACGTCAACGTACTCGCAAAGCTTTGTCATAGCCTCTCTTGCCTCGGCTCTCGTCCAGAGCTTTCCGCGGTAGTTCAGGTCACAGGATATCTTCACGCCCTTTGCCTTTGCCGCCTTGCAGGCATCGAGACAGATATTTACAAGCTCGCCGCCGAGAGCGGGGGTAATGCCTGTAAAGTGGAACCAGTCAGCTCCCTCGAAAATGCTATCCCAATCAAAATCCGCGGGCTTTGCCTCTGCTATTGCGGAGTGAGCGCGGTCGTAAATACATACGGTGCCTCTCTGAGACGCGCCCTTTTCAAGGAAATAGATACCAACTCTGTCGCCGCCGCGAACGATATTCGAGGTGTCAACTCCAAAGTAACGGAGAGAGTCAACAGCCGCCTGACCTATCGCGTGCTTTGGAAGCTTTGTTACGTAAGCGCTGACAAGACCGTAGTTTGCAAGGGAAACGGCAACGTTAGCCTCGCCGCCGCCAAAGGTCGCCTGCATCTGGTCGTTCTGGAAAAATCTGTAATAGCCGTTAGGCGCAAGTCTGAGCATAAGCTCGCCGAATGTAATAACTTTCATTTTTGGTATTTGTGGTGAAAACTTTCTTAAAAGAAAGCTTTTACCTAAACTCCTTTCAAAAATTTTTAATATATGAAATTTTTTCAAATCATATGATGACGTTCCATTTGCTTTGTGTTATCTGTCATCCTGAGCGAAGTCGAAGTTTTGCGAAACGGAGTGAGTGGAGCAAAACCAAGGAGCGCAGCGACGCAGGGATCTCCTTTGACTTTTCCGTGTCCTTACTTATAGTAAGTTACATTTGTGTTGGGGTATCTTAGGCTTCGGTTATCCATACGAGATCCCGACACCTAAAGGTGTCGCTCTCCTTACGTCGAGTTCGATTACGCAAACAACACTCAGTTGTTTGCTCCACTCAGGATGACACGCTAAAGGTTTGTTAGGGTTATTGCCCACGAACATGAGTTCGTGGCTTTTGCGTAGCAAAAAGAAGTTCGTGGCTTTCGCCGTAGGCGAAAAGCCTCGGAGATGACACGTTGGTTTAACGTAACAATTTTTACTTATTCACGACCGCAACCGCTCGTGCAGTCTTTTCACGTATCTCATCGGGCGTACCCTTCATCATCCAGCTTCCGCCGCAAGCGATGATCTTATCAAATGCGAGGTAGTCAAGTACATTGTCCTCGGAGATACCGCCCGTGGGCATAAATTTCATAGCGGGGAATGCCGCGGAAAGCGCCTTAATGGTAGCAAGTCCGCCAAAATTTGAGCAGGGGAAGAATTTTACCACCTCAAGACCGTAGGAGATAGCGGTGATTATCTCGGTAGGGGTCACACAGCCGGGGAGATAAAGCACTCCACGTGCGTTGCAGACCTCAGCGACGGATGCCGCAAAGCCGGGACCTACGATAAACTTTGCGCCGCAATCGATAGCGGCGTTTGCCTGCTCTGCATTTATGACCGTTCCCGCGCCTATAAGCATATCGGGGAATTTTTCGCAACCGAGCTTGATAGCGTCAGCCGCGCAAGCGGTACGGAATGTTATCTCAGCCACAGGCAGACCGCCCTCGCAAAGAGCATTGAGAGTGGGGATAGTATCCTCAATATTTTTGATAACAACAACGGGAACTATTTTTGTGTTTTTGATTTTTTCCAAAAGCTCCATAACAATTGCCTTTCTTAATTAGAATTTTTACAAAAAAATTATAGCACATCAGAAAATTTTTGTCAATAAAAAAATAACTTTCAATAATATTTGCAATATAATTAGTAAGATTTTGCAATATCCCTATAAAAGATCAGGGCTATATCAAATTCAAAACATTTGATACAGCCCAAAATATTTTATTCCTCGATCATCGGTATTTTCATTATGCTTCTCAGCTCGTCGCGGTCAAGGAATGGCGCAAGATCCTCCAAGGGCGGGCTGAACAGGCTTCCGTCGGGAAGCTTCTTTGTGGCGCTCTTAGGCTCAAAGAACTGAGTGGGGTCTACAAATATCTCGGCGATAAACGCGCCCTCTTTTTCAAATGCCTTGTCGAGGGTAGCGGCTATCTCGGAATTTTCTCGGCAGGCGGCGTAATCGTAGCCGTAAGCCCACGCCAAGCGCTCAAGAGACGGGAAAGACAGGTCTCCGCTCTCGGGTCCTATTCCTACCTTTGTGTGGTGTCCGAAAATATTTGTCTGTGTCTGACGGATAGAATGGTAGCCGTCATTGTTGATAACGAAGATCTTTATAGGCAGGCGGTTTGTCAGAATAGTCTGAAGCTCCTGAAGATTCATCTGTATGCTTCCGTCACCCGAAATACATACTATCTCCTGCTTTCCGAGAGCCACGCACACGCCGATAGCGGCGGGCAGATCGTAGCCCATAGAAGCTATGGCGGAGTTGATGATAAACCTCTGCCCCTCCTTTATAACGTAACCGTGGCTGCCTACAACGCAAGCCGTGCCGTTGCCCACGACCGTGGTATAGCCCTCGGGCAGGCGGGATGAAAGAGCCTCGATAAAGGCATAGGGGTTTGTAAGCCCCTCCGCGTCGCGGTGTCTCTGCAAAACAACGGGATAGTTCTTTTTCCAATCGCGGCAGGTCTGTTGCCAATCGGTCTCGGGGAAAAGAACGCCGTCGGGTAGCGCCTCGCCGAGAGCGGTGAGAAATTCCTTTGCGTCGGCGTGAATGGGAAGCTCAACGTGGAGAGTAGGCTTTTTCAGCTCTTCTTTGTCAACGTCCACCATTATAACAAATGCTTCTCTTGCCCAGGTCTTCCAGCTATATCCTACCTGACGGATAGACAGGCGGTTGCCTACGGCAAGAACAAGGTCGGCATTCTGAACGGCAAAGTTACCCGCTCTGTCGCCCATTATACCGCCGCGTCCAACGTAGAGAGGGTCGGCGTCAGCCATCATATCAATGTTATCCCAGCCTGTTACAACGGGGATATTAAGTCTTGGTACAAGCTCCTTGCACTTATCGCAGCCCCCCGCAAGACGGATGCCGTTGCCCGCGTAGAAAACAGGTCGCTTTGCGTTCTTTATCTTCTCTATGACCTCGGCAATAAGGGCGCTGTCGGGCTTGGGAGCTTCGGGAGCATCCTCGGCGGGGTCGTAGTGGTAAAGCTCGTCGGTATCAATGGTACAGCCCTGAAAATTCAGGGGAATATCAAGCCAACAAGGACCGGGTCTGCCCGTTGTGGCGAGATGAAGAGCCTTTTCGAGAGCGTAAGCGATACGCTTGGGGTCCTCTATCATCTCGGAGTATTTTGTCATACAGTCGATAGACCTTGTAATATCAAACTCCTGGTCACCTCCCGCGCGAACACCCACGCCCATTCCTCGGGCGGTGGTATCGTAGCGCACCTGTCCCGATATGATAAGCATAGGGATAGAATCGAGCCAGCCCCCAACAACGCCCGTTATGGCGTTAGTTCCGCCGGGGCCTGTGGTAACGCATACGGCGGGTATTTTATTATTTATTCTGGCATAAGCCTCGGCGGCGATAGCGCACGCCTGCTCGTGGTGGGTAGAGGTGCAGTGCAGTCCGTCCTTATGTCCAAGGGCATCGTTTAAGTGCATAGCGCCACCACCCGTAACGGTGAAGCAGTCGGTTATACCGTGGGAAACCAAAAAGTCAGCCACGTAATCTGCAAGTCTTATTTTCATATTAATTTTCCTTTTTCTTTATTGCGCAAGAGCTTCCTTAACGGTTTTTGCCATATAGTCAAGCATCTCGTCGGTCATACCCGGATAAACGCCTATCCAGAAGGTGTCGGTCATAATACGGTCGGTATTTTCAAGGCTTCCCACAATGCGGTAGCCCTCGCCGCTCTTTCTCATTTCGTCAAAACAGGGGTGCTTCGTAAGATTGCCCGCAAAGAGCATTCTTGTCTGAACGCCGTGGCTTTCAATATAGGAAACCACACGCTCGCGGTCAACGCCCTCACGGCAGGTCAGCAGGAAGCCGAACCAAGAGGGGGTGGAATTTTCGCAAGCCTCGGGGAGAATGAGCTTGTCCGATACCTCGGCAAGAGCATTCTTCAGATAAGCGAAGTTGTGGCGGCGGCGCTCCACGAACGAGGGGAACTTATCAAGCTGAGCGCAGCCAACAGCCGCCTGCATATCGGTAGCCTTAAGATTATAGCCGAAATGGGAATATACGTACTTATGGTCATATCCGAAAGGAAGCTCGCCGTACTGTCTGTCAAAGCGGTGACGGCAGAAGTTATCAACGCCCGAGGGACAAACGCAGTCTCTTCCCCAGTCGCGGATAGAGCGCATTATCTTTGCAAGCAGCGGGTCGTTCGTATAGGTAGCTCCACCCTCGCCCATAGTCATATGGTGGGGGGGATAGAAGCTGCTCGTTCCGATGTCGCCCACCGTACCCGTCTTGTAGGTCACGCCGTCAATGGTGTACTCCGAGCCGAGAGCGTCGCAGTTGTCCTCGATAAGCCACAGACCGTGTCTGTCGCAGAAGGACTTAACGGCGGAAAGGTCAAAGGGATTTCCGAGAGTGTGAGCTATCATGACCGCCTTTGTCTTTTCGGAAAGTGCGGCTTCAAGCATATTTACGTCGATATTGTACTGAGGGATAGTAACGTCAACAAAAACGGGAACAGCGCCGAACTGTATGCAGGGCGTGACCGTTGTGGGGAAGCCTGCGGCAACTGTAATTACCTCATCACCGCGTCTTACCGCTCTGTCACCGAGGAGAGGTGACGTGAGGGTCATAAATGCCAACAGGTTAGCGGATGAACCCGAGTTTACAAGGCTCACGTGGCGAACGCCGAGATACTCCGCGAAGCGCTTTTCAAATTCGTCTGTGTATCTGCCCGAGGTAAGCCAAAATTCAAGGGCGCTGTCAACAAGGTTGCACATCTCCGCGCTGTCGTAAACACGGGATGCGTATGGAATTCTGTCACCCTCCTTGTATTCGGGCTTTTTATGGTAGGTCTCGCAGTATTCCTTGACTGCGTTCAGTATATTTTCTCTTGCTTCACGTTCATTGGCTGAATTGAGTGCCATAGGAAATATCCTTTCTTTTTCACAGTTTTTAATAAAACATTTCAATGATAGTATGCGCTCAATAACGAAATATATTTCGACATTCTACACGCATACACAGTTATTATACCATAAGCAAGGAAATATGTCAATAAATATTGAGGAAAGAAATAGAAACCTCAACAAACACTCTACCTGTCATCCTGAGCATACTCCGCTTCGCTTCGTTACACGAACTTACGTTCGTGTGCGTCGAAGTTTTGCGGAACGGAGTGAGTGGAGCAAAACCAAGGAGCGTAGCGACGCAGGGATCTCCTTTGACTTTTCCGTGTCTTTACTTATAGTAAGTTACATTTGTGTTGGGTTGTCTTAGGCTTCGGTATGCCTTACGAGATCCCGACACCTAAAGGTGTCGCCCCTTTTTTCACCTTTTGGCTTCAACGCACGAACGTAAGTTCGTGGCTTTCGCCGTCAGGCGAAAAGAAGTTCGTGGCTTTTGCGTAGCAAAAAGAAGTTTGTGAATGTCGCCATTATGCAAAAGCAGGCGCGCTCCGCACGAAGCTCGCCTGCTTTTTGTCCGTATATTTATATCACTCGGTCTTATCAAGAAAATCCTGTGTAAGGGCATCGCGGAGCTTACAGAGAAGCTCGGGGGCTTTGCCGCCCACTGCCACGCCGTCTATTTTCTCAACGGGTCGGCAGAGCGTACCCGATGAGGTCACAATTATCTCGGCTGCGTTCATCATTTCCTCAACCGTAAAGGGCTCTTCTATTACGGGAATACCGAAGCGGCGGCAGAAATCGAGAAGATGTCCGCGAGCCACGCCCGCAAGTATCATATTATCCGCAGGGGCGGTCTTCAGCTCGCCCTTGTCGGTTATGATAGATATATTTGAATGAGCGCATTCGGTTACCCTGTCTCCCCTGTGGAATATCGCCTCGTCACAGCCCCTTGCCGCCGCCTCACGGGAAGCAAGAACGGTGGGAATGAGATTAAGAGTTTTCATATTGCAATGAAAAAACCGAGTATCTTCCATAGTAATAGCCGACATAGGGATATAGGAATTTTTCAGCTCCATAGGTCGGATAGTGACCCATATGTTAGCATCAAGCTCGCTCTGGGGCGCGTGGCTACGCATCTCCGTACCTCTTGACACCTGCCAGTATACAAGCTGCTCGGGCGAATCCACCTTGCATATAAGCTCCACAATAAGAGCCGAAAATTCTTCCTTTGTTATAGGAATACGAATCCCAAGCTCGCAGGCGCTTGCGTAAAGTCTGTCCATATGCTCTCCGAGGGCGTAGGGCTTATGGTTTCTTGTGTAGATGACCTCAAAAATACCGTCGCCAAAGTAGCAGGCGCGGTCATTCATAGGAACGGTCATATTTTCGATAAGGTCATATTTTCCGTTATAATAGCCTAAGTTTTCCATTATTGCCTATGGGGGCTCCTTTCCGTAATAAAGAGCGTTAATAGCCATTTATAATTATATCATACGCCGCCCTGAATGTCAATAAGCGGTAGGATTTTATATTACCCTTTCTTTTGAGTATCGAAAAGCTTCTTCAGTATAGAGCTTAAAAAATTGGGAGAACGGAGAATTACTATCTTCATAGCAGTCATTCCTTTCAAAATAAGATTTTGTTTGCCGCTATGAAAAGTATATGCTAAGTAATGGGCTTTTGTTCCCACGTATCCGAAATATCGCCCCGAAATGCTCATATAATAGAAGTGAATAAAAAAACGAGGTATATGATATGGCGGCTATCGGTGGAATTTTCAATATTGACGGAGCTGAATGCTCGGCAGACGTTATAGCGGGTATGAGCCGCGCTATGAGCTTTCGGGGCGGTCAGAAAAGAACGGCGTACGTAAACGGCTTTTGCGGACTTTTTTCGGGTGAGGGAGCAAATGAAAGCTCAAACGCCGCCCATCTGCCACGCTCCGTCTCGGTAAGGGATAAAAACGTCACCCTCGTCTTTGACGGAAATATCTTTCCGAAAGGCGAGGGGGCTGACGGTGCTCTTCCCTTTTTCGGTGAGGACGGCGGTGAATTTGCCCTTGAATGTTATCTGAAATACGGCGCGTCTATGGCAGAGCATTTCTCGGGGGAGTTTGCCATAGCCGTTTATGATGAGGAGCGCGCGCAAGCTCTGCTTTTGCGGGATGGCGAGGGAAGCCGACCTCTTTACTGTATCCGCGAGGAAAACCAAGTATGCTTTGCCTCGGAGATAAAGGGCTTGGCATCGGCAGCTTTATCACCGTTGACCGTAGAACGCCAAAAGCTCCGTGCCCATTTATTTTCCCCCTATGAGGACCGCGGCGGCGAGCTTTACAGCGGAATATGGGAGCCGACACCCGGGGGCGGCTGTATTATCTCAAGGCTTGGGATATCCAACTTTACATACGAGCCCATACCCACGAAAAAGCGAAGCGCGCCGAGACAGACCCTAAGAAAGGGCTTTGTCTGCCCAGATGAGGACGGAATGAGGAAGCTTTTGTCCCAAATTCTTTTTGCATTCGACTACCCACAGTTCGACATACTTATGCCGACCTTTATCCGTGACCTTTTATATATCAAGGACAAAGGTCTTGAATACGGGGTGGCAGTTCCCGACGGATCTCTTTGTATGGATATTGCCTACTCGGCGGCAAGGCGGGACCGACTTGGGGTATTGACAGGGGCGCACCCCGTCTGCGTTCCGCCCGAGGGAGCTTTATACAAGGAAAGAGACGCGAAAAAAACAGAGACTATAATGAAGGCTCTTCTTGCCGATACCGATAAAGAGGCTCTTTGCCATATTTTCGGAAAGAACTGGCAGAGTGACCTTGCCCATGAAAAAAACACCGCGAAGCGTATACGCGCAGAGGCGATGCTGCTTCAATCGGTGTTTTGGTATGAAAAATACAATATTATGTTGGTGTAAGTATTTTGTGTTATCTTAGACTTCGGTTATCCATACGAGATCCCGACACCTAAAGGTGTCGCCCCTTTCTTCACCTTTTGGCTTCAACGCACGAACGTAAGTTCGTGCCTTTCGCCAACGGCGAAAAGGGGTTCGACTTCGCAAACAACACTCAGTTGTTTGCTTCACTCAGGATGACACATAGAGTGTTCGTATTGGGAATATTCCCTCACGAACGTCAGTTCGTGACTTTTTCAAAGCAACCGATCTTATTTTCCCACACAGAAATGGGAGAATATCTCCGATACTATCTCCTCGCCAAGCTCTCTGCCGTCCACCTCGCCAAGCGCCGACAGCGCCGTTTCAATGGTCACACAGCAAAGGTCAAGAGGTATATCGGCTCTCAGGTCTGACAGCGCGGAGGTCAGCGCCTCGTCGGAATAGCTGAGAGAGGCGAACTGACGCGCTCCCGTAACCACCGCGTCTCGGCTTACGTCTATGTCTCCGTCGATGAACAGGCGGTCAATAAGCAGGGCAAGCTCCTCAAAGCCCTCTCCGTCCTTGGCGGATACCTTAAGACTGTTTTCAAAATAGCCCTCAAGAGCGCTCATATCGCAGGTCTGGCTGTCGCATTTATTAAGGAGCGCGATAGCCGTGACCCCCGTTTGTTTTACCTGCTTAGCCATAGCGATATCGTCCTCGGTGAGAGGACGGGAGCTGTCAAAGACCGCCAAAATAAGCTCGGCGCGACCCATTTCGTCCCTCGTGCGCTCGATTCCGATGCTCTCCACGCGGTCATCGGTTTCCCGAAGTCCCGCCGTGTCGCACAGGCGAAGCAAAGTTTTTCCAAGGACCGCGTTTTCCCGAAGCAAATCGCGGGTCGTTCCCTCTATATCGGTAACTATCGCCGCGTCATAGCCGAGTATCCTGTTATATACCGAGCTTTTACCCGCGTTTGTCCGTCCACAGATAACCGTTTGAACTCCCTCGTTTATAGCTCTGCCCGTAGAATACGTCTTTGCAAGCTTCCGTATCTCCAAAAGGCTATTTTCTACCGCCCCGCATATCTCCTCTCGGCTCATTTCCGAAAGGTCCTCATCGGGGAAATCTATGGCGGCGTAGACCGATGTTAGGGTGGTGCGCAGACTGTCGTAAATTCGGTCTATCTTGTCGGCAAGAGCGCCGTGAAGACCGCTTCTCGCCAGTGTGAGCTGTGTGTCGCTCTTGGCTTCAAGAAGGTCTCCGAGGGCTTCTGCCTCGGAAAGTCTCATTTTTCCGTTCACGTAGGCTCTGCGTGTAAATTCACCCGCTTCAGCCGCTCTCGCTCCCGCAGCCAATACTGCCGACAGCACCTTTCCCGTAACCAGCGCGCCGCCATGGCAGTTTATCTCCACCGTATCCTCACCCGTAAAGGAGTAAGGCGCGCGGAAATATACGCCCATTCCGTCGTCCACCGACTGACCCGAGGGCATTCTTATTTCTCCGTAATAAAGTCTGCCCACCGAAAGCTCGGACAAGCCCCTTTTATTTTTAGGAAAAAAGACAGCCTCGCCTATATCAAGGGCTCTGTCTCCCGATATGCGTATTACCGCCACGCCCCCCTTTCCCCTGGGGGTGCTTATGGCGGCGATAGTATCTAAAAGCTTCATATACTACTCCAAAAAATATTTGGGGCTGTTACACTCTCGCAACAGCCCCGTAAAAGTTCAAGCAATTACGCTTCAACGATGTCGTCGTCAGCATCCTCGATAGCAACGTCGCAATCATTGCACTCGTCAAGCAGATCGTCGCAATCATAAACAAGATCCTCTGTATACTTCTTAACAAGCTTGTAGATGATAAACGCAACGATAGCAAGCACAGCTACTGTAGCGATAGTAATAGCTATGATAAGCGCGTAATTCGTTTTCTTCTTTCTAAAAAATCCCATAATATAACCTCCTGTAATATTATTTACTGATTATAGTATAACATATTTTTTTCAAATTGCAATATAATTCTCAAAATTTTTTAAAAAAATTCAAACTTTTTTATTACTATTGCCGCCACGCTCGGCAGACGGATAGGTAAATACCGCCTCTCCGCCCGTCAGCAATATCATCTTCACAGCCGAACGGCTGAAATCCTGCGCCACTACCGTCAGCCTTTTATCGAGAACACCCCTTGCCAATATCTTTACAGCTCCCACGTTCTTTGGCAGCAGCCGCTTTTCCTTAAGGGAATTAAGGGTGACCACCGCTCCATCGGGAAAGCATTCGGATACGGTATCGATATTTATCTCGGCTTTCTTTGAGCCATGATATATCTCAATATCCTCATAGAGGCTGTTGTTGTGCTCCATAGCCTCTCCGTCACTCATAAGGCTGTCGGCTTCCTCTGCGCTGACCGCCGACATGGGAGCTTCACTTTCTCGCTCCTCGGGCAGGGCTTCCTCGCATCCGCCCGACAGCATCTCGTCATCCACAGGCTCTGTGGCAAGCTCCGCCGCAGGCTCGTTGAAAGCCTTTGCTTCTTCCCCATAGACAGTATCGGCAACAGCTTCCTCGGGTATATCGGGAACGCATACCGCTCTCTCGGCTTTTTCGGTAGAAAGCTCCAAGGGCTTCTGGGCAAGCGCCGCCCGCTTTTTTCTTGCGTATCTCAATTCATCGACCAAAAGGTAGGCTATAAGACCGCTAAGAGCAATAGCTACTCCGCAAAGGACCGACACCGCCATTTCCGCTCCCGCGGGCTTATAGCGTACCGCCAGAACGGTAGGCGCCGCAAAGGCGGCAAGAGGAATATCGGTAGGCGCATCGGGCTTCGGCTTTCTCTTTTGCCTTCTTACCAAAAGAATTGCGGCGAGAACAAGCTGACAGAAAACGATTATAGACAGACATATGAGCCAGGGCGTAAGATCAACAGCCCCCGCGCTGACGATATAATATTTTGAGAAATGAGTGGTATCAAATTCTATTACCGCCTCGCCCCGTGTAACAGGATGAAATTCCACCCGTCCGTCACCGCTCACAAAGACCACGCCTATGACCTCAGAGAGGTCTACCGTATCGGGGATAAGGAGAGAAACACGGTACGAGCCGCCATCCGCGAGAGCGCCCCCAAGGTCAATATCCACCGCCGCGCTGACGTAACAACCCCGCAACAGCTTCATTATATCCCTCTCCACTTTTTCGGCGCCTATGAATATACGCCCGCGCTTGGCTGCCTTTTTTATCTGCTCGGCAATTCCCGTACCGTCTGCCGAGCTTATATACAGCAGTGTGTCGGAGGGTATGCCCCCCTCCGCAAAGACAGCGCCCGCATAGCCCGCGGACAGGTCGTAGCCATCGGGATATTTATAGCCCTCGGCAGAGGCAAGTCCGCCGTCCTCGGTGTAGACCTTTTGGAAGCTTATGCCCCGCATAAGAGCTATGCGCTCCTCTGCCAGCACCGCCGCCAATGGCGCGTCGCTTATAGCAGACAGCGCCGAAAGCTCGGCTACGCTATGCTCGTATATCTCCAAAAGCCTCGAAAGGCTCTCGGCGGAATAGCAGTATTTTTTCAGCATCAGCCTGTCGTATTCCGAGAGAAGCCGTAGGGCTGACAGCCGTTTTGCCTCTTCCAAAAGGTTCTCCACAGCCTCAATGTCGGCTATTCCCCTGTTGCCTATGTCGAGATATTGCTCAACCCCCGACGCGCCCGACAGCTCAGCCTCACAGCTATTGATTATCTCTAATATCTTAACGTAATTTTCAGAGGAATAATCCTCTTTCTTGCCATAGCAGGAATTAAGCCGTTCCTTTACCGCGGCAAGACAAGCGGCGTTTTCCGCAAGCTCGGCTTCCTTTTCAAGCCCTATAAGCTCGTTCTCGCCCTCACCGAGAGCTTCAAGCACCGCGCTTTTGTCAACTGCCGTTTCCACTCTCTGAGTAAAGTCGGAAAGCAGCTCCGTAAGGGCGGATAGCAGCTCGCCTCGCTTTTCGGCGCTTATAAATTCATAGCCCTCTATCTTTTTCTCTATGCTCGCCGCAAGCTCAGAGAGCCTGTCTGCCGCCTGCTCTGCCTCTTCAAGCCGTATAAGCTCGGACACTCGGGTTATCCTCTCCTCGGCATAGCTACTTACCGAGCCCTTGTCCGAATATCCCTTAATATCTTCCTCTGCCCCCATCAAAAGCTCCGCAATTTCGGCTATCTCTTCATAGCCCTCAGCGGCGGCGTAAATATCCTCAAGGGCGGCAAATCTTATTATTTCTATTACCGCCTGCTCTGCTATCTCTTCCCAGGCGCTCTCCTCTGCCTCGGCTATTTTTTCGGCGGCTTCCACCGCCGTATTTCTCGCTTTGTCGGCAAATCGGTCTGTTATGCCCGAAAGATATTCCGAGCAATAGCTGTCATAAAGGGCGGAAATTACAACCGCTCGACGACAAAGGCTATCGGCGCTTTCCCGAAGAGCCAAAAGCTCAAGTCCCCCGTCACCGTCGGTTGCCGAAAGAGCCTCTACCGTACCTATAAGCCTTTCGGCATCGGCTATCCTCTCGCTCTGCGCTCCGTCGGCTTTTACCAAAGAGGCTATCTCCTCGCTTATAGCTTCCTTATATTTTTCACCAAGAGATAAAAAAATGTCAAAAAGCAAAACCTCGGCTTCCTCGGACAGAGCCGCTCCGTCCGCTATGGCAAGCCCCAGCCCTTCCTTATCCTCAACGCCTACGTCGGGCTTCAGCAGTATATCCCTGTGCTTTATTCGGAAGCTCTCCGCCTCTGCCTCGGCAACGAAGTCTCTCATTTTTTCTCTGTCGGCAGACAAAGCTTCAAGTATATCCTCGCCGTTCATTCGGTTTCCGTTGTTTATCTCAATAACTGTCTCGGCGTAGCTCTCTGCCGCCTGCCTCTCTATATCGCCGTTCTCCCCTAAATAGAAGCGTATATCCCTTACAGCCTTTAAATACACGTCAAGCCACACACACCTCGTTTTGGCGATACGGAGCTGTTTTTCCATATCCCCTCGGTCTTCGGTAAGGTCGAACACACCGCCCTCTACCGAAAACTCTCCGACTATCCCCGAAAGCTGACCCCTTTCGCTCTCTCCGTAATTCTCCCCCTCGGCAAGCTCCTCGGCAAAGGACGAAAGGGCGTCCTTTGCGTCAGCCGCCGCGATCTTCAGGGAGTGGTCGCAAAAAAGCTCAGAAAGGCTTGCTATCCGCTCGCCCCCCGCCGCGCTTACTGCCTCCCCGGCTTCTCCCTTTTTCGTCAGCAGATACGCGTTTCTATACTCCGCGCCGCTTACGCTCAAGCCGTCAATAAGCGTCTGTACCGTCTCCAAAAGAAGTCGGTTCATCGAATCAATATCCTTTTTGGTGCTGAGAGAATTATAAAACTCGGACAGCCTCGGTGAGCCCTCGGGGCTTTCATTGGGATAAAGAATGGAAAATACCGCCAAAAGCTCCTCTGCCGTCCTATCCCGTCTGCGTTGCTCGGTAACGCTTTTTACCACCGACAGATAAAAGCTCTTATAGTTTCCGCCGTCTTCGCCGTCACTTGTGATATCATCGTATTTGCATACGCTTCCCATAGATGAGGGGGCGGCGTTTATTATCGCAAGCACCGTGTCGCTGTCATTTTCCTCGGCAAGGGCGCGGAGCTTCTCGGTATATATTATCTGAAAAAGGTCGGTGTAACAGCTCTCAACCGAGCCGTTATCAAAATACGCTCCGCTTGTGGCGCTGTCAATTACCGCAAGCTTTGAGCGGTATATGGCGCTTACGCTCTCAAGCCCCACAGTCTCGTTGTGAGAATAGTATATCCACGAAAGACGGCCCGCCGCAATTCCCTTTTTGCAGAGCAGCTCCATCTCCCCCGACAGGTCCTCTGTCTGCGCCCTGTCGCTGTAAACAAGCTGCTTTATCCTGCTGACGTAGTCCTGTATTACGTTACAGGTCTTGCCCTCGGCAGAATACTCATCGCCCTCAAGCTTTTTCAGATAATGCTCCTTACAGAGCTCGTCAAGAAGTCGGCATTTTTCTGTGCCTACGTCGGCATTCTGCTGCTGATAATTTGCCCCCGCTCCGAAGCAGGACAGACACAGCCCCCATAAAACCGCCAAAAAAATAATGCCTACCACCCATAACCGCAATAATTTTTTCATACACTTCCCCTTAAACATCTTAAAACGCCTTGCGCTTTATTTGATACTTTTCCATATTTTACCATTTAGAAAAAATCAAGTCAATATCTTTAGAGGAATTATTTTCCCCCGCCGAGGCTTTTTATTCATTATTTTTTTGACGGTCCATCGAATTTTGATGGCTTCTGCTCTGCTCTGTCGAATATTGGACGGCAAGAGAGCATATAAACTTTTCGGTTTTGGGTTGATTTTTACCTGCGTTTCTGTTATAATATGGATACTGACAAATTTGGGGCTTTGCCCCGTGAAAGTTGAGGACTTAAAATGAAAGCAGTTATTACGGTAGTCGGACGAGACAGCCAAGGAATTATCGCAAAGGTAAGCTCGGCATGCGCAAACGCGGGCGCTAATATCGTGGATATCTCCCAGAGCGTTCTTAATGAATACTTCGCTATGATAATGATAGTGGATACGTCGGCTCTCAATATGGCGTTCGCCGACTTTGTTGACGGCATGCGCCGCCTCGGTGAGGAAAATAATCTTGATATCCGCGCTATGCACGAGGATATCTTCAATTCTATGCACAAGATCTGAGGTCGGACGATGATAAACACAAAGGATATTCTCGAAACAATTAATATGATAAAGGACGAGAACCTTGATATTCGTACTATCACTATGGGTATCTCCCTTTATGACTGCGCGGGCGATAACGTGGACACGGTCTGCGACAGGATCTACGATAAGATAACCAAAACCGCAGAGCGGCTCGTTCCAGTTGGCTGTGAAATAGAAAAGGAATACGGTATTCCGATAATCAATAAGCGAGTATCCGTAACTCCCATATCCCTTGTTGGCGGTAAGTATACATCCGAGGATTACGTTAAGATCGCCCACACTCTCGACCGCGCGGCGCATACCCTCGGTATAAACTTTATCGGCGGCTACAGCGCCCTTGTTCAAAAGGGCTTTACCGACAACGCCAGAGCCCTTATCGATTCTATCCCCACGGCGCTTGCCGAGACAGAGCGCGTTTGCTCCTCGGTCAACGTAGCGTCTACAAAGGCGGGCATTAATATGGATGCCGTTGAGCTTATGGGCAGAATCATAAAGGAAGCGGTTTACCTTACTAAGGATAACGAATCCATCGGCTGCGCGAAGCTTGTTGTGTTCGCCAACGTACCCGAGGATAACCCCTTTATGGCGGGAGCCTTCCACGGTGTCGGCGAGGCTGAAACCGTTATAAACGTAGGCGTTTCGGGTCCCGGTGTCGTTAGCTCGGCTATCAAGCGCGCGGGATATTGCGACTTCTCCACCCTTGCCGAAACCGTCAAAAAGACAGCCTTCAAGATAACACGTATGGGTCAGCTTGTGGCTACCGAGGCTTCAAGCCGTCTCGGCGTTCCCTTTGGTATCGTTGACCTGTCTCTTGCTCCCACCCCCGCCGTTGGCGACTCGGTAGCTCATATTCTTGAGGCTATGGGACTTGAAAGATGCGGAGGTCACGGAACGACGGCGGCACTGGCGCTTCTCAACGACGCGGTAAAGAAGGGCGGCGTTATGGCTTCCTCTCACGTAGGCGGTCTGTCGGGCGCGTTCATTCCCGTTTCCGAGGATGCGGGCATGATAGACGCCGTGGCTTGCGGCGCGCTCTCTCTTGAAAAGCTTGAGGCTATGACAGCGGTCTGCTCGGTTGGACTTGATATGATCGCTATCCCCGGTGACACCTCGGCAGAGACTATCAGCGGTATTATCGCGGATGAAATTTCCATAGGCGTGGCGAACACCAAGACCACCGCCGTTCGCGTTATTCCAGCTTACGGTAAGGGAGTTGGCGACTCTGTAGAGTTCGGCGGACTTCTCGGCTACGCGCCTATTATGAAGCTCAGCCAGTACTCCTGCGCGGATTTCATACACCGCGGCGGACGCATCCCCGCGCCTATACATTCATTGAAGAACTGATTTTTTAACAAAAAATCAACTTCACTTTGCCAGTGAAACGAGCAAAACATCACTGCACAGCAACTTCACTTTTGCGAAGCAAAAACTTCACATAAAATAAAACGGACACGTCACTTCGGAGATATCCTTTGTGCGTGTCCGTTTTTATATTCAGTTGCAAATAAATATATTTAAAATGTCACATAGTACTTTACTGATAAGTGAAGATTATAGATATCTCGCCAATTAATTTCTTCTGATTCCGAATACGTCCGATTTTCTTCAAACTCATATTCTCCATAAGCAAGAATGGGACCCGTTATGAAAATACCCTCTTTTTCGGCCAACGCTTTTAAACGTTCCACAAAAATATGAGCGTATTTATTAAATTCAACATGGTATTCATATTTCCGTCTTTTTACAAAAAATCCGCTTTCAATTGTATTACATTTTATTTTTCCATATAATGCAACGCCAACTTTAATATCAGGATCAGAACGGTAATTATTATGAATACGTATATCATCATCATTATAAACAATATGAACCCCGTACGAACTATGAGATTTGAACGTCACAACCGAATATCGCAAGGACACAAGATAACCGTCAAGTACGCGTTTTCCCTTACGGTATAAGGCTTTGATGAAATAAACGTACGGAGGAACAAAGAAAATGAAAGACACCAAAACCATTTACGAACAGCTTGGAGGTACATACCGTGAGGAAAAAGGCAGCCTCGTTCCCGACGTGGAGCTTCTCGAACAGAAGCCCATCGGAAAATACGGACGGATGCACCTCGAATACCTCAAAAAGCACCGTCGCGGAAGGTACTCCGCCTTGCTCGGTGAAGGACGGCTCAACGCATACCTTTCCGAGATTGACGAACAGGCACACGAAATGCTGACCTCTCTGAAAGTAGAGCTTGCCAAGACTCAAGGCATCGACGAACACCTCAAGGCAACCGACCAAATGCGGTGGGTGCAGATGATGAACAACATTCGCAGCTCTGCCGAAGAAACAATAATGAGTGAACTGATACTCGCATAAACCAAAAGCAAGGGGTGTTCCCAAGCGGTTCATCCCTTGCTTTTATAAATTTTTTATGAAAGTTTTGATTTTGCTGTTGAATTTTACGAAGAATTAGTGTATAATAAATACAGCAGAATACAAACAAAGGAGGAATTTATGATGCCAAACATTAAGCCCGTATCAGATCTGCGCAACTATAACGAGGTACTGCGCGATATCGCCGTTGGCGAACCCGTATTCCTCACCAAGAACGGTCGCGGCAGATACGCCATCGTCGATATGGAAGAATTTGAAAAGACTCAGGCAACGCTCAAGCTGATGAGCGAGCTTGTAAAAGGTGAAGCTTCTGCTAAAGAAAAAGGATATATTGATATCTCGGAGGTCGAAGCACTTCTGGGGGTAAGCAATGGCTAAAATCAATTTTACGCCCGATGCTCTTGAGGATATGAAGGAGATCAAAGCGTATATCACCGACGAGCTGTGCTCGGAGCAATCGGCAATCAATACGATTGAAAAGATCATGAAGCGCATCCGTCAGCTTGGCAGTTTCCCCGAAAGCGGCGCGCCCCTCTCCTCTATCATCAACCTTGAAGTACCGTACCGTTTCCTTGTCTGCGGAAACTACACCGCATTTTATAAGGTGGACGGCGACGAGGTTCATATCATCCGTGTACTCTACGGCAGACGGAACTTTATGCAGATACTTTTCGGAAAATCATATGACGAATAACACAAAGCAGCAGGTCAACAATGATCTGCTGCTTTTTTAGATCATGAAAGAGCTTGTTTTTTACAAGACAACAAAAGTAAGCGATTAATGCTTGTGTCCAATCAAAAATCGAATCGTTCCGTCGATATGCTCACCTTTCAGATAGGTACCGTATTTTTCATCATGAACGGCAGTGAAGCGAGGATCAATCTCGGGCGTGGCAGCAGTGCTTTTCGTGTTCGAGACCATGGATTCGCAGTTTTTCTCGGGAAACAAGCACACTGTCGCATCCACAAGACCAGTTATCTTGATCGCACGTCGATATCGGGCATTGACGGGATGCGATTCTCTGCAAGAGATCACGCCGTCCGATTGATCCACGAAAATTCTGCATTCCCGATGCTCGCCGCGACTGAAACGGTAGGAAGACCTTCCGTTTATCATTTCAGTTTCTGCTCCGCATAATAGAGGTGCGCCAAGCGGGAATTTCAGGTGCGTATCGGTAGTGGTATTTGCGTTGTAGACCGAGAAAAACAGAGCGTTGTCGTGTCGCGCAATACCTATCGTGGGAGGCTTGGTGTCTTCTGCCTTTTTCACAAAGGATATGTCGTACCCAAACGTCGACAAAGCTTCGCGCAGGCGGCTTGCGTTCTCTGTCACGTCAAGCTTCACCACCCCATTAAAGCTTGGAAGGCCTTGAAGCTTTTCTTCCGTTCCGTAGATCAGGACACCGATTCCTTGCGTGGCAAAGGTTGCTAATTGACCGAGGACGGCGGGATTTTCGGGAACGGGCGAGATCAGAATACTCTTTTTGTAAACTTCTGCACTGTGCTTTAGAAAATTGTCCGTCGAAACGACACAGCAAAGAGGAAAGCCGTCGTTGATGGCATCACAGACATAGTTGTCTCCCAGATTCATTTCTTTGAGAAGTTCAGCGTCCGTTGAGGTGGTGTACTCTCTCATGGGGTACACCCAGACCAAGGGCGCAGGCTCGTCCGCCGCATCCTTTTCAGCTTTCAGGATGTGCGGCAAAGGCTCGTTTACACACGCATCGGGCATATCTCCGTAGGAGTTGTCGATGGAGAGGATATTGAACGAATTTGCTGTTTCGATTTCTCCCTTTGCGTTGATGCGGGAAATCGCCATGGGAAGATATATGTCGCAGGGCGATCCGTCATAACGGTCATACCACGGCGAATTTATCCACCACGGATCGTGAATATAGTATCTGAAGGGGAATTTTTTGTTCGGCAACTCGCAGATACGGGTCATATGCCCCATGATCTCGAGTCCGTAGTTGTCGTTGAGCGCCGCCCATGGGGAGTTCGGAGGCGCGGTGATATCGAGGTCTGCGTTATAGATGTCATAAAGCGGTACGCCATCGCTTGCGTAGTCGATGCCTACCGAATTGTTGGTGCCTCTTGTTTCAAGGGGGAAGGAACACTCTTTCCGAAAGAGCTTCCAAAAGTCAAAAACATTTTTCTTTGTTTCCGACAGCTTTTCGGGATAATAATTCTCTCCGTCAAAGATCTTGCCTGTCTTGTCCCAAGGGTTGGCACTAAAGCCGAGTCCGTTGGAGAGCCACAGATAATCAAAGCCCATATCACGCAGGAATATCTCGGACTGCTTTCCGAGAAACGTGCCAAAGGGCGTGTCCTCGGGGATTCCGTCGGGATAGGCTGCATAGTAGCGGTCGTCTGCATGTAGGGTTGCGGTAGCATCAACAAAGCCGTGCTTGTCGAGTCTTGAGCCCGAGCAGATCTCGGTGTGGCGATTGTATTTGAAATCGGAAATGGCAAACTCCGGTCCGATGTCAAAGGTCTCGCCCACGCGCACCGTGGCTTTTGGAAAGGCTTTTTTGACTTCTTCTTTCAAACAGGAAATGATCGTTTTGAGGATGCCGTAGGTCATTACGGGAGCGTTTTTGATATAGTCCTGTTTGCGTTTATGCAGTGAGGTCTCAAGAGGCTCGCCGTCCTCAAGATACGGTAGATTTGCAGTTCCCACAAAACGCGCCCACTCAAACGTGTCATCCAAAATGCCCGCATAATCCAAAATCTCGCTTCCGTCGCCCACCCAAAGCATGATCGAGATCGACTTGCGATTTTTCAGCAGCGGTCGCCATTGCTCGAATATTTGCGCGCAAACCTTTCGGATATAGGATTTATCCGTTTGTTTAAAAGGCTTTAAGCTTAGTTCTAACGTGATATTTTCAAACATCAATTCATTCCTCCCTCATACATAGTAGATTGAGCGGTATTGTTTTCGGAATTGTCAGTTCCTTTAAATATTGTCCGGAACAGCGCATCGGCAAAAAACTCGTGCATCTCTTGTGTGGGGTGATTGATGCGATTTATCAAAAGCTTTGTCGTATCCTGTGTTTTGTTCAAATCTTTCCACATTCCATAACAGTCACACACCTCAATACCGAGATCACGTGCCAGCTTGATCGCGGAATGGATATAGAGATCCATCTTTCCGCTGTTTTGATATTCAGCCGTTTTTTTGGCATACAAGACGGAATACTTCTGCCGAGACGCTCATACACACCCGCGACCTCGGGCATGGCGCAAACGTCATCGTTGCAAAGCTGCATATAGGTGGTCGTATGGGAATAATCCAGATGCTCCAGCGGTTGGATTCCCACCAACACCTGCGGAATGTCAAGATATCTGGCAAAGGGCGCGCAGACCGAAGAAGGCACGTAGGTTGATAGGATTACAAAAAGAAGATCGGCATCCTCTTTTCTTAATTTACGAACCGCCTCAAATGAATTCTCTACGCAGTCAATATAGCCCACGTCGATCACGTCACACACTGTGGGATCAAGATAAGTCTTGAACTCCTCACTTTTTTGCATAAGCTCCTCACGAAGTCCCTCGAATTGATCGAAGTAAATATAGTGTCCCAAGCCTACAATGGCAATTTTTGCTTTTTTCATATGGGATATCCTCCTTTTTTGACAAGATTATAGCACTAAAAGCTTCATAAATCAATGGATAATATGCTCTTTTATGGTACTATCTGTCCGTTCTTTTCTTGACAAAAAGCGTTGTTTGTGATATACTAATGATATTCAAAAAAGGATGGAGGGGGATATGCTGTTTACAAATAATTTTTTTCTGAATGTGAGGGAAATCCAACTCGCACACGAATATATTTTGGATCGCGTGCATCGGTGCGAGTATCCCCATGGCAGAGAATATTACGGTCTTGTTTACGTTTTGAGCGGACAGGCGGAATATCGCTTTTATACAGGTGAGCGTATCACGGTCAGTGACGGCGACACGCTTTTTCTCCCCCCCAATGCGGCGTATTCCATCGTTACGGCAAAGGAATTTAAGCACTATACCGTGAATTTTGATATTCACGAGGAGTTTTCAAGGCTTGGTATCCTTGACACCCCCTATTGCCTGTTAAAAAAAGAGGATTCCGAGCAGTTTGAACGAAAATTCAAGAAAATCGTCAGTATATGGACGGTAAAAAAAACAGGCTATGAAATGGAATCCGTAGGTTGTCTTTACGAGCTACTTTCCTTGTTTTATTTTGAACATACCAATCGACAGAATTCCGCTCCATACCAAAGATTGCTTCCCGCAAAAGAGTATATTGAGCAACATTTCAACCTTCCCATTACGTTGGAAGAGCTCGCAAAGCTATCCAATATGAGCGTGACGAATTTCAGGCGTGAGTGGAAGAAATTATATTCGGAGGCGCCTCTGCAATACCGCGATTCCATACGGCTTTATTATGCCAAGGAATATTTGAACAGCGGATATTATACGATCTCGGAAATCGCAAAAAAATGTGGATTTGACGACGTGAGCTATTTTGTAAGATTTTTTAAAAAGCAAACAGGAATCACGCCGGGGGAATTTAAAAAGCAAGTTTTAGGAATATAATAAAAGGCAATATCAAACTGATTTGGAATGATATTGCCTTCATACTATTTGCATATTCTATTTTTTCCTAATTCATCCAAGCCACATCCTATAAACACTCGCCCCGAAGCTGCTCTGCTTACGTTCCATCAGTTCGGGCGGCATTTTGCTTAAATATTGCCTTCCGAGCGACGAGCTACCGAGATATGCGCCAATGTTTGTCACGGGCAAGATCACCCATTCGCTCTGCTCCTGCTTGTTTGCAATATAGAACTCGGCAAGCGTGGTCAGCACCTTCATCGGCACATCCTTGGGTTTGTAAAGCTCTAAATGCTTTGTTTGTTCTGCCGTAGGTGTCACCGCCTCACACCGCAAAGAGCCAAGCTCCAAGGCATCGGCAATCGCGCTGTCGAAGGACAGAAGCCACTCGGCATTGGTGTTCGACGAGAAAAGCGGTACTTGATACTGTTTGACCTTATTCTCCCAAGCGGCGTCCCATTCCTTCGTTCCCTCTGCCAAGCAATGCAACCTCTTATTTACACTACCCGTGTTATTGCGGATAAACTCGGCAAGCGCGTGAACATGGCGGTAATACCACCCTGCGCCGTTCTCGGTGACAAGCTCGGGAAATTCCTCGTGATACTCTGAAAAATCGGTACTGTACTGCCATTCCTTGGTAGGAGTGGCTTTTTTATTGCTCGGCAAACTACACCACGCACAAAGAGCGCGACGAGCATACTCAATACGCTCGTATGGATCACCGTCCTTCAAAGAACCGTCGGCGTTATGAAAGAGATACCCACGGGCGAGGACTGTAAAAATGCGCGTCAGCCCCGAAAAGTCCTTGATCATATCCGAGGTGAACCTACCGAGAAAAGAGGTGTCCTTCCTATCGGTTACTGCATAGGTCGGTGTACCGATATATGCTTTATATTCGTTCCATTCATTTGTCATATCGGCTCACCTCTTTAATGCAAATTTTTCAACGTATTCCCACAGCACATCCCATAGGAACGACCGCTTGTTAAGAGCAACAACATACTTGAGCGCTTCACTCGGATTGCATACCTTTTTGACCAAATCCAAGCACCTTGCGGCAACGGCATCCCGATAATCCACCCCGAACTCCTTATTGATAAACGCATCCATAAGAGCGACCATTTCGGGCGTATCGTTTTCAAAACGCAGCCTTGCGCGGTCTTGCGTGATATTCTCGTTATCGGTATCAATAATTAAGTCACCGAGCAGACGGTAGCCTCCGCAACGGAAATCCGCAAACAGATCGTAATATGGGATAAACTCATCTTCGGGCAGATATTTGTGCAAAAAGAGCGTTCTTTGTTCTTCGGGCATAAATTGCCACTTTTCCTCTCTGATAGCGCGGCGAATATCACTCACGCGGTCGGCAGAAAGATTGACGAACAGAGCGTAAAGCTCGTCAACGTCGTATGTGTTTTCCTCGTCACGAAGATAGAAAATGCGGTTGATACCGTTCTTTTTGGATTGAGCCTTCGGGAGATGCGCACTCGCACGGATACGACGCAGGCAGCTATCGTAGGTTTCCGTGAGTGCTTTTATACGCTCAAGGATTGCGGGATTTAGCTTATCCTCCCAACCTTGCTCCACCGCAAAGGTAAATAGCTCTTGTGCCTTGGCAGGCTTACGCTTTGCCTTCGGTGTGTGTTTTTTGAGCATATAAGCATAATACGGCAGCTTCTCCAAATTGGAGCTGACGGCATTCCAATCTGTCTTGGCAAAATATTCCTTGAAGCGTTCCTCAAAGGTCGGCTCATACCAAGCGCGGCGTTCCTCGGACTCATCAAGAATACGCTTATACTTCAAGAAATTACTGCGCTTAATATTTTTTGTGCCGAGATACTCAGACAGATCGGGCTTGATACCGCTTTTGGCAGAGTCGATCTCAAGTCCCGTAAGGATAGCGAGCGTTTCGGTTTCCTGTATGCATCGTTCCTTCGTTTCAGCATCGGCGTTCTCATCGTATGCGATGATACTGCGGTCAAGTGCCGCATTGGAGATCTGACCGACACGGGAGGAAAAGGTGTTCTTGATAGCTTGGAAACGGGCGCGCCAATTATTCGCGTTCTGTATTTGCGGTGTCGCGGAAGGTATTTTTAATAACGGCAGATTATAGTTGTTGTCAAAATCGTTTTTGTCGGTATTGTAATTTTGGAACACACAATCGTTCAGTATCGGCTCGGCAATGGTTTTCACCATATCACCGTCATAGTCAGCGCCGCCCAAGCGTTCTGCGATAAGCGAGGTACTGCCAACCATTACGACATCGGTAAGATGTGAAAGGTATCTGTCGCGCATATAGCCGACCTTTTCGATGGGCTTCACCATTGCTTCCTCGTTCCTTGCTATGTGCGGATTGCGGAGCAAGGTATAACGATCTTGTTTTGCATATACCGCGCCCGGAGCGTAAAAGTCCGCAGTACCCGAAAAGGACTCGTCAAGCAATGTACGGCAGAGCTTGACCGCATCGGGAGATACCATTCTGTACGGCATTACCAAGTTGAGTAAGAACTGCATCAGGTCGCCCGAAAGATAGCGGTTATCTCCCTCTATCAAGAGCTTTCCTACGGCATAATTTTTGAGTACATTCTCAGCCAACGCATCAAGCTCACTTGTAAAATAGGCTTCGTGTATGAACAACGGGTTCTTTTTGAGTATTTGCGCCATACGGTATTTCTTGCTCTTTTTGCGAAAGCTCCAACGCTCCGCACGAGAGATAAAATACCGCTGACGGAAATAGTCATTCGCGCAAAGATTGTAATATCTTTCCTCGGTCGCCTTGGTCAGCCACTCCCGTTCTTCTTCTGCCGGACTATGCTCCCATCCGAGAGGAAGATCGTCGGGGCGAAACAGCTCGGTTTTCATTGATACCGTATTCAAGAACTGATAATTCAGCTCGGTGTATTCCTCGGGAGCATCCTTGGATATACCCGTCACGTACAGCGCGTGACCGTATTTCTCACATACGCGCAGATATTTATACCAATGGTATCCGCTTTCCTCAAGCCATCCAAAGCCCTTGAGCTGACTTTTTGTTAATATGAGGTGAACTTCATTGATCGGGTGTTCGTTGCCCCAAACGTCCTTGATGCTTTGTATGCCGACACCCGTGAGCAACGTGCGAAAATCGACCTCGTGAACCATTCCCTTGATATAGGGCATACGGATCTGATACGAATGGTGAATGTGCCTGCCGCAGAGTTGCGTATCAATATATTTTGAAAACTCCTTAGAAATAAGACCTTCACCGTCAAACTCGGTAATAGATATTCTGTCCGTTGTTTCAATGCGCTCATATTTACGGACGTTACCTTCTCCCGTAACATCCTTCACGGTGATAACCTTGGCGTGTGGCTTCGCATCGGTCGGATTGTCAATCACGACGATACTATGCTCGTTCCATAGGAATGGAGCTTCAATCCTCGTTCCGCTTGAAAACATCAAGCCGTTATATGCGTATAGCTTTGAAAGCTGACAATCGCGTATTCTCATATCGAGTGTCATACGGGAGTGAACGGCAGAATACATATCCTCACGTATAAAAGCAAGACGGGCGTTGCGGCTCATACTTGCGGAACGCTCAAAGGCTACATAGTTCTGCTGCCCCTTGCCAAAGTCGAGCTTGATGCCTTGACCTCGGAACATCGACTCGGCTTTCTTCTGTCGCAAAGCTACCTTGGGATTGGTATCGTCGCGGTCGAATATGCCCTTGAAATCAACGTATGCGATAACGTCGTATAAATCCTCAATAACTGTATCCTCGGTCGGTGCGGTATATTCATAATTATGGATCGCGCACATTGCTTGATAAAATATAGCGTTATCCGCTTGATAGGTTTCACCGCCGCGAATGACGGTGCTTTCGGTTTCGCGCTTGTTCAGGGCAACTGTATATCTATCGGGAAAACGCTCGTTGATCTTCGCATAGGCGAGGATTGCCTGTGCGGACAAAAGCGGTATTCTGTATCGTATTTCGGGCATTCTCTCACCTCCCGTCAGTAATCGATACTAACAGTATATCATAAAATCGTGAACTTTTCAAGAGGTTTGTAAAATGAATACTACCCACATAATCCACCCGAAACACCGCCCCTTTGAGCCAAAGTCGAGGGGGGGTACGTTTACCCTCGGCAAGATTTTACACGCGCGTAAAGGCAAGAAAAGTCCCCAAAAATAAGGGGATGTACGCCCCATATACGCCCCTAAATGTCCACACCGAGGGCGTGGAAGGATAGGAGTGGTAAAATGAATACTACCCCCATAATGTAGTGTCGGCAATCGCAAATGCACTCTCTCCGAGCGCGGGAGAGTATTTATGTTTGCAAATAATTTTACAGCCATAAGGCAGAAAGGAGATTCAAAAATGAATGAATCTACAACCCCAGCGCCCAAAGAATTGGGCGAGCTTATAGGCATCTACGATACGCCTTATGCGTTAAACAACGGATGTCTGAGCATAGAGCGAGTAACGAAATCGGGAGTCTATTATACCCGACTTTGCAACTTCGCTCCTAAAATCGTCAGCGAGGTCACGGTGGATGACGGTGCCGAGCTGACAAGGAAATACCTCATCGGCGGTAAAGACGATAGCGGTCGTGAGCTTCCCTTGGTAGAGGTGGCAGCCACGGAACTTGAAAAGATGGAATGGATGCTGAACCATTGGGATGCTTCACTTGACCTCGACGTCGTTCCGCAAGTGCAACGGCACGTGCGCCGAGCCATCAAAAGCACGGCGATCTATGCGACCAAGAAATCGGTGTTTGCTCATACGGGATGGAAGAAGATAGACGGCAAGTATTTCTTCCTTCTGCCCGGTAACGAGAAATACGACGTGGAGCTGAAAGGCTCGTTGCAGAGCTACCGCGCGGCAACCACGTTCAATGAAGAAGATCTCGCGTACCTATCGGGATTTTTATATTCTGATTTTATTCCTCACGAGGTCAGCTTTCCGTGCTTGTCGCTTGTGTTCCTCACACCGCTGAATGAGTTTTTACGCAGGGTCGGTCACGAGCCGAAATTCATCCTATTACTTCTCGGAAGGACGGGCAGTATGAAAAGCACCGTGGCGGCGCTGTTCCTATCCTTCTTCGGCAACTTCTCCAACACCGATTTGCCGATGAGCTTTCGGGATACCGCCAACAGCATTATTCACTCGTCCTTCGCGCTCAAGGACGTGCTGACTTGCATTGACGATTACCACCCGACAGGCAGAAAAGAAAGTGATGCTATGAAAGCCACGATGCAAGCCTTGGCAAGAGGTTATGGCGACAAGGCAGCTCGCAACCGTCTGACCGCTGACATTCAGCTACGTGAAACAAGACCGCCGCAGGGGAACGCAATCGTAACGGCAGAGTTTGCCCCCGACATCGGTGAGAGTGGAACGGCGCGTTTGTTCTGCGTTGAGATGAAGCCCGGCGAGCTTGACTTGCCATCACTCACGATGATCCAAGAGCAAGCTCACGACGGTATGCTGATGAGATGTATGTTCGCTTATACCGAATGGTTGCGGAAGGTATATCTTGCCGACAGCGAGAGCGAAGAAAAATTCCTTGCCACGCTCAAAGTAAAATACGAGCGTTACCGCACCGATTGGAGAGCTAAGCTCCGAGAGAAAGAAATTAAATATCACGACCGACTTCCCGATACGCTTGCGTGTCTTGAGGTCGGTTTTTCTTTTCTGTTGTCCTTCCTCTGTCAACACGGAATGTTGAAAGCGGACAATGCCGAGGACATTGAAAACAAGCTCACAGAGATATTGCTTGACCTTGCCGACAAGCAATCCGAAGCCGTTGAGCAAGACAAGCCCACGCACATTTTCATTCGTAAATTTCTTGCGATGGTGGAGTGCGGTCAAGGCTCACTCATTCCCGTGGAGGATTGTAATATCGTTCTCCCTTCAAGCTGTTTCGGTTACGAGGACGAGAAATATTATTACCTTTTCTTTGAAGCCACGCACAAGGCGGTAAAGAAATTCTGCGAGGATCAGGGCGAGGGATTTTCTATCTCGTCAAAGTCACTTGGCAAGGCACTTGCAGACGAAGGATTTATCAATACCGACACGGGCGAGAACACACGCTCGATGCGGTTCGGTTCAAAGTCCAAGCGCGTTCTTCTGCTCTATAAGGAGAGCGCAAATAAAATTATGAGTGTGTAAAAAAAAGGCGTGGAAGGCGTTACAACCGTCACAAATTGCTTTGCGAGTTTGCACCGCAAACTCGGGCAAGGTCGAACAAAATAATCGGCACAGATGTACTTTTGCGACCTTGCTTGTATCGGATGTTACGCCTTTTTTACTCCTCCTCCCGTAAGTAAATTTGATGAAAGGAAATCCGAATGACGAAGAAAAAACAAGACGAATGGCAGTTCTTCCGAAAGCCTTCGGGACACATTGCCTACAACAAAAAATGCCTGCATTGCAAACGCAAGTGCAAGCAGAGCTACCGTGTGGTTATTCTCCGCTGTGATCTATTTGATAAGCGCAGATGACCGCCGAGTACTCCCGCGAAAGCGGGGCAAGCAGAGTGTTTGGACTCCCACCGCCATCGGCGGCGCTTCGCCCAAACACAGCTTGTCGGGGGCGAAGCCCCCAAGCCCCCACTTTCGCTCAACAAAAATCTATAAGAAATGAGGTAAACAGTTATAGAAAATCAAGACAACAACACAAAGCAAAGCGGTCGTCTGCGCGATAAGAAAATATCCTTTTGGGCAAGTGAAGCCGAGCGAAATAAAATTCTCAAAGCGATCAAACGCACGGGAATGACACAGCGAGAGTATCTCTTGATGGCGGCACAAGGCAAGACGATCTATCAGATCGACGAGCTGAAGCCAACGCTTCACGAGCTGAAAGCCATCGGAAGAAATCTCAATCAGCTCACAATGCTCGCTCATCAAGGGCGCATCACGACTGTCAATCTTACCGCCGCAACCGAGGCATTGACACGAAATTATATCGCGATCAACGGTCTGTTTGAAGAAGCAAACGGCGCGGTAGCAAGCGGTAATATGCCGCAAGAAAAGGAGCTGATAGACGATGGCAACGTGTAATTATATCCAAGAGTCAAAGCAAAATCCAAGCTCTATGAAGGCGGTCATTGATTATGTTTCGCAGGATGCCAAGACACTTGACGAGAACGGCAGACGGTATCTGTCGGGCGTGAATTGCATCGGAGAGTCAGCGTTCCAAGAATTTATGGCGACCAAAAATCTTTTCGGCAAACGGAAAGGAACGTACTTTTATCATTACGAGCAATCCTTCCGCCCCGGCGAGATCACCTCTTACGATGAAGCTCACCGCATCGGCATCGAGCTTGCCGAGAAGATGTTTCCCGGCTACGAGGTGCTTGTCGGCACACATCTTGATGCCGAGAGCGACGGTGTTCAGCGCGTGCATAATCATTTCGTTATCAACAGCGTCAGCTACGAGAACGGCAAAAAAATTCAGCTCGGCCCACGCTCTATCGAGCAGATGCGCAAGCTGAGTGATGAGATATGCCAAGCGCATAATCTCTCGGTACTTCCCGAATATAAGCAGACCTTCGGCTTGAAATCTATCGGCACGAGAGAATACCGCGCCGCGCTCAAGGGCGACAGTTGGAAGTTCCAATGTATCAATGACATCGAGCAAGCGATGACAATGGTCGGCTCTAAGGACGAGTTTATTGCTCTTATGGAGTCGGCAGGCTATACGGTTACGTGGACGGATAGCCATAAATATATCACCTACACCTGCCCGAATGGGATGAAGGTGAGGGATAACAAACTTCACGAATCAAAATTTCTAAAGGAGTATATGCAGTATGAATTTGCAATCAGACAACAACAATCAGGCACAGACCAACTCGGCGTTCAGCAGGCTCAAAGCCGCGTCGAAGTCGGTGCTTCAAACAATGGACACACCTCAAAGGGCGACGATGGCGTACCCGATACCGAAGGAGCAATGGGAAGCGTTCCAAGAGTATCTGCAAGCGGTGATGACGTATCAGCCGGAGCTGTACGCGGAGCTTTCCAAGATGGCGACACTCGATCAGATGCACCAAATGATGTATATGAATTACGTCAGTCATCAAGAGTGGATGGAGGAATGGACGAAAACACTCGGCAGGGATATGAAGAACTCGGTGGACTCGATAAGCCCTCGTCTGCAATATCTTCTCACGGAGAACAAGGAAACCTTGTCACAGGATGGGAAGAAGCGCGAAGAATTTTGAAGAAGCTCAGCGCGACCACGGACGAGAAGGTATCGGCTCTGACGAAGCTGATCTCGGATATGAAGTGGTGGATCATCGGGACGATGGTATCGTCGGTTCTTCTCTCCGCACTCGTATCCGCGATAATTTGTCTGCTGACGACCTAAACGCTTTCTTTGAGGGCGACGAAAATATGCGTGACGATCTCCCGTTTGACGATGAGGACGATGAGCTGATAAAGAGCTTTCGTGACCTTCAGTATCAAGCGAGGAACGGAAACGTCTATGCGATGTACCGCTTATCTCGGATTTATTTTGACGAGAACGGCAAGTATTATCACGAGGCGTGGGGAGATCATTTCCTTGAACGCTCGGCAGAGGGCGGTTATCACGTAGCGCAATATCGCATCGGCAAGATGCTTTATTACGGCATCCGCTACGACCAAGACATCGAGAGCGCTGCAGAGTGGCTCAAGCGTTCTGCCGTAGGTGGCAACCTATACGGCGCGACCTTGCTCGGCAAGATATACGTTGAGGACAGCTTCTTCGGAGCGAACCGCAACGACGGCTTCCGTATGCTATTCCAAGCTGAGCAAGACGGCAACGAGTTTGCCGCCTATACCCTTGGCAAGTATTATATGGACGGCAAGGTCGTAAAGAAGGATATCGCCAAAGCGATTGAACACTTGGAGAAGGCTTCGGCACGTGGCAATATGTTTGCCGATTATCGACTCGCGCAGATCTATCTCTTTGAGTCGGATATATTCGATATAGAGAAAGCAATCGAATATCTCAATAGGTCGGCGCAGGCAGGCAACGAGTCGGCAGCCGTTGCTCTGACGAGGATGGCGCAAAACACCTTCCTCACCATCACAACGGACATCCTCAATATTGTCGGAAATCTTTCCAATATCGAAAGCTACCGTCAGCCGCAGGATTGTACCACAATTCCACAACACAGACCACGAAAGGAGCGTAAGAAAGATCGTGAGTGGGAACACACATTATAAGAACGTTGGGCGCATCAAGACGGTGCGCCCATTTCCATTATCGGTATATTTTTCTTCTGAGGGGAGGAAAATAATCTATGAAAATTAAGAAAGAACGAGGTAATTGAATGGGGAAAGTTTTAACCAATGAAGAACGCGAAAAGCGTATGGCAGAAGATATATGGTTGAATTATTTTAACCGTTATCCCTTTGAACACGGCACAATTTCCCAAAACGAATATAAGAAAATGACCGAGCTTATTGCCATTAGAAAATCGAAACGATCTCCCGAAAGGGATGCAAGGTGAGCGTACTCACCTCGGAAGCTACCGCAAGGGACTTCCGATACATAGCACCGCCGAAAAAATCTTTTGGCGAATTTCGACTTTTTTATTGCAATTTGAGGTCGGTTGTGGTATAAAGAAGTCGATAGATAATGATAAAACGAACTTTATAGAAGGGATAACAGTATGGATATATTAAGTATCAGAACAATGCTACGCACGAAATCAATATATGATATTCCTCTGCGAGTAACCTATTATGCACGTGTTTCCTCGGAAACTGACGAACAAATCAATTCGCTCGATAACCAAATAGCGTATTACGAAGATTTAATTAAAAAGAATGCCGCGTGGACTTTCGTTCCCGGCTACGTTGATGAAGGACTTTCGGGTATCTCCACGAAGAAAAGAAAGCATTTCAATGAGATGATTGCAGATGCAAAGGAGGGATTGTTCGACCTCATTATTACGAAAGAAATCTCCCGATTTGCTCGTAATACCCTTGACTCTCTGCAACGTTCCCATAAAGGACTGCTTATTGCTCTCGGCGGTCTGCGCCGCGCTGGAGCAGGTTGGCTTATGAAATTTTTTTGAATTGGTATTGAGGATGTACTCCTTGGTCTCGTTGCCCGTGGTACTTGCCTGGGTCTCATCCGTCTCGGCAGGCGTCTCTCCGCTGAGCCAGTTCTCGCCGGTGGCATAGTTGATGGCAATGCCCGGCTGTACGTTATAGGCGAACACGTTGAAGCAAATGCCCTCTCCCTCGTCCTCTACCGACCATGCCTCCATCTGCACACCGCTTGCCAGCAGGTTATTTCCGGCGTATTTCGGCGTGACGCGGAACATGACGTGGTTCCCTGTTTCCTTGACGTAGTCAGCGATCATGTTTTCAAAGGGCAGCATTCCCTCGATATTCAGATACCGGGTTCCCGTGATCAGGTTCTGCTTATTGGCATTTTCGCCGGTGAGCTGGAAGCCGATCAGATGGCAACGGTTATACAGGTATCCTCCGTCCACCAGGTCGCTGTCGTATTTGTTGTTGACCCATCCGGTAGGCTTGACGCTACTGATGCTTTCCCGATCCTCCGTGGGCATGATATCCTTTCCCACGCAGGCATGGGTCACGCCGCACCGACCGAGAGAATCCAGCTCGCTGTAATACTCATAGGACACCGTCTTGATCTCCTCGGCGGTGAAGGTCGGCTGATTGTTGTTCAATGCCACATACGCCTTGCCGCTATAGTCCGGGATTCCCTCGATGGAGGCAAAGCCGGATACCGTCAGCAGGGTTTCCGATTGTTTGGGCGTACCGTTCGGCTCATCCCGGTCACTGCCGGAGGGCGCTTGGGCGCATCCGCTCAGCAGAACGCAGAGGGTCAGAAGCAAAACCAGCACTGTCCATGCGCTTGATCTGATCCATTTCATCTCTCAAAAATCTCCTTTGTAATAGTCTCATGGGAGGATCCCGCAAATTCGGCGCGCTGGGTCAGCCGCAGTCCTGCCTCCTCGGGATCCAGATCCCAGAACAGGTCGCCCGGATAGTGGCGGTTCCAGCGATAGATCACCAGCCGCTCCAGGGAATCCCAATAGGGCGCGATGCCACGATCCTCCACGAAGCAAACCTCCCCCGCCCCGGCAACCGACAGAAAATCCTCTCCGATCACGGGACTCAGCCCATGCTCCCGGAGCAGCTTCTCCGAGCAGGGTGCCGCCCGAAGGCACACGCCACAGGTCATAGCGGCAACGTCCGCCAGCAGCACCCGGTCGCGGCTTTGTCGGCGACCGTTGAACATCATGCCCTCCCGGTCGTCCAGACACACGATCACAATCATGCTATCCCTCTCTTATTTCATCCTTCTGTGCTCGGCGATCATGTCATGCTTGATCTGCCACAGCTTTTCAGACAGGTCCACGTAGTAGTTATGGGGATTGGTAAATCGGCGGACCTCATCCCACATGCCCTCGATCTCCTGGGCGCAATGCTTGCGGATCTCCTCGATATCGGGCAGGTCGTAAACCAGCTCACCGTTCTTGAATACCTGTACCTGCAGCTCGGTGGCGGTATAGTCCTCCAGCACCTTCCGCTTCCAGGTATGCTCCGGGTCAAACAGCTCGATGGGCTTGCTATCGTCCACCGTCTCGTCGTAAACGCAGATCAGGTCTGCCTCTGCCTTGCCGGTCTCTCTGCCCCGCAGGCGGTAGATCTTCTTGAAATGGGGGGTGGTGATCTTGCCCACGTTCTCGCTGATCTTGATCTTGGGCAGGATCGTTCCGTCCGCCTGCTCCATAGCGCACAGCTTATACACGCCGCCGAACACAGGATCGCTCTTGGCGGTAATCAGGCGCTCGCCCACACCGAAGGCATCCACCTCCGCGCCCTGGCGGATCAGCTCGCGGATGATATATTCATCCAGAGAGTTGGAGACCACGATCTTGCACTCGGTCAAGCCAGCCTCATCCAGCTTCTTCCGGATCTTTTTCGTCAGATAGGTAATGTCGCCCGAATCCAGCCGAACCGCGCACTTGGTAATTCCCTTGGGCAGCAGAACCTCCTTGAAGGCTCGGATGGCGTTGGGCACGCCGCTTTCCATTACGTTATAAGTATCGATCAACAGCGTCGCGTTGTTGGGATAGATCTCGCAGTAGGTGCGGAACGCCTCGTATTCGGTGTCGAACATCTGCACCCAGGCATGCGCCATCGTACCGCCGGCGGGCACGCCGTAGTCCTCGTCGGCAATGGTGCAGGCGGTGGAATTACAGCCGCCGATATACGCCGCTCTGGCACCAAGGATCGCCGCGTCCGCGCCCTGGGCGCGACGGGAGCCGAACTCGCTGACCGCTCTGCCCTTCGCCGCGCGGGTGATCCGCGCCGCCTTGGTGGCGATCAGGGATTGGTGGTTGACCATCATCAGCACGTAGGTCTCGATAAACTGCGCCTCAATGACGGGGGCGCGGACGGTAAGGAGCGGCTCGCCGGGAAATACTACCGTTCCCTCGGGGATCGCCCAGATGTCACCGGTAAAGCGGAAGGTGCGCAAATAGTCTAAGAACGCCTCGTCAAAGCAGCCCTTGCTCTCAAGGTAGGCAATATCCTCCTCGTCAAAGCGAAGTGCCTGGATATACTCCGCGATCTGCTCCAGACCCGCGGCGATGGCAAAGCCTCCGTGATCGGGATTGGAGCGGTAGAATACGTCAAAATATACGATCTGATCCTTCATTCCGCTCTTGAAATAGCCGTTGCTCATGGTCAGCTCGTAAAAGTCGCACAGCATGGTCAGATTGCGTTCCGGTTGCTTCATTTTTCTTGTTTCTCCTTTATTTTTTCCTGAATGCAAAAAGTTTTCGGTTTTCTCTTGTAATTTATAAGAAAAAACTGTATAATAATGGTGAATGGATCATGGGGTACGCCCCGAACCCGATCCCACAGAAAGGATGCTTTTCCATGAAACACGGTTTTATCAAGGTCGCTACCGCCACGCCAACGGTCACGGTTGCCGATTGCGGCGCCAACCTGGAGCAAGCCCTTCGCCTGCACAGAGAGGCTGAGGCTGCCGGTGTCAAGCTCCTGGTATTCCCCGAGCTGTCTCTGACCGGCTACACCTGCGCCGACCTCTTTTTCTCCGGCGTGCTGCTGCGTGCGGCTGAGAACGCGCTGGCGGAATTCGTACGCCAGACGGCACAATCGTCTACTATTAGTATAATCGGTTTGCCCCTGGTTGTCAATGATAAAATTTATAATTCTGCCGCAATTTGTCAAAAAGGACGAATTTTAGGAGTCATTCCCAAGTCCAACATCCCGAATCACAATGAATTTTACGAGGCAAGGCACTTTTCCTCCCACACGGGGGATACGGTTGAGATCTCCCTGTGCGGACAGACGGTTGCCTTTGGAGCCAAGCAGCTCTTTGCCTGTGACAATCTTCCCCTCTTCCGCTTTGGCGTGGAGATCTGCGAGGATCTGTGGGTCCCTACCCCGCCCTCCTGCGGTCTGACCGAGGCGGGAGCGCTGATCATCGCCAATCTGTCCGCCTCCGGCGAGACGGTGGGCAAGGCGGAATACCGCCGTCTTTTGGTGACCTCTCAGTCGGCACGGACGGTCTGCGGCTATCTGTACGCCGATTGCGGTGACGGCGAATCCACCACCGACCTGGTATTCAGCGGCTCCGCCATGATCGCGGAGGCTGGCTCGGTCGGCTTCTCCCCCAGGGGAGACTGGCGGATGCCCAGTGATGCCTGCGCGAGAGAATGGATGAGAATTGCCGAGGAGCTGTAAGCGCGAGGCACAAGCGGTCGGATCGGCACAGGCTAATCCGACCGCTTTTTCATAATATAATCCCTGATACACCTGACAATCTTCGCCCTAGAGGAATAACTTTTCTCAAAACGGTTGACTTTTGAGAGAAAAAAGAGTATAATTAACGTATCATAAATTTATTCTTAAATAGGAAAGGAACATGCAAATGGATACGAAAATCACACTGACCGGTCACAGAGGATGGCGCGGCAAATACCCCGAGAACACCATGCGGGGCTTCCGGGAGGTACTGAAGCTGGATATCGACGCCATTGAGATGGATGTCCACATGACCAAGGATTACCACATCGTGATCTGCCACGACGCGAATCTCGGTCGTACCACCGATACGAAGGGCATCATTTCTCAGATGACGCTCGCCGAGGTGCGCGAAGCGGATGCCGGTATTAAATTCGGAGAGGAATTCAAGGGCGAAAAGGTCCCCACCTTTGAGGAATTTTTAGAGCTGATGGCATCCCGTCCCGACATCCATCTGCTGCTGGAGCTGAAGGACTACCCCGAGGAGCTGGGCGACTTTGCCTACGCCTCCGCCGAGCTGACCCTCTCCCTCTGCCGGCAGTACGGCATCTTCGGCAAGGATAGGCTGACCGTTATCACCTTCTCCACCGGTATCTGCGCATGGCTACGTACCCGGTACACCAAGGAGGATTTCTCGATCCACGGCTTCTATCCGAAGTCCAAGATGAAGGGATACACCTCCGACGAGCCGTACAAATATTACGACGAGGTATGTCTCTTTAACAGCGGCGAAAAGGATCCTCAGGGCTTCCCCATCGTCCGCAATACCGTGGTTGCCGATAAAGCACGTTTCACAGAGTTCGCGCTGATGGGCATGAAGCCCTGCGTTTATTTCTCGATGAACACCAACGAGGAGGACTACCGCCAGGCGCTGGAAAACGGTGCCCTCGGCTTTACCTGTGACCATCCCGATATCTGCGGCGAGATCCTCGATAAGCTGGGCGCACGCAAGCTCAAAAAATAAAAAAGCTCCCGTGGGAGACCCAGGAGAAGTCAAAACCACCAGCCGTGTGTGCTGGTGGTTTTTGTTTTACAGTCATGACCACCAGCCGTGCTGGTGGCGGGCCCTTTCCCCCTTGGGGCATTCCACACGCTGAGCCTATAGGCTCGTCGAAAAGTCCACCACTTGCGGTAGTTGCCCTACCGCCACGAACGTGGCTCTAATCATAAGCCTTCCCCAGTGGGGGAAGGTGGCAGCCGCAGGCTGACGGATGAGGTGTCCTTAACACAAGGTAACTCCTCAACCACGTACTTCGCTTCGCTCGGATAAATAAACTGGGCATAGCGAAAGCTTTTTAGAACCACCAGCAGTGCTGGTGGTTTTCGTTTCACAAAAAAGCGGACAGCCACAAAGTGGCTGTCCGCTTAACTGTTGCGTCCCATGGGCACTTTTTTATTGTTGGCTCTTTGTCAATAGTTGGGGTGAAAAAATCTGACGAAAAGATAAAGAACTATTAAAATGCATAGGAAAAGCGTCACGAAGCGTAGCGGAGTGGCGCTTTTCCTATGCGCCGGCGCGGGTCTGGTGTGAAAACATAAA
>JAZOMG010000064.1:0-7412 GCA_045653705.1 Eubacteriales bacterium | reverse complement strand
TCGGCGTATTTCTCGGATACGAGAGAAATAAATCCGTTCTCCGCGTTGCGGTAGCCTACGTCAAACTCCTGTAAGCAAACGAAGTCGGGCATATGCTTTAGCACCGTTGCCGCCGCTACGTCGTCACGGTCTGCGGGTGTTTGGTTTGCGAACCACACGTTAAGCACGTTGAAGCTGAGAAGCTTTCTGCCCGCACTTCCGCTGCTCTCTATGGCGAGAGACGCAAGATCAAAGGTGTCTCCGATGGATACTGCATTTATTTTGGTGGCAATATACTGGGATATGAAATTCCACGCCGTTCCCTCGGAAGCGTAGGACAGAACAAGCTTTTTGCCGTTCACGCTTATTTTGTAGCCCTCTTCAAGTGTGTTGTCAAGGACTATCGCCATATCGGAGGTGCTTCCCTCCTTTGCGGACATCAGACATCCGCTTTCCTCACGAAGCTTGTTTTGCAGTTGCTTTGCGTGGGCTTCGTTACCCTTGGCGTAGGATATGACGTAGTCGGAAACGCTCTCCCCATTCAAGGTCATATTTCCGATATGGTATTTTGTCCTGTAAATATCGCCAAGCACCTCGGTGCTGAGAAGAAGCTCTCCGTCGATGACCTTTACGTTCTTTTTGATAGCGTCGGCGGCGCGCTGTACGTACGCCTTGGTATATCCCGCTATGCAGAGGTCGTCGCCGTTTCTGCCCATAACGCAGTCGAGTATCTTTACATCCTTATAGATATCCTTTGAGATATCGCCCACGTTACCTATGGCGAGTATCTTCTTTTCACCCGAGTCGATTGCGGAATCCTTTATAACGTCGAACTCCGCTCCCTCCAGCTTTTCGTTCAATGCCGCCGCCAGAGAGTTGGCGATAGTTCTGTAATCGTTTACCGCCATGGTATCGGGGGGGATGTTCTTTGATTGGTAAGCAATGTCGTAAAGCGCTTTTCCGTTTTCGGTGAGAGCGATATATCCGCTGTCCTCTGCGCTTTCCGTCTGCGATTCGCTTTCCTGTGTTTCGTTTGCGCTGTCATCTGTCTGCCCGTTTTCGCCCGCGCAGCTACCGAGGATAGCCACGGTGGTAAACAGAAGCGAGAGCAGAAGCAAGCAGCCTATAATTCTTTTAATTTTCATAATTCCGTATTTCTCAGAATCCAAACTGCTGATTGATGCTGTCTATCGCCGCTTGGGTGGGAGCCATTATTCCCTCAACAGAGGTGAGCCAACCGCTCGTTGTTGTACCCGCAACAGCGGCGCGGAAAAGTCCTACAACGCTATCTTCCCAATCGGTTGTATTAATGAAGAGACGTCCCAGGTCATATACCTTGGATTCGAGGAGTATCTCAAACATATCTACGTTTACGGGGTCATCATTGTTCTTGAACTTAATAAGGTCGTAAACCTCGGGCTGAACCTTACGATAGCTTTCCGAAGCCAGACACTCCATTACGTATGCAACCATCTCAGCGCTTTCGTCATCGTTTTCATTGGCGTTGGTCATACACCACATTGTAAAGGGATAGCCCGTTACGGTTCTGAAATCCTGACCCTCCTCTGCCGTGGGGTAAGGCACGTAGCCGTAGTTGAAGTTTATTTGGCTTCTCTCTGTCATAAGCTGGTCAAAATGAGTTGCGTACAGCATCGCTCTGCCCGATATAAATGGTTTCACGCCGCCTGCGCGATAGTAATCGTTAGTATTGAACTTTGTCTTAAGATTGTTTACAAGCGTATCGGTATTGGAGCTTGCCAGCTTTTCCGAAACTATAAGCTTACCCTCGTCGTCCACGTCGTAGTAGCGGAGACCGTTGGAAGCGTAAAATCCGTCAAGCACTACGTTATCGCCTGTCACAAAGCCGAACTCGTCCTCAATATCCTTATTGGGGTTCTTATCATTCGCATTCTTGTAGGTATCCTTGCAAAGGATCTCGAAGGCTTCCATTGTCCACGTCTTATCCTTTACAAGCTCACGGGGGTCCTCCTTGCCGTCAAAGCTGTCGAGCATATCCAGGTTTACAGCTATGCAGAAGGTCTGCAAAATATTGGTTGTGGAAATAGCGCCCGACGCGAAATACAGACGGTTATTTACCATCGACTCTTCAGCAAGGGTCGTTGACCACCAGGGCATATCGAAGTTGAATACATCGCTGTATTGCATAAGGTCTACGGTGTAACCGTCAATAGCGAAGTTTGCCGCGCACTGGCTGTAGCAAGCAATAATGTCATAGTTTTCCGTGATCATATTCTGTTCAACGGTAGATATGTAGGTTGAACGATTGTCGTTATTGCCAATTATCGTGTAGTCGATATCAAGCTTTACCTTCAGTCGGTCCTCGACCTTATTGTTACGGTCATAGGTAGCCTTGGGTATCTCAATTCCCTGTCCCGAGGAAAAATCGGTCTCGAAGTCACGTTCTCCGTGGTCGCCGTTCCAGCCGACTATCTTCACATCTTTACCCTTATAGTCAAGTCCCTCGGGAATATAGTCCTTAATATAGCCCTTGTCATCATACTCGATTGGTTTTTTGTTCTCTGTGGAATCATTTCCGCCGATCACGTCGCTTGTTACGCTGTCGCCTGTGTCAACGGGATCGGTGTTATCCTTTTTACATCCCATAAGCACCGTAAGAAGCATAGCAACGCAACAAAGCAAAGCAAATGTCTTTTTCATAAAAATCTCCTTTTCTTTTCTTTGGATTTATGCGTACCCGACAGATACACAGTTTAATTATATCATTATCTTTTAATTTTTTCAATTCACTATATTTATTGGATATATATTCAATTTTCACATTTTTGCAAAATAGTTTATTTATTTATTTGTTTATTCGGCAATACTTACATTTTTGTTGTTACGTTTTGTGCATTTTGTAAATTCAAAATAAACAATGTATATCTATCGGCAAAATATCGTATATCGACATCACGGAATATTTAAGGTATAATAATATCATATATAGTAAATGTAATTTTCAGAGGAACTCCAAATGCAAAAACATCTTATAGCAATGACCCAACCAATAGCCAACAAGGAAAATACAGTGTTTTTCGAGGACTACCGCATAACAGTTCTTGACAAGGGCTTGTTCCGTGTGGAAAGGGCGGTTGAACAGCGCTTTAACGACAGCGCCACACAGCACATATGGTTCCGCAATATGCCGCCTCAGAGCTTTACCGTAAAAAAGAATGACGGCCGCATTACCCTGGACACAGAGTGGGCAACGCTTGTCATAGACCGCGAATTTGAGAAGAGCTACGCAATTATTGACGGTCGTCAGCTTCCACTAAAAAACGCGGAAAACCTGTTGGGTACATACCGCACGCTTGACCGATTTGACGGAGAGTATAATATCGTTAATAAATCCAAGCTTATTTTAGGAGAAGGCGTTTGCTCGCGCCCGGGTCTGGCTGTTATCGACGATACGGACGCTCTGCTGCTTACCGACGATGGCAGGCTCGCTCCCCCCGCGGGAGAGCTTACAGATATGTATATTTTCGCGTACGGCAAGGATTACAGAGCCGCAGTTCGCGCCCTGTATATGATCTGCGGCTCCACGCCTATGCTTCCCAGATTTGCCTTTGGTAACTGGTGGAGCCGCTTCCACGCCTACACAGATGAGGAATATCTCTCGCTTATGGATGCCTTTGACGAGCACGGCATACCGATATCTGTGGCTACTCTTGATATAGATTGGCACTATTCCGATAACGTTGACGAGGAAAAGCAGATAACAGCGCAGGGCAAAAACACCCTTGATCGCGGCTGTCTTGCCACCGAGGAAAACAAGCGTATCGGTTGGACGGGCTACTCCTGGAACACCCGTCTCTTCCCCGATTATCGCGCGTTCTTGAATGAGCTTCGGCGGCGCAACCTTAAAACGACCCTCAATCTTCACCCCGCAAGCGGCATCAGATATTATGAGGATATGTACAAGGAAATGGCTCGCGCTATGGGTATCGACCCATCTACCGAAAGGGTCGTTGAGTTTGACATTTCCGACCCCCATTTCGTAGAGGAGTATTTCAGGATACTGCACCACCCCTACGAAAAGGACGGCGTTGATTTCTGGTGGATAGATTGGCAACAGGGCACAAAAACGGCTATGGACGGCTTAGACCCTCTTTGGGCGCTCAATCATTACCACTATCTTGACAACGGCAGATTCAATAAACACCCTTTGATAATGTCACGGTATGCGGGCATAGGCTCTCACAGATATCCCATAGGCTTCTCGGGGGATACCTCTATCAGCTGGAAAACGCTTGAGCTTCTTCCCTACTTCACATCTACCTCCGCAAACTGCGGATACACCTGGTGGGGGCACGATATCGGGGGACATCATCTCGGAACAAAGGATGATGAGCTATATCTGCGATTTGTTCAGTTCGCTGTGTTCAACCCTATCAACCGCGCGCACTCTACAAGCTCTGAGCTTATATCCAAGGAGCCTTGGATGTATGAAAACGGTATAGGCGAGCTTGCCACAAAAATGCTGAAGCTCCGTCACAGTATGATACCGTTCCTCTATACCTGCAACTATCTTACGCACAAGGATGGACTTCCTCTCTGCGAGCCTCTTTACTATCAATATCCCGATTACGAGCAAGCATATAGCGAAAGATACAGAAATCAGTATATGTTCGGACAAAACCTGCTCGTAGCCCCCATAACCCGACACAGCGACGACAACGGTCTGTCAAGTCTTGATATGTGGCTTCCCGAGGGTGTATGGACGGATATCTTTACGGGAGACGTTTACAGGATCGGCAAGGGCGGAAAGGAATTTTGCGCCGTTCGCTCTCTGGACAGTATTCCCGTGTTCGCAAGGGCGGGAGCTGTTATTCCTCTCAGCAATGATGACGGAAACGGCTGTGAAAATCCCACCGAGCTTGAGGTACGGATATATAACGGCGACGGCGTGTATTCTCTTTACGAGGACAATGACACCGCCGAGGCGTTCACAAGCTTCACGCTCAAGGGCGATATGAGCCGCCAGAATGTAACGATAAGCGTTGCGGGAGACACATCGGTAATTCCAAAGGGCAGATCTCTCACGCTCAGCTTCCCGAATATGATAATACGCCATCCCGCAGATTTTGCCGTAGGAATAAAGCGACAGCCGCCAAAGGTAACGGCGCTGAAGAACGGTATTCCCTGCGAGGTAAAAATAAAAGCGCTCTCGGAGCTTAGAGTGTCCATTTGCGATCTCGACCCCAACGCCACATATGATATATGTGTTTCCGACGAGCCTATGGAACGTATTTCTGAATTCAGACGCGCCATTATAGGCAAGCTCCAAAAGGTTCAGGGAGAGTTCTCCGACCGCGACAGAATATGCAGAAAGGTATTATGCTTTGACGATCCCGCGGCTGTTGTCGGCTATATAGAGCACTCGGGACTTAAGGATATCGAAAAGAAACGACTGCAAGAAGTATTTCTTTGCCTATAAACAAAAAGACTGCTTCATTCAAAGTCAGAACCGTAACAGTTCTGCGATGAATGAAGCAGCCTTTTTTATCTAATTATTTTTCGCTTTGCATTGTTCTACAAACTCGCTTGGGGTGATACCTGTTATTTCTTTGAACTTTTTGAAGAAATAGGCATAGTAATTAAAGCCCGACTTTTCGGCAATCTCATTGAGATTGTAGTTTCCGTTTTTAATATATTCCTTTGAAATGCTTATCTTATACTGATTAAGATAATCGGTAAATGACATTCCGAAATTCTTTTTAAAAAGCGTTGTAAAATAAGCCTTATTATAGGATAGCAGCTCCGCCGCCGTTTCGAGGGAAACCTCATCCAGCGGAGTTGTCTGTATATATAGCACCACCGTTCTTATAAACTCCTCGGAACGCTTGTTTCTTCCATCTTCATTCAAAACGCTTGGAGTTCCGAGCGTAGCAAATAGCCGAATCAGTGCAGATAACTGATAAAGCTCGCCGTTTTCCGAAGAATTATCGAGTATTTCGCTCACCATCTCTCTCAGCAAACCGTTAAACTCTTTACTCAGAAAATAATTTTCATATGCGCCACTGCCATTGATAAGGATATTGGAAATATCCCTGAGTCTGGCACTCGGAATGATCCTGACTGAATTAAGGTCGATATTTATTGCGTAATAAAGCACCTCATTACAATCCTGAGGGATAATGGCGCTGTGTGGCTCGAAGGGATTTATAATAAGGATATCGTTGCCAGTAAGCTTATACTGTCTTCCCCTTACCTGAAATTCAAGCCTACCGTATGCAACGTAGATTATCTCTAAATTTTGGTGAAGATGATAGTGACAGCATACCCGCATACCGTTGACCACAGAGTACCACGACGGAAATATTTTTTGAGCAAAATCAAATCTTATTTCGTTAATTCGAAACATACTTGCCGATTTACTGTTTTCGTATAGCGATAACTTCCCCATAACGCTCTCCCTTATTGAGTATTTCAGCTTCATTATAACAGATTTGTTTTCCAATTGCAACAGCTTTTTAATTTTTCTATTTATTCCCCAAAAGCCGTTCTTTTGACAATACATTTTATGTTAAAACTATTCAAATAAAGTTAATATTCTTTTTTCGTAAATTTGGCAAAAATATCACATATTATATTTTAATATCCTATGTTTTAGTGGTATCAACCAAAATAATATTATAGTCAATTATTCAGAATCTAAATATTGTATATCTGCATTTATACCTGCGAAAGCTACGTAAGCATACGAATGTGATATAACCGCCTTTCCTATAATGATCAAAAACGCCGATAAACATCTACACAAAAATCTGTATCAGTTCTATTCGTGAGCAGAGCTACAATTCTTTCTGTTACAACGTTCGGCTTTTTGCTTTGTTACTCTTAGTATGTTTTTTAGGTTAACAACCATTCGATGGAAATTCACTTAGAACGGCATTTTTATGATTTTTGTAGTGTTTTCAAGGGTTTCTGATGGCTCCCCCTGCTGGGCTTGAGAATCGTCATGCTTACTCCCGAAAATATAGTCGTCTATCTCTCCTCGACGCGTTGCTTACACTCGGAGAGCTATACTCCTTATTTTCGCAATCTCCCGTCGAAAAACAATAATCAATTGTTTTTCTCGGTCGCCTACCGACTGAGCTTAGCTCATTCAAAAAGAGCGCATAAATGTTAAACGTGAGGTTGTTGATTGAAGATCAATAAAGGGAGCCAACAAAAAAGCAGGTCATTCGACCTGCTTTTTTGTTGGCTCCCCCTGCTGGGCTTGAACCATGCGACACTGTTTCGCTACGCTCAACGGCAAGTTTGCTTCGCAAACGTTGCTCAGCGCAACAAGTTGCGCAATCATAACATCTTGACGGTTCGAGCCAAACAAAGAAAGGCTCTTTGTCAATAGTTGGGGTGAAAAAATCTGACGAAAAGATAAAGAACTATTAAAATGCATAGGAAAAGCG
>JAZOMG010000063.1:0-28080 GCA_045653705.1 Eubacteriales bacterium | reverse complement strand
TATTCTCCTCGGTGCTTTAGTTTTGTTATGAAAATCAATCTGCTCTCGGCGAGCAGTTATGATCAATTTCAACTCTGCCTTAAAAGATCTTTTGGCAAATCCTTACGCTCTATCTCCACACTCCAAAATATCACTCCACAGCGGAATATACTCCTGCCTCTTTCATGCGATTGATAATTTTCAAACAATCCATTATTCGTTCCTCTGCTTTTTAATATTGAATTGCGCAGTTGGCAACGCATTGTGACTGGATAGAGACATAAGCGTTTTACAAAACTCATTCGCCATAATATCAAGATTTGCATACTCTGACGGTATATACCCATGCCCCAAATCAATGGAAAGCTGAACATATTCTATTAAATCGTGCGCCATGATCTGCACCAAAAAATTTTGGACATTGGGAATACCGGAACTGCCCCAGTCGGCTATACTAAAATCCGTATCACGATACCACATATCGCTTATGATCCGGTTACATTCATCTGTATCTTTAGCGTCTGTTATTTCAAAAGGGAGATAGTTCTCCGCAAAATCATTGCTTTCGCTATTATTTATAGAATACTTATACCTCGCGTCCGGATTTCTGATCTGCCTGCCTATATTGATCCATATTTGGTTTTCTTCCGCGCAGCAAGTCAGAAATGCAACAAAATCCTCCATTTCTCTGCCGAACGGAACACACGTAAAATATATTTTTCCGGTAATCAACATGACATTACTCCTGCTGTTATAAATTATGATTGCTAAATAAGTTTCTTTTCATATATCCCTCTCCTGCCGCTATATGACAGAGCAATAATCATTTCCCACAGTGACAAAAGCGATCTGTTCGCCCGATAGCAATCGACAATAATGGGCAATCTTATTGCTCAGCTCCTGTCGTTCCAGCTTCAAAAGATTGATTTTTTTGTCCGAAATGGCAATCCACAAAAGATATTTTATTTGATTGGCGATCCACTCGGAAACAGTTGCGGGCTTTGTAAATTCTACTCGACGGCTTCTGTCGCATTTCATAATCGACTGCCAAGCGTAGTAATTTTCCTCGTTCAACATTTTCTCGGGCATTTTTTCATACTTGTGTGACAAAAAATCTCTTGCAATGGCGAGGATCGAGAGTTCCGATGAGGTAAGCATATCCTCAGAAATACGATAAAAGGATTGATAGCAAACAATGCCGTTACCCGAAAGTGCTTCAATTAACTGATTCATTTCTTCGTTATTGTACCGTTCGCTCGGGGCTGCTTGTAATCTCGAAAGAGAAAGAGAAACAAAAATAGCATTGATGTCAAGTACATTTTTGATCTGTTCAATAGCGGAAAAGTATAGTTCATCGAGCCTTTTTTCAAAAGCCTCTTGCGAAAGTTTGCCCGTTCGATAGGCTATGAGTTGCTCCAAAAGTATTTGTTTCATCATATTATCTCAATCTTTATATTTTTTTACACCATAGAATTTCATCCGGCCAAGGCTCGTTATACGAGAATCCTTCCAAGCAGCTTATCAAGCCGTTCTTGATCCACAAAACATAGTCGCTTCCACGGGTTAAGCCATTTATATTCCATTGGTGTTTGCCGATCTGTAGGTTTTCACCATCTCCAAGTGTGTCTTCTCCCGCAGTCACTACATAATAGGTTAAAAAACCATATGTAGAGAACTCTCTTTTTTGTACGACCATCTTTTCAGACTGTGATTGTAATTTTTGTTTGTATTCCGGATATTGCTCAATGATATCGCTGATAATAATTTTTTCAAATTCATCAAATTTCATCGTCATTCAAAATTCCCACTAATTCTTCGACATTTATAAACGAGCTTCGGTAATAAATTTTTGATACTCCAGAAACTCTCGGTCGTTCGGTACGGTTTGAAGAACAAACGCGATACGTCCGCGCAACGATAACAGATATTGATGCTTGTCCGGTAGTCCTCTCTTATTCAAATGCTCATCAAGTCCAAATTTTTTGATATAATACATCTCTTGACGAATGTTCTTTTTATACTCTTTTGCGATGTTCAGCTTTTCATTGACGACGATGCCCGTTACCGTTTGACGCTTTGTTGAGGGTACAACTACCGTTTTGCGATTTTTTAAAAACAGACCAAGCTTGCAAAGCTCGCTTTTTACAAACGCAATGATTTCTTGCTCGTCAAAATCTCCCGAAAAGGTCATATCGTCGCAGTATCTTGTATACGATATTTTTTTCTTGTTGCAAAAATCCCCGACACTCTCATCAAAATCATACATAATGATATTGGTGATTGCAGGGGATGTCGGCGCTCCTTGCGGAAGTGATTCCTTGTAATAACAGAGCATCGTTAAAAGGATGCGAATAGGTTCTGAAAATTTTTCTTTGCAAAAAACAGTGTCCTTCACCTGCGAATACAGAATATGATCGAAAAAGCCCTCTATGTCAAGCTTAAGAAGCTTTTTCTGTCCGATATGCGGCTGTGCGTTCCGCAGAATACTGCTTCCGGGTTTATACGCTTGGGCATATCTTGAAATCGGATACTGCATTAAGATGTTGTCGGCAATTGATCTCTGTACTTTTTTCAAAATCAGATCGGGGACGGAGAGCTTTCGTTTACTTCCGTCACTCTTAGGAATGAACACATTGTGGTAATGCTTTTCAAGATTGTTGCTTAAACCGTAAAGGGTTTTTGCGGGAAATCCCAAATCTTGTTCAATGGAAGCAAGTTCTTTGTAAACGATCATATCGCTCTCCTTTCCCGATTATTAACAGAACAACACTAACTTGTATGGTGAAACGCGCAGACGTAGATTTAGCAAGGCGAAGTTTACGAAGCCTTGCTGAGCTACGACGAGCATTTCGACTGAGCGGAACAAGCCCGTTAAGCAAAAGCTTCCGAAGGAAGACTTTTGTAGGGCTTGTGCAGCGAATGAGATAAATATGAGTGAAAAGGTGACGACTCGCCATCCCTTTCGAAAAACGAAATACACTCTTGTTCTGTTCTTTACAATTCGATTGTATCAATCAAAGTTCTTTTTTCTCTTTGCCACCGCATCTACTCTGAAAGAGGTTGGATTGCAGCCGTAATGACCTTCAAACCTTCGGCTGAAATGCTGCGTCGTTTTGAATCCGCATCTGAGTGCAATATCCTTAATTGGCAGGTTGGTAAATTCAAGAAACTTCTTGGCTACGGTAAGTCGATGATGCCAAACGTATTCGATCGGCGTCATGTCCAATTCGTTTTTAAATAATTGAGTTAGCTTTGAGTGACTCGATGATGCGGCTTTTGCAACATCCTCAAGAGAAATAGCATCGCGGTAGTTGTTTTCTATATAGATCACAGCCTTCTTCAGATGAGGATTCAGAATCTTGGTCGAATTTTCTACAGAATCATTTTGTCCGATCAATCCATACGTTCTTTCTAAAAGCAACATCATTTCTATAAAATATGACCTGCATCTGCAAGACCAATACCAGTCCGATTGCACTTTCAATTCATTCTCTAACATTGAGAACAATCGCTTCAGATTGTATAAGTGCTCATCAAAAACGGGGAATACATACCGAATGGTATCGGTAAAGGGCTTTAACAGAAACAAATCATGTGTCAATGCAATCTGTTCATAACCTCCACTATGTACTCTCGAAAAGGTCATATTGATATTTAGAAATGTCGGCTCGAAATAAACAGAATCGCATTTTACTCCACGCTTTCTGAGTATTTTGGGGGAATTTGATTCATCAAAGCACACAAAGCATGGTCCTGTAGCTTCAAAGGATAAATCTCCAATTTGAAAAATTACCGTACCTTCATATATGATAAGCAACCCGAAACAGGCATCTTTGATATTCAAATCTCGCAAAGTATCATCTTTTACGCATTGAATTGGAACCATTCTCTCAATGTCATGGTTGCGTCCAAAGGTCTGTGGCTTCATAGTATCACCTCACGATTATCACAAAACTTTATATGTAAATATTATAATATACTTTCTCTATTTAATCAATAAGATAATACATAAAAAATAATTACAGATAACAACACTTTATTTACAGACAACAATCTAATCGACAGGGAGATTATCTGGTTTGATTCGTTTGACGGACCTCAATCAATATCCCCACATTTGATGAAATTGGATATATGGCAGATGGTTCGGATTTGTTTTTTACTGTTGTCGTTCAAATTGATGCTAATTAAACTACCGCCGAGAGCGACCAAAATGGTTACTCTCGGCGGTTAATATTTTATGCTTTAACGCCCCAAATACAGAGAGGTGTTTTCTCGTTCGGAACAATAAGATTATTTTCTTTGATAAGTTCCTCTAACAAGAAAGCTGCCACGTCAAGACGGTGATGGATCTTCGCAATATCTCCGCACTGTCCTTTGAGCGAAGCAGGAGCGTGTTCTGAAAGTATCTTTTCCGCTTGATTTGATATATCAATCATGCAGTTTGCAACTTCTTCAATGATATCCGATAGGATGCAAGTGACTTCATCAAAAATATCACGCTCAAAAACAATGAAGTTTGCAGACAGCTTATTATTTTCGCAAAGAATGAATTTGTTTTCGATCAGCCACGGAAGTGTGGGATTCTCTCTGTTTGCGTCCTTTCCAAGAATCGCATCGCACAAAGCCTCTCAGCGACGGAAAGAATAAGCTTCTTTGGTATAAGAACGCTACCGACAGCAAGGAGCTGCTTCTGAACAGCAAGGATGGCTTCAAAAAGCCTGCTTGCGAGGTCATTGAGGTAGAGACCGATGGAGAAAATCCTCAGCACGCGGGAATCGTTAACAACTTTACGGGAGCGATACTCGGTAAGGAAGAGCTGTTCGTTGACGGTAAAGAGGGTATTAACGGAGTTGAGCTTATGAACGCTATCGAGCTTTCGGGCTGGAACAACGCCGAGGAGATAGCTCTGCCCATTGACGAAGAAAGATATCTTCGCGAGCTTAACGCTCACAGAGCGGTATCGAGAATTAAGGACACAGCAGACGTTGCGGCGGCTGACACCGCGGGAACGTATTAAAAAGGAGATCACTATGAAAACGGCAGTTGTGGGATACGGTGTTATAGGTAAGCTTCACGCAGAGATATTGCGGGAGAGGGGAACTCTGTCCGCCGTATGCGATATTGACAGGGGCGTTCTTTCCGATATTACCGATGCGGAGCTGTATGAGGATTATATAACAATGCTTGATACTCACCGTCCCGACGCCGTTCATATATGTACGCCCCACTATCTTCACGCCGAGATGGTGATAGAGGCGCTGAGACGGAATATAAACGTCCTTTGCGAAAAGCCCTTGTGCATAAGAGAAGAGGATATTCCGAGGATACTCGAAGCCGAGAGGGCATCGGAGGCAATACTTGGCGTTTGCCACCAAAACAGATACAATCCCTCAAACCTGTATATAAAGGAGTACCTTAAGGATAAGACCGTCAAGGGCGGTATCGGTTCTGTCTGTTGGGTACGTGACGCGGAGTATTACGCATCGGGGGCGTGGCGCGGAAAATGGGATACCGAGGGGGGAGGAGTGCTTATAAATCAGGCGCTTCATACTCTTGACCTTATGCAGTGGTTTTGCGGTATGCCCGAAAAGCTTGCCGCAAGCGTATCAAATCTTACCTTAAAGGAACACATAGAGGTTGAGGATACTGCGGCGATATCCGCAAGGGGAGCATGCGGCTTCAATTTCTACGCTACCAACGGAGGCGTTGGGGGCTTGCCTGTGGAAATAACTCTGAGGACAGATACAGAGGTCATAAAGGTAATGCCAAGATATACGGTCATCGGCAACGAATTCAAGGAGTTTCCCAAGGGAAAGCGAACGGGGGCTAAGGTCTGCTACGGAAGCGGACACGAGTTGCTTATTGATGATTTTTACAGCTGTATCAAGGCGGGCAAACACTTCCCGATAGACGGCGAAGAGGGCGCAAAGGTAATAAGGCTTATACTCGCGGCATATAAGAGCCGTGGGGAATGGATAAATGTATAAGAAAGGAATTTTATTATGAAAATGACGTTCAGATGGTACGGCGAGACCGATACCATACCGCTTAAATACATACGTCAGATCCCAAATATGTCGGGCGTTGTTACGGCGGTTTACGACGAGCCTGTCGGAAACGTATGGGGCATCGAAAAAATAGAGTGTCTTAAGTCTCTTTGCGAGGCTGAGGCACTTGAAATGGAGGTTATTGAGTCGGTACCCGTACACGAGGATATCAAGCTTGGCAGACCCACAAGAGATAAGTATATCGCAAATTATGCTGAGACCATAAGGAATCTCGGCAAGTGCGGTGTAAAGTGTATCTGCTACAACTTTATGCCTGTGTTTGACTGGCTTCGTACAAATCTTCACACAGAGGCGGCAGACGGCTCAAACTCTCTGTCCTACACTCACGAGGAGCTGATGAAGCTTGACCCAAAAAATCTCCATCTCCCGGGTTGGGATGAAAGCTATAAGACCGACGAGCTGAATGAGCTGCTTGATGCTTATTCGGGAATGACCCACGAACAGCTTTTTGATAATCTTGTTTACTTCCTTAACGGCATTATGCCCGCTTGCGACGAGACAGGCATCAATATGGCTATTCACCCCGACGATCCGCCATGGGATATGTTCGGTCTGCCCAGAATAATCACGGGGGCGGACAGCTACGATAAGTTTTTCTCGGCAGTACCCAACAAGCACAACGGCGTTACCTTCTGCACAGGCTCTCTTGGCGCGGGCAGAGGAAACGACCTTGTCAGAATGGCAGAAAAATATACCGACCGTATCTTTTTTGCTCATATAAGACAGCTGAAATTCGAGGGCGACCTTGATTTTACCGAGGCGGGACATCTTACGAAGTCAGGTGACCTCGACATTTACGGCGTTGTTCGCGCTCTTGTAAAGAACGGATTTGACGGATACGTACGCCCCGACCACGGAAGAAATATCTGGGGCGAGGACGGAAAGCCGGGCTACGGTCTGTACGACAGAGCGCTTGGCGCGGCATATCTTAACGGACTTTTCGAGGCTATCGAAAAGGAAACTAAATGAAAGAAAAGAGGCAAAAATATGATACCCTTTAGAGTAGACCTTTCGGACAAGGTTGTAGCCGTAACAGGAGCGGGCGGTATTATCTGCTCCGCTTTCGCAAAGGCGCTTGCCGAGTGTGGCGCAAAGGTTGCGTTGCTTGACATTAACGAAGAGGCGGTAAAAGCTGTCGCTGCCGAGATAGGCGAGAATGCGTTGGCTGTACCCTGTAACTGTCTTGACAAGGCGAGCATAGAGGCGGCAAAGAATGCCGTTAATGAAAAGTGGGGAGCTGTTAATTTCCTTATAAACGGCGCGGGCGGAAACAACCCGAGAGCCACCTGTGACAACGAGATAATGACCCCCGATACAGAAGTGGCAAAGGACTTTTTCAAAATTGACGAGTCGGGCTTTAAGTTTGTTTTCGATCTCAATATAACCTCTGCCTTTCTTGTAACACAGGTGTTTGCCGCCGATATGGTAAGGACGGGCGGAAATATCATAAATGTTTCTTCAATGAATGCTTTTCGTCCTTTGACAAAGATACCCGCATACTCTGCGGCTAAGGCGGGAATATCCAACTTTACCGAATGGCTGTCGGTGCATTTCGCACCCTGCGGAATACGCTGTAACGCCATAGCTCCCGGATTTTTCGTAACAAATCAAAACAGGGGACTTCTCTTCAATGAGGACGGTACTCCCACAGCGAGAACAAACAAGATACTCAATGCTACGCCTATGAAACGCTTCGGGGAGATCAACGACCTTATTGGCGCGCTCCTTTGGCTTGCCGATGACAAAGCAAGCGGCTTTGTAACAGGAACGGTTATTCCCGTAGACGGCGGCTTCTCCGCATACAGCGGCGTTTAACTTACTTTTCTTTTAAAAAAGAAAAGTAAGCAAAAGAAAATATTGCAATTGGATAGGTATATTCCTATTGGCTACTTAAAATTTTAAAAAAGAAAAGTAAGCAAAAAGAAAACCTAAGCAAAAAACCTAAGCAAAAAACAAGTAAAAAAGGATGCTCCATTCATTACAGAAAAAACGAACTTCTGTATTTGAATGGAGCATCTGTATTTTTTAGAATGCGTCGTAGGGCGGGGGCTTGCTCCCGCCGAAAATAAAGGATAATGTCCTTAATAAGGCGGGAGGCTAATAGCCTTCCATACGAACGGAAACAGGCTATCGCTAATGCTTATTGCGCCTCGGTAATCGATAATTTGACCCGAGCAAGCTCCTTTGCAGTTAGGCTGTCAGGCAAAACATTACAGCTAAGCGCGCGGATATTCACGCCCTCTGCCGATACCTTTTTCAGCGTATCCGCAAATCGCTTGTCGGTATCTGCGTTTGGCGTAAAATAAAGACATTCGTCCATTTGGATTATGAAAAACACATAAGCCTCATAGCCCTCCTTTACCGCCTCTGCAAGCTCCCGAAGATGCTTTGCGCCCCTTTCTGTGGGCGCGTCGGGGAAGAGGACAACACCGTCTTTTTCCAATGTAACGCCTTTGACCTCAACAAATATTTTTCGTCCATCTGTCTCTAAATAAAAATCGAACCGCGAGTTTTTATAGGTACATTCGGGCCTTATAATAGTAGGCTTTCCGAAATATCCGCTTTGCTTCACCCACTCGCCAAACACCTTGTTGGGGGCTTGGCTATCAATATTTATGAGAGTGTTATTTTTGTATACCGCGATAAGGTCATATTCGGTCTTTCGCAAGGGAGAGCTGCTTTTTTCAACAACAACCTTTACGCCGTCTATAAGAAGCTCGCGGCATCTGCCCGTGTTTTTTACGTGGCATATTTTTTCATTGCCGTCAATGACGACCTTGGCAATAAAGCGATTGGGGCGTTCTTTAAAAACGCCCTCAATTACATTTTTATATTTCATTTTATACCTTTACTCTTTGTTTGCTTTTGACTGTACGTACGATTTTATCTATTCCCATAGCCGAGAGCAGAATGATATACGATGCGCCGGTGAATCCCGCGATGTATATCAGTACGCAGAACGGATAGGGAACTACCGCTTGAACAAGGGAGTATACAGGGAGCGACGGCTCGAAGTGACGGCTGATAAAGAACATATTAAGAACCTCTCCGTTAAGTATACCGCTGTAATAAACCACCTCGTTCATTATCATAACGAAAACGACTATTGACGAGAAAATGGCAAGGGATTTGAGCATTGTTTTGTGCTTAAGCTCAACGTATCCCGAAGCGAGAAGATAAATACCCATAGAGAGCATAAGCCCGTGGCAAACCATTGTTTGTATGTTTATTCCCACAATGTCTATATATACCTGAGCGGGATATACCATAACCACTATTCCTGCGAAAAAGCCGTAGGTGGCGAGAAAGGCGCACAGGGCATCGTGCAGCCATCCTTTTTTAATAAGCGCCGCCAATAGTCCCACATACATAGGCATAGAACAGAATTGAAAGGGAAATGCGTACCATTGAAAGTCGAAGTTTACGGCTTGACCGTCATAGGAAAAGCTGAAAACGAACTGCTTGTATATTTCCAACGCGATAACGACTAATGAGGTTATAAGCAAAAGCCTTTTAGCCGTTTTTTCGTTTGGCTTTTTAAAGACGATGCAAAAAACAATTCCAAGAAGTATAGCTAACGCAAAAGACAGAATGTGTACCCATCCGAACATTTGCGGTGTTTCAGCCTTGAAGCTGAGTATCTCAATGATCTTGCCGAAAAAGTGCATAGCTGTTATCCTCGCTTAAAAAGTATTCGACATAATTCGCCTATAATTATACATCATTTTTAATCTTTTTGCAACACTTTATTTTAAAAAATTACATATATCGAGCTTTACCTTGTCATAGGTGGTATCGTTCAGTATCTCGTGTCTTGCGCCCTCATAGATAATATCGGTCACGTCTAAGCCCTCGGCTCTTGCTATTTGCGCTATCTCCAAAATGCCCTTTCCGTAGCTTCCCACAGGGTCATCCGAGCCTGCCACAAGCAAGATCGGCATATTTTTGGGAAGCCCTCGGTACCAGCCGCTATCGTTAGAATACTTGATAAGCCGTATCAGATCTCCCATCGCGCTTACGGAGAAGTTAAAGGTACAGTATTTGTCTTTGTAATATATCTTACGGATATCCTCATCATTTGTCAGCCAAGGCTTAGGGTCATCGGGGCTTCCGCCGCCAAAGCGCTTATTGTAGCTGCCAAAGGCTATCTTGTCTATAAGAGGGGAGAAATGCCGCCCACCGAAGAAAAGCTTAATAAGGGCAATAAGCATAAGCCCCGCATCTGCGGCTGGGTTTTTGCCTGCCGTTCCCATTGCTATGAGCATTTTGGGGCGCGCGTATCTGACCGCCGACAGGCGGGCGATAAAAGAGCCCATGCTGTGCCCCATGAGATAATAGGGCAATTCCTCGCCGTATTCCTTTTTTACGGCGTCCGAAAAGAGCTTAACGTCACGGCACAAAAGCTCCCAGCCGTTCTTTTTCGCAATAAAGCCAAGCTCGCTGTCCTTTGCCGTACCCTTATGCCCGAGATTGTTATATCCAAAGCATATATAGCCCTCGTTTGCCATATCCGACATAAATCTGTGGTATCTGTCAATATGCTCGGTCATTCCGTGAACTATGTGGAAATATCCCACAGGCTCTCCCTCGGGTATATAGATTACTCCCTTTAGGGTGTGTATGCCGTCAGAGGAGAGGACTGAAAAAGGTCTTATTTCACAAGCCATAATTATCCCTCGCTTTCCGAAAAGCTGCGGCAAGCCCTAACGGCTCTGCGCCAGCCCGTTATTTTACGCTCTCTTTCTTCGCTTTCAAGAGCGGGAGAAAATTCTACCGTGTCGGATGCTATTTCGCGAAGCGCTTCTCGGCTCTCGAAAAATCCCACGGCAAGCCCCGCAAGATATGCCGCACCCGCCGCCGTAGCCTCTGCGTTTGCCGATCGCATTACCTTAATACCCGAAAGGTCGCTTTGCATCTGCATAAGCAGAGCGTTTGCCGATGCGCCGCCGTCTACCTTTAGAGAGCGGACGTCGGTTTCCATATCGGCTTTCATTGCCGAAAGCACGTCGTTCGTTTGGTACGCTATTGCTTCAAGAGCGGCTCTTATTATGTGGTTCTTGCCCGCGCCTGCGGTAAGTCCCACGATAGTTCCACGAGCATTCATATCCCAAAAGGGCGCGCCAAGTCCCGAAAAAGCGGGAACAAGATACACACCCTTGGTGTCCTCTACCTTTCTCGCGAAATATTCGCTGTCCTTAGCCTCGTGGATAAGTCGCATTTCATCGCGTAGCCATTTTATTATAGCGCCGCCCACAAAAACGCTTCCCTCAAGGGCGTATTCAATGGGTCTGCCTTGCTCGGTAGCCGCAACTGTGGTCAAAAGACCGTTTTTGCTCCTTATAGCCTCGTTACCCGTGTGAGTCAAAAGGAAACAGCCTGTGCCGTAGGTGTTCTTTGCCTCTCCCTTTGAAAAACAGCGCTGTCCGAAAAGCGCCGCCTGCTGGTCACCCGCTATTCCCGACAGGGGAACGGATGCGCCCATACAGTCAAAAGTACCGTATATTTCGCTACTGCTCCGTATCTCGGGGAGAACAGATAAGGGAATATCAAGTATGTCGAGCATCTTTTTATCCCACTGACCTGTATGAATGTTACAGAGCATAGTTCTTGAAGCGTTGGTCAGGTCGGTAACGAAAACTCTGCCCTCGGTAAGCTTCCATACAAGCCACGTATCTACCGTGCCAACAAGAAGCCGACCGTCAAGCGCCATTTGCCGCGCGCCCTCTACGTTATCAAGTATCCATTTTATTTTTGTACCGCTGAAATAGGGGTCGGGGCGCAGTCCCGTAGTCTCGGAGATATAATCCGAGTGTCCGCCGTCAATAAGCTCCTGACATATATCCGCTGTCCGTCGGCATTGCCATACTATGGCGTTGCATATAGGTCTGCCCGTGTTCTTATCCCAAGCTATCACAGTCTCTCGCTGATTGGTTATGCCAACGGCGGCAATGTCTTGGGGGTCAACGCCGCTTTTCGCTATACATTCGGTAAGGGAGGCGTACTGATTGGCGTAAATATCCATAGGATCTTGTTCTACCCAGCCGGCGGCAGGGTATATTTGTTTTATTTCGTGCTGAGCTACCGATACGGTATTTGAATACCTGCCAAACAGTATGGCTCTTGCGCTCGTAGTGCCCTCGTCAAGGGCTAAAACGTATTTTTTCATAGGCTTCTCCTCTAATAAGAGTATCTGTACTTACATTATAACACATTTTTTTAAAAAATTCAACAAAAATGTTCTTGCAAAGCCCGAATGTCGGTTGACAAAAAAAGTAAAATATGCTATAATAACAGAGTGTTTATAGATTTACTTATAATTATTATAAAGGACAAAAGGTAAAAAAATGATCTGGTCAAAGGAAGAAACTCTCGAAAGAGAGGAAATAGAGGCGATACAGCTTGAACGCTTACAGGAAACTGTAAAAAGAGTTTACGAAAAGGTTGAGCCTTACAGAAAGAAAATGGACGACGCGGGCGTGCGCCCCGAGGATATAAAGACCCTTGCGGACCTTGCCAAGCTCCCCTTTGTAACAAAGCAGGATATGAGGGATAATTATCCCTTTGGGTTATTCGCAGTTCCTAAGGATGACCTTGTAAGAATACACGCGTCAAGCGGAACGACAGGTAAGCCCACGGTGGTAGGATATACGCAGGGCGACATTGAAACGTGGACCGAGTGCGTAACGAGAATTGCCTGTATGGGCGGGGCATCCTCAAAGGACGTAGCTCAGATATGCTTTGGTTACGGAATGTTTACGGGAGCTCTCGGACTGCACTACGGTCTTGAAAATATGGGCGCGGCTATCGTTCCGTCCTCTACGGGTAACTCCCAAAAGCAGATAATGTATATGCAGGACTTTGAAACGTCTTTGCTTGTTGCGACTCCATCATATGCTCTCAGACTTGCCGAGGTGGCAAGAGAGATGGGCGTTGACCCCATAAAGGATCTTAAGGTCAAGATCGCCCTTGTGGGAAGCGAGCTGTTGACCGACGCTATGCGCGAGGAGATGCACAAATATTGGGGCGATGACGTACTTATAACCTCTAACTACGGAATGAGCGAGCTTATGGGTCCCGGTGTGTCGGGTGAATGCACAGAGCTTTGCGGTATGCACATAAACGAGGATTTCTTTATCCCCGAGATAATCGACCCCAAAACGGGTGAGGTGCTTCCCGCGGGAGAACAGGGAGAGCTTGTTATTACCTGTATCAAGAAAGAGGGTCTGCCCCTTATCCGATACAGAACAAAGGATATCACAAGACTTTTCTATGAAAAGTGTAAGTGCGGAAGAACGTTCTGCCGTATGGAAAATCTTTCGGGAAGAAGCGACGATATGCTTAAGATACGCGGCGTAAACGTGTTCCCGAGCCAGATAGAAGAGGTCATTCTCAGCTTTGAGGAGCTTGGACCTCACTATGAGATAGTGCTTGAGCGCGAGGGCTATCTCGATAAGCTCACCGTTAAGGTGGAGCTTGCCCACAGCACCGACTCCTTCTCCACTCTTGAAAGAATATCGAGAGACGTAAGAAATAAGCTTAAGGTGGTGCTTGGACTTGACGCAAAGATAATGCTGGAGTCGCCCAACACGCTTCAGAGATTTGAGGGAAAGGCAAAACGAGTAAAGGATCTGAGAGGTAACTGATATGTCTAACAAAACTATAATGCTTGGTAACGAGGCTATTGCCAGAGGCGCGTACGAGGCGGGAGTAAAGCTTTCAAGCGCATACCCCGGCACACCCAGCACGGAAATAAGTGAATATCTGGCTAAATACGATGCCGTATATACCGAATGGGCGCCTAACGAAAAGGTAGCCGCAGAGGTGGCTATCGGCGCGTCTATTTCGGGAGTTCGGAGCCTTGCGTGTATGAAGCACGTAGGACTTAACGTGGCGGCTGACCCCCTTTATACCTTTGCCTATACAGGCGTTAACGGCGGCTCGCTTTTCGTGGTAGCCGACGACCCCGGACTTGCAAGCTCACAGAACGAGCAGGATACGAGAATGATAGCAAGAGCCGCTCACGTTCCCGTTCTTGAGCCCTCGGACAGCCAGGAAGCAAAGGATTTCGTAAAATACGGCTACGAGCTTTCCGAAAAATACGATACTCCCGTAATTCTCCGCACCACCACAAAGCTCGCGCACTCCCAGAGCGCGGTAGAGCTTTGCGACAGGGAAGAGGTTGAGGATAAGACCTATGAGAGAAATATGCAGAAGTACGTTATGATGCCCGCATCGGCTATCGGCAGACATCTCGTTGTGGAAGCGAGAGAAAACCAAATGGCGGCAGATGCCAAGGATATGCCCGTAAACAAGATGGAGATAAAGGACAAAAAGCTGGGCTTTATAACCTGCGGTATCGCGTATCAGTACGTAAAAGAGGTATGTCCCGACGCAAGCGTTCTGAAGCTTGGTCTTGTAAATCCTCTTTCCCGCGAGCTTATTGAAAGCTTTGTTTCACAGGTAGAGACGGTATACGTATTCGAGGAGCTTGAGCCCCTTATTGAGGAGCAGGTAAGAGCTTGGGGCTTTGACGTAAAGGGCAAGGAGTGCTTTACCCGTCAGGGCGAGTACAGCGCAAATCTTCTCCGCAGAGTTATCTTCGGTGAGGACAACGCAAAATTTGAAAAGCTTGAAGCTCCCGCACGTCCTCCCATACTCTGCCCCGGATGTCCTCACAGAAGCGTGTTCTCCGTGCTTAAAAAGCTTAAGATACACGCATCGGGCGACATCGGCTGTTACACCCTCGGCGCGGTAGCTCCCCTTGGAGTTATCGACACCACCATCTGTATGGGCGCAAGTATTTCCGCGCTCCACGGAATGGAAAAGGCAAAGGGCAAGGATTACGTAAAGAATTGGGTAGCCGTTATCGGTGACTCCACGTTCCTACATACAGGTATCAACTCCCTTATAAATATGGTCTACAACAAGGCTACGGGAACTGTTATGATACTCGATAACCGTACCACGGGAATGACGGGTCATCAGGACCACGCCGCAACGGGTAAGACCTTAAAGGGCGAGGAGACCAACGCTGTTGATTTTGTGGAGCTTTGCCACGCTGTGGGCGTTAAAAACGTAATCGAGGTAAATGCCTTTGACGTCGTACGCCTTGAAGAGGTAATAAAGGAGAGCGTGAACAGCGATACACTTACTGTTATTATAACAAAGTCTCCCTGCGTGCTGCTTAAGGGTCAGAAATTCCCCAACAAGTGCGTAGCCGACCCCGAGAAATGTAAGAAGTGCGGAATGTGTCTGAAGATCGGCTGTCCCGCTATGACAAAGCAGGCTGACGGAACTGTAAAAATTGATGAAACAATGTGTAACGGATGCGGACTTTGCAAGAACTATTGTAAGTTCGGCGCTATTGAAACGGTGGTGAGATAATTATGACAAAGAATATAATGATAGTCGGCGTAGGCGGTCAGGGAACTTTGCTTACAAGCCGAATAATCGGAAAGACCGCTCTTGAAGCCGGACTTGACGTTAAGATTTCCGAGGTTCACGGAATGGCGCAGAGAGGCGGAAGCGTGGTTACGTTCGTTCGCTTTGGCGAAAAGGTTTGCGAGCCTGTTGTTGAAGAGGGTGATGCAGACGTTATAATCGCGTTTGAGCGTCTCGAGGCGCAGAGATACGCCCACTTCCTCAAAAAGGACGGCGTGCTCGTTGTAAACGATTGCCGTATCGATCCTATGACCGTAGTTATAGGAGCTAAGGAATACCCCGAGGGAATACTTGAAAATCTCAAAAAGGAGCATACTGTATACGCTATCGACGGACAGAGCATAGCTCTTGAGCTTGGTAACAGCAAGGTTCTCAACTCGGTAGTTCTCGGATACGCGGCAAGCGAGGTTGGCTTTGATAAGGACACCTGGCTTGGCGTTATCGAGCGCACAGTGCCCGCAAAAACCATAGAAATTAACAAAAATGCGTTTATAAGGGGCTACGAGGCGAATAAATAAGGGGGATTTTGAAATGATATGGAATGAGACCAAGGAATGTATGAGCAGAGACCAGATGACGGCTCTGCAAAGCGCAAGACTTGTAAAGCTTGTGGATTACGTTTATCATAACGTAGAGTACTACCGCAAAAAAATGCAGGCGGTAGGACTTATGCCGGGAGATATTCACGGCATAGAGGATATCACAAAGTTGCCCTTTACAACCAAGGATGACCTGAGAGATAACTACCCCTTTGGACTTTTCGCGGTTCCCAATTCTCAGATAGTGAGAATACACGCATCAAGCGGTACTACGGGTAAGGCTACCGTTGTGGGATATACGAGACACGACCTTGACGTTTGGTCTGAGTGTGTGGCAAGATGTATGTCTATGGCTGATATCGGCAAGGACGACATAATACAGGTAGCATACGGCTACGGCTTGTTCACGGGCGGCTTGGGCGCTCACAGCGGCGCTGAGAAGATTGGAGCTACCGTCGTTCCGATGAGCACGGGTAACACCAAAAAGCTCACCACTATGATGGTTGATTTCGGAGCTACCGCCATAGCTTGTACTCCGTCCTACCTTTTACATATTTCCGAGGTACTTGCGGAAGAGGGCTTGCTTGATAAGATAAAGCTTAAGTCAGCCGTTTGCGGCGCAGAGCCTTGGACTGAAAAGATGAGACACGAGATAGAGGCGAGACTTAACGTAACGGCTCACGATATCTACGGACTCAGCGAAATAATGGGCCCCGGCGTTGCCTGTGACTGTAAGTTCCATAAGGGTCTCCACGTTTGCGAGGACCATTTCTACCCCGAAGTGCTTAATAGCGCAACACTTACTCCCGCCGCTGACGGCGAGACGGGCGAGCTTGCTTTTACTACCCTTACAAAAGAGGGAATACCCCTTATCCGTTACAGAACCAAGGACTTGACAAGCATTGACAGAAGCGTTTGCGAGTGCGGAAGAACGAGCGCGCGTATCTCACGCTTTAAGGGACGTGTGGACGATATGCTTATAATACGCGGTGTAAACGTATTCCCAAGCCAGATAGAAGCGGCGCTCCTTGACGTGGAAGAGGTAACTCCTCACTATATGATGATAGTGGACCGTGTTAATAATCTTGATACCCTTGAGGTACAGGTTGAGATAGACCAGAGATACTACACCGATGAAATAAGAGCTATCGAGGCGCTTACCAAGAAGATCGCTCATATAATCCAGCAGGCGCTGGGAATTTCGGCTAAGGTCAAGATAGTAGAGCCTCAGACCCTTGTCAGAAGTCAGGGCAAGGCGGTTCACGTTATCGACAACCGTAAATTATATTAATAAAGGAGAGAAAAGAAATGTTCGCAAAGCAATTAACCGTATTTATTGAAAACAGAACGGGAAGACTTAGTGAGGTGCTTAGCGTTCTGAGAAACAATGGCGTCAATATTTTGTCTATGAGCTTGGCTGATACTACCGAGTACGGTCTGCTCCGTTTGATAGTCAGTGACCCCGCAAAGGGAAAGGAAAAGCTGACAGAGGGCGGTTTTTCGTCGCTGCTGTCCGACGTTACCATAATCAAGATAGCTCACAAGGTTGGAAGCCTGCAAAGTCTGCTTAAGGTAATAGACAACGAAAAGGTAAACATAGAATATATGTACGGTCTGTCCATTGAGGGCGACAATGCGTACGTGGTACTTAAAGCATCCGATATCAATAAGCTTGACGCTATACTTTCCGAAAACGGAATAGAAACAGTATCCTGTGAACAGATAGTCGGAATGTAAAAAATACCGAGGTTGAAATGATAATAGATATTCACACTCATATATTTCCCGATAAAATAGCGAAGAAAACAATAGAATATCTTTCCGAAAAAGGCGGTATACCGCCTTTTTCGGACGGCTCTGTAAATGGGCTTCTGTGGGAGATGGAAAAGGCACGTGTGGATATTGCGGTTACGTTGCCCGTCGTTACAAATCCGCGGCAGTTTGAAAGCGTAAATAACTTCGCCCTTGAGGTGAACAGGCGCTACAAAAACGAAAAACGCCGTCTTATATCCTTTGCGGGAATACATCCTATGTGTGAGGATATAGAGCGAAAAACAGAATGGATAGCAGAGCAGGGCTTTATAGGTATAAAGCTTCATCCCGATTATCAGGAAACTTATATAGACGATGAAAAATATATAAGGATAATTAAAGCCGCAAAGGCAAACGGACTTGTGGTCATAACCCATTCGGGAGTAGACGGCGGCTATCGGGGATTGCCTGTAAAATGCACGCCCGACCGTGTAAAAAGGGTTATAGATAAGGTTGACTATAGCAAGCTTGTCCTTGCTCATCTTGGCGCAAATGAACGCGCAAGGGAGGTGTACGAGGAGCTTTGCGGCGCTGACGTCTACTTTGACACGGCGTATATTCTGAGATTTGTAGACAGGGAAATGCTACTGAAAATAATGAAAAAGCATGGCGAGGATAAAATACTTTTCGCCAGCGACTCGCCTTGGAGCAGTATTGAAGGTGACGTTCGGATAATCAAAGACCTCGGACTTGACAGTAAAACAGAAGAAAAGATATTTTACGGGAATGCGAGAGAGCTTCTCGGTATATAGGTGATAAAATGGGATATAATCAGAAAATGTATGGGCTTGGAAGCAAGCGCTCCATAATAAGAGAGATTTTTGAATACAGCAAAGCCCGCGGTGCGCAGATAGGAGCTGAGAACGTATTTGATTTCAGCTTGGGAAACCCCAGCGTGCCTGCGCCTAAAGAGGTAAATGAAACTATCGTAGAGCTTCTCAAAAACGAAAATCCCGTGCTTTTGCACGGATATTCCTCGGCGCAGGGAGATTTGAGAGTAAGACAGGTAATAGCCGAGAATATCAACAGCCGCTTCGGGGCGGACGTTACGCCTAATCATATCTATATGACCTGTGGCGCGGCGGCATCTCTGTCTATCTGCTTAAAGGCGGTAGTTGAAGAAAATACCGATGATGAGGTGGTGGTATTTGCGCCTTTCTTTACCGAATACAGAGTTTTCATAGAGAACGCAGGGGCGAAAATAGTTGTAAGTAAGCCTGTTGAAAAGACATTTGCCATAGATATGTGTGACCTTGAGTCTAAGATAAACGAGCGCACAAAGGCGGTCATAGTCAATTCACCCAACAACCCGAGTGGCGTTGTATATACAAAGGAAACTATCGCAAATCTCTGTGAGCTTTTGAAGAGAAAATCCGAGGAATACGGCAAGGTTATCTACCTTATTGCCGACGAGCCTTACAGAGAGCTTGTGTATTCGGACGTAGAGGTTCCATATCTTATGAACCATTACGACAATACCCTTGTTTGCTATTCCTACTCCAAGTCTCTGTCTCTGCCAGGCGAGCGTATCGGATACATAGCGGTGTCGCCCAAAATGGCTGACGGCGAAAATATATACCTGGCTGTGTGCGGTGCGGGGCGCTCCCTTGGATACGTGTGCGCTCCAAGCCTTTTCCAACAGGTAATAGCCCGTTGTATCGACGCAAAGGTGGACATAGAGATATACCGCGAAAACCGAGACCTGCTTTACAATAATCTTACCGCTTACGGATATGAGTGCGTAAAGCCCGACGGCGCGTTTTATCTCTTTGTAAAGTCACCTACGGGAGATGCCTTCAGCTTTTACGAGGCGGCAAAGAAGCACGAGATATTAGTAGTTCCTTGCGACGATTTCGGTATCGAAGGCTACGTCCGTATAGCATATTGCGTAGATAAGGCGAGAGTTCTCGGAGCGCTTCCCGCATTCGAGGCTCTGGCAAAGGAGCTTAAATAATTTAAAAGAACAAACCCAAAACCAGAACGAGACACACTGCGAGAGATCCGCTGAGTGTCTCGTTTTTTTATTTGTAAAAAAATATTTTACACATTCTTTTATGTTGATTTTTTTTTGCATATATGGTAAAATATAAGGTGAAAAATAATATGTGAGGAAATATGCGTTATGAATAACAGAGAAAAGTTTATTGAAATATATAAGGCGTGCATTACACGGGAGGGTGGAGAGGCATTTTTGGATTATCTTACCGAAAAAACCGATTTCTTTACAGCTCCCGCAAGCACACGCTTTCATGGGGCGTACGAGGGCGGTCTGCTTGAACACAGCTTAAACGTATACGAGTGTCTTTGCGACTTTGTAAAAAGACCTCGCTTCAGAGATAAATACGGCTTTACGTTCAGCGAGGAGAGCTTGGCTATCGTAGCGCTTCTTCATGACGTCTGCAAAACTAATTTTTATAAGACCGAAATGCGGAACGTAAAGAAAAACGGAGTATGGGAGAGTGTGCCTTACTACACCATTGAGGACACCCTGCCTTACGGTCACGGCGAAAAGTCGGTATACATACTGTCGGGCTTTATGAAGCTTACAAGAGAGGAAGCCTTTGCTATCCGTTACCATATGGGCTTTTCGGGTCCTGAGGACGCAAATCAGGTAGGACGCGCCCTTGAGATGTTTCCCCTTGCCTTTGCCCTCTGTGTTGCCGATATGGAGGCATCCTACTATATGGAGGGCATAGAGCCTAAATTTTAAAAATTGGAGATAAGATATGGCAAATAATTATCCAACACCTCATATTAACGCGGCTCCTGAGGATATAGCTAAGACCGTCCTCATGCCGGGCGACCCCTTGCGCGCTCAGTTCGTGGCAAAGGAATTTCTTGATGGTGCAAAGCTTTTTAATAACGTAAGAGGAGTACAGGGCTATACCGGAAGCTGGAAGGGCGTGCCTGTGTCGGTAATGGCAAGCGGTATGGGAATGCCCTCTATGGGGATATACAGCTATGAGCTTTTCAATTTCTTCGGTGTGGAGAATATACTCCGCATTGGCTCGGCGGGAGCAATATCGCCCTCTTTGAAGCTCAGGGATATAGTGCTTGGAATGGGCGCTTGTACCAATTCGTCCTACGGCGAGCAGTTCGCGCTTGGCGGGAGCTTTGCGCCTATATGCTCCTATGAGCTTCTTCGCACCGCCGCCGACATAGCGGGCAAAATGGGCTTGCGCTATCATGTTGGAAATCTTCTTTCATCGGATACGTTTTACGATGACGATTCCGAGAGAATGCTAAAATGGGCAAAAATGGGAGTTCTTGCCGTTGAAATGGAAGCGGCGGCGCTGTATATGAACGCCGCCAGAGCAAAAAAGAACGCTCTTGCTATCTGTACTGTTTCCGACTCCCTTGTAACAGGAGAGGCGACTACAGCAGAGGAAAGACAAAGCTCCTTTACAGATATGATGAACTTGGCTCTTGACGTAGCGATTAATCAGGTGCAATAATGAAAAGAGTATTTTTGATAGTCCTTGACAGCGTAGGTATAGGCAGGGCTGTCGATGCTGCCGACTTTGGCGACGAGGGTGCGTTTACCCTCAAAAGCGTGTACGGAACAGGCAAGCTGAGCATGCCCAATCTTTGCGCTATGGGGCTTGGAAATATTGAGGGGCTTGACTTTTTAGGTACTGTGCCTACCCCCACGGCTTCGGTAGCGAGGGTCAGAGAAGCATCGATGGGTAAGGATACCACCATAGGTCACTGGGAAATAGCGGGGCATATATCCGAAAAGCCCTTGCCAACCTTTCCCAATGGCTTTCCCAAAAGCTTCTTGGATGAATTTTCAAAGAGAGTTGGCAGGGGAGTGCTTTGTAACAGACCCTATTCGGGAACTGCCGTTATAAAGGATTTCGGTGAGGAGCATATAAAAAGCGGTAAGCTTATCGTATATACCTCGGCGGACAGCGTTTTTCAGATTGCGGCGCATACGGATATTGTGCCTCTGTCCGAGTTGTATTCTATTTGCGAAGTCGCAAGAGAAATGCTTTGCGGCGAGCTTTCCGTGGGCAGAGTTATCGCGCGTCCGTTTTCGGGAAGCGCCCCCGATTTTTACCGTACGGCTGACAGGCACGATTACTCATTAGAGCCGCCCGTACAGATGCTTGCCGATGCGGTGCAGAGAGCGGGGCTTGAAACGGTATCGGTCGGGAAGATAATAGATATTTTTGCGGGTCGAGGCTTTGACAGAGCGTACCGCACACACTCCAACAAAGAGGGAATGGAGAGGACGGCAGAGCTTGCCAAAGAGAGCTTTTCGGGGCTTTGCTTTGTAAATCTCGTAGATTTTGATATGCTGTGGGGGCATAGGCGCGACCCGCTCGGATATGCCCAAGGGCTTTGTGAATTCGACCGATGGCTTGGAGCTTTTATACAGCTTCTTGACAAGGACGATGCTCTGATAATAACCGCCGACCACGGCTGTGACCCCGCGTTTGCAAAAACCACCGACCACACAAGAGAGGACGTACCGCTTTTGATATATTCAAAGGGGCTTGAAGCGAAAAACTACGGAATGCTCGATACCTTTGCCCATATAGGGGCAACAGCGGCGTGGCTTCTCGGCGTTCCTTTGGTGTGCGACGGACAGCCAATAGAGCTTTCCCAAAAGGAGAATGGCAATGGATAAAAGTGAAATGCTCGCCCTTATGGAAAAGGCGAGGGATGCAAAGAAAAATTCTTATTCACCCTATTCGAAATTTTCGGTAGGCGCGGCGTTGCTTGCAAAAAACGGAAAAGTATATACAGGCTGTAACGTGGAAAATGCCGCGTACACTCCCACCTGTTGCGCCGAAAGAGTGGCAATATTTTCGGCTGTGGCAGACAACTGTAGGGAATTTTTGGCAATAGCCATATCGGGAGACAGCGCTCCCTGTATGCCCTGCGGAGTATGCAGACAGGTGATGTCGGAGTTTTTCTCGGAGGAAACGCCCATAATTTTTGAAAATGAGGACGGAAGTATCGACAGTCTGCCCCTTTCTCTGCTTTTGCCCTACTCATTTAAATTTAAGGAGAACAAATGAGCCATACTAAAAATAAAAACGCCAAAACGGCGCTAATCTATATAAGATATTTGTTGCCCATAGTCCTGTGCGCTTTGCTTATAGGCTCTATGTTTATATCCTGTCTTTCCTTTTCGACCGTAGAGGGAACACAAAGGGAGATATCCGAGGCAGAGCTTTTGAATAACACGTGGGAGCAGGTAAGAGCCTATCTGTTTGCCAATAACGACAGAGAGGTAACGCAGGAGAGCTTTGCGTGGACTGCGCTTATACTTATTCCCATACTTGTTGTGCTGTTCGCCGCGGGCGTTCTTTCGTCCGTGGTGGTGGCTGTGGGGGCAATTGCGTATATAAACGATCCCGAGTTCAGAAAAAGCGACGTTAGGATATGGTTTGTAACCTTTTTGCCTAACAGAATTGTTGCGTGCGTATTACAGGCGCTTGTTTTGCCCTTGCTGTTTTATTCAAGAATAATAATTCTCCTTTACGACAAAATAATGAACGTAGACGTATTGCTTAATCTGAGCTTTCCCGAGCCTTGGGTCTGGGGGCTTGTAGCTGTCCTTACGGTATGCGTGACGTCGGCTGTGTCGGCAAGCTTTGAGAGAGAGCTTGGTTGCGACCCGTTCAAAAAGATAGACCCGCCTATCGTCAAGGTGATAGACCCCGAGGATAGCCAAGAGGAAGAGAAACACGAGCCAAGATTTAAAACAGAGAGCGAGCGCATATATTACGAAAATCAAATGCGCGCAAGAGAGGAGCAGGCGGAATATATACGCAAGCTCTTAAACAAAAATGACGAAGAAGAGAAATAGAAATGCAAAAAACATTGGAAGAACGCTATCTTGCGGCAAAGCGCAGACTTTTTGATAAGGTATATTCAAGCCTTAACGAAAGACAGAGAGAGGCGGTATTTACCACCGAGGGAAATCTGCTTGTCCTCGCGGGAGCGGGAAGCGGAAAGACCACAGTGCTTGTCCACAGAATAGCCTTTATAATAAAATACGGCAACGCTTATTACAGTACATACGTGCCCTTTGGAATCGACGAAGCCCGTGTGCGCGAGCTTGAAAGAGCCGAGAGCCTTACGGTAGAGGAGATAGAGGACATACTGCCCGAATTTATATCTTCACCCTGTCCGCCGTGGAATATGCTGGCTATTACCTTTACCAACAAGGCGGCTAACGAGATAAAGCACAGACTGCAAAAGGCTATTCCCGAGGAAGACGGCGCTGATGCTATATGGGCGGGTACGTTCCACTCGGTGTGTGTTCGCATACTCAGGGTATACGCTGACCGCTTGGGCTACGGCAAGGACTTTACCATTTATGACGCCACCGATTCAAAAAACGCCATAAAGGAAGTTATAAAATTCCTTGATATTGACGAAAAGCTACTGAGCGATAAGGCAGCCGCAAGCGTTATAAGCCACGCAAAGAACGAGCTTATGGACGCGGCTCAGTTTGAAAAGGAATACGGACAGACCGATTACAGACGTAAGCTTGTAGCCAAGGTCTATAAGAAATACAGCGAGCGTCTGCGTTCCTCAAACGCAATGGATTTCGACGACCTTATTATGAATACCGTCCTCTTACTTGAAAACGACAAAGAGGTAAAGGAATACTACCAGCGTAAATTCAGATACGTGTCGGTGGACGAGTTTCAGGATACCAACGTAGCTCAGCTCAGGCTTACGGCGCTTCTCGGAGGCGGCTACGGCAACCTTATGGTAGTCGGAGACGATGACCAGAGTATATACCGCTTCAGAGGGGCGGTGGTGGCTAATATCCTGAATTTCAACAAAAAATTCAAGGACACAAAAACTATACGCCTAGAGCAAAACTACCGCTCCACAAATACCATACTTAACGCGGCAAATGCCGTTATCTCCCATAATAAAGGACGGCTGGGAAAGACCCTTTGGGCAGACAGAGGCGAGGGAGAACGGATAGTTTTAAAGGTTGCGGGCGACCAGAACGAAGAAGCAAGGTACATCGTAAGTCAGATACAAAAGGCGGTTGCCGAGGGCAAGCGCCGCTATAAGGATTTTGCCGTGCTGTACCGCACCAACGCTCAATCTCAGACTATCGAGCGCGTATTTGCCAAGAGCGCCCTGCCGTATAGAATGCTCGGGGGCTTGCGCTTTAACGACCGCAAGGAAATACGCGATATCGTGGCGTATCTGCAATTTATCGTCAATCCCTCTGATAAGGAGAGAATGAGACGTATCATCAACGAGCCTAAGCGTAAGATAGGCGATAAAACCGTTGCGGGAATAGAGATAATTGCCGAGGAGCAGGGAAAGAGCGTATTTGATATAATGCTGAACGCCGATAAATATCCCGCTCTTTCACGTTCCGCGAAAACTCTTAAGGGCTTTGCCGAAATGATAGAGACCCTGAGACTTATGCTTAATACCGATATGAAGCTTGAAGTCTTTGTAAATCAGGTCCTCGACCTGTCGGGATACAGACAGATGCTGATAGACGGCGGAGAAGAGGAAAAGGAACGCTTAGAGAATATCGAGGAGTTTATTTCGGGAGTTATAGAATACGAGAGGAATAATGACGAGCCTACATTGCTTGGCTTCCTTGAGGAAAACGCCCTTGTGTCCGAGGTGGATAAATACGATGAGGATGCCGATGCGGCGGTTATGATGACGATGCACTCGGCAAAGGGGCTTGAATTTCCCGTTGTATTTCTCCCCGGAATGGAAGACGGACTTTTCCCGGGTATGCAGACTATAACGGGCGGACCCGATGAAATGGAGGAGGAAAGACGGCTGGCTTACGTTGCTATAACGAGAGCCAAGGACGAGCTGTATATACTGAGAACAAGAAGCCGACTTCTCTACGGACGAACCAACGCCTATCCCGTATCGAGATTTGTCGAGGAGATACCCGATAAGCTCATACGCGAGGACGCGCCTTATGTTCCCGAATATGACAGACGCCCCAAGGTGTATTTCCACGCCGATGACGACAGCTATGCCTATTCGTCAACCAAGCGTACCGACAGCCAGTATAACGGCGGCTTTACCATTATGAAAAAGCCCGCGCCCCCTGCGGCAGAGGGAGCTAAGCTCCTTTGTGAGGGCGACAGGGTAAAGCATTTCACCTTTGGCGAGGGAGAGATAATGTCTGTCCGTCCTATGGGCTCGGACGTACTCTACGAGGTTGCCTTTGATACCGTCGGCACTAAAAAGCTAATGGGAAATTACGCGAAGCTGAAAAAGATATGAAAATGAAAACGGCGGGAGCAAGTCTCACCCTACAAAGAAGCACATCGTAGGGCGGGGGGCTTGCTCCCGCCGTTCTGTATGACCTTTTCAAAACTCCTCAAAAACGCTCTCAATAAGCTTCTGTGCCGAGGGCGGGGAATATCTCCATCGGTCAAGGTGGGTCACTCTTTCACAGTCAATATAATAATTCAAGGGCGGGCGCGGCGGCTCGCTTTCGCAAATGTCTATAAGCACCAGCTTTATCTTCATTTTGTCGGGAATTATGTTTTTTATGTATACGGCGGCGCTTTTTCCCACCGCATCGGCGGCGCGCTCATCGTTTCCGTCACGAATTTCCGCAAGCCCCGCAAGATTGGGAGCAAGCTCAACGAATACGCCGTAGCTCTCAACGCTCCGTATTATGCCCGACACCGTTTGCCCCGCCTCAAAATTAGCGGCATTTTCTTCCCAAGTGCCGAGAAGCTCTTTCATACCCACAAAAAATCTTTCATGCTCGCGGTCAATAGACTTTATAACGGTATAAATACTGTCTCCAACCGAAAGCCTGTCGGAGGGGTGGGATATCCTCGATACCGAAATGCTGTCCACCGACAGTAGCGAGGATACCCCGCAGCCGATATCCACAAACGCGCCGAAGCTCTCAAGATGAGTAACTCTTGCGGGAATTATATCCCCCGACATAAGAGATGACAGATAGTATCTTAGGCACTCTTCCTGTGCGGCTCTTCGCGAAAGCACGGCAACCGTTTCGCCGTCAATTCTTTCAAAGCCAAGAACCTTAAAGCACGTGGGCTTGCCGACCCTTGTAATAAGGGCAATGTCCTTTATATCCTCACCCTTTCGGCAAAAGACAGCGTCGCGCTTGTCAATAATTCCCCTCATACCGTAAAGGTCTATATGTAATCTCATAGAGCTGTCGCAAAGCAAAGCGATGCCCTCTAATATCCGACCCTCGTTCATGGCTCGCTCAAGTCCCGACAGGGAAGAGATGTATTCCCGATTTAAGGATGTTTTTATAAGCGCTCCCTCGGGAGCGTAGGTGTTTATCATTTCAGCTTTGACCTCCGTTTTTTTGAATTTGATATAATTTATGCCCATAGAGTGAAGATTATTACATTTCAATTGTTAAGAATTTTAATTTAGCAAACGAGGAAAAACGAGCAAATAGGGTGATTAAGCGAGAATAGAAGAGATATACAATAGCTAAATTGAATTTTTAAAAATATTTTCAAAAAAGGGGTTGACAAGTTATCGGGGGCGTGGTATAATATGCAAGCGTGAAAAAATAACATATATAATTTACGGAGGAAATTGAAATGTCAACTTATATGGCAAAGGTTGAGACGGTTGAGCGTAAGTGGTACGTTATCGACGCTGCAGGTAAGCCCATGGGTAGAACTGCGGTTGCGGCAGCTAACATTCTTCGCGGTAAGCACCGTCCTGAGTTCACCCCCCACGTGGATTGCGGTGAGTTCGTAATCATCATCAACGCAGAAAAGGCAGTTCTCACAGGCAGAAAGCTTGAGCAGAAGTACTATCGCCGTCACACAGGCTACATCGGCGGTCTTAAGGAAGTTCAGTACAAGACCCTTATGGCAACCAAGCCCGAGCTCGCTATGGAGCTCGCAGTTAAGGGAATGCTCCCCCACAACAGCATCGGAGCAAAGTCTGCTACAAGACTTAAGGTATTCGCAGGCGCTGAGCACAACCATGCAGCTCAGCAGCCCACTGCTGCCGAGATATAAGAAAGGGGAACGGATAAATGTATACAAGCTCTAAGCCCTATTTTTACGGCACAGGAAGAAGAAAGAAGTCGGTTGCCCGTGTACGTGTTCTTCCCGGCACCGGTGTTATCACCATCAACGGTCAGGACATCGACGAATACTTCGGACTTGAGACTCTCAAGCTCATCGTAAACCAGCCCTTCACCGTAACCGAGACCATGGGCAAGTTCGACATCATCTGCCGTGTAAACGGTGGTGGACTTTCCA
>JAZOMG010000062.1:0-13241 GCA_045653705.1 Eubacteriales bacterium | reverse complement strand
CACTTTATAGGCAGAAATCGTTTGTTATGCCGTTCAGCATACTTGTGTCCTTTTTCACGTAGTACATCTCCGTAACTTGTGTCGTGGAGTGTCCAAGTAGATCGGCTACTTGCTTGACTGTGAGTGCTTTTACCGTTCCATCGGGTTGCTTCACTCCGTTTACAAGGTTGGTGGCGAATGTATGGCGGAGCGAGTGCAGTCCTTTACTTTCTATTCCCGCTCCTTCAAGCAGCCTGTGGTATCGTCGTCTGAATATATCGGGTTTGGTGTAGTTGCCTTTCTCATCGCATATTAGAGGGCTGTTCTCGCCAAAGTAGAACTCTTTGCGGAGTTCTTTTATCATTCTTATTGCCGTATCATTTAGTGGTATGTCTCTCTTACTCGTCGCACTCTTGAGCTTTCCAACCTTGACCTCCGTGGAGCCGTCAAGAAGCTCTACACCGTCTCTTTTGTTTATGACCTTCACTGCCCTCTGCACGTGCAGAACTCGTCTCTCAAGGTCTACATCGCTGTTCAGAACGCCTAACATCTCGCCTGCTCTCAATCCCGTGTTCAGCATTAGGATATATGCCCCTGCTTGACGGTATAATTTCTTTCCTGTTCCGTATGCTTTGGCGGCTTCCGCTTTGAGTTTTTCTATTTCTTCCGCCGTGAAGACTGTCACAGTTTCGTTTGTGGGTAGGTCTTCCTTTTCTTGAATTGCATAGAAATTGCTTTTCTTTATCATTGGCGCACTATTCATTGGGTTTTTATTGATTAGTTCTTGTTGGGTTAGGTATCTGAAGTATTCGTTTAAGATGTTGTGTACCTTTTTAACTGTCGTATAAGCATAGCCCTCATTCATCCAATGATTGAGGACTTTTTTGATGTCGGCGGCTGTGATGTTGCCGACTATTTTATTTCCAATCAAGGGATAGATTTGATTGATGGCGGTACATTCGTATCTGTCATAGGTTGTTCGTTCAACCGATGGGAACTTGAACACTTGAAGCCAATTTGTCATGCTCTCTCGGAGTGTTTTGTTCGCTTCAATTGAGGTGGTGATTTGATTGTTGAAGTCCTCAATGTAAGCCGTCATTTTCTTGTTGACTTCTTGCTTGGTAGTACCCGAAAAGCTCTTGCGTTTCCTCTCTTCGCTTTCGTCCATATACCAAACCGTGCCGCCCCAACGACCGTCTGTTCGTTTGAAGGCATTTCCGTTTGTTAGTAGTTTTCTTGTTGCCATAGTTTTCTCCTTTCTTTTTACTAACAACAATACCACAAAATTTTGTATATATCCAGCGGTATCGTTGAGAATTATCAATTTGTTATCAATTACGAATAATAAGAAAAAGGCGCCAAGGGCAGACATTGCTTATCCCTTGATACGCCTTGGTTTTTGAGGTGTTTGTGCCCGATTTTTCGCCAAATTGGCGCCAGCAGACACATTTTGTCTGCGTTATGACCTATACGCCGATTCTTTGAAAAGTCCTTGAAACATCTCGGTTTTTGCCTTTCGCTCGGCGTTGCCGTGCGATGTGTGACGCCGTGAACGAGACACGGCTTTATCCTGCTAAAAAATAAGATGGCTAATTCAGCCCTCTTGGCGCATAGTACACGCTTCACTTACAGTTGCGTTCACCGTCCATCTTTTCGTTAAGATAGGGGGAGACCGTATATGCCTCCCCCCTATTGACACCGAGCTAAAAGCCCTTGATTTTCCTTGGCTTTTTCGGTTCTGAACGTTAACACTCCATATCGTATATGCCTGCTCCCTCAAGTATGGGTGTTGGCGTAAAAATTAGCGTTTGATGTAGTTATAATTGTCAGTATATAAGTTTTTTTATATTTCTACTTTGATGCTCAGGCCGTAATGGTCGGAGGGATATTTCCCGTCCACAGTGCCGTCAATAAGCTCCCACGAAAGGGGCTTTATTTTTTCGTCAACAAAGCAATAGTCGATATGGGAGTTCATGTGCTTTTCGGGAGCATATCCGTGGAAGGTCGCACTCGAGCTCTTTGCCGTTACTGCATTTACATCGGTAAAATATTTCGTTATCTCCGCATATCCCGCGCTATCGGGACACATATTGAAATCACCCGTCACAAAGGTGGGATAGTCGGATATCTTTTTCGAATAATCGTAAATAAGTCGCGCGCTCTTTGTCTGACATCCGTCGCCGAAGCCGAAATGAGTGTTCATAAAGACAAACGGCTCGCCGTCATCCGTAGGCTTCAGGATAACGTACTCACATATCCTGGGACAGTTAAAGCGCTCGTCCCAGCCCCTCGATTCGACCTCGGGGGTGTCGGACAGCCAGAAACAGCCCTTGCCGAGAAGCTCGAATTTATCCCTTTTCCAAAGAATAGGTGATGACTCGGGTTTTTCGGTAGAGCGGTATTTGTTGAATATTTCATAGGTGTCCGAATAATATTTCTCGACATGCTCCTCCCATTTCGGGCGGTACTCTTGAAATCCGATGACGTCGGCATCAAGGGGGACTGTAACGCTTGCAAGCCTGGGCGCGCGCTCGGATATCGTGTGTCCACCCTCGTCATCGCAACAACGTATATTAAAGCTGATAATTTTAAGCTCCATAATAACCTCCAAAACTTTTCACATCGTATTTTTTTATCATAAAATTAGTTTGAAAAATCTAATTGTCCTTGATATATCGCCGTTCTTTTCTGAATTGAGACGGGGTCATTCCCGTATTTCTTTTGAAAAAGGTAAAGAAATAGGTTTCGTCCTTAAAGCCAAGCTCGTCGGATATTTCGGATATTGAAATAGAGTTGTTTTCCAGCAGATAGCACGCCTTGCTTATTTTCATTTCGGTCAAAATATCGTGAAAGCTTATTGATAGCTCATTATAAAAATCCTTGTTGAGCTTGGAGCGGCTTATGGAAAAATGGCGGCTTACGCTGTCTGCGGTTATACCTTCGCAGCAGTGCTCTGCCATATATTGAATTATCTCGGACAAAAGAGACATATTGTTTGTTCCGTTTGATACTGTTTTGGCGGTGCTGTGCCTGAGTACGATATAAAATATGGACAGAAAGATAAGCCTTATTAAATTTTTACTGCCTCTGTAACGCTTCGCCTGGACGAGAAACGGTTCTATGCGTTGAAGTACGTTATCCGAAAGCTCAAAGTAGGTGTAGGCATTATTTTTATACTGCGAAAACAGCTTGTACACGTAGGGTGTTTGAGCTATAAAATCCTCTCCAAAATAAAAAACGAAGCGTTCTGTCTTTTCGGTCGTGTCGAAAAGAGTCTGGTGCATAGTATAGGGGGAAAAGATGGTAAGAGAGGGTTCGGTTATTGGCGGCACGGCAAGCCCGTTAACAACAGATTTCTGGGTAAGCCTTTTAGGTACGATCATAACCTCGTAGGACGGATGTATGTGCATTGCGGGAATTGAAAAGCCGGGTCGCATATTCCCGTAGTGAAGATAAAAGTCGTTTCCATAATTTTCAAAAAATGAGGACATTTGGCATTCCTTTCTTATAACGATACACAAAATCAAAGTTTTTTGCCTTTTAATATACAAGTCTGCAAATTGATTTGTTGCGAAAATTATGATATAATTAAGTGAGAACATTTTACTACAAAATTGATAGCCTGTCAATATATAATTGTAATTTTGTACAATATAATTATTTTAGCGTATTTATAGGACAGGTATTTGACCGTAGGCTGTGTCAAGGACATAATAAAAACAAGCTTGAAGAAGAGGAGGGGTAAAAAAGGAAAATAAACCATTTTTTAACTATACGGCACAAAAACAAGTAATGATTTGCGTATAAGCGCAACGAGAAAAGAAAGGAGCATAAGCTATGAAAGCTATGACACGAATTATTGGAATTCTTCTTGTTTTGTTAATGCTGACCTCAGCATTTGCGGCATGTAAGAAGAACGGTGCGGGAAACGGAGAGACAACGCCCGATGATACGCAACCCGACGTTTCCGACGTAGGCGGTGAAGAGTCCCGTGAGTACGATGATAAGGGCTACTTGAAGGATACCGTTGGAGAGCAGGACTTTGGCGGTAAGGAAATACGTATCCTCGGCTGGTCGGAGCGTTACTACAAGGAGTTTGGCATTAAACCCGAGGATGTACAGGGAACAACTCTCGGACAGCAGGTATACAAAAGAGACCTGCAAACTCAGAAGCGTTTGAACGTAAAGCTGGCGGTAGTAACAGAGGCCGGAAACAACGGAAGCTACAAGGACTCCTACATACCAAAGGCAGAAACTATGGTATCGGGTAACGAGGTGGACGCATTTGCCTGCTACAGTATGGCGGCAACACCTCTTATGCTGAGAGGATACCTTGTAAACCTTTTGGAACAACCCTATTTTGACTTTAATGACCCTTGGTGGTCGGCAGATATCGTAGAAAGAGCTTCTATATACGACCGCCTTTATTTCGCCACCGGATCTATATCGCCGTCCTATCTTGCCCAGGGCTTTGCTATGTATTTCAACAAGTCTATGGCTGACGTATATCTTACAGATGCCCTTGCAAGCTTTGACGCAAAAACGCTGTATGATATGGTAGATAACAATACGTGGACTATCGACAATTTCATAACTCTCGCAAAGACGGTTGAGATATCAGGCACGGAAAAGACCGCGAACGAGACCTACGGCTACGTATTAAGAACGGTATCCTATGACCCGTGGCTCTTCTCCGCGGGACTTGTAACCCTTGATAACGCAGAGGACGGCTCTCTTCAGATATCCGAGGGCTGGAACTCAAACAAGACCATAAGTCTTGCCGAAAAGCTTTTGTCGCTTCTTAATTCCAAGAGTGGCGGAGCGGCAGTAGAAAGGGGCACATCAAGCTATACCTTTGAGGGCGCGTGGAAAAATGGCAGATCGCTGTTTATGACGTCGTCTCTCTATGATCTTACCACTTGGGTAAAGAACGAAAATCCCGTAACAGAGGACGGCATTGGAATTCTGCCTATGCCCAAATGGGACTCCACCCAGACAGATTATCTCAGCACAGCAGGCTTTTATTTTACTCTTTGGGGTGTTTGCCGCAGCTCCGACAGACAGGATGCTACATCGGCTACCATAGAGGTGCTTTCTTCTGAGGGCTACAGAACCACAGAGCCCGCGCTCTATGACGAGGTGCTGAAGATAAAATCCACCGAGGGAGCCGGAAGTGCAAACGACAGAAGAATGATAGACCTTGTAAGAGACTCCATAGTTATCGACGCTGGAAGAATCCATAATAACGATATCCATACCTACGGTTGGGGAATGTTCCGCAACTCGGTTATGGATGACGTTGTCAAGGGCTCGTCCGTATCAAGCTATTCGACGTATTTCGGTTCAAGAAACGAACAGCTTATAGCCGACGTTAATACCTTGAATTCCACTATGCAGATGATAGAGGAAGTCTACGGCTAAGACAAGGGTGACGGATATGAAAAAAATACTGTCACTCATACTTGCCGCTTTAATGCTTATGGCGGCGCTTGCCGCCTGCGATAGAGCTCCCGACACAGACGGAGAGACCGACACGCAAGGCGAGGATACCGCGTATAACACCCCTGCCGAAACCGAGCTTCAGCTTGTAAAGGACGGAAAAGCCCTCTACAAGATATATTGCGTAGACGTTGATACTTACTACGATGCCGCCGAGTATATAAGAAACGACCTTGGTCGCAAGGCAGGGGTGAAGTTTGAGTTTGCTTACGGTGAGGATCTGGGTGGAAATACAAGCATAATATACGTAGGCGCGGATTGTGAGGAAGCAGGCGCGCACATAAGCTATAACGGCTACGGAGCTGTGTTTAAGGACGGAGATATTTATATCTGCGCCGTCAAGCCCGAAAACGTAGCTCTTGCCGCATCAAAGCTATGCTCTACTATATCGGCAAAGCAATACGTCACCAAGGACGAAAACGGACTTGTTCAAATGTCTATCCCTACGTCCCTTGCCTTTATATATGAGCCCGATTATGAGCTTAAGGGCGCGAAGCTTCTTTCGTCAGAGGTGGAAAAATATCGAATAGTAATATCCGAGGGAGCTACTCTCGCTACAAAAATGATAGCCGAAAGGCTGGCAACGGATATTGCCAATCTCACAGGCTTTATGCCAAAGATAGTGTCCGACAAGGCAGCCTCGCAGGAATGTGAAATAGTTATCGGAAGCACCAATCGGCGGACAGATAGCCCCACGCTATCAGCTCACGGATATTCGGCTGTCGGTGACGGCTCAAGGCTTTATATAAGCTATGGAAGCGCGGCGGCGTGCGAGAAGATATACGAGCGCATAAGAGAGCTGTTTTCCGTCGATACGGTCAACCTTAGCGGAGAGATAGACGACCGACTTACCGTAGAAAAGCCCGAGGACGATATACGTATTATGACAAGCAACGTTCTCTTTACAGGCGACGGAGATATACCGTACAGACAGCGGGCGGCTCTGCTTTCACAGCTTTATCTCGATTATATGCCCGACTTTATAGGTCTGCAAGAGGCAAAGGACGGTATAGGCGAGGAGATATACAAGGGCGTTTCGGAATATTACGGCAGAATATCACAGCTTACGGGACATACCCCCATACTCTACCGCAAGGACGTATGGATACCCTGTACCGACGGTAGCGGAGCTGATATACAAAAGGCATCCAGGAGAGAGCATTGCTGGGGCTACGAATGGGTAATGTTCGAGAGAATAGACGACCCGTCGGTGAAGATAATAGTAGGAAATCTGCACTTCCCCCCTAACGGACAGGAATACGCCCATAAACGCCCTGCCGCAATGGACGAGTTCAATGCCGAGGTACAAAGGCTTGAAGAAATATACTCGGATATTCCTATGGTCTTTACGGGTGACTACAATACTAAGGTCACCACCGAAAGAAAGGAAGAGCTTGACGACGGCTGGGCAGAGGATATAGTGGTAGATACGTCTCTTGTGTGCGGCTCTCAGCTTACGGACGATAACGACGATATAAACGGAAGCTCTATCGACCACGTATGCGTAAACACGGAGCATATAGAGGTGATACGCCACCGCAGAGTATCCTATAGCCTTATGACTAAGTCATCGGACCACGTTCCGATATTCGTGGACATCAGATTGAAATAACCGAGACTGTCGGTTAAAATAAAAACAAATATGAAAGGAAAAACACAATGAAAGCAAGAAAAACAACAAAAAAAGCGCTGTCACTGATCTTGGCGACGGTGATGGTGCTGATGCTTATCCCCGCAAGCGCTTTCACAGCGTTTGCAAGTGACGCCGAGACGGTAGACGACCTTTGGGTCGAGGCCGAGAATGCCTACGTCATCAACGACCTTGAAGACTGGAACCTTATCGCGGCTGACACCACCAATACTTTTGAGGGTAAAACGGTAAAGCTCGGGGCAGATATCAACATCGGTAAGAAGGTAGCCAAAGGACTGTTCAAGGAGTTTAAAGGAACCTTTGACGGAAACAGTCACAAGATTTCAGGACAGATGTCAGGCTCGACGGATGATTCGGCGTTTATAGCAGTGACCCTTTCTGGAAATGCTGTTATTAAAAACGTAGTATTTGATGCCGCAGCAAATAATAATACGGGTAATTTGGCGGGAATTATAGCGGCGTCCGTTTCCTCAGGAAGTGCGGTAAAAGTAGAGAACGTAAATTTTATAAACGGAACGGTTATCAGTAGATACGTTGTAGGACATCGTTCGGGGCTTGTCGCAGCTAAGGTCGAAGGTGCTATTGAAATAGATGACATTGTACTGAATGTCGCAGAAGTAAATACAACGCACAGTGGAGATAATAACAGAAGCCTGGGAATTCTGATCGGCGAATTGTTTAGCGATGGAGATTGCTCGATAAGCAATGTTGTATCTACGGGTTCCGTTACGGTTTCCGTGCGCTTTCAGCGCGGAGGTGTTGGCGGTCTTATAGGCAACTATCAGCCTACGGAGGACATTGACCTTACCGTGTCTAACGTGGATATTCAGCATTTGGTAATGAACGTTCGTTTGTACAGAACCAGTGCGGCAACTACTTCTACTACAAATACGTTGTTGAACGGTGTCGGAGGTGTTATCGGAACGTACGTAGCGAATGGCTCCTCGGACGTTAGCATAAGCAACGTGAAGCTTGACGGAACATTGGATATTATTTCTACCCAATATACCACCGATAACAAGCCGGCGTTGGGACAGATCGGCGGTATGATTGGCTTGGTTACAGAGACGAACGCTAAGAACATAGATGCTGAATTGGACGGAGATTTCGAAAAGTATTCCGGTACCATTGATATCAAAAACGTTGAGAGCAATTTGGAGATTACCACCGAGGAAACGATCGCAGACAGCGGAACGGGAGGAATTATAGGCAGCTACGGTCAGAAGAGCGGTACTACTATGAATGAAACGGCAGAGAAGGGATTCGTGCTTATGAAGGCACCCGACGCTGTGCTGAACATTGAAAACGTAGTTATAGGCGGAGACGTGAAGGCTAACAGCGCAGGCGGTGTTGGCGGTGTAATTGGAAACGCCACTATATGCTCTACTACGGTGAATCTCAATAACGTTCTTATCGCGGGAGAGGTAACGAATTCCAAAAACAACAAAGCGGGAGTTTTGTTGGGATATGGAGTAAGGCTTGCGTGGATCCTTAATGCGTTCAACTGCTCGACAGTTACCGAAAACGATGATATCGCGCTTGGCGGTGATCTCGGTGTCGACAAGGGAGCAGGATTTAATATCAATGAAGAAGAATATCAAAGAATTTCCGCCACAATAACCTTTAACGGCAAGGCATACAATGCAGGCAATAGCGATGTCAGCTATACGTATCAATTCACCAATTCCTTCAATCTCCAGAGAAGCTCTATAGCAAGCGTTTCCGCGGCTGAGGCGGCTAAGATGACAGAGAGAGCTAAGGCGACAGGCAAGGTAGAGGGACACCTGAAGGGCAACTACGAGCAGCATACCGCCGTTTATGAGAATACCGCGGGTGAGGAAGTTTACGATATCCGCTTTATCACCCTTTCTCACGCAGACGTTACCGAGGGCTATAAGGTAACGATTCGCGCAAAGACTCTTGCAAGCGATACCGACGACGATATACTCTTTGAGGATCTTGAATGTCATGCGTATACCGAGCTTATCGGTTATGAAAACGGACTTGAGGCTTACACCTCTGTTTCCGAGCTTGGTGGAAAGAGCTTTATCGCCGTTCTGCTTACGGGCATTCCCGCAGGTGTTGACTACGCGTTTGAGGTAACTGCTTCCTACGTAACGGCTGACGGTATTACTATGACCGACGAGGTCCGCACCCTTTACGTAACGTGGAACGAAGATACTCCTACGTTTAGCTCTACACCCGTAGCGGCATAAGGAGGAACTGTGATGAAAAAATACACAAGACCTACTATGGACGTAATGTCCGTAGCTAAAGAGGATATTTTGTCCACGTCCTATTCGATAATTGAAAAAATAGGAACTATGGTTTCATTCGGCAGCGGCACGTCCGTTGCTCCCGGTTACGAGGATATCGATATGTAATTTTCACCGAGCCGCCCTAAGATAGATAATAGCTGAAAATGCGCTATCCGATAGGGCGGCTCTTAAAGGAGAGCGTTATGAAAAATAAATTTATGCGTTTCTTTTGTCTGCTTTTAGCTCTTTTGCTTACACTTGGTATTGTAGCTTGTAGCAAGGACGGATCCGATACCAACAGTGACGGCACGAATGAAAGTGAGAGCAAACAAAATCTTCCTTCTTCGGGCGACGAAAATACCCCTCCGACGGGTGATGACAAAACACCGCCCGAGGGTGGTGATGATAACACCAATGGCGGAGACGTACAGGACGGTAATATAAACGGAACAAGCGGAGTTGGAACGCTTGTTGAGTGGGAAGACGGAAAAAACGTAGACCCTAAGTAAATACAGGGGGCTGTTGCTTTTGCTACAGCCCCAAACGCATAATCAATACAATACAAGGAGATTAAAATGAAACTTTTTGGAAAACGCCTTTTGTTAATTATGCTGGCAGCGGCTCTCTGTGGGGGGCTTTGCGCCTGCGGCGGCAATAAAAACGCGGACGGTAGTGACAGTGATTCTGTACTCGACAGCGGCACAGACAGTGATAGCTCCCACGGAAATAGCGGAGACAGCGGAGAGGACGAATCGGAAAGCGAAAACGACAGCCAAGGTGGGCAGACCAACACGCAGCTAAACTCTCTTGACGGAAAGAAGATAATATTCGTAGGTAATTCCTACACTTATTACGGACAGACCGTTCTCGAAAAATCTCAAGCCTTCCTCACACAACAGAGCCGTAAGGGTGACGTGGGATATTTTTATCAGCTCTGCCGCGCTAACGGAATGAACGTAGAGGTCACTAACTGGACCTTCGGTGCCCACAGCCTCGGAGACCTTTTTGGGGGAAGCTGTGAGGCAGGACGCGGATGTGACGGAGAGGACCATAAGTCCTATCTCACCGACAGAAGCTATGATTACGTTGTAATCCAGGCAAGCAGCGGCGCCGAGGCAGATAAGAGCTTTTCGTCCGACGTAGAGAGGGTAATGAGCTTCTTCCGTGAGGCTAATCCCAACGTAAAATTTGTATATCTTGTGCCTTATTGCAGCTATGGCTCTATCGGAAGCACACCGACACTCCAGAAAAATATTCTGGATCACCTAAAGACCCTTGCCTCAAAGGGCGTAACGGTAGTTGACTGGGGCGGCTTGATTTCGGATATTATAGACGGAAAGGCTGTTGTTTCGGGTGCTACGCAGGTATATAACAAAAACACCTTCGTTATTTCAAAAAACGAAAATGACGGCTATCATCCCAACCAGCTTTCGGGATATATCACTACCCTTATGCTCTATTGCGTCCTTACGGGGGCATCTGCTGTAGAGCAACCCTATGATTTTTGCGACAACGGAGCTCACCGTCCGTCGGGCGGAGCGGCAAAATTCTTTAGCTTTACAGGCTTTATTTTTGAATATTACAAAAACGGAGCAACCACCAACTACAAGGAGGTGTTTGGATCCCGCGCGGATATGACGGGTATTCAAGCTCTTGTTGATGCCCATCTCGCCGCAAAGGCTTATATGAGCTATAGCTATACGCAGAACAGCGGAGCCGTAGGCGGTAATTCGCCATCGGGAGAGCATTTCGGCGGAGTAGGAGAGTTTTAACACAATGAAATTTGTAAACGACCACGACCTGCATATACATTCGGGAATTTCTCTTTGCTCAAAGGACGCGGAGCAGACCCCCGAAAGACTGTTACGCTACGCCAAGGACAATGGGTTGAGGCAGATATGTATTACAGACCATTTCTGGGACGAAAGCGTTGAAGGCGCGAGCAAATGGTATCAAAAGCAAAACTATGAGCATATTGCTCAGGCGCTTCCTCTGCCCAAGGCTGAGGGCATCGAATTCCTTTTCGGCTGCGAGACCGAGCTGGACAAAAATCTTACTCTCGGACTTTCCAAAGAGAATATGGATAAATTTGATTTTATAATTATTCCCACCACACACCTGCATATGAAGGACTTTACCATTGAAAGGGGTGTGACCTTAGAGGAGCGCGCCGAGGCTTATATAAAGCGGTTTGACGCAGTGCTGAATATGGACTTGCCCTTTTACAAAATAGGCATTGCCCATCTTACCTGTCGGCTTATCGCCTCGGAAAACGAGGGCGATCACCTAAAGGTTATAGATATGGTATCCAATGCCGAATTTGAGCGCTTATTCAAAAGGGCATCTGAGCTTGGAGTTGGCATAGAGCTTAATTTTAGCCTTAAATCTTGTGCCGAGGATGACAGAGAGCGTTTGCTTCGTCCCTATCGTATAGCAAAGGAGCAGGGCTGTAAGTTCTATTTCGGAAGCGATGCTCATTTTGAAAAAAGTCTTGAGACCTGCTTTAACAGATCCGCCGTTATCACCGAAGCCTTGGGGCTTCTTGAAAGTGATAAGTTTGTCATCACGAAATGATATTGTTAGGGAATGTCGCGAACGACAGACTTCCGATCATACGTTTACCGTTTCAATGCCGTAGATCAAGAGTGAAATAAGTTTATTTTACGTGGAAAGGAAAATTATAATGAAAATAACATTTTTAGGCAGTGGCCACGGTGTTCCAAGCTCTGAGCGCTTCTGCTCCTGCGCGATGCTCGAGGTGGACAACAGTATATATCTTATAGATGCGGGAGCGCCTGTTATAGATATGCTTATGAGACACGGAAAGAGCGTTGAGGAGTTGAGAGCGGTATTTACTACGCATAGTCACTCTGATCACACGAAAGGTCTTGTAGGCCTTACCTGTTTATGTAATTGGTATTTTAAAAAGGCATCGTTCGATATTTTTGTTACAAACGAGGATCTTCCGTCAGCGATATCAGACTTCATTGTGGCAACCGACGGCGGAAAGCTTGACGAGGACAGACTTCGGTATAGGCTTGCCTGCGGAGGTGAGATATACAAGGACGAAAAAATAAAGATCACTTACATTCCCACAAAGCATTGTGAGCCCACGTCGAGCTATGCGATACTTGTGGAGGCGGAGGGCAAAAGAATACTCTTTACCGGCGACCTTTCATCGGGATTGAAAAAGGAGGATATTCCAAAAATTGCTGTGGAAACACCAACCGATCTTATCATATGTGAAATGGCACATTTCGGTCTTGAGCATATACAGCCGTATATGAAACAGCTCCAAACGGCACACCTTTGCTTCAACCATGTATATCCTCTCGGCAAGCTTGATGCAATAAACACACTGTCGGAGAGCGGGGAATATAATTATAGAATATCCGCCGCTTCTGACGGTGATAGCATCGAGTTTTGATCAGGAGATTTGTTTTGCTTTTAATGGAGCCTTTTTATTGCGTAATAAACGAAATAACAGATTGTTCGGAATGAGAATTACTTATAGCATCAATGAAGCATCAAATAAAAAATCGGCAGTTTAAAACTGCCGAAAAAGAGTGCAAAAGCGGTCAAAAAGTGAGAAAAATCAAGGGGTTTCAGACTCACAGAGCCACTCCAAAACCGTGGGTAGCTCCGCTACGCTTCGCCTACGAGCTTCGCTCGTGCGCTAACAGCGGCATCCTCCTGCCCCTGCCAAGAAAAAAGGGTTCTATAATAAATGTTGGGGTGAAACCAACAGATATAGCGAAAAAAATGTAAAAAAACAAAAAAGAAAGAGCATATCTGAAAAAAATCTGATAAAATGTTAATTGACGAGAAAAACATTATCGGAGGTTTCAGATATG
>JAZOMG010000061.1:0-2995 GCA_045653705.1 Eubacteriales bacterium | reverse complement strand
TTCGAGTACAAAGCTGTATGCGAATCCAATGGGATCCAAATATCTATGAGTCGGAAAGGCACTCCGATCGACGATTCTCCCATTGAGAGCTTCCATAGCATACTGAAAAAAGAAACTTTGTATAACAATTATATCACATCTTTTGATGAATATCTACTGCTTGTTGAGGATTGGTTGAATTTTTACAATACTTCAAGACTAAAAAACAGGAAGAGATGAGTTCTCTTCCTGCCTTTGTCGTGGTTTTCTATTTTTGTGAACTAAATGGGGTTCACTTCAACCGCTGGTGGTTTTCGGAAACAACAATGAAATAGTGCGGTGGCGTAGCAGCCGTCCGCACTATTTCTGCATTAGAAATAACCTATAAAATTTTACAACATAACGGTCGAGCAACCAATATCCATTTTCCAATGTTTTCTTTGCGCTACTTTCTTTTTTAAAAGAAAGTAGCAAAAAACGGTCACAAACTAACTATCAGTTATACTCAGGCAACCAACCCTTGTGAGCTTCGATAAGCTCATCGCACATAGCCACGATATCGTCTATGGAAAGCTCTGCCGAGGTGTGGGGGTCGAGCATAGCGGCTTGATAGATATACTCTTTCTTTCTCGTTGCCGCAGCCTCAATAGTAAGAAGCTGAGGATTGATGTTAGTCATATTCATAGCCGCAAGCTGTACGGGAAGCTTACCTACAACGGTAGGCTGAATACCAAGCTTATTAACAAGGCAGGGTACTTCTACGCAGGCATCGGTGGGGAGATTGGTGATAAGTCCCTTATTCAGTACGTTTCCGCCGATCTGGTAAGGTACGTTCGTAACCATAGCTTCCATAATTCTCGATGCGTATTCCCTTGAACGCTTGTGCTCTATATTACCGCTCAGATACTCTGCCTTTGCGTCGTTCCACTTTGCTATCTGATTTACGCAACGGCGGGGATATTCATCCAGAGGGATTCTGTATCTATCGATAAGCTCGGGGTACTTGGACTTAATAAACAAATTGTTGTATTCCGCGTTATGCTCGCTGGACTCGGTGCAATAGTAGCCGAAGCGGCGTATGTACTCAAAGCGTACAAGGTCCTTGAAATCCTCGGGGGGATTTTCAAGTATCTGGCAGGCGCGGCGGCGTATTTCGGGATAGAGGTCGTTGCCATCGGCATCCTCTATCTCAAGCAGCCAAGCCATATGGTTGATACCCGCAATCTTCTCCTTGATAGGTCTCTTAACGTCTGTGTCTTCGGTAGTAAGTCCTACCCTTTTCAAGAGACCGTCGGAGCATACCTGTACGCTATGGCAAAGTCCTATTGTGTTTATATCGGTATATCTCTGCATATAACCCGTAAGCATCGCCATAGGATTAGTATAGTTTAGGAAAAGCGCATTGGGGCAAACCTGCGCCATATCATCAGCAAAATCCTGAAGCACAGGGATAGTACGGAGCGCTCTGAATATACCGCCTATACCGAGAGTATCGGCAATTGTCTGACGAAGTCCGTATTTTTTGGGTATCTCAAAGTCGATAATAGTGCAAGGGTCGTATCCGCCTACCTGAATGGCGTTAACAACGAAATTCGCGCCTCTGAGAGCATCTTTACGGTTCTCTACGCCAAGGTATTTCGTAACCTTTGCTCTGCCTTCATTTACGTTCTTGTTGAGAGCGTTTACCATTATAAACGACTCCTCAAGTCTTGCCGCGTCAATGTCATAAAGAGCGTACTCAAAATCTCTGAGCGCATCGGTCATCATAGAGTCGCCGATTACGTTCTTCGCGAACACGGTGCTTCCCGCGCCCATAAATGTGATTTTTCCCATAGTTTTTCTCCTGTTTTTTATTTTTATATTTTCCGCCTCGGCGGTTTTATTTATTTTTGCCTTTCCCGCTTAAACTCGGTAGGCGTCTTTCCCATCATCTTTTTAAAGAAATGGAAGAAGCAGCTCTCGCTTTCAAAGCCACACATAGCCGCCACCTCTCCAACGGTAAGCTCTCGCTTGCGGTCTAAAAGATACTTTGCCTGATTTACCCGACAGATATCGAGATAGCTATGAACTGTCATACCCGTAAATTTTCTGAAATCCCTATCAAGCTTTGAACGGCTGACCGAGAAGCGAGCAGATAGCTCTGTTGCGTTTATTTTTTCATTCAGATTTTCCGAAATATAACGAAGAACGTCTTGAATATAAAAGGATGGCTGACCTACTTTTGATATCCGCTCGGGCGGACAAAGCGCCAAAAGTCGGTTCATAAATAGAGCCAGAACAAGCTCGGTCTCCTTAGTCGAACGGCAATTGTGGCAAAGCTCGGCAATCGCCCGAAGCTCATTCGCCTCGCTTTCTGTAAGCTTAAACAAAAGACCTACGTTTTTTTCAAATACCCCCGACAGGAATCCGCTTTTGTCAAGATTTTCAAGAGATCTCTCGCCTATGTAGAATACATACCGCTCAAAGGAGTTTTTATTGTCGTCCGAGCAAGACATAGAGTGAACAGTATATGGAGCTGACAGTATTACCGCCCAACAGGTATAAATATATTCCACTCCGTTTATGACAGAAACCTGTTCAACGCTCTCAGGGCAAAAATATATCTCATACTGCGGATGGATATGCGTATTACGCATAACAGAAGGCTTTGTATTGTATTCGTACCTTATAAATTCTCCACTATCTGACAAAAAGCTCATATTATCACCCCTCTTTATAATATTATATCACAAAAACGGGCAAAATCAATAGTAAATCACATCAATTTTACCCTTTTTTATGCTGTTTTTCGTCATAATTGATTTTTCGTTAATAAATCAAGGCGTAAGCCTTTGATAAACAAAAAAAGAACGTTCATCTTGATAGACAAACGTTCTTTTTGGTGGGGGATGGTGGATTCGGACCACCGAAGTCAGTGACAACAGATTTACAGTCTGCCCCCTTTGGCCGCTCGGGAAATCCCCCATATGGAGCTGGTGAACGGAGTCGAACCATCAACCTGCTGATTACAAATCAG
>JAZOMG010000060.1:0-6244 GCA_045653705.1 Eubacteriales bacterium | reverse complement strand
CGTTAAAATATCCTATCATAACATTGTTCCCTTTTACAAGGACTTCGCCCACCTCACCTTTTGACGCGTCCTTTCCATTCGGACGCGCTATTCTTATTTTTACCGAGGGCAATGCGATTCCCGCACAGGTAGGCTCTTCGTCGAAATCTTCCGCGGGAAGATACGCTACCCTCGGCGATGCCTCAGACAAGCCGTATCCGCAATATATATCCGCATTTGGGAATGCCTTGCGGATATATTTTGCCATCCCCTCGGTCATACACTCTCCGCTTATAGACAACATTCTTACGGACAACTCTTGCGGAGTTCGCACAAGTCTTGAAAGCATGGTCATAAGCGTTGGTGTACTTCCGAATACGGTTACATTATTTGTTTTTAACAGCCTAAGAATGTTAAGAGGCTGAAAAGACTCCGAGGTAAAAACTATTTTTGCCCCGGCACATAGTGAAACGAAAAATTCGCCTGTAAGCACTGAAGAATGATAAAGAGTTCTTGAGATAAGTATTGTATCATTGCTTGTTATCGGAAAATATGAACATATGTCCTTTATATTACAGATAAGATTATCGCTGCTCAACATAATTCCTTTTGGAACTCCCGTACTTCCCGAGGTATAGAGTATGACCGCAGTGTTCGTATTTGGTGCCTCGGGACGTTCAGAGGATGATACGGGAATGATAGAAAGACCTCCTCCGGTATCCGTAATGACGCAAGGGGGATCGGCACAGTCCCATATCCTTTCGTACGTTGCTCTGCCATATCTTGCGGGCATTATAACGGTAGGCTTACCTGCGGCTATACAAGAAAGTAAAGCCATAGCGGTCGCCAATTCTGAGCTGCTAAGTATACCGTAGTAGTCAGCAGTTAATTTTTCAGCATAGTTCTCAGCAAATATACAAAGCTCCTCAAAGGTCATTGATGCACCGTTTTCATTTACGGTCTGCGTTGGATGCCCCAACATTTTCTTCTTGATATATTCCCAAAGTATCATTTTACACATTCCTCTAATTTGCTTATGAATTCTCCAACAAGCTCCTTGTCACTTCTTGCGAGATCAAGAAGTCCGTCGTGAATTTTATCAAGGAGCTTATCATTATGATTCTTGTGATACATAGCGTACATCATTCTTACACGGTTCGCCTTTTCAACCACAGGTGCATAACGTTCGCTCAAAGCATTTCCCCAACCGTTTTTATTTTCTACCGCCCGAATTCTTTCAAGCATACATTTCTTATGCTCCCACACGGGACGCAAGGCACGCCAATCCATCTTTTCATAGGGAATACTTCCGTCTCGCAGCTTGTCTATATACATAGCAAGATAATCGTGTACCACTATACCTCTCACCTCACCGTCTTTGTCTGTCGGATATTTTTCAAAACTGGAGTCCATATATTCCTTCAAAAATTTAAGCATTTCTTTTTCGTTTATTTCCGCTTCGGTATTCTCTCTGAGCTTATATAAAACCATACTTCCATAATGCTTTTCATCAAGTGACGCTCTTAATCCCTCTAAAAAACATTTCTGAGGTATTAGAATAAGTCTGTACACCCAATTTATGTCGTGAGCTGCTATGCTAATAGTTTCATCGTTATCATCGTATCCACAGATGATCCCATCATGATGCATATGCCTCGTTCCATACCAACTTTTATCGGGAAGATAAAAATCATCTACGCCGTTGTAATATATATACATTCCATCATCAAGGGCGGATCTTATAATATCCATACAAAAATCATAAACGTAACGAAAATTTATTCCGTATCGCTCAATAAACTTATATGAATGTATAAAAACGTTAGGTATCCGCGTTTGAGGGGTCGTAAAACCTTTAATAAATCTTCTTGTACAGTAGATGCTTGTAGCCTGATTTAACATCTGCTTGTATGCATTTGGATGTCCGAGCATTGCAAGCTCTGCTGCGCCCGAAGCCTGAACAGTAGCAAAAGTCGGCACTTCAAATGGTAACTGAACACACTTAGCCATTTTTTTGATCCTCACTTTCTGCTTTTATATTTTATTACAAGATCTATAACATCCTGTACGGTAATCAAAGAGAACGGGTTCATATCCGACTCATCCAGCTCTATTTCAAAGGTATCCTCAAGCATTACGAGCAGCATTACCATATGTAAGCTGTCCATGGGCAGATCACTCGACAGAATCATTGACGCATCTACTTGCTCTACCCCGCATAAATCTTTGATTATTTCAAAAACATCATATTCGTAATTCATAATTTCATCTCCTTACAATAATTTCAAATAAAGAATTTGGGCTATCCAACGGAAAGTGTCATTAGGGGATAATGCCGACGATATTTCAATACCCGAATTCATTTTGCTTATTTCTGAATATTCTTTCAATAGCTTGTACTGCAACTCCATATCAATATAAGAGTCCTTTTCATCGGGACGTTCCCGAACCCTTCTGACAGCCTCCTCCACTGAAACCTCCAAAAAGAAAGCAAAATCAGGTTTTGGAATATTTTCGGATATCTCATATATCCATGCGTCATTAGTATAGCCTCTTGCCCTAAGATTGGCAAGACACGAATAAAAATACCTATCACAGATCACCGTTTTTCCCTCCTTCAGCGCAGGCAATATTACCTTGTTTGCGTGCTGTATACGGTCTGCCGCAGCCATAAGCGACAGCGAACGGTATTCGTATGCGCTATTGTCGGGACAGTCCATAAATGTTCTGAATATTTCGGTTTTTCGCATAGCTTCCGTCGGTTGCTTTGTGATCATAACGTCTATACCTTCTCTTCTCAACATATCTGCCGCCATTTTTATCATAGTGCTCTTGCCGCAACCGTCAAGTCCGCAAAAGGTTATAAGCTTTCCTTTCGTGTTGTGCGGCTTCATTCTCAATTCTTTCATGATAGCACCTCCGCAAGAAGCTTCATTCTGTCCTTAGCGAAAAAGCGTTTAACAACATCCCTTTCACTGTAGCGGTACAGCTTTTTTTCTGTAGGCGCTATTACGTCATTAAGATCATCGTTACAACGTTCCTTAATATATCGCATCAGTTTTCCGTCAGGGAGCGCGAAGAATCCATTTATACCGTTAAGGCAGTAGGATAGCTCCTTTTCAAGTCCGCCTTCCATAGCTTCAGTAATAATCCTGTCTTGCACCTCATCACTCATTTCACTTATTAGCATATAGATATCGCTGTACTTATAAAAGGTCATATCCCGCTTCATTCGTACCCACGGAATTGTGGTAGCTTCTTTGTAGAGATGGGCGCACAAATGTAGGAAGAAATCTTCGGGGCATAATGTGCGCACCTTGGCGTTTCTTACAGTGACAGTCTGTGTTCTTTCAAGCATTTTTCTTACGCTGTCAGTATCACTGTTCTTGTAGTCTAGCGAGAAGTTCAAGTCCACTTCAAGATACTTTATATAGGGCAACTTTATCTCTTTTATAAATGGAACGGTCTCTCCGCGGGTCAGCTTTGATTCGATTATTTGCTGTCTTGTAGCCTCAACAAACTTACCGTTTTTAAGATATCCCTGCTTGAATCCCGCAAGCTTGAGCTTTGTCGATACCTTTCCAACATCCTCGGGGCAGATAAGTACGTCGATGTCATTTGATGTACGGTAACCAACGGGGTACTTACCACACAGATACGCGCCTTTTAGCAATGCATATGGTACACCGCAAGCATCAAGCTGAGTGGTCAAATAATTCAGACACCCGAAGAAGTCCGCATTCAATCTTTCGTTGAGTGTCCACGCGCCTTTAAGTGAGTTCCTGAATTCCCTGTCAACACTTGAGAGAAGCTCAGTCTCTTCAAGCACACCATAGGCAACGCCTGCCATACGATTAGCAAACAGATATCCGAGAAGCTCTGGGGTTGCTGCGCCTTTTTTAATAAGATCCTCTATTTTGTCCTTATCAAGGGATACAAAGGAACAAAGATTTAAAAATAATTCTTTTTCTTTTTGAGTCATAATATTTTCCTTTCTTGTTTGTGTTATTTCTTGTTCTTACTGTTATCAAACAACTGAAAATGCAGCGGGCGTATTTCTTTATGCATCATAATAACCTTGTCAAGTTGCTTGTCGATATGATAGTGCCCGCAAAACCATACCTTGTATCCTATTTTCTTTTCGAGCTCTCCGAGCCATATCTCAGTTGAACGGTCGATATCAGGCTTGAAAAGCATTTTTGATTTAGCCCTTCGGGGCTTTCGTTTAATGACTGCATTCTGACGTGTGGACACAAACATTTCGGTCGGCAAATAATCTATAGGACAGGTATGTGTAAGCATTCCATATATTTTATTTCCACATTCTGCAAGCCTTGCTTCAACCTTCTTCTTTGTTTCATTGTCGGGCATTTCATCATCCCAATATGGCAGACCTTCTTCAAGACATCGCAATTTATCTACGCTATGCGCTCCGCCAACGACCATATATTTCCTACCCTCAAAGGTATATATTTCTCCGTCAATGGCAAAGTATATGTTTGGATATTTCGGCTCATAGTAAACCTTACCTCCGCAAAAGCTGCGTATTCCATATGTACCGACATTCTGCGGTCGTTTTTCTTTATTTCCGTGCAGACAGAAAAGTGTAATATTCAGCTCAGACAGTTCCCTTTTCAGTTCATCATCACGTTTATCTTCATAATAGTTTAAGCCCGTATCTCCGAGAATTATAAGCACATCCTTGCGCCTTGTGTTCATTCTTCGGCAAAATTCCTTTACTCGGTCAAAATGCCTGTGCTTATCTCCCGTAATAAAAAATTTTGCGGGAGAACCGTCATCATAAAAGGGAACCTTTACCTCTTTTTTGTACGCGAACTTAATATTATAGTAAAACAATACAAGAGCTTCACCTACCGCAGCCCATATGAGCATACACAAAATAATGCTTGATATCGAAATGGGACTTATGAATAACGATAATATCAATCCCACTATGGCTCCGGATGAAAACTTTATATAATGTCCCCATTTAATGCCTCGCTCGCTCTTAAGCACGATACGAATACACCATAGATAAATAATGTTCAGCAGCGCTCCCGCCACCATTAAAACAACTTCCAACATAAAATAATTCCTTTCTTTCTAATCCTTCTTTTTCGATTGTTTATACAGCTGATTAAAGTAAACGCTGGTACCCGCTGTAAGAATGCCCTGCGTTATAGATGTAAACATAGCACAAGCTAACTCCCTGATACCGTCAATACGACTCGTCGCAGATACCCATAAAGCGCATATCAGAATAGATACTCCGCCAAGTATAAGCGGCACGTATCTGTCAGCTATTTTGCTTTTCTTTAATCCCAAGCCAATAATATAGCTTATCGGAATCATACACAAAAGCTCAGGTTTTATAAAATCTATTAATTCCATAAATTCTTTACCTAATGATCATTCCGATTATCGCAGATATAAGACATCCCGCAAGAGCCGAAACTATCGCAGTTGTTATCTGCTGTATTCTCATTTTCGGCTGCCCCTCAATAGCGTCTATCTTTTGCTCATTACGCGCCAAATGCTCGTTGGTATGCTTCAGCTCGTTTGCAAGAGTCACAAGCGTCTCGTTCATAGTCCTTATTTCGGATTGAACCGCCTTAAGGTCAGAAACGTCACGCTCTAATGTCCTTAATTGTTGCTCGTGTCTCTCTAAAATTATCTGTGCTTCTTCCATGATCCTTTCTCCTTTCTTTCGTATTCTTTGGACGTTAACGGCTTACAAAAGTGTATATCGTATAACACATACGATATAAATCGTTTTGTTGGTCCGTCCTATGAGAGATGGTTTGTCCGGATTTTTCATTGAAATCTTATTAAAATGTAACCATGCAAACGAATCCCCCTCATTTATAAGGCACGGAAATAGCGTTTTTAGGGGATAGTTTTGTAAATAATTTTTAAAAACCAAACTCGACTTTGATTAAAAATGTCAAGTCTTTTCCGAAGTTTATTGAAAATTGCATATATTATTTTAACAACGAACGGCTTTCTTGTAAATTGAACTACAAAACCCCTGTTCAATTTAGATTCGAACAAGGGTTTGGATAATTTGTAGTTTTTTGTGTCTACTTTCTATTGATAACTTCACTTGGCGGGTGTTTTTCAGAAACAGTCATGACCACCAGCCGTGCTGGTGGCTTGCGATAGCCCCCTTGGGGCATTCCACACGCTGAGCCTATAGGCTCGTCGAACAATTTTCCACTTGCGAGGGTTGCCATACCGCCGCAAATGCGGCTCTAACTATAAGCCT
>JAZOMG010000059.1:0-40179 GCA_045653705.1 Eubacteriales bacterium | reverse complement strand
ATTGGCATCTCCTTTGGTATAATATCGGATTTCTCCCTTAATATTTTCGATTTTTACAACTCTATGGACAATTTGGGCTCCGTTTTGAAGGAACACGATAACCTGTCCTTCTTTGATATTTTGCTTTTCATATCTTTCATAAAGGATCATATCTCCTTTGTTGATCTCCCCCGTCATACTGTCGGTTGCGATTACAAGCGCACCAAAACGGAATTGACAGGAAATCAGCATAGCAATCGATACGATCATGGCGACAGTCAGTGTTGTCGCAACCCAACCGACCTTTTTATCTTTTCTTACGGCGTTTTTCTTTTTCTTCTCAAACAGAGCCGATATAAACGCAAGCAGTATGATCGGTAGGCCTATCTTGATACACGAGCTGAGCGCGTCCGTCATGCCCGTGACCGTAGGAATAAAGTAAATATAAAGTGTTGTGATCAGTCTGAATACGATGTTTGGCAATGCTCCGTAACGCTTTGAAATATAATGATAATAAACGTTCGCGCTGATCGCGGGAAAAAGCGTAAGTCCAACGAGATCCATAAAACGATTGAAGCTCGTGATTCCGGCGAAGCTTGAGAACATCAAAATTTCAAGTATAACGCAAGATGCATACGTTATGCCGGTTACAAATTTATCATTTTGCGACAAAAATACGTAACGAATAATTTCTGTTAAAATGATAATAACCGTCAACGGAAGGAGTGCTGTAAGTAATCTTTGTGTATTTACAAAATAGGGATTTTTGTAAAAGCCCAAAAATAAGCCGGTCATTTGATAAAGCACAGTGTAAAGTACACTGACGATGCTTGAAAGAAGCAAAACCTCTTTTCTGTTGATTGACAGCGACTGTCTCTTTTTTATGAAAAGACAGGTTATCAATGTCAGAGGTATCAAAGCACACGCGGCTATGATCTTACTGTTACCAAACTTGACAAACAATGCGGCAAGGAGGACCGCAAAAGTCAGAACTGAGATTATGTAAAGATTTTTTTTATCTTTTGTCATTGCGATCCTCCTTTCCGATTATCGTTTGGATCTAAAACAATTCGTTTAAGCCTCTGTTATTGACAGATTAGTTTTCACCGGTGAAGTCAATGTAAACTTCGTATCCGCTCAGAGAGATGATCTCGGTTGCCGTTCTCTGAAGAACAACGGTAACTTCAATGGTGAGGCTTTCATTGGGTGCAAGAGAGTCAGTAGCGTAATCCCATACCTCGCCGTTCTGGTCTTTGATCACGGTATCTACCGTAATGTAGTCATCTTCATTGGCAGGGTCAACGGGAGACGTGGTGCCCGAGCCGAGATAGATTGCGTAGTCTGTGATCGTTACGTCTTGAGCAGATGCGATTTTTGCTGTGATATCCGAAGTCTCATTGGTGATCGTGAAGGTGAACTTGACTGTATCATCCTTCTTGGTAAGACCGGAAACCGCAAACGTACCGACGTCCTCGGTAAAGCCGTGTGTAGAGTGCGTTTCATCCGAGGTGGTCGACTTCGTAAAGTTAATGTCAAAGTTTGCGTTATCGGGCTGATACTGAGCCGTACCGGTAACTTCAAGCTCGCGGCTAACTGCTGCATAACCGATACCAAGGCAGAGTGCTGCGACGAGCAACAGGGAGATAATTAGTGTTCTTCTTTTTTTCATGATTTGTTTCTCCTTTACAGAAAAATGAATAAATTTGAGCGTTCCCTAACCGCTCTTTTTCGCCAAAACTCGACAGTTTGAGCTTTGTATGCACCATTTTATCACCTTATGACTACACCATGACTACAAAAGGAAATATTTTTCAAAAAAATTCGGCACTCAGGCATTTCGCCCGAGTGCCGATCGATTTATTTGGTTTTTTGCATTTGATTTTCAAGATAACCAACCGTGAATTCCGCCCAGGAATATGCGCTCATATACTGTCCCGTGAAGGAATTGATCGCCCGAACGTCGCCTTCAAGAAAACGGTAATAGTCGCAATCCACGATTTTCGTGTTCACAAGAATACCTTGTCTGTTTTTCAAAATCAGGTCTTTGACCTCAACGGATTGTAGCGTTTTGACAAGGCTTGCGATATATACCTGCAAATTTTTCTGCTTTGTGCGTTCATATTCCTCGTCCTCCCAAAGCATCGCCGCAAGCCCGGGGTAGGTAGCCGATGTTCCTCGCTTGTCCCCAAGATTCGCAAGGCTCTCTTTCGCCTGCTTTCTCTCAAATTTCAAGGGAGCACCGTTAACAAAGATGTCAAAGTTTCCGAAGGTCAGTATCTTGATTCGTTTTTCAGAACTCCACTCGATTGGATTTCTCAGATTTTCAAGCTCTGTGCGTACCGCCTCGGGTGTCACGGGCTTCAAAATATATCCGCTCATACGGAGATCAATGCCTTCCTTCATATACTCCGAAAATCCCGTGGCAAATACGATGTTTATCTTTGGATTGAGCAGCTTTAATTCACGGGCAAGCTCAACACCGCTTTTTTCGGGCATATGTATATCGAGAAAGGCAACGTCTATTTTGTTTTCGGTTGCGGTCTGCAACGCGCTTTGAACGTCGCGACACAGATATACAGTCGCGCCGCCCGCTACTTCCTCAAGGGCGCGCTTCAACAGTTCAAGAGCGTAATATTCGTCGTCTACTGCTAATATGTTCATCGCCGTTTCCCTTTCTTTTTCGGAATTTCTATGATGACTCTCGTGCCCACGTTTACCGTGCTTTTTATGGTGATATCACCCTTACACATCATGGCAATCCTGCTTCTCACATTCTCAATGCCCACGTTCATTTCCGTGTTTTCCGTATCAAATCCCACGCCATCATCGATAATTTCAACAACGTAATTGTTATCTTCTTCAAACGTAGAGATCTTGATCGTTCCACCGCTCGCTTTCTTCGTAATTCCGTGCTTTACTGCGTTTTCGACCAAAGGCTGAACCGTAAGGGGAGGAATGCTGAAATCCTTACATTGAATGGAGTAGATCACGTTCAAGCGTTCTCTGAATCTCGCTTTTTCAATCTTCAGATAACACTCAACGTGTTCCATTTCTTGATCAAAAGGGATCAACGCTTCGCTTGTCAAGGTGTCGATATTCCTGCGAAGATATTGTGAAAAATCAATCGTAAGATATTTTGCTTGCTTTGGTGAGGTGTCGCACATAGACGCTATGGTAGAGAGCGTATTATACATAAAATGCGGATTGATTTGCGATAACATCAACGCATTTCTCTGAGCGTCAATAAGCTTTTGCTTTTGCAGATAGATATTAGTATAAATAATTAACACGCTGACCATAAGACCAATATATGATAATGAAAAGCCGTGAAAGACGTGATCAATAGTAAAGCCTGCAATGGGGAAGATCGTATACACGATAAAGATAAAGCGGTTGACCCTTTCAGTTTTTTTGGCAAACAAAGCCATAAGAAGAATGGCGAAAAAGGATAGTATGGGAAATAGAAGATAAATAAATCGCAGATCAGAGTCGTGATTGTAAACGTAATGTCCTGCGTCGTTTACGGTATAGGCATATCCGAAAAAAACATTTCCAATAATAAGCGCAACTGAAACTACGCACAAAACTTGAAAAATTCTTAACGTACACGCTGCAGCTTTACTGCTTGTATATAAACTGTCCTTTAAGTATCCCATAAAGCATATGATCGCGCACTGACCCGCGCAAGACGCTACGGTGTTGGAAATCAGTATCATCATGCTTAATTTCGGATGTCCCTCGCCGAGCCAACTGACGATATCCGCGCTAAGAGCCGTCATGACAAATAACAGCAAAAACAGAAAATGCTTTGATCCGCTTTTTTTCGTGATAAGCTCGCTAAAGCACGTTGCGAAAATAATCAATACAACGGTAAGCGCAAACGAGTCGAGCGCAATATTGACGTATGGTAAATGAACACTTGGCATATTTCTGTTCCTTTCCTTTTAGTATAATAGTATAAAAACCGCAAAAGCCACCTACAAGACGCAATCTATCGTCTCACAGATGGCTTTATTTAATATTCATATTTAGGGGCGTGCAAAAAGAGGACAGTATTATCCCTGTCTGTCCGTCTGAAATTATCGCATACTTGGACATAGCTGTCAACCCCTTTGGCAATTACTATATTTATTTTATCACAAAATTGTGAATTTTTCAAGCGATTTCGACAAAAAGGATGCAGTTCAAGGATTCAAATCCTTGAACACTCGAATTTTACCCCAATGTCATCTGCTTGTTTTCAACCTGTTTTTGCTCATAAATGTACCACATTTCTGGATTTATTATATCACACCTTTGCGGGAATGTAAAGGAAAATTTGCTTGGCACTAGGGTACTCGCCTGCGGCGAGGATTCTTCGCCGAGCCGCTGGTGAGCCAGCTCCCCGACGGCTTTCGGCTCGAATGCGAACCTGATTCCGCTACACCTACGGTGTGCGGAGCAAGGTGCGAAGCGCCGATGCTCCGACCAAAAGAAAAGACCGACCATAATGGGCTGTACTCTTAAGGACAGTTTTTGCAATTAAATAGAACACGTTGCCTACCAACAGAAAAAGGACGAAGAATTATTAAAATTCCTCGTCCTTTTTCTTGACAAGCACGGCTTTTGTCTCAACAGAAACTTTTTTAGTTATGATTACAGAAGCTCGATCTGAAATTCCTCTAAATTTTTAAGATTCTAATGATGTTATCCACGGTTTGACGAAGATTCTCCTCGCTTTTGTGTCGACTGATTGAGAAATCCTCTGGCAAACGGTTAATAGTAAAGACAGAGTTTACCCCTATGTCATAAGCATCGGAAACATCTCCGTCCACACCGCCAACCACCGCGATCACGGGAACGCCCCTTGCCTTTGCGTGTTTTGCCACGCCGCTTATAACCTTGCCCTGTAAACTCTGGCTATCCATCTTGCCTTCTCCCGTAAATACCACGTCTGCCCCCTCAAGCAAGCGATCAAACCCCACGGTATCCAATACGACGTCAATGCCCATTCGTATAGAAGCGTTGAAAAATGCAACCATTCCACCAGCCATTGCTCCCGCCGCGCCGCCTCCGACCACAGCTGAAACATTCTTGCCGAGATCACGTTGAGCAATCTGACAAATATGCCGAAGACCTTCATCTAAAAGCTTCACCTGCTCGGTATTTGCACCTTTTTGAGGAGCATACACAAACGCCGCTCCGTTTTTTCCATAAACGGGATTTTCAACGTCACACATCAACGTCATTTTTATACTACTGAGTGCGGGTAAAACTTGACTGTTATCAATCTTAGACACCCGACACAAGCTCTCTCCCGTAGGAATAAATGAATCTCCCTTCTCATCATAAAAGAGAACACCCAGCGCAGCGGCTGTTCCGCAACCGAAATCGTTTGTGGCAGAACCGCCAAGCCCCAGAATGATCTCATCCGCACCTCTCGAGATAGCGTCCTTGATCAAAATTCCAACGCCATACGTGGTTGCAAGCATTGGATTTTTTCTATTTTCAACAAGAGGCAGACCGGCGCAGGCAGACATTTCGATCACTGCAGTTTTTCCGTTATTCAAAACTCCATAAAAGCCATCCATCTTTTCAAAAAAAGGATTGACCGAATCACACGTAAAACGCTCGCCGTTCGTTGCACTCAAAAAGCACTCCACGCTTCCTTCTCCACCATCGGCAACAGGAATGGAGACCACGTTTGCATCAAAAAAATGCGTTTTTAATCTTTCTTCAATGATTTCACATATTCGTTTTGAAGATAACGTTCCTTTAAAAGAATCGGGAACAAGTAAAAACTTTTTCATAACTACTCCTATCTTTATATGGTATCATTGCGTATTATTATATCACAATATTCAGGAAAAAACAAGCAGTTTAGAGAGACATAATACAGTAAAAACACCTTTCGAAAACCATTATTATATATCATCAATTTTCTTGACAAGCACTGCATTTGTGTCCACGAATGCAAAATACGGCATACCTCTTTCGAGATATACCGTATTCTTGTAAAACTGTCCTTTAGAGTGACACCCTAAAGGTCGGTCTTTCTTTTGGCTGGGGTACTAGGATTCGAACCTAGGTAATGACGGAGTCAGAGTCCGTTGCCTTACCGCTTGGCGATACCCCATTAACAGACGATATTATAACAGATAATATTCCCTTTGTCAAGACTTTTTTCCAAATTTTTTAGTCTTTTTTATCTTACACTTAAAATTTTCTCCTATTTTTATTGCATTATTCAAATTTTTGTGTTATAATATGCTTTGCTGTTATTTATATCTGCCCGTGGCACAGCTGGATAGCGCGTCAGACTCCGACTCTGAAGGTCGAAGGTTCAAATCCTTTCGGGCAGGCCAAAAATCGACAAGCTTCTGTTGAAGCCTGTCGATTTTCACTTTTTTCACGTTTCTCTTACTAATACTAAGCATGTCAAGACAAACCGCAATTTTTATTGCAAAGGTTGAAAAGAAAAAGATTTTATGCTATAATACTGTTTGGGGCAGGTATTCTGCTTCCGAAAGGCGGTATTAATATGCAAAACAAAGGCTATCTTTACGAAACACATCTTCACACTTATCCTGTAAGCCGTTGCGCGCGGGCAGAGGTGAGAGAGGTTGTAGAATTTTATAAATCCCTCGGCTATGCGGGAATATTCATTACCAACCATTTTATTGACGGCAACGTAAATATTGAAAAGGAAGTATCCTACGAGGAGCGTATACGCTTTTTCTTCTCGGACTACAACGAGGGCTATCGGTTAGGCAAGGAGCTTGGAATATCGGTCTTTTGCGGAATCGAAACCTCCTACCGCGGAACAGACTTTCTCGTTTACGGGCTAGATGAGGATTGGTTTCTTGCCCACCCTGAAATCGAGGGTATGAGCAAAAAGGAGCAGCTTACCCTAATGGCAGAGCATAACGCGCTTATCATTCAGGCGCACCCGTTCAGAGAGGCAAGCTACATCGACCACATCCGTCTCTTTCCGCGCCACGTTCACGGCATAGAGGTATACAATGCTTGCCGCACCGAGCTTGAAAATAAGATGGCTGAGATATACGCCGAAAATTACGGGCTTATCCCCTTTGCGGGCTCGGACAACCACAAGGGCGCTCAGCAGACCAAGCTGGGCGGGATGCGCTCCGACACGCCTATTATTGACGAGCGGGATTTCGTTTTCCGTGTAAAAAGCGGCGACGTCACGCCATTCCGAGGTGATGCGGAGGGTCAGCTGAGCCTATTAGAAATTTGAAGTCCATTTCTTCCTCAGACCCATCTCAAAAAATTTTTCATAAACCTATTTACAAATCGAATAAAAGCGTGTATAATATATTAGGATATATTGTACATCGACGAGTGGGAAGAAGCCTGTCGCCCTTGCTCCAGAGAATTACCGCCATTGGCTGGAAGCGGTATGCGAGAAGAACAGGTATGTGCGCCCACGAGATCCGACGGCGAAGCGGCTATGCCCGTGGGTAGCTCTCGGCGTTCTCCGCGTTAAGGAGCAAAGATGACCGTTTCATAACGGTCAAGCAGAGTGGAACCGCGTTACATACGCCTCTGTGCTTTTGGCACAGAGGCGTTTATTTTTTGGGCTGACGCATTTGGCGCAGACCCTATTTATTGGGGGTTATTATGGATATAAAATCAAAAGGCTGCTCCTACGGTGGGGAGAGATTAGAGCTACTGACCGACAGGCAGAAACGGGCAATAAAATGCGCCGTTAAGAAAACTAAAAATACTGTAAAATCGGCAATCGATATAGTAAAAACCGACGTTGAGGCTACAAAGGAGAGAGACCCCGCGGCAAGAAGCACCTTAGAGGTCCTTCTTCTCTACCCCGGCGTTCACGCTATCGCCGCCCACCGTCTTGCCAACAAGCTCCACAAAAACGGCCACACCTTTACGGCAAGAGCCATAAGCCAAGCCGCGCGCTTCGCTACGGGTATTGAGATACACCCGGGCGCTACCATCGGCAAGGGGCTTATGATAGACCACGGCATGGGCGTTGTCATCGGCGAGACTGCCGAGATAGGCGATAACTGCACTATCTATCAGGGCGTTACTCTCGGCGGTACGGGAAAGGATATGGGCAAGCGCCACCCCACCCTCGGAAACAACGTAATGATAGGCGCGGGGGCTAAGGTTCTCGGACCTATGACTATCGGAGACAACTCAAAGGTTGCCGCCAACGCCGTAGTGCTTGCCGAGATCCCCGAAAACTGCACAGCCGTGGGCATACCCGCAAAGGTCGTCAAGCGGGAAGGTGTGAGGGTCAACGACCTTGACCACATTCACATTCCCGACCCTGTGGCTCAGGAGATACGCCGCCTTGAGGATAAGCTGTCTGCCCTTGAGGGCGAGCTGGCGGCAATCAAGGAAGCGCAGAGCAAGCCGAGAAAGGCTCGCAAGATAGAAAATGACACAGAGGAAAATAAAAATAACTGACAGAGGATAGAAAAATGCTACTTTACAATTCAGCAACGAGAAAAAGAGAAGAATTTATACCCAACGAGGCGGGAAAGGTCAGTATGTATACCTGCGGACCTACCGTTTACCACTACGCTCATATAGGCAATCTTCGCTCCTATATAATGGAAGATGTTTTGGAAAAATACTTCCGTTATGCGGGCTACGACGTAACGAGAGTTATGAACATCACCGACGTGGGACATCTTACGAGCGATGCCGACACGGGCGAGGACAAAATGCTTAAGGGCGCGAAGCGTGAGAAAAAGACGGTTCTGGAGATTGCGAAGTTCTACACCGACGCTTTCTTTGAGGACTGCAAGAAGCTAAATATAAAAACTCCCGACGTAGTAGCGCCTGCAACTACCTGTATTGACGAGTTCATTAAGGTCATCGAGGCTCTTATTGAAAAGGCCTATGCTTCCGGGGCGGGGGCCAATATTTACTTTGACACCTCAAACCTCGACCCATACTACATCTTCAACGATTTCAAGGAAGAGGACCTTGAGGTAGGCGTTCGCGAGGGCGTTGAGGAGGACGGAAACAAGAAGAACAAGGCAGACTTCGTTCTTTGGTTTACGAAATCCAAGTTTGACGACCAAGAGCTGAAATGGGATTCCCCTTGGGGCATCGGATACCCCGGTTGGCATATCGAATGCTCCTGCATCAGTATGAAGCATCTCGGAGAATATCTTGACATTCACTGCGGCGGTATCGACAACGCGTTCCCCCACCACACCAACGAAATAGCTCAAAGCGAGGCTTACGTGGGTCACAAGTGGTGCAATTATTGGTTCCACGTTCACCACCTGAACACCAACAGCGGAAAGATGAGCAAGAGCTCGGGTGAGTTTTTGACAGTATCTCTCCTTGAGAGCAAGGGCTATGACCCTCTCGTTTACCGTCTCTTCTGTCTCCAGTCTCATTACAGAAAATCTCTTGTATTTTCTTATGAAAACCTCGATAATGCGGCAACCGCTTACAAGAAGCTAGTAGCTCGTATCGCTTCTATCCTTAAGGAAGAACAGGGCGATATGGACAGCGCGGCGTTTGACGAAAGAAAAGCGGCATTCCGCGCGGCGCTCGATAACGATATGAACACCTCGTTGGCTGTTACCGCTCTTTACGACGTACTGAAAGCCAAGACCACCCCCGCAACAAAGATAGCCCTTATTGAGGACTTTGACAGAGTTTTGGGGCTTGACCTTGTTTTGGCGGCTAAGAAGCTGAACGATGCCGAGGAAGCGGCAAAGGCTACCCTTTCCGACGATCCCTTTATCCGAGAGATAGAGGAAAAGATACAGGCGAGAGCCGATGCGAAAAAGGCTAAGAATTACGCCCTGGCAGATGAGATTCGGGCTGAGCTTCTTGCTAAAGGCGTTACGCTCATAGACACCCCTCAGGGTACAAAATATCAAATAGGATAAAAATAAGGGCTGTCGCAAACGAGAAAATGTGTTTGCGACAGCCCACTTTTCTTAATAATAGAAGTCGTGATTTCCTATGGAGAATGCGTAGGGACGGTTCTTGGATATCCAGTTATTGGTGGCTATCCTCGGGTTCATAAAGAACAGTATTCTGTCCGATACGCTGTAACCCTCAAGGCATATCTTCGCGGCAATTACCGCCGACTCCGTAGGCTTTTTGTAGATAGTTCCCATAGATACGGGGGAAAACTGCGTTCCGCCCACACGGTCAAAGATAACGCCGTATACCGTATTGGGATACTGTCTGCTTGCCACGCGGTTAAGCACCACGTTACCCACAGCTATCTGACCGAGCAGAGATTCCCCTGCCGCCTCAGCGCTGATTATTCTGGAAAGCCAGTACAGGTCGTCAGCATCGTAATAGGACGGTCCCTTGTCAAGTGTTTTTCCCGTGGTAGTCAGCTGAACGGTCCTCGTTGCTCCGTTCCAGTAAAGGTCAAGGCAGAATACAGACGCAAAGGGTCTTATCGGTACGAAGATTCGGTTGTCGATATTCAGCGTTCCCTGAGGAATGTAGAAGTATCTTCCCGCCGCCTCAATATACTTTCCGCCGTTTTTAACACTTAAGGTAGTGTCGCCTTTCTTTACGGTAGCCGTCTGCGTTTTTTGCTCCCAGCCTATGCTCTCCGCGCCGATAAGCTCAGCCGCGCTTCGCAGGGGTACGTATGTAACCGAATTGATTATAGCCGCCTCACCTGCAAGGACGGATTTGCCGTCAAGAGTAAGCTTTACGTCTGCCGCGCCCTCGGGAAAATTATATTTCCTTTCGGTAGCGGCGCTTGCCGATACCGCGGCGGCTGACATAATAAGCAGAACGGAAAAACCGACCGCTAATGCCTTGATGATACCTTTTTGTAAAACTCTAACGCTTTTCGTCAAAATTTCACCTCCTTGTGCTTTTTGGATTTTTTGGCAGTCCTCTCTGGACTACGCATAAATTATACACGAATCCGTCACCTATATCAACCCACAAATAATGTAAGTAAAGTCAGGTGTTGGCGAAGATGAAAAATGCTGTCTGCGTTTTTTTATATTTCTTGGAAATCAAGCTTGATTTTTACAAGGATATACTTCCGTAATTTTCTAATTGTGACGGTTTTGCAAAGTCATGATCAAAGAATGGGGCTGCTTCATTCATGTGAAGCAGCCCGTCAATTATTATTTTGTTCCTGTGCTTCCGAAGCCGCCAATGCCTCTTACGGTATCGGAAAGCTCATCGGCAACCGTAAATTCCGCCGTCATATAAGGGGCGAAAACTATCTGCGCGATACGCTCGCCGTCGGCTATTGTCTGTGGAGCTGTTCCGTGGTTATGGAGAGCCACCATTATCTCCCCGCGATAGTCGCTGTCAATAACGCCTACCTTATTTGCTGGAGCAAGCCCTCTCTTTGAAGCAAGTCCGCTTCTCGCGTAGATAAGACCCACAAGCCCCTCGGGTATCTCCATAGCTATGCCCGTATGAATAAGGCGTGTTTCGGCGGGAGCAATTGTGACCTCTCCACCCTCGCAAGCGTAAAGGTCTGCCCCTGCGGCATATTCCGAGCCGTAGGTGGGAACTGTTGCGTTTTCGTTAAGCTTTTTGATATTCATTGAAAATTTCATAATCTATATCCTTATCTGTAAAATTCATTCATAAGAACGACCTTGTCGTCTGTCAGCGACTTGGGTACGTTGATTATTCTTTGGTTGGACGAGCCTCGGAATCTCAGACCGAGGTCCTTTTTTTCTTCTACAAATTCGCCGTCCACAAGGACGTCGATAGAGCGTATCATTCTCTGTGTAATATCGGGGTCACCGAGACGGCAGGCGAGTATATCCCTCTCAAAATCATAGCCTGTGTAGCACCATACGCTCTTTTGGGGGTAGGCTTCCTTTATTCTTTCAAGCAACCCCACAAGCGTTTTTTGATTTGATGGCTCAAAGGGCTCGCCGCCAAGAAGCGAGAAGCCCTTTATATAATCGGGAGCGAGGGCGGCTATTATCCTCTCTTCAAGCTCTTCCGTGTAAGGCTCGCCATAGGAGAAATCCCAAGCCTCGGCGTTAAAGCAGCCCCGACAGCGATGTGTACAGCCGCTGACGAAAAGGGATACCCTGACCCCCGGTCCGTTTGCTACGTCGTGAGTTCTGAAGGTAGCATAATTCATATTCACTCCCCCGTTTTACAGGTGAAGAACACGGGATTTTATCTCCTTGGTCTTACCTACGTTCCAGAAATTTTCGCCAAGGTATCCGCAGGTGCGGCGGGTGACGTTCATTCTCTTTTGGTCCTTGTTGTGGCAGGCGGGACATTCCCACTCGTTATTGTCGTTAACGATTATCTCTCCGTCAAAGCCGCATACGTGACAGTAGTCGGATTTTGTGTTAAACTCCGCGTACTGAATATTGTCGTAAATAAAGCGAACAACGTCCTCAAGAGCATCAAGATTGTGTCGCATATTGGGTATCTCAACGTAGGAGATAGCTCCGCCCGAGGAGATGGTCTGGAACTGACTTTCAAAGGTGAACTTGGAGAAAGCGTCTATATCCTCTCTTACGTCTACATGATATGAGTTGGTATAGTAGCCCTTGTCGGTAACGTCCTTTATATCACCGAAGCGCTCCTTGTCTATGCGGGCAAAGCGGTAGCACAGCGACTCGGCGGGAGTACCGTAAAGACCGAAGCCAAGACCTGTTTCGGCTTTCCATTCCTCGCATTTCTTGCGCATATGAGTCATTATTTGCTTTGCAAATTCAATGCCGTCGGGGTCTGTATGGCTGACACCCGTCATAAGCTTTGTAACCTCGTAAAGACCTATATAGCCGAGAGATATGGTAGAATATCCATCGTGAAGATACTTATCGATGGTCTCGCCCTTTTCAAGTCTTGCGATAGCGCCGTACTGCCAGTGAACGGGGCTTGTATCGGAGAGCGTGCCCTCAAGAGCCTCGTGACGGCAAAGGAGTGCCTTTTTACAAAGGGCAAGTCTCTCGTCAAAGAGCTCCCAGAATTTATCAAGGTCGCCATCGGCAATAATGCCTATCTGAGGGAGATTGATGCTGACAACGCCCTGATTGAAGCGGCCCTCAAACTTATAGTTACCCGAAGCGTCCTTGTAGGGAGAGAGGAACGAACGGCAGCCCATGGGGGAGAACACGTTGCCCTCGTAGTTCTCGCGCATCTTCTTTGCCGATATGTAGTCGGGATAGAGACGCTTAGCCGAGCATTTAACGGCAAGGCGCGTGATGTAATCATACTTTCCGCCCTTTAGGCAGTTACATTCGTCAAGAACGTATATAAGCTTGGGGAAAGCGGGGGTAACGTAAACGTCCTTTTCGTTCTTTATGCCCTGATAACGCTGATTGAGGATCTCCTCGATTATCATAGCGTTTTCCTCAACGTACTCGTCATCCTCGCGGATGTGCATAAAGATGGTCACAAAGGGAGACTGACCGTTTGTGGTCATAAGTGTGTTTATTTGATACTGAATAGTTTGAACGCCCGAACGGAGCTCATCGCGAAGGCGAGCGTCGGCAATTCTTTCAATAGTCTTTTCGTCAAGCTCGCCGCCAAAGTTATTTTTGAGATTGGATACAAACTTTTCTCTGCTTTTGCGGAGATATTTTCCAAGATGGCTGATATCCACCGACTGTCCGCCGTACTGAGAGCTTGCCACAGCGGCTATTATCTGAGTCATAATCGTGCAGGCAACCTGAAAGGATTTGGGGCTTTCTATGAGCTTTCCGTTCATAACCGTGCCATTGTCAAGCATATCGCTTATGTTTATGAGACAGCAGTTAAATATAGGCTGTAGGAAGTAATCGGCATCGTGGAAATGAAGCACTCCGTCCTCGTGAGCCTTGGATATTTCCTCGGGCAGAAGAATACGCTTTGTCAAGTCCTTAGACACCTCTCCCGCAATAAGGTCGCGCTGAGTAGACGCCATGACCGCGTTTTTGTTGGAGTTCTCTTCCATAACGTCCTTATTGGAATTTTTGATAAGGGACAAGATCGAATCGTCGGTGGTATTTGCATGACGCACCAACGCTCTTTCATAGCGGTAAATAATATACGCCTTTGAAAGGGTGTATTTGCCAAGGTCCATTAAGGACTGCTCCACCATATCCTGTATATCCTCGACAAGCAGGCGAAGCTTTTTCTTTCGTTCAATGCTTGAAACTATCTCTTCTATCTGGCTGTCGGTAACTCTATGCTCGGGGTCTACCGCGCCGTTAGCCTTTTGAATGGCGGTAATTATCTTATTTCGGTCAAAATCTACTGTTGTTCCGTCTCTTTTGATAACCTTCATCATATTCTCCTTTATTTTTTCTTATATTGAGCAGTAATATCATACCATATATTTTGTGTCTTGTCAAGGGGTAAAGCACAATATATTGTGTTTTTTATTTTTTGTTTTTTATTGACAAATTAATGGGGCGGGAGACAAGCTCCCGCCAAACAACGTATATAATACCCCCTTTTCGGGTATATAATTTATCCGCTTATAACAGCATTGCTTCCTTACGAAGCATAGACGGGGTCTTTCCCGTAATCGAAAAAAGCACCTTGCGAAAATAGGACGCGGAGCTGAAGCCTACGCTGTCGCAGATCTCCTCTACAGTAAGATTGGTAGTTGTCAAAAGTCTCACCGCCTTTTCGCAAAGGGCTTCCTGCCGTATGCGGTTAGGAGTCTTTCCGAGGACATGCCTTACGTAGAGATACAGCGTGGATTCGCTGATGCCGCAATCGGCGGCATATTCAGCCATAGACCGGTTAGGATCTTGCCTGACAAGGAGCATAAGATTCTCTATTACCGCCGTTTCGGAATCTATGGGCGCTTCCAAAAGGATATCCTCAAGTCTGCCAAGGAGCGTATATAGCCTGCCTACCGAGCTTGCGTTTAATTCCTTACTGTCGGACAGGGGCTTGAACTGCTCAAAAAGCTCCCTATCGTAATTGATTTTTTGCAGGGCGTAGCCATTAGAGCTTTTTGAGGGAAAATAGAGAAAGCCGATAGAATCAAAGAGTATCTCTCTGTCCGACATCCAATAGGAATGATATCTGCATCCCTTTGGAATATAGAACATATCCCCCTCGGAAAGCTCCAAGCGCTGACCGCCCGACAGTATCACCGCTTTGCCCTCTTTCATATATCCGATAAAATGCAGGTCAACTCCCGCGCTGTTATCGGTGTGTTTATTATCCTTGTATCGGTATTCGTTAAACTTGAAGTTTTTAAGGAAAAGTGTATCATTCATAGGAATATTCCCCCATATGGCATAGGATTTTACTCCTATTAGGATAGCACACTTTTTCATCTCTGTCAAGTCCCTCAAAAACGAAAATACAAAAACGGATTGTAATCCGACCCTACGATATAGGCAACCGAAAGCAAAATTCCGCCCAGCGCCAAAAGGTCCCTCCCACAAAGTGTAAGGGTGGGGCGTTTGCTCATTAAAAAATCGAATATTCTTTTTGGGATAGGCGTAGCGCCTACCGCCATAATTAAAATAAAGGGAAGATTGCGCAAAAGTAGATAAGCGAGCCTACTGTCGGCAAGGGGCAGACCGCCTCCGAAAAGCCCCGAAAGTCTTTGCGCGAGATTGGCGGCGCTTAGTCCGTCAGCCGAGAATATAAGCCAACCGATAATAATAAAAAAGAGGGCGTAGGCCTGTCGAAGCACTCTCGGCTAACGTTCAAGAAGCCGTCCGAGAAAGGCTTTTTCTAAAACCAACAAAACAAAAAAATATATTCCCCACAAAACAAAATTAACAGCCGCTCCGTGCCAAAGCCCCGTCAGCGACCAGACTATAAGGAGATTGAGATAGGTTCTCCCCCTCCCCTTTCGGTTTCCGCCGAGAGGTATATAAAGATACTCGCGAAACCAAGACGAAAGCGTAATGTGCCACCGCCGCCAAAATTCGGTTATGCTTTTTGAAATATAAGGATAATTGAAATTTTCGGGGAAGCGAAAACCGAATATTTTGCCGAGTCCTATCGCCATATCCGAATATCCCGAAAAATCATAATATATCTGAAAGGCGTAAAAAATAAGCCCAAGCCACAGTGCACCCGCGCTGTCGCTCCGCGCAAGGAGCTTTGCCGAAAGCTCCCCCGCGCCGTTGGCAAGAAGCGCCTTTTTTGAAAGCCCCGCGGAAAATCGGGCTATGCCGTCGGCAATATCCATCACCGTGTGCTTTCTGTGGGCAAGCTCTCTCGATACGTCACTGTATTTTACGATAGGTCCCGCTATTAGCTGAGGGAAAAGCGACACGTACGCGCCGAAGCTTACAAGGCTTTTTTCGGCAGACACCTGCCCCCGATAAACGTCAATAACGTAGGAAAGAGCTTGAAAGGTATAAAAGGAGATACCAATGGGGAGCGGAACGTCCACCGCGGGCAGAGAAAGAAGTGACGAAAAAAAGCCGTAGTATTTAAAAAAGCCAAGCAGAGACAGATTAAAAGCCACAGAGAGCCACAGCCACAGTCTTTTTCTTGAACCCGAGCGCTCTATTGCCAAGCCGAAAAGATAGTCGGCTATTACCGTACCTATCATAAGGAACACGTAAACAGGCTCTCCGAAGCCATAAAAAAGCAGGCTGACAAGCAACAGCCAGCCGTTTCTTAGCCGCAGAGGGCAGATAAAATAGCCCACCGCCGACAGCGGCAGGAAAAAGAAAAGAAATTCAAGAGAAGAAAAAAGCATAGCTACGCCTTTCTATGTGAATAGATATGTAGCTATGCTTTTTACTTATGAAATCAAAGCTTTTTTATTCCCGAGGCGATGACCTCAGCCGCCGCCGACAGTATGCCTATTTTTCCGCTCTCGTAAGTAAGTCCGCCCTGTAAGAATGCGGTGTAGGGCTCGCGGAGAGGTCCGTCTGCTGACAGCTCAATAGACGAGCCTGAGGTAAACGCCCCTGCCGCCATAATGACCTTGTCGGTATATCCCGGCATATCCCAAGGCTCGGGGGTAACGTACGCGTCCACGGGAGAGCCCGCCTGAATACCTCGGCAGATAGCGCAAAGCCCCTCGGGCGAGTGGGTCTTTACCGCTTGAATTATATCAAATCTCTGCTCGTTCCATTTTGGCTCAACGTCAAATCCAAGACCTCTCTCACCGAAGATATATGCCGCCAAGTGGGCGGTCTTCAACGCCTGAGCGGTAGTGTGGGGAGCATAGAAAAGCCCCTTATACATATTTTTGTTCTGACCGAGGGTAGCCCCTACCTCAAGTCCGCAGCCAACAGAGGTGAGCCTGTAGGATGCAAGCTCCACAGCCCGCGGCGTCCCCGCGATATATCCGCCTGTCTCAGCCATTCCGCCGCCCGGGTTCTTGATAAGGGAGCCTATTATCATATCCGCGCCGACGGCGGTAGGCTCTGACGTTTCGGTAAACTCGCCGTAGCAGTTATCCACCACGATATAAGCCTTGGGGGCTAAGGAGCGCACCATAGGGATAAGCTCCCCAATGTCGGCAACGCTTAAGGTCTTTCTGTTAAGATATCCCTTTGAGCGTTGGATAAACACCACCTTTATGCGGTCTGCCTCAGCGGTAAGTGTAGCCTTTATTCTTTCGGTGTCAAACCTTCCGTCCTCGGTAAGGTCCGCCTGTCTGTATTCTACCCCGAAATCGCGGAGCGAGCCGTTGCCCGAGACGCCTACGTTTCCTATGACCTCGTCAAGGGTATCATAGGGCTTGCCCGCCACCGAAAAAAGGATATCTCCGGGGCGAAGCAGACCGAAAAGCCCAATAGTCAGCGCCTGTGTTCCGTTGACTATACTGTGGCGCACAAACGCCGAGGGCGCGCCCATAACGTCTGCCCAAATAGCGTCAAGGGTGTCTCTGCCGCGGTCGTCATATCCGTATCCGCTGGTGGGGTTAAACATAGCCTCGCTGACCCTATACTCACGAAAAGCGTCCATGACCCTTTTCGTGTTTTCAAAGGATATTCGGTCTATTCGCCCAAAGGTCTCCGATAGGGCATTTTCCGCCTCGGCGGCAAGGGCGAGTAATTCTTTAGAAAATTCCATAGCCATATTACCTCAGTTCCTTTACAAATTCAACGGCAAGGGCGGCGCAGGCTTCGGCATCGGACAGGTCGCAGACCTCAACACCCGAATGTATATATCTTGTTGGGATAGAAATTGCCCCCGCAAGACTGCCCGTGCCCGACATCTGCATAGAGCTTGTGTCCGTACCGCCAAAGGTCAGTATCTCTCTCTGATAGGGTATCTTATTTTTCTTCGCAAGCTCGCAAAGGGAGTTTACCACTTCCTCGGAGCAGATAACCGAATTGTCCTTTATCTTTACCGCCGCGCCGTCACCAATTCTGCAAGCCATAGCCGTCGCGCCAATCGTATCTCCCGTTGCCGTTACGTCAAAGCAGAGCGAGTAGTCGGGGGAGATACCGAACGCCGCCGTCATAGCGCCACGACAGCCCACCTCTTCCTGTACCGAGAAAACATAATAAACGTCGTAAGAAAGCGCCTCGCCCGAAAGTCTTTCGGCTATATCGAGAAGTACCGCGCAGCCTATACGGTCGTCAAGAGGTCTGCCGCAGACACGCTTACCCATAAGCCTTTGAATGCCTCCCTCGCAAACGAAAAAGTCTCCGATAGCCACCCGACGCTCGGCTTCCTTTTTATTCTTCGCGCCGATGTCGATATAAAATTTATCAGCCTTGTAGTCGGCAGGCTTAGTTCCCCCCTCGGGAACGATAGCCCCTCTGACTCCCTTTTCGGATATGACGGTAGTATATGACGAGGCTGTAAGGTCGATACCGCCTATGGGAGCTATGCGAACCATACCGCTGTCCTCAATAAAGGTAACGATAAAGCCTATCTCGTCCATATGGGCGCAGAGCATAACGCTTCCCTGTCCCTCTCCCTTTTTCTTGGCTATTAGATTGCCGAGGTTATCCACGCGAACATCATCCGCATAGGGGAGAATAAGCTCGGAAAGCAGTCCTCTTATATTGTCCTCTCTGCCCGATATAGACGGACAGGAGCAAAGCTTTTGTAAAACAGAATATATATTCATTTTTTTATCCTTTCTCTTACTTTTCTTTTTGGAAAGAAAAGTAAGCAAAAGAAAACCTAGGATTTAGTCTTTTCTTTATCCTCAACCTAAGCTCCGTATCATCGCCTCGGTAAGGTCGCGGACAGCACGGTAGTCCGAAATGCTTGCCACGCAAGACGGCGAATGGAGATACCTTGTAGGCACGGACAGCGCGAGAGGTCGCACGCCCTCGCCCGATTTGTGGATGGACCCCGCATCGTTCCCCCCCGATACGTACCGTTTGAGCTGTACGGGAATATCCTTTTCCTTTCCTACCCTCATTGCCATATCGATAAGCTCCCTGTCGTAAATGGTGGAGCGGTCGGCTACCGACAATGCGCCCCCCTTGCCCACGTCGGCAACTCTGCGGTTTGCCGATACCTCGGGCAGGTCGGCAATAGCCGTGCTTTCGAGAACTATGGCAATATTCGGGCGTATCTTATTTGCCGCCACCTTTGCTCCCGACAGCCCTATCTCCTCGCGGACGGTAAAGCAAAAATACAAATCAAGGTGGCCCTCGGGGCGGTCATTGTATATCCGCTCCATAACCTCTATAAGGGCGGCGCAGCCCATTCTGTCGTCAAGAGCCTTGCCTTTCATAAATTCATTGTTTTCACCGAACAGGTAAAACTCCGAACGAAACGTGCCGAAGCTTCCCACCGAAATATGCTTTTCGGCTTCAGCCTTATTCTCAGCTCCCATATCTATATAGAGCTTGGTTATCTTATTTGCCTTGCTTCTGTCCTTGCGCTCAACGTGGTGTATCGCCTTTGAGGCTACCAAGGCGGGGAGCTTTCCCCTTTCGTCTCCGAGGGTCATACATCTGCCCTCAAGGACAGATACGTTTATTCCCCCCACAGTATCAAACCGCAAAAGTCCGTCGTCGCATATCTCGGTTATCATAACGCCTACCTCGTCCATATGGGCAGAAAGCATTATTTTCTGTCTGTCAGTTACCTGTGGATCGCCTGTGCGTATAAGGGCTATGACATTCCCCATACGGTCGCGAACAAGGCTATCGCAGATATTTTCAATTTTCTTCTCAATAAAATCGGCTACCTCTCCCTCAAAGCCCGAGGGACCGAAAAGCAGAGAAAGCTCTCTGACAAGCTCTATATCGGGTGGAAGCGCCGTTTGTTTATTTGCGTTGGTCATATAGGCAACTCCTCTCCCACAGAAGCAAAGCCCTCGGCTATGCTCTTGTCTTTTATAAATTCGGCTGTAATCCTGTATAGAGCTTCACAGTCACATAGGTCAATGACCTCGTTATAGGTGTGCATATTTTTCAGGGGCAGACCCACGTCTACCACCGCAATGCCCTGTCCCGAAAGATTTACGGTGGGGGCATTTGTTCCCGTAGAGGACGGCGCGGCGATCATTGTATGGGGAATGTCCTTTGCCTTGCAAAGCTCCGCCGCAGCAAGTGACAGGGCTCTGTCGGTAGCGGCTGAGAGAGATATGGAAACTCCCTTTCCCACAGGCACCGTCTCCCACTTAGGCGTGTCGGGAACAGCTCCAAGATTTACGTCTACTACCATAGCGTAATCGGGGTGCAGGCGCAAAGTGGCAGGAGCAACGCCCCCAAGTCTTGAGGTCTCCTCCACCGCTGAGAGCATAAGACATACGTCTGCCGCCAGCTCATTTTTAGGTGTGTCGATGATTGCGGCGGCGCATATAGCGGCGGGGGCTTTATCGTCAAAGCTCTTTCCCGCTATCCTACCGCCGAGAAGCTCGGAATAAACAGGCAAAAATCCCACGGGAGTTCCCACCGGCGCTATCTCCTCAAGGGTACTCTTTGAATATCCCGTGTCTATCATAAGCTCGGTCATCTCCGACAGCTTGTCATCGTCTCCCGAACGAAGATGGGGCGGTGTGGAGATTATAACGCCCCTAAGCGTCTCTTTTCCGTATACCAAAACGTCAGCCCCCTGCAAAACGGCAAGGGAAAGACCGCCTATATTGGTAAATTTCAAAAATCCGCCCTCGCATACGTCCGTAACCATCAATCCTATTTCATCAAAATGGGTATCTACCACCGCCAAGGGCGCGTTCTCCTTTCCGCACCGCTTGATAAGGGCATAGTTGCCCACAGCATCTGCGTATATCTCGTCAAACTCCCCGCCGTATCGGCTCGACAGAGCGCCGTGAGCTCTTTTTTCAAAGCCCGATACCGACATCATGGCGCATAGGGAAAATATATCGTTTTTCAGTTTTTGTTGCACTTCGTTCATTACTTCTCCAAGGGGGGCTTATCCCCAGTATTTTTTATCAAGGCTTCGATACTGTATAGCCTCGGCTACGTGACGCGCTCCGATGATCTCCGAGCCGTCAAGGTCGGCGATAGTCCTCGCCACTCTCATTATGCGGTCGTATCCTCTTGCGGACATTCCCATTTTGTCATACGCCGCCTGTATAAGAGCCTCTGCCGCCGTGTCGGTCTTGCAGTACTTGCGAATATCGGCAGACGTCATCTGAGCATTACAGTAAAATCCGTCGGTGTCCGACATTCTCGAGATCGCAAACTCTCTTGCCCTTGTAACTCTTTCCCGAACGGTAGCCGAGCTTTCCTCTTCTTTGTCCTTTGCGGCAAGGTCGCCGTAGGAAAGTGAGGGCAGCTCTATCTGTATGTCTATTCTGTCAAGCAAGGGTCCGCTTATTCTCGATATGTAGCGCTTTACGTCCTTTGGGTTACAGGTGCACTCCTTAGTGGGATGTCCGTAATATCCGCATCGGCAGGGATTCATAGCCGCCACAAGCATAAAGGAGCAAGGATAGGTAACTCTGCCGTTAGCTCGGGTTATTGTTACTTTTCTGTCCTCTAAGGGCTGACGGAGAGCGTCGGTGACAAGCTTCGGAAATTCGGGAAGCTCGTCTAAAAACAGCACGCCGTTATGGGCTAAGGATACCTCACCGGGCAATGGATTAACACCGCCGCCCACAAGGCTTACGGCGCTCATGGTATGGTGCGGCGAGCGGAACGGACGGTGGGCAATAAGCGACGAGCCATCGGGCACAGTTCCCGCCACCGAATGTATTTTTGTCGTCTCTATGGCTTCGTCAAAGCTCATAGGGGGAAGTATGGTGGGGATACGCTTTGAAAGCATTGATTTTCCCGTACCGGGCGGTCCGATAAGCAAAGCGTTATGTCCCCCTGCGGCGGCTATCTCCAGGGCTCTTTTTGCCATAGCCTGTCCCTTAACGTCAGCAAAATCTATATTGCTCGAAAGAGTAGCGTTCTCGAAAACGCCCTTGTCACAGGTCATTGGGGTGAGCCTATTTTTTCCGTTTAGGTGGTCTACAAGCTCCGAAACGCAATCTACGGCGTAAACCGTAATGCCGTCAACGGCAGCGGCTTCTCCCGCTATATCACGGGGCGCGTAAAATTCCCGAAGCCCCGCGTCTCTCGCCGCCACGCACATACAAAGAGCGCCTCTTACGGCGCGTAGCTTACCCGACAGGGAAAGCTCACCCACAAAGCATTTATCCGAAAGGTCAACGCCGCGGTCGAGAATACCGCCGCAACGGAGTATTCCGAGAAGTATGGGTACGTCAAAGGCTGAGCCCTCCTTGCGCCTGTCGGCAGGGGCAAGATTTACCATTATAGACATAGTGGGAAAGCGGTAGCCGCTGTTAAAGCAGGCGGTACGCACCCTTTCCTTTGCTTCCTTTACGGCAAGGTCGGGAAGTCCCACAAGCTCGAATTTAGGTATATTTGACTGTCCGTTGCACTCCACGGTAACGATATATCCGTCTATACCGTAAAGTCCCGCGCTATATAGGGTCGATAGCATTTTCCTGTCTCCTTTCGGGAAAGGTCTGTTTTATTACACCCTTTATTCTACCACATTTTCTCATATTTTACAACAGTTACTTTTCTTTTGTACGATTTTTATTTTCGGAAAAGAAAATTTTGTAGCCGTAACCACTCTGTGTGTCATCACTGAGCCTTTTCGCCTGCGGCGAAAGCCACGAACTCACGTTCGTGGAAAGTTTCCATCGCTTAACTTGTCATCTCTGAGCATACTCCGCTTCGCTTCGTTACACGAACTTACGTTCGTGTGCGTCGAAGTTTTGCGGAACGGAGTGAGTGGAGCAAAACCAAGGAGCAAAGCGACGCAGGGATCTCCTATGACTTTTCCGTGTCCCTACTTATAGTAAGTTACATTTGTGTTTGGTCGTCTTAGGCTTCGGTATGCCTTACGAGATCCCGACACCTAAAGGTGTCGCTCCTTTCTTCACCTTTTGGCTTCAACGCACGAACGTAAGTTCGTGCCTTTCGCCAACGGCGAAAAGGAGTTCGTGATTTTTTCTTCGCAAAAGACAAAAATTTGGCTGTCGCAAATCAAAGGTTGCGACAGCCAAGCTTTATCAAATTTATCTCTCTATTTCTTCCATAACGTAGGCTTCGAGAATATCGCCTACCTTGATATCGTTAAAGCGGTCAAGACCGATACCGCACTCATAGCCTTGAGCTACCTCGCGGACGTCGTCCTTAAATCTCTTAAGCGAGGATATCTTATCCTCAAATATAACGATACCGTCACGGACTACGCGTATCATAGAAGCGCGGGTAACCTTACCGTCCTGAACGTAAGAGCCTGCGATAGTGCCCACGTTAGGAACGTGAATGGTCTGTCTGACCTCTGCGTGACCGAGAAGATTCTCACGGTACTCGGGTGCAAGCATACCCTTCATAGCGTCTGTTATCTCGTTGATACAGTCGTAAATTACGCGGTAGGTGCGTATCTCAACGCTCTGTCTCTCGGCGCTGTCGATAGCTCCCTTATCAGGGCGCACGTTGAAGCCGACAATAATTGCGTTGGAAGCCGCCGCCAGCATAACGTCACCCTCACGGATACCGCCTGTTGCCGCGTGGATAACGCGAACCTTGACTTCCTCGTTGGATATCTTTTCGAGAGACTGCTTAACGGCTTCAACAGAGCCGTCAACGTCAGCCTTGACGATGATGTTAAGCTCCTTTGCACCCTCGGATATCTGAGCGAACAGGTCGTTGAGGTTAGCGCGGGCGTTAGCCTTGAACACCTCTTCCTTAGCCTTTTCACGGCGCTGGTCGGCAAGAGTTCTTGCCATTCTCTCGTCCTCGACTGCGTTAAACTCATCACCCGATGAGGGGACTTCCGCAAGTCCGATTATCTCAACGGGCACAGAGGGAGTAGCCGCCTTGACAGGCTTACCCTTATGGTCGGTCATAGCTCTTACACGTCCAACCGACGTTCCCGCGATAACGATATCTCCGTTATGGAGAGTACCGCTCTGAACAAGGACGGTAGCCACAGGTCCGCGGCCCTTATCAAGCTTCGCCTCGATAACGATACCCTTAGCTCTGCGGTTGGGATTTGCGCGAAGCTCCTTGACCTCTGCGACGAGAAGCACGTTTTCAAGCAGGTCGTCGATACCCATACCCGTCAGGGCTGACACGGGAACGCAGATAACGTCTCCGCCCCACTCCTCGGGAACGAGGTCGTATTTTGTAAGCTCCTGCTTTACGTTGTCGGGATTTGCCGTGGGCTTATCCATTTTGTTGATTGCTACTACTATGTCAATACCTGCCGCTTTGGCGTGGTTAATAGCCTCTACGGTCTGGGGCATGATTCCGTCGTCTGCCGCAACTACGAGGATAGCGATATCGGTAGCCTGCGCTCCTCTCGCTCTCATAGCCGTAAACGCCTCGTGTCCGGGGGTATCGAGGAAGGTGATATCCTGTCCGTTTACCTTTACGCGGTACGCGCCGATATGCTGTGTGATTCCGCCTGCCTCGCCTGTTGTAACGTGGGTGTGGCGAATAGCGTCAAGTATAGAGGTCTTACCGTGGTCAACGTGTCCCATAACACAGACAACGGGCGCGCGGGGAACGAGATTTTCCTCGCTGTCCTCTTCCTCTTCAAAGAGACGCTCCTCGATGGTGACCACAACCTCTTTGGTTGCGGTAATTCCCATTTCCTCGGCAACGATAGCCGCTGTATCGTAATCTACGGTCTGGTTTACGGTCACCATCATTCCGAGCATCATAAGGCGCTTTACTATCTCGCCTGAGGTAACCTTAAGTCTGGACGCAAGGTCGCTTACCATGATCTCCTCGGGAAGAGTTACGCTGGTAGGCGCTTTTGTAACAGGCTGAGAACTCTTTTTGCCCTTTTGCTTGTCTTTCTTTCCTACCATACCCATAGGAGCGCGGTTGTTTGTATTCTGCTTTTTGAGCTTCTGGCTTCCGACCCTGATATCGCCTATGGAATCGGGAACGAAATTGTCAAGTCGCTCGTCATATTTGGAAAGGTCAACAGTTCCCGCTCTCATATCGACAACACGGGTAGCTCCTCTCTGTGTGGGGGCTTTCGCTCCCTTTGCGGTCTGCTCGCGAACAATAACGGTAGGCTTAAAGGTCTCCTTAGGTCCGCCTCTCTGGTTGTCTTCCTTATCCTTGCCGAACTGTCCGCCGCGGTCGTTTCTCTGACCCTGCGGCTTCTGTCCGAAGCGGTCTCCGCCAAAGCGGTCGTTCTTCTGTCCGAAGCGGTCTCCGCCCTGAGGTCTGTCGCCTCTCGGCGCAAAGCCGTTATTATTTGCGCCGAAGCGGTCTTGACCGCTCTGCGGTCTGTCACCTCTGGGCGCGAAGCCGTTATTTGTTCTCGGCTGATAAGCTCCTGTCTGAGGACTTTGAGGTCTTTCGGCTCTCTGCTGAGGAGCGGTAGCCGATACCTTGGGCTGCTCTGCCTTAGGCTCTGCCTTTTCTGTCTTTTTAGGCTCTTCAGGCTTTATCTCTGCCTTAGGCTTTGTCTCTGTCTTAGGCTCTGCCTTTACCTCGGGCTTAGCTTCAGCCTTAGGCTCTGCCTTTGCTTCAGCCTTTGTCTTGGGCTCTGCCTTTGCCTTAGGCTCTTCGGCGGGAGCTGTCTTTGCCACGGTCTCCTCGGATTTTTCTGCCTCTGCGGGAGCTTGTTCCGCCTTTTCCGTATTTTTAGCCTTAGCGGGAGCCTTCTTGGACGGAATATAGGTTATACCGTCAAGATAGTCCTCGATATTTGTTATTTGATTTTCCTTAGTCAGCGCCTCAAACATCACCTCGAACTCGTAAGGGTCAAGAACCTTTTGGGTCTTAGCCGCAATGCCCTTTGCCTCAAGAACGCTTACCACGTCCTTTGCCTTCATATTGATGTCCTTTGCAAACTGATTAAGCTTCAGTAAAGAATTTGATTGATTAGCCGCCATACTTATACCCTGCTCTGCGCCAGCGCCGCGCAAAGCTTCCTTTCAGTGGATTTTGGTGTGTGTGTTGGTCGTCAAATGTATTTTTCCACCATCATACTCATTTTCTCGTCGGTAACGGCTACCGCCGCTAAGAACGATGTTTTTCCCAGCGCGTCGGCAAGCTTTTCGCCGCCGCAGCCGAGACGTATATGCTTTATTTTATAGTATTCGCATTTGTCGGTTATTTTTTTGTGCGTATTCTCCGACGTATCCGCCGCCTCAAATACCGTAACGGGTCGCCCCGCGCCGCTCTTTCGCATAGCGTCGCATATCATAGGAGTGCCGAAGATTATCTTGCCCGCTCTCACGCACAGCCCAAGACAGGACAAAAGCTTCTCTTCGTTAACGCCATTTTGGGATCGGGTATCACCGTTCATTCTCCAAAAGCTCCCTTTCCATTCTTTCGTAAACCTCATCGGGAACAGAGCATTCGAGATTTTTATCTATCCTGCGGGATCTCGCCGCTTTTTTCAGGCATTTCGCGCTCTTACAGATGTACGCCCCGCGCCCCGATTTCTTTCCCGTAAAGTCAAGGGAGATATTCCCCTCAGGGTCTCTTACCACCCTTAGGAGCTCATTTTTCGGCTTGTGCTCGTTACAGCCGAGACACTGGCGCATAGGAATTTTTCTTATCCGTTGCTGTTCCATAGCCATACCCCTTGAAGCTTACTCGGATTTAATATCTATCTTCATTCCCGTAAGTCTTGCGGCAAGGCGGGCGTTCTGACCCTCTTTACCTATGGCAAGGGAGAGCTGGTCTGCGTCTACGATGACCTTGCAGGCTCTCTCTGCGGTGAACGTAACGCTCTTTACCTCTGCGGGAGCTAAAGCCGCCGCTACGTATTCCTCGGGAGTTTCGCTGTACTTGACTATGTCTATCTTCTCTCCGCCAAGCTCGTCAACGATGCTTCCGATACGCATACCGTGATTACCGATACAAGCGCCTACCGCGTCAACGTCCTCGTCTCTGGAGTAAACCGCTATCTTGGTTCTCGAGCCTGCCTCGCGGGCTACGCCCTTGACGATAACTATACCGTCCTGAATTTCGGGAACCTCAAGCTCGAACATTCTGCGAACAAGAGCGGGATGTACTCTCGAAAGAGTAACGAGAGGTCCGCGGCTCTCCTTGTTTACTTCCATTACGAATACCTTTATCTTCTGGTCAACGTAGAAGTACTCGCCGGGTATCTGCTCGCTCTTAAGAAGCACCGCGCGTCCGTTGTCTGTTTCAAGCACTACGTTTCCGTTTACGGGGTCTATCTTGCTGACGGTAGCGGTAATGATCTCTTCCTTTTTGCTCTCGTAAGCGTCCTGCATTGCCTTGCGCTCGCCCTCGCGGATTCCCTGAATGATCACCGACTTAGCCGCTGCCGCGCTGAGCCTTCTGAAGTTCTTTGTCTTGACCTCTGTCTCAACCATTTTTCCGAGAGTGTTTCTCTTGCTTATCGCCTTTGCGTCCTCAAGAGATATCTGACACTGAGGATTGGTTACTTCCTCAACTACCTCTTTCTGGAGATATACCTTTACGTCTTCCTTGACGGGGTCGATAGACACTCTCATAAGAGTGCTTGCGCCAAATTCCTTTTTGAATGCCGACAGCAGAGCCGCCTCGATCTTCTCAAGCATATACTCCTTGGGAATGCCCTTTTCCTTTTCAAGAAGGTCAAGCGCCACAAAAAATTCCTTGTTCATTTCAAGCTTCCATCCTTTTATGTTTTTCGTTTAATAATACAATTTTAAATTTCAAAATATGTCATAAGCTTAGCCACCGACGAGGGAGAGAATTCTCTTACCTGTCCGCCTGCGTCTATTCTTATCTCGCCACCCTCTCCCGGGGGAAGCAATACGCCGCGAAACACCTTAGAGCCGTCAATAGGCGCGTAAAGCCTTACCTCAACGTCCCAGCCCTCGCAGGCATAGATGTGGTCGGCGTTTTTCAGCTCTCTCTCGAGTCCCGGTGAGGACACCTCGAGATAATACTGCTCTTCGATGGGGTCTGCCTCGTCAAGTATGGGATCGATAGCTCTGTGGAGCTTTTCGCAATCCTCGATATTGACGCCCTCTTCGCTGTCTATGGTTATGCGAAGAACCCTCCTCGCGCCCTCTTTTACGAACTCAACGTCCCATATCCAGACGCCAAGCTCCTCAGCAACAGGCTCGGCTAATGCGCGTACCGTTTCGGCTACGCTGTTACTTTTCGCCATTTTTACCTCCGTGCCGTCGGGGACGGCAAAATTAACAATTAAGAGTGGGTCTTTTCAAACCCACTCTCATCATCTACGATATTATATCACATTATTTCCCGTTTGGCAATAGTTTTTTCAAAATTTCTCAAATTTTTCTATATGGCGGTAATTTATACTGTCAGGGAATATTTTGTTAATATCTAAGACCATAGTATAGTCATATGGGCTTATCGGTGGATACTTTTATACGATTAACATTAAACCTTTTAATTGAAATTTCCATTTTTTGTATATTATTACAATTGACATTTTATGGAAAATTTGGTAAAATAAACTACAGATGGTGTCAATGATTTGGCGCTAAATCATAGGATGTATAAAAAACGGAGTTCCAATAATGAAACGTAGTTCTTTCTTGTGGGTAATAGTTCCCGTATTACTTGTCGGTTTAATATGTACAATGTTGTTCATACCGCCGTCACCTTTAGGCATATGGATTAGTGGTATATCTTATATTGCAAACCATACTGACGAATACGATTATTTCAGCACATCACTTGACGATGTGGTTGAATTCAGTATAGATTTTAAAAATCTTGATTCAAACATAGGAAAAACAATCTACGAAAAGGATGGTTGCAAAATAGAAATATACGATATTGAAAAAACTACAGACAACTACATCGTACTTTTTAAATCGTATGGCACGTATTCAAAAAAATCAGCAACGCTGATCAGCGGTGTTAAGCACAGCAGAACAACTAACAATTCATTTACATACAATTGCTGTGCTTTACTTCAACTAAAGAATGAAAACGGGTTATATGACTGTAGCGTTTCCGGTGTTAGCGGTCTAAATCATAAATACGGCGATATATTCGGTTATTATGTTTTTCACAACGAGCATCTGCACCAGCAGGAATCGTATGAGATATTAAGTATTGACGAGGCATTCTTCTGTATGTCAGGACTAGTAAAAAACGAATGGATGGTAAAATAATGAAAATTAAAGTTTGTTCTTTAATTATTGCAATTATTATAATTCTGTGCGCTCTGCCAATTTCCGCATCTGCGACAACTTCTAAAGCATCAATGGAAAAAGCTTTATCAAATCAAGTTGTTGCAAAAACCACATTTGCGCAAGAAATGGATGCTAAAATCGCTTCCAGAATGGAAAGCGGAGATATCAAAAATTTTGATGAAAATGAGATTAATCATTTGAAAGAAGAATACACTTTCGCCACATCTGATGATGAGAAAAAATTTTACTCTTCAGAACTAGAAAAGTATGGCGTATACGTATTCAATGAGTATATTGAGGATGACAGTAACGGTTTTTCAGATGTTACTTTAATTTCTCCATACGATGATTCAAATGCATCGATTAATTCACTGATTGGTTCTTTCCCCACAAGTTCATCAAGTGATGTTACAGTAACTATCCCTACTGTATTTTACGACAGCGTGGTAAAGGAATGGACTGTAACCTGTGGTGGACAATGGAAGAATAATAATTATAAACCTTATTTTGGAATTGGGAAATATATAGGAGATTCTGATGCATTTGGCGTCGGATACACACACATCCAATCATCCTATTCCACATATGTCAAAAGCGCATACGCATATATTGCAGATCAAAACGGTGGAAATCGCATAACAACTACTAACAGATCCGATGGTGACGGTGCTAACGGATTTGGTTTTAGACTTCCTGATCAACTCAAAACCAACGCTGATGAAAGCGTAATGTACATAGGATATAAGTGGTATGGCTCTTGTACATACGATACATATTTCTCTTATTATGGATGTCTGATAACAGGATACTATATTCATACGTATAGTAATGCCGAGATAGATACAATAAGTTTTGGAATAAGCGATAACATAGCAGGCGTTAATGCGTCTATCAGCAATTCAAGCAAATCTTTTTCGGCTTATAGCTCTGACTTGAAATGGGGCAATTGGTAAAACGCATATTTTCCCACTTGTGATCGGCTAAAAATATTTCGCTGATTCCATGCTCTTTGTGAAAAAACCTAAGAAAATATCTTATAATAATTCCCTCAACATGCAGAATGCGTTAACAAAGTCAATACATGCTAAAAGTAGTATGCCCTCTGTCTTCGGACAGGGGGCATAAATTATAATACCAAGAGTAAAGAACACAAGTAAAGAACACACAAAATTTATTGAAAGGACACACAAAATTTATTGAAAGAAAACTGTTTACAAAACTGCTTTTATATGATATAATGTTATAATAGGAATTTTATTCCTAAAAATAAAACGGTTACGCTTTGCGTATATCCTGAAATGAAAGGACGTTTTTATGTCACAAAAGAAATTCGACCCGTTCCGCCGATTTGAGGAGACTCCCTCTTGGCTCTACGTGATCTTTGCAATACTGACCTTCCTTACGCATATCGTTATATGCTCCGCCACGTCGGCATCCCCTGCCGTTGTCGGTCTTATCCTTATCGGAGCTTATCTCATTATCGCCTTGGCTATCTTTCTCTTCTCACGCCGTAGGCTCAACCTTTTCAAGATCGAGGCTGACGCCTGTGAGGAGCAGAACAACGGCGTTGTATACGCTTTCAGAAATCACATAAACGCGCCCTACGCCGTAGTTACCGAGACTGGCAGAATCATCACGGTAAACAATGCTATGCGTTCGGCGGCGGGTGTATGGGATACCGTGTTCAATTCCGATATCTCGGCTATCTGCGGGCTTTCTATGAACGAGATCCTTTTCCAGACCTCAGAGGAAGAAAGAGAAAAGGAAGAGGAGACCGACGGAGAATACGAGATACAGAACGAGGAAACGGCTAAAAACGAGTGCATCGTCACAATAAACGGCAGGCTCTACCACGTTCACTGCCACGCTATGGATTCGGGCAAAAAGCCCTACTATATCCTCACCTTTAACGATGTGACCGAGCTTAAGCAGCTCACCGATCTCCACAGGCGTGAGCTTACCGCGGTGGGATATATCCTGCTTGACAATATAGACGACATTGCTCAGTACGTCAAGGACAGCTTTGAGACCGAAACGGCTCAGATAGACAAGGTGCTGAGAAACTGGGCAACCTCTAAAAACGCAATTCTCCGCGAATACGACAAGAGCAAATACGTTATTCTTATGACCCGCGAGATGCTTGAAGAGTGCGTTGCCAACAAGTTTGACATACTAAACGCCATAGCCGACGTTCGTATTGGCGAGGGCGGTATGCCTATTATGGCTTCTATCGGTATAGCCACCACGGGCAGAACCTTAGCCGAACGTGAAAGAGACGCATTGGTCGCTCTCGATATGGCGCTTCAGCGCGGCGGCGGACAGGTAGTTCTTAAGACCGAGGACGGAAACGAATACTTCGGCGGACGGACAAAGAGCCAGCAGAAGCGTACGGGTAAGCAATCGAGAATTATCGCCAATCACCTGGCGTCTACCATTTCAAGCTCCTCAAACGTAATAGTTATGGGACACAGCAATCCCGACTTCGACTCTATCGGAGCGTGTATCGGTATAGCCGCTCTCTGTATGTACCTTGGCGTAGAGGTGAAAATAGTTATTGACACCGAAAACGAAAACTTCAAGGCGTGTACCGCAAAGCTCAGGCAGTATTCCGACTACAAGAATATTTTTGTGGACGGAGTTGTGGGACTTGGCGAATGCTCCTTCAGCACTCTGCTTATAGTAGTTGACGCCAACAACTTCTCTATCCTCGAAGCTCCCGAAATTGCCGAAAACGCTTTCCGCACGGCTATTATCGACCACCACATCAAAAAGCAGGAGTTCACCGAAGCTCCCCTTATACAGTATATCGACCCCTCGGCATCCTCGGCAAGCGAGCTTGTTTCCGAGATACTGGAGTTCAGTCTCCCTGCGGGTAGACTGCGTAAGGAAGAAGCCAACGTGCTTATGTCGGGTATAATGGTGGACACCAACAACTTTACCCGCTCGGTAGGCACACGTACCTTTGCGGCGGCGCTCTATCTGCGAGGCGCGGGAGCAAGCACCGAATACGCAAGGACCTTCTTCGAGGAGGCCTTTGAGGATTATCTCGCGGAGTCTCAATTCGGCTCGGGCGCTAAGCTCTACCGCGGTCAGATAGCCATTACGGGCGTTGAGGGCACAGGCTCGGCGGGCGACCGCGTGGCGGCGGCAAAGGCGGCTGACAAGCTGTTGACGGTAAAGAACGTCAACGCGGCATTCGCGCTTATCCGTATAGGAACCACCGTATTTATTTCGGCGCGCTCCAACGGAAGCATAAACGTACAGCTCATACTTGAAAAAATAGGCGGCGGCGGTCACTTTGACGTGGCGGGAGCGGCGCTCGCCAACACCGAGCTTTCGGCGGCAGAAGAGCTGCTGATGGCTACCATAGACAGCTATTTTGAAAATTCCGCTCAAAAGAACTAAAGAACAGGAGAACAAAAAATGAAAGTAATTTTAACGGCAGACGTAAAGGGTCAGGGTAAAAAGGATCAGGTAGTAGAGGTTTCGGACGGCTACGCGAGAAACTTTCTTCTCCCAAAGAAATTGGCTATCCCCGCGGATTCCAAGGCTCTTAACGAGGTAAAAAACAAAGAAGCGTCCAAGCAACACAAGCTTGACGTTGAAAGAAAGAACGCAGAGGATATCGCGAAGAAGCTTGAGGCTATCACCGTTCGTATGACCTACGCGGCAGGTCCCGACGGCCGTCTTTACGGTTCGGTTACCTCAAAGGAAATTGCCGAGGCTCTGAAAAAGGACTACGGCATAGAGGTGGACAAGAGAAAGATAACACTGTCGGAAAACATCAAAGCATTTGGCACGTACAAAGCCGACGTTAAGCTCTTCTCAGACGTATTCGGAAAGATAACCGTAGAGGTCTGCGGCAAGTAAGCCGACGTAATAATAAAGGAATTTTGAGAAATGAACGAAGAACTTTCAAGAAAGCTTCCCTTTTCGCTCATAGCCGAGCAGTCTCTGCTTGGGTCAATTCTCGTTGACCCCGAGGCTCTTAACGAGGTGGCGGAGATAATCTCCCCCGCCGACTTCTATCTTACAGAGCATACTCAGATATACACGGCTATGCACGAGCTTTTCCTTATCAACAAGGAAATAGACGTAGTTACCCTCATAGATATGCTGGTAACAAAGGGAATTTACTCTAAATCGGGCGGAGAGGATTATATACGCTCCCTTTATCAGGCGGTTTCAAACGCCCTCAACGTAAAGGATTACGCAACTATTGTAAAAAACAAAAGTCTTTTGCGTAAGCTTATTTCTTCCTGCTCAGAAATAACCGACAAGGCATACAGCGAAGAAGGCTCTACCGAGGAGCTTGTGGACTACGCCGAAAGCCTTATCTTCGATATTGCTCAGGGCAGAGATACCAAGAGCTTCCGCCACATCCGAGAGGTCATAGGCGAGGTATACAGCAATCTTCACACTATGGCAGAGGAGGGCGAATCGGCTCAGGGTACGAAAACAGGCTTTTCGGGTATCGATAACGTCCTTGCTGGAATGGGTAACTCCGACCTTATACTTGTAGGCGCGCGCCCGGGTATGGGAAAGACCTCATTCTGTCTTAACATAGCCACCAACGTAGCCTTGGCTACGGGCAAAAACGTGTGTATCTTCTCTCTCGAAATGTCAGCCGAGCAGCTGGTTACCCGTGTTATCTCCAGCGAAGCAATGGTAGACAGCTACGCCCTCAGAACAGGCAAGCTCGACACAAAGCAGTGGGAGGATATTGCCGAAGCCACCACCAAGCTTGCGGGTACAAATATTCTTATTGACGATACGTCGGGCATCTCGGTCACGGGAATGAAGAGTAAGCTCCGCAGAGTTCAGAACCTGGGTCTTGTGGTTATAGACTACTTACAGCTTATGCAGGCTGACCGCCGAAGCGACAACCGAGTTCAAGAGGTAGGAGACATTTCCCGCGGACTTAAGATAATGGCAAAGGAGCTTAACGTTCCCATAATCTGCTGCGCTCAGCTCTCCCGAGGACCCGAAAGCCGTACCGACAAGCGTCCTATGCTTTCCGACCTGCGTGACTCGGGAGCTATCGAGCAGGATGCTGACACCGTAATATTCCTTTACAGAAGCGAATATTATGACACCGACGCAACAGGCGACGACGGCAATATTGCCGAGGTCATCATAGCTAAAAACCGCCACGGCTCAACAGGAAACGTAAAGGTTGGCTGGATAGGCAGATACACAAAGTTCCGTTCTATCGAAACCGACGTCACCGAATAGGGAGAGGTTATATGATAGCTTCACAAGGTCTCCCACGGGAATTTACGCTTCCCCACATTCTGTCGGGGCTCAGCGCCGACGCTCCCATCCTCGTAGGATTTTCGGGGGGCGCTGATTCTACCGCTCTTCTCAATATGCTCGCCCTTTACGGAGAGCTTCACGGCGCTCCCGTTTACGCCGCCCACGTAAACCACGGCATACGGGGAGAAGAGGCTGACCGCGACGAGGAGTTTTGCAGACAGACCTGCGCCGCTCTCGGGATAGAGCTGTTCGTTCTTCGGGCGGACGTTCCCGCCATTGCGAAAGAAAGGGGCGACAGCATAGAAACTGCCGCAAGACAGGTAAGATACGATTTCTTTGACAGCGTGATGAAAGACAAAGGCATTCCGCTTCTTGCCACGGCGCACAATGCCGATGACAATCTTGAAACTATGCTTTTCAATCTTGTCAGAGGCTCTTCCCTTTCGGGCATCAAGGGTATTCCCGAAACCCGCTCTTGCCGCTACGGCACGGTCATCCGCCCTATACTTTCTATGTCAAAGGCTGATATTCTATCCTTTTGCGAAGCAAACAGTCTCTCTTACGTTACCGACAGCACAAACACAGATACCGATTACACACGAAACAAAATAAGAGCCGAGATAATTCCTCTGCTTTGCGAGATAAACGGAGGAGCTGTTAAAAATTCCGCGCGTCTCGCCGCTTCCCTCAGAGCCGATGCCCTCTGTCTTGACAGTATGGCTAATATGTTTTCGGAGGGGCTTTGCGAGAACTTCTCGGTAGAAGCCGAAAAGCTTTGCGGCTCGCCCGAGGCTATCGCTAACCGCGCTCTCGTCTCTATGTACCGAGAGCTATCGGGGGGCGAGAGCTTGGAATTTTCTCATATTCTGGCGCTCCGCCAGCTTGCGAAAAAGGCTGTTCCCCATTCGGCGGTAACACTTCCCCACGGCTTCGAGGGCGTAATAGAGAACGGTCGGTTGGTGTTGAGAAAAAAAACGGCGCCCACCGCCACAGAGCCTTACCGACAGGAACTGAACGAGGGCAAAAACGTAATTTCACAGATAAACTGCGAAATCGTCATAGTAAGTTCACAAAACGCAAAAAATATTTACAAAAATTCAATACCCCTGTCTCTTGCATCTGCTAAAATAGTAGGCGGTCTTTATGCAAGACCGAGAGCCGAGGGAGACAAAATATTTATGGGCGGTATGCACAAAAGCGTAAAAAAGCTTATGTGCGACAAAAAAGTGCCCCTAGAGCTTCGCGGGCGTATCCCTGTGATATGCGACGGCGAGGGCATCGTGGCTATTCCTCTTGTTGGTATACGCGATGATTGCCGCCCCCGCGCAGGCAGCCCCTCAACAGAGCTGTTCATCTATATAAATTAAAAAAATGAATGACACATATAAAAAAAGGAAAGGCTAAATCTTATGTTAAACGACATTGAAAGCGTGCTTGTCAGCGAGGAGGAAATAGATGCTATCTGTACGAGGATAGCTGACAGGATAAATTCAGATTATAAGGATTCGGGCAAAAAGCTCGTTCTTATCTGTATCCTTAAGGGCTCTCTTGCTTTTACCTGCGAGCTTATGAAAAAAATAAACCTACCTGTTGAGATAGACTTTATGAAGGTTTCCTCATACGGCTCTAAAACAGTTTCGGCAGGAGTGATAAACATACATCTCGATATCAAGCGCGATGATATGGAAGACGTTGACTTTATTGTTATCGAGGATATCGTTGACAGCGGCAGGACCCTTGCCCATCTTACAAGATATCTGAAGGAGAGAGGCGCAAACAGCGTTCGCACCTGCACTATGCTCGATAAGCCCGACCGCCGCGCGGTGGTATTTGAGCCCGATTACTGCGGAAAGGTCATTCCCGATAAATTTGTTGTGGGCTTCGGTCTCGATTACAATGAGAAATACCGTAATCTCCCCTTTGTGGGCATTCTTAAGCCCGAAGTCTACGGCGGAAACTGATCCCGCCAATCATTACTCGGAGGAAGCTGATGAAAAAAAACAACTTTAAAATTATTATATTTTACCTCGTTCTTATTGTCGGGGTATTTGTGGCGCTTGCTTTCCTTTTCGGAAATAAGGATAATGCGGAGCCTATCAAATACGGCGACATTGTAGACTACTTTGACAAGGATCAGGTCCATTCCTTTGTGGTAGACGAGGATTATAATCTGATACTCAAGGTATACGGAACCGATGAGAACGGAAATATCGCAAAAGACGAAAACGGCAATATAGTCGCCCCCACGTCGGAGATAGTATACGAGATACCCGCCTATATAGACTTTGTAGCGAGGTTTGAGGATTACTATCAGGGCGAGGGCAGAAATCAAAACCTCGTTGTGGAGGAGTGCGACATTCAGCCCGAAAAGACCACCCCCGTATGGCTTGCGTTTCTTCCTTATATAATCGTTATCCTTATTTTCGTTATCCTTTACTTCGTTATTGCCCGTCAGGCGGCTAACGGTAAGGGAAGCGCGGGTAAGATGATGAATTTCGGTAAGGCGAGAGTAAAGACCGCCGCCGACAACCGCGACCGCGTTCTCTTTAAGGATGTTGCGGGTGCGGACGAAGAAAAGGAAGAGCTTGAAGAAGTGGTGGAATTTCTTAAAGACCCCAAGAAATTCAGCAAGCTCGGCGCAAAGATACCCCACGGCGTTCTCCTTGTAGGCCCTCCCGGTACGGGTAAAACGCTCCTTGCCAAGGCGGTAGCAGGTGAGGCAGGCGTGCCTTTCTTCTCTATCTCGGGCTCGGATTTCGTTGAGATGTACGTGGGCGTTGGAGCTTCCCGTGTCCGCGACCTTTTCGAGAACGCGAGAAAAGCCCCCGCTTCTATAATATTTATAGATGAGATAGACGCCGTAGGTCGCCACAGAGGCGCAGGACTTGGCGGCGGCCACGACGAGCGTGAGCAGACCCTCAACCAGCTTCTTGTTGAGATGGACGGCTTCGGCTCACACGAGGGTATTATAGTTATCGCGGCAACCAACCGCCCCGATATTCTTGACCCCGCGCTGCTCCGTCCCGGACGCTTTGACCGACAGATAACCGTAAATTACCCCGATATTAAGGGCAGAGAGGAGATCCTTAAGGTACACGCTAAGAATAAGCCCCTTGAGGATAGCGTAGACCTTGCGGACGTGGCAAAGACCACCGCGGGCTTTACGGGAGCTGACCTTGCAAATCTTCTTAACGAGGCTTCCCTCCTTGCCGCAAGGCGCGGAAAAGAGCTTATCGGTATGGAAGATATCGAGGATGCTTATATCAAGATAGTTGCAGGACCTAAGAAAAAGACGAGAGCTATGAAGGACCGCGAGAAGCGCAACACCGCTTTCCACGAGGCGGGTCACGCGATAATCGCCCATCTGCTCCCCACGATGGACCCTGTACAGCAGATATCTATCATCCCCAGCGGCAACGCACTGGGATATACCCTTAATCCCCCCAAGGAAGACAAGTACAGCGTTTACAAAGAAGAGCTTAAGGATAAGATAGTTATGCTCCTTGGCGGTAGAGCCGCAGAGGAGATAATATTCGGAGATATCTCGGGCGGCGCGTCCAACGACATACAAAGGGCTACCGATATCGCAAAGAAGATGGTAACTCAGCTTGGTATGAGCAAGGTATTAGGACCCCGCGCCTTTGGAAGCAACCACGGCGAGGTGTTCCTCGGCAGAGATTTCTCCAGCTCACAGGATTACTCCGATGAAACAGCGGCTAAGATAGACGCTGAGATACACGCTATAATCAACGAGGGCTACAACAGAGCAAAAACGCTTCTTACCGAAAATATGGATAAGCTGAACTTTGTAGCGGAATTTCTCTTAAAGAACGAGATAATGGACGGAGAGCAATTCTCCGCGGCTATGGACGGAGAGCCCACCTTTGAGGAGCTTGAAGAAATGACCGCGGCTAAGAAGCGCCGCAGCCGTGAAGAAAACGAAGAGCGCCGCCGTCAGCAGGCTGCTGAGGAGCGCCGCAAGAAAGAGGAAGCTGAAAGTGCCGCCGAGGGAGCTGACAATGACACCCCCGAGGATAAGAACGGCGAGGATGACGGCAACGTTTCCAACGGAGACGACGAGCATCGCGAAATTCCTCACTAAATTAAATAAATATGGGGCGGTCTCCAAAATGGAAGACCGCCCCCATACTTTGGAGCTTCTCATTGCCTGACATCACGTTCCCGTTATTCAGGTCAACATCCACTCCCGTAAGACATCGAGTGGGCCCGATGCCTATATCAACAAAACGCTACTAAAAATAGAGAATACTGTGGCTGAAACTCTGGCGATCCGCAACCAGGCCCACATCGTTATTAACGATGACGCTGAAGATGCCATCATTGCTCACTAAAAAAACTGAAGTTAGCGTTGTGATACCTTATTCTGTTTCTTGCTCTGCAAGATTTAAAATTTGTACGCCTTTCTTTTGGGCGTATTTAAGGGTCGTCAATGCGCCGCCCTTGCGGTTTGGCTCTACGTATGCAACAAGTAGGTCGGCATTATCTATCATCCATTGATTTCGCTTTGTAATGGCGGCTTTCGGATGTGTGCCCGAGTCAACGGGATACCATAACTCATCGTAGAATTTTTCGTAATAGGGGTCGTCCTTCATATGATAGGGCTGTAAGAGGATAAGACTGCTGTTTGGGTTTCCAAGGGCTTTTTGCGCTCTTTTGGCGGCAGATGCTACCCAAAGGTCAAAAACGCCGTTTCGCCCCACGTAAAGCTCCACGTACTCCTTGCAGCGCAGCTTTTCTCGGATTATTTCCTCAATTCTATTCTCCAAGCTATGCTGTCCGTGAATTTCACGGTGCCCTATAAAGGCTATTCGGTAAATATTCACTTTACGTGTTCCCCCAAATAAAAAAGTGCGCCCCAAATAAAGGAACGCACCGAAAAAGTGTATCCCGTTTATTTGTTGCCACACAAAATGAATTCCCGATAACGATATCAGAAAAAGGAGAAAACACTTTTTACCAAAAGTAGTTTCTCGTTATCAGGAAAAAAATATTCATTTTATGTGGCGAGTATATTCTACCATATTATCGGTATTTTGTCAATAGATTGCTATGATTTTCCATAATATTCTAAAATTTACCAAAATTGTAGGTAGCGACATTTTTCCGACAGTTAAGGACATAGGGGCGTGCGTTTTTCGGACAGTCGAGGACGCCTGTCCCTACAGGTTATGCGTACTTTCCCTCGCTATTCGGTAAATATTCACCTTGCGTGTTCCCCCAAATAAAAAAGTGCGCCCCATTGAGAGACGCACGAAAAACGTACCTCTCAATGTTGCTACACATCTACCCATCACAAAGGGAGAGAGAATACATTTTTACCAAAATAGTATTCCCCCTTGTAACGGGTATATTAAGATGTGTAGCGAGTATATTCTACCATATTATCAGTATTTTGTCAACAGATTGCTATGAATTTCCATAACGGATGCTACGCATCCTACACCTCATCAGTCGCCATACGGCGACAGCTTCCCCTC
>JAZOMG010000058.1:0-4271 GCA_045653705.1 Eubacteriales bacterium | reverse complement strand
GTGATTGCCAGACTTGCTAAAAAGGGAAAGGACGCAAAGGAAGAGATAGAGCAGATATTGGCTCTTGACGGAGAGAGAAGAGCGCTTATTGCCGAAACAGAGGCAATAAAGGCAGAGCAGAACAAGACCAACAAGCTCATTCCCGTGTACAAGAAAGAGGGAAAGGACGTTGCCCCCATTTTCGCTCAGATGAAAGAGCTATCGGCAAAGACAAAGGCGATAGACGAGCGTCTTAAGGAAGTAGACGTACAGCTTACAGGCGTTATGCTCGGGCTTCCCAATCTTCCCGACGAGGACCTTTTGGCAGGCGGCAAGGAGAACAACGAGCCCCTGCGTTACTACGGCGAGCCCAAGGTGTTCGACTTTGAGCCCAAGAACCACGTTGACCTTTGCACAAGCCTCGGACTTATCGATTACGACAGAGGAACAAAGCTTTCGGGCTCGGGCTTCTGGATATACCGCGGAATGGGCGCGCGCCTTGAATGGGCTCTGCTCAACTACTTTATCGACACCCACCTTGCAGACGGCTACGAGCTTATTCTCCCCCCTCATATGCTTGAATACGAGTGCGGCGTTACCGCGGGTCAGTTCCCGAAGTTTGCCGACGAGGTGTTTAAGATAGAGAACAACACCGACAACAGAAGCCGTTATATGCTTCCCACCGCCGAGGCGGCTCTCGCTTCTCTTTACAGAAACGAGATACTCACCGAGGCAGACCTGCCCAAGTAGCTTGTAAGCTACACCCCCTGCTTTAGACGCGAGGCTGGCTCTTACCGCTCCGATGAAAGAGGTATGGTAAGAGGACATCAGTTCAATAAGGTCGAGATGTTCCAGTATACTCTCCCCGAGAAGAGCGACGAGGCGTTTGACGAGCTTGTTATGAAGGCGGAGAATCTCGTTAAGGGGCTCGGCTTCCACTTCCGCACGGTAAAGCTTGCGGCAGAGGACTGCTCGGCATCTATGGCGAGAACCTATGACATTGAGATAAATATCCCCTCTATGAACGGCTACAAGGAGGTTTCCTCGGTATCCAACGCCCGCGATTATCAGGCAAGACGCGGTATGATAAGAGTTAAGAGAGAGGCTACGGGTAAGACCGAATTTGTACACACTCTCAACGGCTCGGGACTTGCTACAAGCCGTATACTTCCCGCCCTCGTTGAGCAGAATCAGCTCGCCGACGGATCGGTGGTAGTTCCCGAGGTGCTTCGCAAATATCTCGGAACAGACGTTATTAAAAAGTAATTTTTAGGAGAAAAAATGAAGCCTTCCCCATTTCTTTTACAGGCAGATATGCCCCTGTATGAAGAGCTTTGGTATTATTTTCTCGATAACTACGTAAATACCGAAGCCACCTACGAAAACCTCAATTTCGGCGGACTTATCTCGCCCCAGCTTCTTGTTATCGGCTTATTTTTGGGATTAGCCATAGCAGGCTTTTTCGCCGTGTTTAACAAGCAGATAAACGGCGGATTTGTAAACAAGCTTCTGTCGGCGGGCTGTCTGTCAAGGGATAGCGCCAAAACGCTGCCCGAGCTTGACTTTGCGGACAAGCTGATCATACGCTACGGCGTTCGCAACGGCGTTAATCTTCGCCGTGTAGTCCGTTGCCGAGAGGAAGAGGAGCAGCTTGACGAGGCGGCAAAAATGGCGGTTTCCTATGAGGAAATGCGAAAGGAAAACCCAAGACTTCCGAAAAATTTTACACCGAAGCGCTTTAAGATAGACCCCGACAGCCATCATTTTTATATTCCCGAGGAATTGAGGGATATGGCAGAGGTGAAGTTCAGCCAAAAGGGAAACAGCTGGTGGAGCGCGGTGATATACACCGTTGTCATCCTTATTGCCCTTGTGGCGCTTATCGTCTTTTTGCCCAATATTCTCACACTGCTGGACGGATTTGTAGGAAGCCTGAAATAAGTGCGGAGTGCGGAATGCGAAATTAAGCCGGCTCCCGTTTTGTTACGAATTAGCCGGATGGGAATATCGTAGGGCCGGAGCAAGCCCCGCCCTACTTTAAAATACGTAAAATAACTCACAAGCCATTCCAAGGAAAGGAGAACTCGTATGGAAAAAAATATCCGAGCTGCCGAGGCGCTTCGCCCCAAAAGCTTTGACGATATGGTGGGGCAAGCCCATCTTTTCGGCGAGCGCGGCGTTATACGCAAAATGCTTGCCTCGGGCCGTGTCACAAATATGATATTCTACGGTCCTCCCGGTACAGGCAAGACCACCGCCGCCGAAATAATCGCCCGAGAATCGGGAATGGTCTTTCACAGGCTCAACGCCACCACGGCAAGTCTTTCCGACGTAAAGGATATCCTTTCAAGCACAAATAACGTTTTCTGCACAGGGGGAATCCTGCTCTATATCGACGAGATACAGTACTTCAATAAGAAGCAGCAGCAGGCTCTCCTTGAATATATCGAGGACGGCAGAGTTACCCTTATTACCTCTACCACCGAAAATCCTCATTTCTATATCTACAACGCAATAATCTCCCGCTCGTCTCTCTTTGAGTTTAAGCCCGTTCCCGCTGAGGAATGCGCAAAGGCGCTCCGCAGAGCCGTGGACTATCTCAACAGGGAAGAGAAGAGCGAAAAAACGGCTACCGATGAAACTCTTTCGTATATCGCAAGATGCACCTCGGGTGACGTAAGACACGCCATAGTCCTTTTGGAAAATTCCTTTTTCGCCGCTGACGGAGAGATAACAAGAGAAACGGTTGACGGCTTTAACGTAAGAGTGGGCAACTTTGACGAGGATACCCATTTCGACCTGCTGTCCTGCCTGCAAAAATCCATACGGGGCTCAGACCCCGACGCGGCTGTATTTTACCTTGCAAAGCTTTTGTCCTACGGCGAGCTTATCGCCGTGTGCAGACGGCTCCAGGTAATAGCAAGCGAGGATATAGGCCCTGCCTACCCAATGGCGGCGGCAGTTACGAGAGCCTGCTGTGAGTCGGCAAAGGAGCTTGGAATGCCCGAGGCGAGAATACCCTTGGCAAACGCCGCTATTCTGTTGGCTACATCCCCGAAATCCAATTCAGCTGAGGCGGCGATAGACGCGGCTATGGCGGATATTGAGGCAGGCAAGGGAAGAAGCTTTCCCGCCCATCTCCAAAGCCCTCTGTTTAAGGGCTATAAATACCCCCACAGCTTCCCAAACCATTACGTGAAGCAACAGTATCTTCCCGATGACCTTGTGGGAAAGCAGTACTACGTGTGGGGCGAAAATAAAACAGAGGAAGCGGCAAAGGCATACTGGGAAAGGGTGAAAGGAAAAGATAACAAATAAAAGCAGAGAGAGGAGACCGAGTTGTGATAAAAAAGCTTACCGCCTTTTGCAAAAAGCATAGAGAAATAATCGCGTATCTCCTTTTTGGAGTAATAACCACCGTGGCTTCTCTCGGCGCGTGGTACGCCACAATGAAGCTTGGCGTGCTGTTTTTATCGGACGAACAAGGAAACCCTACAACGCTTCTGGACGCTATCGGAAGCACAGTGCAGTGGGTGGTCGGAGTTCTCGTTGCGTTTGTAACCAACAAAAAGTGGGTATTTGTGGACTCGGAAAAGGGCTGGCGCGTAACCATGAGACAGCTTGCCGTATTTTCGGGGTCAAGAGTGCTGACCTATTTTTTGGAGCTTGGAATGAATATAGGAATGATATTCATTTTCGAGAGCCTTGCGTATAAGTCTTTTTACCTGCTTGGATTTGAGGTAAGCGAGCGAATATGGGCAAAGGTGCTGACCGCCGTAGCGGTGGTAATTACCAATTATATTCTGAGTAAATTGCTTGTTTTCCGAAAAAAGCCGAAAAGACAGGAAAAATAATGATAAAAAGCCCACAAAAAAGCTAAAAAGATATTGACAAAACAGCAAAAATGGGTTATAATATTTAGGCAAGCTTGAAAAACGGCGGCTTGCCATACGGAGAAGTACTCAAGTTGGCCGAAGAGGCGCCCCTGCTAAGGGTGTAGGTCGGGATTAACCGGCGCGAGAGTTCAAATCTCTCCTTCTCCGCCATCCAAAAGCTCTCGAAATCTCACGATTTCGGGGGTTTATCTCGATTTTTCTCACTTTCGTCCCTTTACAAAAACGCCATTGACCCTTATTTTTACCCTTACCAGCCTCAAAACAAGGCTCTTTTTTGTGGTCTTCCCCATAATGAGGTAGAGGTCACAGATTTATAAAACGCGGAAAACCGTTGTAATATAAGTGTTTTTGCCAGTTACAAGGATTTTCTTTTTTGTTTTGGTCTCTATTTGGTCT
>JAZOMG010000057.1:0-2480 GCA_045653705.1 Eubacteriales bacterium | reverse complement strand
ACGAAGAGCCTACCTGTGCGGGAATCGCATTGCCCTCGGTAAAAATAAGAATAGCGCGTCCGAATGGAAAGGACGCGTCAAAAGGTGAGGTGGGCGAAGTCCTTGTAAAAGGGAACAATGTTATGATAGGATATTTTAACGATGCTAAACGCACACGAAATACTGTCAGACACGGATGGCTTCATACGGGTGATCTCGGATATATTGGGGAGAATGGCAAGCTTTACATCAAGGGCAGAAAGGATGATATGATAATACGCGCGGGTATGAACATATATCCTGCTGAAATTGAAAACGTCCTTTCGGCTGATAACCGAATTCGTGACATTCAGGTATATGGATATGAGAAAAATGATACACAGGAGATTGGCATGACGGTAAGCGGAGATTTTACATCCCCCGATGAGATTATGTCGCTGTGTATGCAGTATTTGTCAAGCTATCAGATACCATCAAGAATTGAGCTTGTGGATGAGATCGAAAAAAGTGTAGGCGGTAAAAGAAAAAGGAGAAAAATATTATGACAGAGTTTGAAAAGAAAATGTTACTTACTAAGGATGAATACGAACATCTTATGGATTTTTTCTCAAATTTATATCCATCGGGTAAGTTATCATCTACAAAGCAGATAAACTACTATTTTGATACGGACAAGCTTGATATGAACCGACAAAATATTACTTGTCGAGTTAGGTACAAAGATGGACAATACAAGGGAATGATGAAACGGCATCATTCCGATACGCTCAAGAGTACCGAAGAAGAAATGGAACTATATGACGGTGTGACCAATAATTCATTTATTGATATGGGGATGGAAATGTATGGCAGCATGACAACTGAACGGTGCGTTGTTCTCGAAAATGTAGGTTTAGTGGTGGTGTTGGATAAAAATAAATATCTTGGATTTGTTGACTATGAACTTGAAATTGAGTATTTGCCCGCAAACGAGGCGGAAGCACGCATTATTTTTCATTGCCTTACGACTGAACTTATGGTGTGGCACCTAATGCATAAAAGTAAAGACGAATTTACACAGTCAAAAACTACACTAAACAAATCTAACAGATTTTTTGATAAATATACTATCATTAATCAAAAAAAACAGACAAATTTATCCGAGAGGGCGGATAGAGAGGAAAGCTGTTGCACAGCATATGGACTCGAAAATCGCGATCCAGATGCATATTTAAAAAAATATACTAAAAATTAAAATAAAGAAAGGAAAAAATATTATGGCATGCAGAAATGCTTATAAAATTAGAACAACAGAAGTGGCTGAAAATAAAATTCAGCCCGTAACGGCGGAAAAGACCGTTACAAGATTACTCTTTGGCATAGATACGAAGATAGAAACAGATGATCTGCTCCAGAACAATATAACACAGTTTGAATGGGCGGTCAGAAATAAGATATACCCCAACTTCGTCGGCAGAAATATTGTTGGTGAAAACAGTCTGAATAAAGAGGAAATAAAATTCCTTCACTCAAAGGGCTGTAAGATAGCGCCTATTTATGGTTCGTCCGAGGCTAAAAAGACCAAGGATGACGGAAGCAAGCTGGCGGAGAAAATAGACGCTATCGCAATAGAGCTTGGAATTCCCGTTGGAACAGCGATCTATCTTAAAATAGGTGAAAAAGAAACGGTCACTACGGAATTCCTTAGAAGCTTTGTGACAACTATGCTCATAGCAGGCTATACACCCGCATTTATGGCAAATACCGATGCAAAATTTGCGTTTGACAAAGAGTTCAGCCGCGGTATGCAGACGGATAAGAAGATTTTTGAAAAGTGTCTTATATGGGCGGTATCCCCTACACTTAAGGAATATGACAATATAACCACTACGCATCTTATTCACCCCGACAATTGGCTGCCTTATGCCCCCTCGGGAATAAAGAGAGCAGAGATTGCTATATGGCAGTATGGCAGAAACTGTCACCCTATTGAAGATAATACAGGTAAGACGGTATCGTTTGATCTTGATCTGGTACGTAACGAATACGTTATCAGAGAAAAGATGTTCTGATAGGGAGGGAGATATGTGTTGTTTAAACTCTATAAATGTTTTCCCTAAAAAGATAACTATCAACGTTGGAGAATGGTTCAATGATGCTACGGTGGATTTCAGCTGCGCCGGAGAATGCTGTTCGGACATAGTATGGTATAGCCAAAATTCCAAGGTTGCTTCCGTAAACTCCGCCAGCGGACGTATATACGGAGTCAGTGCAGGTACTACAAGAATATATGCTACCGCTCAGGACGGATGCGATATCAGTGACTATATTACCGTGACAGTTATTGATACCGTTCATATAACCTCTCTTACTCAGGGATTGTCGGTAAAGATAGGGGATTGCGCTTTACTTACGGCTGATATTCTTCCCCAAAACGCTACGGAAAGAGATGTGATATGGAGTAGCGATAATGAATGTGTAGCCACGGTTCACGGAGGAGCGGTCCACGGTGTTTCCGTCGG
>JAZOMG010000056.1:0-12146 GCA_045653705.1 Eubacteriales bacterium | reverse complement strand
GCTTTGACAAAACAAAAAAGACCCGTACTTACACACACGGATCACGGGAAACACCAAAAAGCGAACGGCGCACGTTCGCTAAAAAATGTCCCGCGCCTATGTATAAGTACGAGTCTATAAGCTCGTTTCGATAAGAGAATGCAAGTGCATTCAATGCCGCATTACGTGGCTGATGGCGACGGATTTCTTGTGAAATAGATTACTAATCATCGGCGGATGAGCCGAGCGTTCTGTCTTGTTTTCCAAGCGGCACGAGGTTCGTTCTCCACCGCAAGTATTCACGCGAAATATATCTTATTCAGTTGTATAGAACTCAATTTGGGTGGCAATACTAATAATGGGAAAGTATGCCTATGCAAAAATCGAGTATTATATTATATCATAATCAAACTGATTTGTCAATAGGTTTTATGAAATTTCTCAAAAATATTTTTTGGAATCATTGATTGCCATCAAAAAGGGGAGCTTTAACGTTAAGCTCCCCTTTGTTGTGTGATAAAGTTTTACTTGGACTCCGCGTCGTCTCGAGTGATTCTATAATACGAAAGCACCTCTAAGACAGTAGGATCATCGCACTCAAACTCGCCCTCTTTGAACTTATTTAACGCAATGATTTCCTTGGCTTTTTGCGATTGCTCAGGCGACAACGCAATAAATTTCGACCACCACTCATTAGCCAAATCACAATCGTGTTTGGTTACGGTGGTATATCTATCAGCAAGTCGAGAGCGCAAGTCGGCATCGTAAATTCTTCTGTATATGATGAATGTTTCGGGCATCCAAAGTATCTTCATAAACTCGTCAACATCGCGTCCGAACGCTTCTTCGAAGAAGTCAACGCCTCGTCCGATCTTGCCCTTGGTTGAGTTGAGAACGGCTTGCACAGCGCGAATGAATTTTCTATTCCAATGCTTGCCGATATAATCGCGGTTCATAAAGAACTCTTTATCGTTGATAGGATGGTATTTCATCGGGAAAGAATATATGCTTGCACCTAATTCTTCACACAAATCAACGTTCATTCGTAAGCGATGATACAGCTCTTCGGGCTTGTCCTCAAAGTTATACAAAAGATAATTTGAAAGGCTCTTAATACCGCTTCCAACCGCAGTTCTAATTGATTTTTCATAAATATCTCTCAACTGCCAATGGTCAAATGCGATACGCAAAGGATAGATATTAACCTCAGCAAGCTTGTTCATATTTGCTTCTGTAATCAAACGCGAGTCTATGCCTTGGTTGAAATCAACTATACGCTTTCTCTTTGAAGTCTTGTGAGTTTTTTCGTAAAGCGGACGCACATATTCATCCAACCCCAAGATATCTTCCTTTGAAGCTGTATAGTAATAAAGGCAATGTGCTTCTTCTAATTTGAGATAAAGCTCGGTTTTCTCCGCATCATCCTTCAGCTTATTCATTATCTCTTTGTAGATTGAAATTGCTTTTCGGATGTATGCGCGATCATTATAAGAATCCTTTAGGTTATTGATGGTCACTTCATACTCATTCGGGGGAGTGTAAGTTGCTCCAACACCAAAACCGCACTCTTTAATTTCGTCAATAATTTGATCATAACAGTTTGAAGCCAATACGTTGTTATCAAGCAAAAGCAAATCTTTTCTCGCACCGAAACGTTTATCGGTAAATTCAATTCGCTTTTTCAAATTGATATAATCACAATACTGTGGTTCAAGCTTAGGAACAGCACAGAAGCGGCACTTGTTTACGCAGCCTCTTGTCATATAAGCAAAGTAGGCATTATTGGCGGGATAAACGTAGTCAATTTCCTCCAATATAGAGTAATCAAGAGGCAGCTCATCAATAATCAGTTTATTGTCGGGATCAATATCGCCGGGATGATTTAACAAGCCGATGAAAGGCTTGATGCCCGTGGCAGCATATACTTCATCAGCAAGAAGTGATGACATAATACCGCCTACCATAACATCTTCTTCCTTCTTACAAAGCTGCTTTGCGAAGTTTATAGTATCAATGGTAATATCCCAATAAAAAGTAAAGAGAGTTGTGATACCAACTTTATCGAATCTCGGCTTGGTAAAATATTCTTTGTCTTTGTATTTTTTGCGATATTCCTTAACAACATCAAGAACAATGTCATCCTCAAATATAGGATCAGTTTCAAGGATGGCATATTTACCGAGCTTTATAAAATCGAAAAGTGTAGGATAATAGTTCTTCCAAAATACTTCCGGAAGAATTATTGAAAGATGATTTATCAGATCATCACATATTAGCTCTACCGCCAAGGAACGCATATCGCCTTTGTAGAAGCGAACATCGTCACCAACCATACGGTAATAGGTGGCTAATTTCATCAATCCCATCGGGGGATATTTATTATTATAATTTGGCTCTATGAGCAAAACTTTTCTATTCATAGGGGTTACTTCATCTCTTCCTTGATTTTGTCTATTATCTGCTCAGCAATTTCCTTGGGAGCCACATCGGTGATAATAGTCAAGATTTTACTTACAAGTTTTCTTTCACTTCTTGAAAGCTTTGATAAACTATCGGTAACAAAAGTTTTCTTCTTATCTTCTGTTTTAGGAGTAACCGTAGTTTCTTCCGCTTTTCTCTTAAGCTTGTCCGCTTCGTATTTTCTGCCAATACTCTTTCGAACTTCCGAAATAGGAGAAGATGTATCTCCGTCATCAAGCTTGTCCAATCGCTTACGAGCTTCTTCAGCGCTTCGTTTTGCCTTTTCGATATCAAATTGAAGCTTTTGACGTTCTTCCTCATTGACAAAACCACTTGCTTCTTTCTTTTGATATTCGCTAACGATAGCTAAATATTCTTCTTGACGTTTATAATCGTTTTTTACCCTATTGGCTTCGTAATACAATTTGTGTAAAACATCGAAGAAGTACACTCTCAAAAGATCCTCGAACAAAACACGAGCTTCGTTTTCGTTAAAATAATCTCGTTGAGAGTTAGGTACTAACTGTCGATCAACTGCAAAAACCTCACCGACAAAATAATAATTGCCTCTGTTTTCCTTAAACAAATCGGTCAATACATCATCGTTGCCAAGTTGTATATTGGCACTACGCACGCGCAGACCACGCATTGGGTTGACTTTGGGAATCTGCTTTTCAAAACGGGATAATCCTACCCACATCCAAGCAATCAAGTCGCCCTCATTGTTTCGAAAGTCCTTAAATTCCAACTTGGAGATTTCATCATAGTTCTTCAGAGATGAGCCGCTTTGCTCTTTGAGTTTAGCGGTATATTCTTTGAAGATTTGGCAACCGTTTACTCTAATGCAATACTCGTCTATATTATAGCCGATGCTTTTAGCATAAGAATATATCTGTGTTCTGAATATGAAGGTGTTTTTATAAGGAACGGGAGCAACAAAGCTTAGATACTCTCTTACCTTGTTGTCATCTAATAAGTCTGTGTTTTCTTTGTTGATGTCAAACATTTCAACTTCGAAATAGTGTTTATCAGATGCTTCATCTTCGATAGAATATGTAACAATGGCATCCCAAATCTCGTCAAGTGTATATTTCTTGTTTTCAACAAGCATTGCTCTCATTTTTTGAGCATTACAAGTCATAACAGACTTAACCGGTTCGCCTTTATAACTCGTTGTAAACTTTAATGTTTTACAATACGCCAAGCCACAAAGACGACCGATTCCACGAAATCCCTTGTTTCTGCCAATTTGCTTGTTACTATTGGCAATATCTCCTACATCCTCAATAAACGCATCAGATTGCACACCCGTTGCATTATCCTTTATGCTAATATATCGCTTTTTCGAATCGATGAAAATGTCCACCGAACCTTCGTCGGGCGCAAGCAATCCAATTTGCATAGCAAGATCAATTTGGTCACAAGCATTTTGAATATACTCTCTATAAATAACCTTGGAGTCGGAATACATACCCGTTGTAAGGTTATCAAGAATGTTTTTTCCTACTGTTGCCATAAACTTCTCCTTACTTGAATTGCTTATAGATAGGCTTGGGGAATTTGATGCTTAACAATGAACGGAACACGGGGTTTTGGATGATATATTCACCTTGTTTCAAACGTGTCATCATTGTTTTATATACGGAAGGAATGCTCTTATAATCGCTCTTAGTAACTTCGATGGAGTTGGTGCGACCGTAAGCGTGAGTAGAACAGTTGCCTGTAACTCTATCGTGAATTGCACTTCTAAACTGCTCAGCAGCGAAAAGCACAACGCCGAGGGAACGACCACGTTCTGCCACATCAAGCACTTGACGAAGGATAGGAGAGTTTTTCGGCGTTTCCTTTGATGCGTACTTATTCAACTCGTCAATGAAGATAACAATTCGAGAAGGAGGATTGACACCTTCCTCGCCCGCATATTGTCCTAACTGCAAATCATAAATAGTACGAATGGCATCACCAAACACATACGCCTGCTTATCTTCAGAAAGCTTTGCAATATCGATGACGTGTACTTCGTTCTTTTTGATATATTTCATAGCATCACCAATACGGATTTCGCCATCGCTTTCGCGGATATCTCGTGCAAAGATTTTGTTATCGGTAATACTCTTGTTGATAATACGGTAAAACTTTCTCCAGCTCGCAACGGGGATTTCTTTGTCTTTGCCGGAAGATTCCGTAGAACATTTTTCTTTGACGGCTTCAAGAAATTCTTGCCAATCATTCACTTGATTGAACTTGCCTTGTCCCGACATTATGTAACTGATGATGGATTCCATTGTTTGAGTGGAGTCATCAATGTTCGCAAACATAAGGTCAAGGTTTTCTTTATCGTATTTATAGATATACTTGAACTTCTTTGCTTTTTTCTTCTTGATATTATCCTCAACTTCTTCGGGAGTCATATATGTGTTCCAATGACGAGTTTTCGGAATAGAGTAAGGATAATAGTATTGAACATTTTTGAAAGGCTCTGCGGGCAATCCCAATTTTTCGTAGATTGCGAGAGTTTCCTTGCGAGCTTGCTCGGGATTACTCTCGTCAGAAAAGTCATTCAACTGATCGATTGCGAGAAGGTCTTTGCCCTTAACGTTAAATAATACAAACGCTACACTATCCTCGTCCTCATCTTGGGGATTCTTCTTCATATAACTATCTTGAATTGCTTTAAGGAGAAACATCGCATACGACGTTTTTGAAGCAAGACCGGAAATACCCGAAATGTTGAGGTGGGCACCCTCGGGACCGATAATGAACTTTGAATTAAGATTTACGGGCAAGGTAACCTTTTCACAGTTCTTTGTTCCTTCGTACATTTCAAGGTATCCACATATAAGAGGATTACGAATATCTTTCAAACCAAGAGCGTACTTGATCTCGTCAGCCGTCGCCAACATAACCTTCGCATTGCTCTGAAGGGGGATATAAATGTTTGCAGTATTGCAAATTACCTTGGCGCTTACATAGTTCATACCTACACGAAGTGTATTTTCTTCCGCATCAACATCACCAAAATCGCTTGATATAAAATTGGTCAAAAAGCTTGCAGCATCGGTAATATGTGCAATATCTTCGATAACGCCATAGGAAAAAGAGTTGTTAACGTGCTGAACCTTAACGATATCAAACGGGTTCAGAATAAGCTCCGGATCCGTCCAAAAAGTGAAATCGTCAATCGTAGTAGGGTTCTTTTCTGTCGCCAATACACGACCTATAATATTATTAGCCATTTATTCGTCCTCCTCAAAACAGGTGCAGAAACATTTCTGCGCTTATATACTTGCTTTTTACATAAGATTCAGTTAAGAACACGGGGTAAAGGTGATTTGCCCATCGTCTATCCGTACCATAACAAGTAGGATTGCGTTCGTTAATAATGTTTGCGGAAATCAAATCAATGACATCGGTATCGATTCCGTTTTCAATTTCCTCATCCATCATTATTTTTTCGACCTTAACCACACCGTCAAAGGGTGTTTGCGTACGTTTTTTATCACGTAAACGAATGTACCAAACGCCAAATTGAACGTCGCCTAAAAACTCTCTGTTTTCATATCTTGCAACGGGTGTTCTGTGAAAAACAGGAAGGTCTGCAATATAGTTGGAATTAGGTTTACCCGTATGATCAAGACAGCTTTCGGGATTAAATGATTTTGAAACACCTATAACCCAACTGTAATTGTGCTTTATCTTCTGTAAAGTTCTCAAATCTTCACGTCCCGTTTTCATTACCTTGTATTCGAGAGAACCATCCTTCAAAAGATAACTGTCTTGTCCCAAACGTTTATCTTTTACAAGTTCGGCAACCATACGTTTTTCTGCTTCCACCATATAATCTTGAATTACACCAATGGCAACACTATCAAGCTTTGTGTCGGGCGTTCCCGTTTTTGCAGTTGAATATGGCAATATTGCAGAAAAATGCAATCCGAGTCGTTGTAATTCCTCGCTCTCATTGAGCTTCTTTACTTTTGATGCGAAGAAAGCAGTATCATCCCAACCGTCTGCATTTGCCTTATCCGGCAAAGCCAAAACAAGTTCTCTATAGAAACGTTCTTTGTGCATACGCTTATCATCGCGCCTACAACAACCAACACCAATTTGTCCCGCTACGACGGGGAAAACCTGTTTATTATATGCAATATCGTCAACCTTGAAAACGTGCCTTGAACCATCGAGAAAATACTTCAACAATGGTTCTGCGCCAATTTGGTGCAGCTGATCGGCAAGTGGTTTTAGGTCGCGCGGTTTTTTGAGAACCTCCGTTTCACCGGAATCCTTCCATTTCATTATTTTATTTGGATCATCGTCATAATCTATCGAAGGCACACCAATAGAATCGTAACTATATTTGTAGGTATGATAGCTTTTTCCTTTGGTTTCCTTCTCAATAATTTCCATTATTTTAGGCATATCTTCCTCCTAAAATCGTCAAACCAATTCTTTTGTCAAATTCTCAATGGCATAAAGCGGGAGATTGACAAGCCAAGATTCTTTTTTATAATCCTGCATTGAGGTTCGGATAGCAACATCGGGCGAGAATTTTTCAACATACATTCTTAGGCTTTTGGCACGAAGATTAACCTCCGCTTTTACTTCAACAGGGACAATGGTATCACCTGTATCTACAAGGAAATCAACCTCGCAGCTACCGTTATCGTTGGTGTAGTAGTAAATATTCAAATCGGGATTGGTAATCAACTGCTGAAGCACGTATTGCTCGGTGAGTGCGCCCTTAAACTCTACGAAAAGATCGTTTCCGTCAAGCAAAATTTTCTTATTCAAGCCAACCATACAACCAAGCAAGCCAACGTCCACCACGAACATCTTAAACGCTTTCATATCCTCATACGCCTTTAGCGGCAAATGACCGACCGTTACACGGCTTACCTTGTGAACAAGTCCGCAATCAGTTAACCACATAATCGCGGTTTCATAATCCTTTGCTCTGCCGCCCTCACGAACCAAGCCATAAATAAACTTCTTGTTTTCCTTTGCAAGCTGCGACGGAATACTGTTCCAAAGCATACGGAGCTTAGGAACGGATTCATTGGGAGCGTGCTTTGAGAAATCCTGTTCGTAGGCTTCAAGGATTCTTTTCTGTATTCTGCGAACCTTGTTAAAATCTTTTTCTGTAGCAAACGACATTACCGCTTCGGGCATTCCACCGACAAAATAATAATGCTTCAAAGAATCAATCAAATCCTGCTTGAATGCAGTCATCATTTCATAATCGCCAGAGTTCATCAAATCAACATATTTTTCCTTACCCATAGCCATAAGAAATTCCTTGAAGGAAAGCGGATACAAATTAAGAAAGTCCACCTTACCTACGGGGAAGGAAGTACCTTGATGCAAAGCAATACCAAGCAATGAGCCTGCGCAAATAATATTATACTCGGGAGCATTTTCATAGAAATATTTCAAGCTCGCCAAGGCGCGAGGCACTTCCTGCACCTCGTCAAAAATAATAAGAGTATTTTCAGGAGTTATCTTAACATCAGAATAAAGCTCCAAGCCCATAATAATTCTACCGATTTCAAGGTCGGAAGAAAACAATTCAGCCATTCTTGAGTTGGAATCAAAATTGATATACACCGTTTTTTCGTAAGCTTGCTTGCCGAACTCCTTCATAAGCCAAGTCTTACCAACCTGTCTTGCTCCTTCAATAATTAAAGGTTTACGATTGGCGCTCTTTTTCCATTCATATAATTCTTCAATTGCTAATCTATACAAGGCAAAACACCTCCAGATAATAATACAGTATCATTATACACCTAAATTCCGAAAAAGTCAATATATTTTTGAGCAATAGATTTCATTTTATCAACGAACTTTTGCATTATTGATACATTTTTCTTGACGAACTTTGAGCTAAAAAGCGGTGGGATTTCTCCCACCGCCGTTTGTTATTTGGTTAAGGTTTCAATAGCGATCTGCATACCGAGTTTGAAAGCATACTCAAAGATAGCAGCTTCTGCCAAGCTCATATACTCGCTCCAACAATCGTGGAACTTTTCAAACGTTTCCTTTTGCTCGTCGGAAAAGCTTTTCTCCAAGTCCTCGTGATGCCTTGCCATATAGCCAAGCAGTTCTTTCATTTCCTTGGAGTTGGTTCTGCTGTCCTCTTGCGGTATGATGTTTCCGTGCCAAAGTTCATTGATAATCGACTTCATACCAACACCACCTCTCGCAAAACGATTTCTTCCGCGCTTGCCTTGATGTTGTTCATCTCAGCAACCCAACGGAGCATATCGCGAGTTTTCAAATTCTCGTCGATACCTCTTTCGGTAGCGAGGCGGGGAATGATGGTATCAAGCATTTCGGTTGCTTCAAGGTCGATTTCGTGCAGCCGAGCGTTCAACTTGCCTTCGGTCAGCAAGGTTGTGTACCTTCCGCGCCGATGGTTCTTGATGTAATCAAGGTGCATCCGTCCATACTTCCCGATCTGAAAGTCGGTCTGTTCGGGAAGGGTTACGTTAGGAATTAGGTGTCCGTTTTCCTCGCGGTAAGTTCCGCCGAGAGTTTCATAAAAGGAATCAAAGTTGGTTTTCATTGTAGTATCCTCCAAAATTAGATTTTGATTATACTACAATTCATCCTCGCATCCAAACCAGTACAAACACCGAAGGCGTACCTGCTCTATCGCAGGTACGCCTTAGAGTGACTTTTTCGACAGACTGCACTGAAAAACTCCAACTTGTTTACAAGTTGAAGTTTTTCAGTTATATTCGCCGTTGGCGAGTGATATGTACTTCGTGCGTGATATTGCCTTCGGCAGTGGTATGCGCTTCGCGCGTTGGAAGTTCCAAGGCGAATATAATATCACTGTGAGCATAATTTGCGGAGCAAATTGGCGAACAATATCACTTTTGCGGAGCAAAAATATCACGCTGACGAAGTCAGCATATCACTAAACTCTTTACAACTTATAACTTTTGTGATATCATATTTTTTGATGTAACCAATTTTCTTTTCGTGATTGCTCCAATTTTTACTTGAAAAAACTTGTATTTTATGCTATAATAAAACAATCAATCATAAAAGAGGACGTTATATGTTAGACACAATCATTTCTTCCGTCAACACCGCCATGTACAGCTACGTGCTGATCATTTTGCTCGTGGGGTGCGGGCTGTATTTTACCGTTCGTACGAAATTCGCTCAATTTCGTTTGTTTGGGGCGCAATTGCGTGCCGTGACCGAAAAGCCCGCGGACGGGAAGGGCGTTTCTTCCTTTCAGGCGTTGATGGTATCTACCGCGTCTCGTGTGGGAACGGGAAATATCATCGGCGTGTCTACCGCGCTGTGCCTTGGCGGATTTGGCTCGGTGTTCTGGATGTGGATGATCGCGATCATTGGCGCGGCTTCCGCCTTTGTGGAAAGCACCTTGGCGCAGATCTATAAGCGAAAGGGGGAGAACGGTTGCTACGGCGGACCTGCGTACTATATTGAATCCGCCCTCAAGTGCCGATCCTTGGCGATCGTTTTTTCGATCCTATTGATTTTGACCTACGGCGTGGGATTTAATATGCTGGCGTCGTATAATCTACAGTCTACGTTTTCCGCTTATTCCTTTTACAACGCAAAAATCACGCCTTGGATCATTGGCTTGATTCTTGCCGTCCTCGTCGGATATTGTCTGATGGGCGGCGGGAAGCGCGTTGTGAAGGTGACGGAAGTTATGGTCCCCGTGATGGGGATTGCCTACATACTGATTGCGCTTTTGATCGTGGCGTTGAACGTGACGGCGTTGCCGTCGGTATTTGCGCGGATCTTCTCCGAGGCGTTTGACCTTCGGGCAATCTTCGGCGGCTTTGGCGGCTCTTGCGTGATGTACGGCATCAAGCGCGGACTGTTCAGCAATGAAGCGGGTGTAGGCTCTGCGCCTAACGCCTCTGCCACGGCAGAGGTGAAGCATCCCGTCAAGCAGGGCTTGGTGCAGGTGCTTTCGGTCTTTATCGATACGGTTCTGGTCTGCTCGGCAACCGCCTTTATGTGTATGTGCTCGGGGGTTGAACCCACGGAAGCGCTGTCGGGCGCGCCCTACGTGCAAGCGTCGCTGACCGCAACCCTTGGCGGTTTCGGTCCGATCTTCATCACGGTGGCGATGATTCTGTTTGCCTTTACGACCTTGCTTGGAAATCTTTATTACGTCGATCAATGTCTGATCCATATTCTGGGACGTGTTCCGAAGAAAGCGTTCTGGAGAAGCTATTACGTGATCGCGTCCGTGTTGATTTTCGTTGGGGCGGGGCTGTCCGCCGATCTGCTTTGGAATATTGCCGACATTACCATGGGGTTGATGGCGCTGATCAATATTCCCGTGATCCTATTCCTCGGCAAGTATGCCTTCCGCGCCTTGAAGGATTACGAGAAGCAACGAAAAGAGGGAAAAGCGCCGGAATTCCACGCAAAGGATATCGGACTTCCCCACGAAACCGAGTATTGGAAATAATGACTTTTAGAAATAACCGTTTTGCAGGAGACGGTTATTTCTTTTTTTGAAAAAATGAAAAACACTTTACAATTGATTTTTTCTGTGGTATAATAAACTTGCGACACAAGTGAATAAATGGATTTGGAAAAAGGTATGCTTATTTTTATCTCGGTAAAAATGCATGCTCTTGTTTCGCATACTTTTTTTCCATTGATATTGTACGAAACACTTGTGTCGCAGCAATTGGGGCTATGCGTTTTTCGGTGCGTGGCTTCGGCTGCGCACTTTTTTATTTCTAGGAGGATGAAATGAAACGAAAGAATTTGGTTAGACGGTCGGTATTGTTGTTGACGCTATTCCTTTGCCTTTGCTGCTTTGTGGCGTGTGATGAGGAAACGATGAACAAGGTAAATGATACAGTAACAAAAGAATCCACCGAAACGAAACCCGCCGAAACGGAATCAAACAATCCTTGCAGTAGCGGTCACACCGAGGGAGAATGGATCATTGACGGTATCAAATATCGTAAGTGCTCCGTTTGCGGAGAGGTTTTATCAACCGAAACCGTTCCAGTGAAAGAATCGGAAGGATTCGCTTACCAAGCATATGACGATGGAACCTGTGTAATTACTAGAATAGGAGCCTGTACGGATCGAGATGTTTATATACCGTCCCAAATTGATGGTAATAAAGTGACTGGCATTGACAATGAGGCATTTTACAGGTGCAGTAGCTTGACGAGCATTACGCTCCCCGATTCCATTACGAGCATTGGACATTCTGCCTTTCAAGATTGCAGTCGTTTGACGAGCATTACGCTCCCCGATTCCGTTACGAGCATTGGCGGGTATGCATTTTCCGGTTGCAGTAAATTAACGAGTGTTACGATTCCCGACTCCATTACGAGCATTGGAGGGTATGCGTTCCTAAATTGCGATAGTTTGACCGACATCTATTTCACGGGTACAGAGGAAGAGTGGAACGCGATTGAAAAAGAAAGCGCAAACATTCCTTCCACAGCAACGATTCATTACAATTACGTTCCCGAAAGTGAATAAACAAACGACGGCGGCGGGTTTTCCCGTCGCCGTTTCCTTTGCGAATTTCGTGGTTTTCTTCTTATCTCGTAGGGGCGCTTCACGAAGCGCCCGTTCCCGTATTTGCATCTTGCCGTTTGATTGCGGAAATTTGTTCGTTTTTACGGGTCGCCGAGGACGTCGACCCCTACAAGATATAAAATAAACCACAGTTCACCGTTCTT
>JAZOMG010000055.1:0-25792 GCA_045653705.1 Eubacteriales bacterium | reverse complement strand
GTATATGAAGAAAGAGGCTGAGGATGGCACCTTTGGAGACATCTACTATGCAAAGGCAACCGCGCTTCGCAGACGCGCAGTTCCCACCTGGGGAGTATTTCTCAACGAATATGAGCAGGGCGGCGGTCCTCTCATAGATATTGGTACTCACGCTCTTGACCTTACCCTTTGGATGATGGATAACTATAAGCCCAAGTATTGCGTTGGTACAGCTTACCATAAGCTTAACGGACAGACTGAGGCGGGTAACGCTTGGGGCGATTGGAATCCCGAAAAGTTCACCGTTGAGGATTCCGCATTCGGATTTATCGTAATGGAGAATGGCGCTACTATCGTTCTTGAATCCGCTTGGGCGTTGAACACCCTTGACGTAAGAGAGGCTGTAACAAGCGTATGCGGAACACTTGCGGGGGCTGATATGAACGACGGTCTCCGTATCAACGGTATCCGTAACGGCAGACAGTACGTACTTACCCCCAGCTTCAAGGCGGGAGGCGTTGCGTTCAACGACGGAACTAAGGGTGAGAGCGCGGCTGACAGGGAAGAAAGACTTTGGATAGAGGCTGTGAGAAACGATACCGAGCCCTTGACAAAGCCCGAGCAGGCTTATATTGTAACCCGTATACTTGAGGGTATCTACGAGTCCTCTAAAACAGGTGATATTTATAGGTTTTAATACACATTTTCCAAAAGGAGCAGGATAATATGAGTAAAATAGGAATTCTGATAGTATGGAGAAAGGGAATAGATATTCTCGCAAAGCTCCGCGAGGCAAAGGAATACGGCTTTGACTGTTGCCAATTAAGTATATGGGATCCTGATGTATATACTGACGAGACCGCTAAAGAAATAATCTATGCTGTAGCTGAAACGGGTGTAGAGGTATCAACTCTTTGGGCGGGCTGGACGGGACCGTGCGAGTGGAATTATACCGGAGGTCCTATGACACTTGGACTTGTTCCGCCTGCATACCGTATGAAACGTGCGGAGGAATTGATTGCCGCAGGTCATTTTGCTGCCAAAATAGGAGTAAGCCGTGTAGCTACTCACGTAGGTTTCTTACCGGAAAATATGGATGACCCGAATTATCTCGGTGTCATAGCTGTTCTTCGGTATATCGTTAACCAGTATAAGGTTTTGGGTATAAATTTCTTGTTTGAAACAGGACAGGAGACCCCCGTTGCCCTTTTGCGAGTTATTCAGGAATTAGGAGCTGAAAACGTAGGCATCAATATGGATACCGCTAATCTTATCCTTTACGGAAAAGCCAACTCCGCAGATGCTATTAGAGTATTTGGTAAATACGTTATGGATACTCATATAAAGGATGGGCTTTATCCTACGGACGGAAAGAAGCTTGGTAAAGAAGTCAAGGTTGGCGAGGGACTTGCGAACATTCCCGAAGTCATAAGACTTCTTCGTGAAGTGGGATATAACGGAAACTATATTATTGAACGTGAAATAACGGGCGAACAGCAGATGAAGGACATATTGGATACTCAGAAATATTTAAAAAATATTCTATAAGTGTGTAGGCGTAAACGATGGTAGGCAAGAGAGAATAAATCCCAACTCGATTTTGCGAGGCAACTATTTGTATATGCTTCGGTAAATTTTTTTGCAATATCCGCGTCGGGCTGAAACAGCGCCGCGTGTAAGTCCTTATCAGGTCATACGCTACGAGTTATCGGATGTTTAAGCCGGATATCGATCATTCGTCTGCGCTTGCTCGATTTGGTTGCTCGCACTTTGGCTCCAACGCTTGGTAAAACTATAATCAATCGTTTTCCCTGCACTAACCCGGCAGGGGGAGCCATCAGAAGCCCTTGAAAACCTAGTGATTTCAAGGTCTTTTGCTTTTCTAAAGCACCTCCAATTTTGTACTGAAAACTCTACAAAAATGAAAAATGCCGTTTTAGGTGAGGTTGCAGATTTGCGTTTTTTAAGTTAACAGTTATAATTTATAAGTAACGCAAAACATCGAAATATGAAATTGAAGGCGAAAGAAGAGAAAAAGTAATTTTTTCTATGTAGTCCTTGACAATTTCACGGGTTTGTGATATTATATATAGGCGATAGCGCTAATTGAAATATAGAGTAAAATAAATGTGCGATTCGCATATGCGGGTGTGGCGGAATTGGCAGACGCGCAAGATTTAGGATCTTGTGTTAATTCGTGCAGGTTCAAGTCCTGTCACCCGCACCAAATCAGTATAATCCGAACCATATACTTGTTACAAGTGAGTGGTTCGGATTTACTTTTTATCTCAATAAAATTGGATAAAAGAAATATGGGAGTATAGGTTGTAAAAGATTTGTACTCCCCTTTTGTATTATTTTATCAAAATCGTTGACAAACGCACTACAAATGTGGTATAATAAACAACACATAAAACTACAACTACGAGGTGTATAAGCTATGCCTGATAAGAAACTTATTATTTCATCAAAAAAATTCCGCGGTGATTCTTCTGTGGTGTCGGTCAGACTGCCCAACGATATGATTGAAAAGCTCGATGCTATTGCGGAACAAACAGGACGCACTCGCAACGAGATCATTCAGAAGTGCCTCGCTTTTTCTATTGAAAATATAGAGGTTACAGACAGTAAATAAGGGAGAACATTATGGTGATTTTTAAGTGTAAAATCTGCGGTGGAACGCTTGAAATAGATAATGCGCAATCAGTTGCAACTTGCGAATACTGTGGTACAAAGCAGACTCTGCCTAGGCTTGATGATGACCGCAGAGCAAATCTTTATGATAGGGCAAATCATTTTCGTCGCAATAATGATTTCGATAAAGCGATGGGAATTTATGAGGCGATTCTTAACGAAGATAGTACCGATTCCGAGGCATATTGGTCTATCGTTCTTTGTCGTTATGGCATTGAATATGTAGAAGACCCTACGACTCACAAGCGTGTTCCTACGGTTAATCGTGCACAATACACATCAATATTTGATGACGAGGATTATAAGTCAGCTCTCATCAATGCCGATGAATATCAGCGTGAGATATATGAATCCGAAGCTAATGCCATAAACGAAATTCAAAAAGGCTTTCTTGCTATTTCGCAAAAGGAAGAACCATTTGATGTGTTCGTATGCTATAAAGAAACCGATGCAAGCGGCAGAAGAACACAGGATAGTGTGCTTGCCACCGAGCTTTATCATGAACTGACACGCGAAGGCTTTAAGGTATTCTTCTCTCGCATCACCTTGGAAGACAAGCTTGGTATAGCATATGAGCCGTACATATTTGCTGCTTTGAACTCGGCAAAGGTAATGGTAGTAATCGGAACTCGTCCGGAACATTTTAACGCAGTTTGGGTTAAAAACGAATGGAGCCGATATCTTGCGCTTATTAGGAATGGTGCGAAGAAAACACTTATACCCGCATATAGAAATATGGATCCTTACGACTTGCCCGAAGAATTTTCACATTTGCAAGCGCAGGATATGTCGAAGCTCGGATTTATGCAGGATATGATTCGCGGCATTAAGAAAATCATTGAAGCAGATGCACCCAAGGCAACGACAAAAGAAACTGTTATTACAACAAACGTTGCCCTTAATATTGTACCTCTCCTCAAACGTGCTTTTATGTTCCTTGAAGATGGCGAATTTGATCGCGCCGATGAGTTCTGCGAGCAAGTCCTTAACCAAGATCCCGAAAATGCAGAGGCTTACCTCGGCAAGTTAATGGTTGAATTAAGAATAAAAACGCCCGAGCAGTTAAAGGAATGCGAGTTCCCTTTTGATAGTGAAAACTATTATCGAAAAGCTATGCGTTTTGCGGATGCAACATTGTCAAAACAACTGCGAGGGTATATTTCTCACATTAATGAGCGCAACAACTTAAAAAAACTTACTGCATCATACAACGATTGTGTGTTAGCTATGAATTCTGCACGCAGTGCTATAAATTATAGAGATGCTGCCGCACAATTTAACAAAATATCTGGATTTAAAGATGCCGACTCTCTTGCACAACTCTGCCTTGCTAAAGCCAATGAAATAGAAGAAAAGGAAAAAGTAGACGCGGCACGCAAAGCGGAAGAAAAACGTATTGCGGATGAACAAGCCCGACTAAGAAGACAACGCCAAGCAGAACTTGATAGGATTGAAGCTAAAAAACGCGCAGAGCGTAATAAAAAAATTGCTAAAATTGCTCTCCCAATTGTCGCGGCGGTTATCTTGTTCGTTATAGTGCTAAATACCCTTGTTATACCGAATATTAAATATAATAACGCCGTAACCCTTATGAATGACGGTAAATACGAAGAAGCAATTTCAATTTTCGAAACCCTTGACGAATATAAAGATAGCGATGAGCAAATTTTAAATTGTAAATACAAAATTGCCATTGAACTTGTTGAGGACGGGAAATATGAGGACCCAATAAGTCTTTTGGAGTCGCTTACAGGCTTGAATAACAAACAACAGGTAGTAGCTACTGTAAAAGCAATTGTTCAAATTGAAGAAAAAAAGTTTGAAGATGGTATCAAGACGCTGCTTGCGGCAAATGTTCCTGTGGAATTGACCTACAACACTGAAGGGGGAAATCTCACTGAAATGCAAACATTGATCGCAGGGCATGTGCTGTCGCTTGACAATTCTATTATTCCTCTTAGTGAAGCAAATGTCACCACAACGCTTTCCACCAATCAAAACGTATTTACTTTCACTACGCTCAAAGATTTCACCGGGTTAAATAGTCCTATTAGAGACGGCTATCGTTTTATAGAATGGATGCTTGACGGCTATGTCCATAACATTGATGTTGAGGATGCAAGATTCTGTCTAACACTCAAGGCTAATTGGAGTACAAAGGACTATACTATAAACTACGATCTTGCAGGTGGCAAAATTGAAGGGGTCAACGCATCAGAATATGATCCTGAAGATGAGGCGTTTACGTTAATCAATCCCACCAGAAAGGGATATGCTTTTGCAGGATGGATTGGAACGGATCTTCTTGAGCCAACGCTTGAAGTCACAATTGCAAAAGGAAGCTTTGGGAATAGAACGTATACAGCTACATGGATACCTAATATGAATGAAGTGGTCTTTGATTCTAATGGTGGAATTGGGACTATGGAAAATTTGAAAATTGCAACCCAAGCATCTTCGATTCTTCCTGAATGTCCTTTTACAAAGACAGGATATACTTTTACAGGATGGTCTACCTCGAATGACAATACTGTCGAATATCGGAACAAAGCAGAATATGAGATGGGTGCAGAAGAATCTTATACACTCTATGCCGTATGGAGCGCCAATACAAATACCGTTATATTTGACGGCAATGGCGGCACTGGAAATATGAGCAATCAACAAATAAAAACCGGCGTTATTGATAACCTTACCAAAAACACATTCTCTAAAGAAGGATACTATTTTGTGGGTTGGTCGACCACTCCCAACGGCAATGTTGAATATGAAGATCAAGCAAATTATTCGATGGGCACAGAACCCACATATACCCTATATGCGATTTGGGCTGAAAATACAAATAGAATTGTATTTAATGGAAACGGTCATACCAGCGGAACTATGACTGACCAAAATATAAAAACCGATACTACATCAAATCTAAATACTTGTATGTATGAAAAAATCGGATATACATTTATGGGATGGTCTACCACTCCAACTGGAAACGTTGAGTTTTTGAATAATGCCGCATATACAATGGGAACGGATATGGTTTATACCTTGTATGCCGTATGGTCTGCTAATACTAATACTGTTGTGTTCAACGCAAACACAGGTAATGGCTCTATGTCGAGTATACAAATAAAAACCGATGCAACTCAAGCTCTTCCCGTATGTACTTTTACAAAAGAAGGATATACTTTTGTTGGCTGGGCAACCACACCTAATGGTTCAAAAGCATATAGCGATGGTGGTTCTTATACTATGGGAACAAATAGTTCCTATACGCTGTATGCAATTTGGAAAGTTACCGAGTATAACATTGTATATAGCCTTGATGGAGGAACCGCATCAAACGTTGGCGTGTATACCATTAATGATCGTATAGTAATAAATAACCCGAGCAGAGATGGCTACTTTTTTGTTGGTTGGACCGGAACAGGTATCACCGATACCACAATGAATCTTGTGATTGAAAAGGGTTCGATTGGCAACAAAGAATTTGTTGCCAACTGGGAAAGTTACTTGCTTTATGAGGATAATGGTGATGGTTATTCTGTAACAGGTGTAGTTGAAAAATATCAAGATATTAGCGAAATTCGAATTCCAAGTGTTTACAACGGAAAATCCGTAACAGAGATTAAATATCTGTCCGAATGTACATCTGTTAAAAATCTTGTTATTCCAAATAGTGTTACAACGATAACTGGTGGCGCCGCAAAAGGATTTTCTAACTTAGAAAGCATAACTTTACCATTCACAGGGCAACAATTGGATCCACCCAAAGATAATGGTTATTGGTCTACAAGCGTATATCCGTTTGGATGGATTTTTGGAACTTCCGAATATGATGGCAGTACTTCTGTATCGCAATATTATTATCGTTGGAACAGCAGATATAGTGCGTCAACCGATGTTCAAATTTACTATATTCCAAGCAATCTTAAAAGTGTATATATAACGAATAAAATCAGTGGATACAGATCCTTCTTGGAGTGTAAAATGATAAAAAATGTATATATTCCCGATACCACTGAAACTATTGGTGAATATACATTTGCAGGATGCTCGGCTTTGGTAAACGTTAGTAATATATCTGGAATGCCACTTTCTGTAAAGTCAATTGAGCAATATGCGTTCAGTGATTGTGTGAATTTAACAACACATATTTCGGCACGTCAGGTAGGATACTATTCGTTCTCGGGTTGCGAAAAGCTAACCGCATTTACTTTTTTGGAGTTGCCTTCCGATAATTTTGGTAACATTGATGATAGCACGGGACCTAACTATACTGAATCAAGAGTCGGAGCGTATGCTTTTTCTGGATGTAGCAACTTATCAAACGTTTATGTTCTTGATAATGTTGAAAAAATAGAATGGCGAACATACAGAAGCGGCGGTAGTATTGACGGAATACTAACTTCGTCGAAACTATTAAATTCATCCGAATTAGCTACTTACGTGAAGAATCTTGGAGACAAATATATACAGTGCTGTGCTTGGTTTTAATAAGTTTTGCCAAAACAAATAATTGGAGTAATTTTTATGATTGAGTGTCACTATAAGTTTAAGCCTGAGAATTTTGACGATTTCTTTGATAAAAAGTTTAATGAATCATTTGCCGCAACCGTTATAAAAGAAGCCCTATCATTTCAAACATATCGACACGGAAATGATTTGGATGAACCTGATTTTATATTTGATGAAAAAGAATGGTTTGAAATAGCTCTAATATGTGACTCGAAAAAGAAAAACAATTTGATTCAACGTATCATAAACCAAAATCTAAAAAGTGACGACGTTGAAGAAGAATTGCTTAGTATGATAAAAGAGTCTATTGAAAAGAAATCTCGAAAAACATATATTGACACTCATCCCAATTTGTGTTTGATTTGTCCTATACCAATTATTGATTGGATTGGTGATGAATTTGATGCTATTGAATTGATTTTTTCATCGAAAAAGCGAAGAACCTTTGACAACATTTACACCAATTACGTAAAAAAAGGAATTTTCAAAGAAGTTTTTCTTATAGTTCCGGACATTGCAGCAACGTGGTGGATGATCGATTTAAAAAGCAAAAGAATTCCGTTTGAAGGAGATTTACAAAATAAAAATTACCCTTATTACATAATGATTCAAAGCAACAACGATATCTAAATAAAAATTAACATAGGAGAAAAAGCCATGTCACAAATAGCAGAAATTATTAAATACGAAGGCGACAACAGCACTTTTATATGGAAGCATCCTTGCGAGGATTTTAATTCTCTTACACAGCTTATAGTTCATGAGAGCCAAGAAGCAGTCTTTTTCATGAACGGACAGGCACTCGATCTCTTTGGTGCAGGTCGTTATACGCTTGAAACGCAGAATATTCCTATGATCGGCAAGGTGCTGAACCGCGCTACCGGTGATAAGAGCCCCTTCCATTGCGAGGTATATTTCATCAACAAAACAGAGCAGATGTCTATCAAGTGGGGTACAGACTCTAAAGTGCAGTACATTGAACCTACATACGGATTCCCCATTTCCATCGGTGCATCTGGCGAAATGTCCCTCCGCGCCGACAATGCAAGAAAATTGCTTCTTAAATTGGTCGGAACGGAAAATTTCCTTGGTCAGCAAAAGCTCGTCAGTTTCTTCCGCGCCTTCCTTATGACGAGAGTCAAGACCTACATCGCACAAGTAATGAAATCAAACGCTATCAACGTTTTTGAGATTGACGAGAACCTTACATCTTTTTCCGAATCTATAAGAAAACTGTTGATCGCAGATTTTGCCGATTATGGAATTGCTCTTGAACAGTTCTTAATAACCAATATCGTAAAACCCGATGGAGACAGACAGTACGAAAAGTTCAAAGAGCTTCATTTTCGTCAGTACGCTGATATTGCCGAAGCAAAGCTCCGTCAGCAAACAGATCTCATATATGCGCAGACAGAGGCTCAGAAAGTAATTATTGATTCTCAAGCTCAAGCTACAAAGCGTTCCCAAGAGGGATATACCTACGCTCAGGAGCGCGGATTTGACGTTGCCGAAAAGGTTGCACAGAACGAGGCGGTTGGTCAGATGACCAATCTTGGTGTCGGACTTGGCACTATGGCAGGTGTTGGCGGTGTCGTTGGAGGCGTGGTCGGAAATGCCGTAGGCGATGCACTTAATAATACCGCGCCCGTTGCTCCTAAAGCAGCAGACGGCGGTTTCTGCGATAACTGTGGTGCAAAGCTCACACCCGATGCAGCCTTCTGTGACGAATGCGGAACAGTAGTTGCCAAAGCAAACGATACTTGCTCAAACTGTGGTTATAAGTTCGAGCGTCCAGGTAAGTTCTGTCCTAAATGCGGAACAAAGAGATAAGGGAGGATTGACAGTATGAAAAAGAGTTTGGGTATATACAGTATAATATGGGCAATCTGCCTTGCAGTTTTTAATGTTATCGTATTTGTTACTCCAAACAAAATTGGAGAGGTTAGCAAATTCAGCGGTTCATTCTGGGTAGGATACATATTCATTACGGTTGCCTTTCTTGGTCAGATTGTATGTGCGTTTTTCGCATTTAAGGCAAAGAACCTCAAAAAGTTTTTCTATAACATTCCGCTGATTTCTATCAGTTACGGCGGACTTATTGCTGTGTTGGTTGTCGGAAGCGTATTCATGGCGGTTCCTGTGCTTCCTGAATGGATTGCAATCATCGTGTGTGTAATAATTCTCGCATTCAATGCCGTCGCAATCATCAAGGCAACTGCCGCAGCAGATATCGTTAGCGGTATTGACAAGAAGATCAAAACACAGACGTTCTTTATCAAGAACCTTACGGCTGAAACACAGAGCCTTATGTCTTCTGCAAAAACAGACGAGCTTCGTGCAGAGACAAAGAAGGTATATGAGGCAATACGTTATAGTGATCCTATGGCAAATGCGGCACTTTCTGAGCTTGATGCTCAAATTGAAAGACAGTTTAATGCTTTCGCAAATGCAATTAAGACAGAGGACGCCGAGCTTGCCAAAGAAACGGCAGATGTGCTTGTTGAAATGGTTGAGAGAAGAAATCAGAAGTGTAAGTTTTTAAAATGATTCGAGGTACAACATGGTAAATATTACAGTTAATGCAGATACCGTATCAATTGTGGGTGCCTGTATTGCCTTTGGGTCTATGATTATCGCTTTAATTGGAGCAATTATAAGTGGAAACAATCTGCGACTCCAAAAAAAAGTTTATAATGAGAGCAAACCTGATTTCAAGATGCAAGAGGTTTTGGATTCCTATATAATATTTAATAGTAATCAAGGTGTTATGCAATTGATGTTTTATCCGTTAATTATTAACAATTCATCAAAACCTTTAATTCTTGAAAAGATCCGTCTGCATTTGGTTGGAGAGGACCGGACAATTCTCTTAAGGCCCAAAATATATGAAGGATACCTCAATGATGGTCATAACATACCGGGATTTGAAGCTGACACACATTGGATTTGTTTTGAAATAGACCAAACAGTATATAAAGATATAAAAGTCATTAGGCATAATTTAACGATCGAAGATACTTGCAACAATACTCAAACAGTATCTATGACTTGGTTGAAAGAGATGGTGTGCGAAAATGCAAATGCGTAAAAAATACAAAGCAGAGTCCGACGAGATCCGACTTCTTGTAGCTGCAAGCTCAACAATATCTACTGTGGGTGTTGCAAATGGACGAAATATTCCTGTTATTTTCGTTCCTTCGGACGAAAACAAAAAAATAGTTAGCATTATATCGTTTCACAAAAATGTTTCAGAAGGAAATTGCATTTCAAATTGGGGATTAACTTCTAATAATCAATTTGTCATTCTTTGTCTTGATTTCCAAGATCCCATCAAACAAAAGGTAATTTTGTTTTTCGATATTATAAAATTTGGTATTGTTGTTGAACAGGTTATGCACTCACAGTGCTTGTTTTTAACGATAGGCGACGAAACAAGCAGATTGTCTTTGTGTATGGAACAAGAACGATTACTCGTAGATGTATATTGTGATGATTTTAAACCAATATGGAATGAAACATTTAAGAAAAAATACTCCCAGCATCTAAGAAAAAAATACAATGTCTCTAAAAAGCAATCTATAGAAATGTTTGAAAAAATATTATCGGAGTGGGACATTATAAAAAAATTAAGAATATAGTCTTATATTTTATTATCAATAAAAAATATTGTGCCAAGTTTGTGCCATAACTCTGCCAGAATGGACAAGCCCTATTGATTTGCCAAAATGAACATGATATAATAAGCACGGAGGGCAACCTCCATACAACCTTCCGTGCTTGCCTTGAGCAAGAATAGTTGATCCGTGTGTCTTAGTTATCATTGGGCGAGCTGCGCCTTGCTTCATTTGGGAAGCAGAAGAAAAAATCGCCCGAAATGCCATTGACAAAAAGGCACCTTTTTGGTATAATAAAGATGCAGAGGGCGAGAACCCCCGAATTGATTTTTGTGCACCGTCCAATAGGACACCCCCACGGGAAAACCCGTGTTGCACACGTTGTTAGGATTGTACGCGGTTATGGCAAATGCTACATAACCATTATTTAAGGATTTTACGGGATAGGTGATTCCATCCCCTCAAAGAAGTGTCAAGATTGCCAACGTGCAATCATAGTATCAGAGCCGCATTGTCGGCATAAAGGTTTCAGGCGCATTTACGCGCAAAATGTGTTTAGGAAAGTTTCTACGGGATAGTTATGCCCGTAAAACGATAAAGGGTAATTTTCATTACCACAATGAATTTCATAGCGGCATCGCCGCAAAAGTGTGAAAGTACAGAAAAAAGATTTCTGTGCTTTTTTCGTTGTCAGCGATGCGTACCGGAGGCGGAGTTTTTACGTTCCGTTTTTACCGTTATGAAAGGAGGTGGTGCTTATGAAAATTACCCTTATTGTATTTTTCATAACTATTTGCACATTTAACAGATATACAAACCACCGCCTCCGTTACGCATCCCTCAAACTCACACCGAAAAGCGCAGGGCTTAGCCGCTAACAACAAGTATCAAGAAATAAAAACGCTTCAAAAAGCGATAAAAGAGTTGTTTGACAGAAATCCGAATATTACACAGGCATCTTTAGTAAGAGATGGATATTTTCAGAGGACGAGGCTCAACCGTCTTGTCAGAAACAGTAATGATAAAGGTGATGCGTTCCCTGTTACGATGAAGGATATTATCACCCTCGCAATCGCCTTTAAGCTCAACAAAGAACAAACCCAGGAATTGATAGATATCGCATTCCCGGAATTTCAGTTTTATAAAATAATCATCGAAGGAAAAATGAGTCTGACAGATGCAAATGAATTATTAGACGAGCAAGGTCTTGACTTACTCGGTACGTCAATCTTGGATGATTGAAAAATGATAAAGTTTCCTCGCACCGCTTCCCAAGGGAAGCAGGAAACGGCTTGACATCAAGTATAATGGTGTCAGGTTAAAGGTGCGCACCCATACCACAGCAAATCTATGAAAGGAGGTACAAGGTATGTTGAACATCAGAGATCTTAGGATCGATCCCGCCTCTCTTGGTGAGAAGATGCTCCTTGTGGAGATCATTCCCTCTTACGAGTATAAGGACGGGGCAAAAACCAACAACATCAGCGGCTACCGCTACGTCGTTGCGCTTCCCAAGCACAATCTTGAGAAGATCAGCGTTAAAATCGACGGCGAGCAGTTGATGGACAAGCCCGAAGGTTTTGTCGAGGTTGAGTTTGAGAATCTTGAGGTTCTTGCGTATGAGATGAGAGGTAACGTTCAGATCAGCGCAAAAGCAACAGGTATCAGCTTGGCGTAAGATAAGCTTTTGAGGCTCGCGGTGTCTGCGCGCTGACGGGGAGATCAAAATTTTCCCTAAAAGAAAATTTCTCCCCGGCGGCAGCGCAGCGCCGCCCTGCCATAAGAGGTTAGTATTACCTCTTATGGTAGCACATGTAGCAGTAGCAATTAAAATTTGATAAGGAGGTAACTATTATGGCTACAAACACACAATCCCGCAAATGGATGCTCACCACCAACAATCCGCAAACCTGCGAGCTTGATCATAACCGCATCCGTGAGATTTTAAGTCTGTTTTCCCCGGATTATTTTTGTATGGCAGATGAAATTGCCACAACGGGAACCTACCATACACATATATTCCTGTATTCTTCATCCCCTATACGCTTCAACACCGTTAAGAATCGTTTTCCAACGGCGCATATTGAGAAGGCTCTCGGTACAGCGCAAGAAAATAAGGATTACATACAGAAAAACGGAAAGTGGGAGGAAACCGAGAAAGCAGAAACGTCGGTGGAAGGTACTTTTTACGAATTTGGAGTGATGCCAAGTGAGTCTGAGGAGCGAGATCCGAAGATGCACAAGCTGCTCCAAAAGGTAAAGGATGGGATGACCACTACCGAAATCATTGAAGAAACCCCATCCTTCGCGTTCAAGTCAAGGGACATTGACACACTTCGCGAGAAACTTCTGTATGAGCGATACCGTTCCGAAAACCGAGAAGTTAAGGTAAGGTACCTATTCGGTGCATCGGGAACGGGCAAGACAAGCGGTATCTATCAAAAGCACCCTGCAACCGACATCTGCCGTATCACCGACTACGGCGGCAGAAACGGAATCCGCTTCGATTCCTATCACGGACATGACGTGCTGGTGTTGGAAGAATTTAACTCGCAGATTCCCATTGAAACGTTGCTGAACATTCTTGATCAATATCCGCTGATACTTCCTGCGAGGTACAATGACAGAGTGGCGTGCTTTACACACGTATACATTACGTCCAATCTCTCGCTTGGAGAACAGTATCGTGCCGAACAAGAGTCCCGTCCCGAAACCTGGAACGCACTTTTAAGACGCATCGACAAGGTTTACGCCTACCACGCCGACGGTACGGTAGATGAAATCGATTTCAAGTAAGGAGGTATAGGAATATGAAAAACGAGGACAAGGAACGGCTGAACCGGCAAACGCAAAAGAAATACCTATGGCTACGGTTGGTAAACGGATGTAAATCACTTGTTCAGAAGAAAGAACGCTTTTTCGTTCTGTGGTTTTTCTATCCGCTCTCCATACTCATTTGGTATTTGTTCAAATCGGGACTCGGTTTGGAGAACATTCCTCTGATTTCTCCCGTTTTTATTGTCCTCGTGGATCTGATGCTCCCGGCACTACTCATCGGCGGCACGTTTGTCATACTCATTCTGTTCGGAACACCTTATGGGTTTAATCAGACCTCAAACGAGTTTCAGCGAATCGGTATGACGAACTCTGCCGGTGAGGTGCCGATGCTTCTGACACGAACACATGACAAAAGACACAGTAACGTGGAGATATTAGAGTTTGACGCCGTTGGCATACCGCTGACAGAATGGGAGAAAGAGCGAGGATACATTGAAGCAGCATTGAATGTCAATATCGTCAAGATAATCGAGGGCAGTAACAAACGCAGAATTTTGCTCCACGTTGTTCCCGCTGATTCGGGATTGCCTGATTTCATTGAATGGGACGACAGTTATCTAACCGATGATGACTCCATACTCATTCTTGGTAAAAGCCAACTCGGTTTGGAGAGCGTGGATCTGTCCAAGATTCCTCACATCCTACTCGGTGGCTCAACCGGAAGTGGAAAAAGCTTACTTCTGAAAGTTCTGCTCGTGCAATCCTTAAAGAAAAATATGATTGTCAGCATAGCCGATTTCAAAGGCGGTGTTGACTTCCCGAGAGTATGGCACGACAAATTCAAAATGTGCTTTGACGAGGATACGTTGCTCACGCTTCTTACAGAGCTTACCGACGAACTACAACGGCGAAAAACACTGTTCAAAGAAGCTGGGTGCGCCAACATAAGCGATTACAATAAGCAAAGCGCAGTCCCTCTACAACGGCATATTTTTGCCTGTGACGAGGTAGCAGAGGTGCTGGACAAAACGGGCTTAACGAAAGAGCAAAAAGAAAGAATCGGTTTGATAGAAAACCGACTCTCAATGATTGCCCGTCAAGGACGAGCTTTCGGCATTCACCTTATTCTCGCCACGCAACGTCCCGATGCAAACATTCTGTCGGGACAGATCCGCAATAACATCGACTGCCGTGTATGCGGCAGAGCCGACACTATACTGTCCCAAATCATCCTGGATAACACCACCGCAGCCGAGCAAATTCCAAAGGACAAGGCAGGCAGATTTATTCTCCACGACGGCACCGTGTTTCAAGGATTTTGGGTGGATGAAAGCAATATTTCATAAACACAAAGGAGGAATTCTTATAGATTAATGCCAAGAAAGCGAAAAAATAATACGGGTTATCCCGACCACGCGATTGATGCACTCGCAAGAGCGTTGTTACCCGCCATTCAAAAGTTGTTTGAGGACGAAAATGTTCGAAAGGAGTTTGAGGAATGGCAGCTAAAACGAGAAAGTGAAAAAGAAAATCAAACATAAAAAACGGGGGTAGTAAGAGTGTTAAAATTCCGACTACCCCAAACGTATGTAATTACATTTTCACAAATATAATTCGTAAACGTAATTGACAAGTAACCAATCATATGGTATAATAATTACACTTAGGAATATTTTAGGAGTTTCGTATGGAAAATAATATAGTAGGACAGAGATTAAGAGCTTTAAGAGAAAAAACAAAAATGTCTCAAGCAAAGTTTGTTGCGGCAGTAGGCGGTGTCAAGCAATCGGCTTATGCAAGATATGAGCTTGGAGAGATTTTGCCGCCTTATGCGGTGCTGATTAAATTTGCCGATTACCACGACGTTTCGACCGACTACATTCTCGGCAGAACCGAAAATCCCCACGGCAAATACTTCGGCGCAGAGGCACTTCCAAATGCAACGAAAATGGATGATTTTATTGAAATGTGCTTTGAGCCGAACACTGCCGCGAATGAAAAGCTACGGCAGACATTGAAAAGTTTAATGGAGGAACAGAATGAGTGAAAATTTAAAAGCAGTCATATACGCCCGCTATTCGTCCGACAATCAGCGTGAAGAAAGTATAGAGGGACAAATACGTGAATGCTTGGAGTTCGCAAACAGAATAGGCGTTACTGTTGTTGGCAATTACATAGACAGAGCTTTAACCGCCACCTCTGACAACCGCCCCGACTTTCAGCGTATGATCCGAGACAGCAATAAGCATTGTTTCGATATGGTTATCGTATGGAAATTAGACCGTTTCTCTCGTGACAGATACGACTCCGCATACTATAAACATCTGCTCAAAAAGAACGGTGTCAAGGTCGTTTCTGCGAAGGAGAATATTGGCGAAGGTCCGGAAGGCATAATCCTCGAATCTATGCTTGAGGGTATGGCAGAATATTACTCTGCCGAGCTTTCGATAAAGGTCAAGAGAGGATTGAAGGAAAACGCTCTCAAGGGTAAAGTAAACGGCGGTCAGATTCCTTATGGCTATTTCATAAACGAAGAGCAAAAGCTATCCGTAGATGAAAAACTCGCACCCATCGTTGTAGAAATATTTACAATGTATGACGAGGGCAAGATGATCAAGGATATCGTAAGGCATCTGAACGATAGAGGTATCAAAACAAGGCACGACAAGCCCATGTCCTACAACATCATTCAATATATGCTCTCAAACCGCAGATATATTGGTGAGTATAGATTCAATGATATTGTGATTTCCGATGCAATCCCACCCATCGTTGACACGGCACTCTTCGATAGAGTTCAGACACGTTTGGCAAAGAACAAGCACGCTCCCGCAAGACATAAGGCTGATGACGATTATTTGCTCACAACCAAGCTCTTTTGTGGCAAATGCGGTGCTTATATGGTAGGAGAGGCAGGAACGGCACGAAATAAGACCGTGCACCGCTATTATAAATGTGTAAACGCCAAGAAGCACACTTGTAACAAAAAGACTGTTCGCAAAGAGTGGATTGAGGATTTAGCGGTACAAAAGGCACTTGAGATTTTGAATGACGAAGTTTTGGTGTCCTATCTTGTAGATACCATATTTGATTTGCAAACGGATGAAAATCCTCGTTTGCCACGACTCCGTGAACAACTTGCCGACGTAGAAAAGCGTATCGGAAATATCATACAGGCAATTGAGCAAGGAATGATTTTTGAGTCAACCAAGGAACGCTTGGCTCAGCTTGAAAAGGAAAAGCGTGAGCTTGATATGGTTATCATAGAAGAACAGATACAAAGACCTTTCTTGACGAAGGAGCAGATACGCTTTGGCATTGAGAAGTTCAAGAAATTAGACCTTTCCACAAAGGATGGAAAACAACGCCTGATTGACGGATTTATCAATGCGATCTATCTCTACGACGATAAAATTACATTTACACTAAATTACAAGGACGGAACGAAAACAGTTTTCCTCTCGGAGCTGGATTCCGCTTTCTCCGGTTCGGATTTGAAATGCTTTACCGCACCATATCGAGTATTCATAATGAAACTGAGTTTTGTTTGAATACTCGGTTTTTCTATTTGTACCCAATTAAACCTTTAACAATTTTGACGCTAATAAAAACGCCTATGCAACACAAATGTGTGTCATAAGCGTTTTCTTTTTTGTTACGTTTCCGCATCGGATTCCACGATAGTGCGGGTCACTATCATAAGGTTTTTTGCTCCTCTCTTTTACAAAAGAAAGGAGCAAAAAGAAAAGTAAGAAAAAATTTACAAATAATGTATTGTATTTTACATCTATTTGCGATATCATAAGATGATAGGGTATTTTGATTATCGAAAGGAGAGGGGATATGTTCGGCTACGTAAGAGTAAACAAGCCACAGCTTCGTGTGAGAGAATACGAATTTTACCGCGCTTCCTATTGCGGTCTGTGCCGAGCTATGGGCAAATGCACGGGACAGTGCTCACGAATGACCCTTTCCTACGATTTCGCCTTTTTGGCGCTTCTGCGCGTTGCTCTTACGAAGGACGGCATAGACTTCCACAGTAAGCGCTGTATAGCTCACCCCTTGAAGAAAAGAAGCTATATGAAGCGCAATCCAACTCTCGAATACTGCGCGGGGGCAGCGGCGCTTCTTAATTACCACAAGGTAAAGGATGACCTGTCCGATGAACGGGGCTTTAAAAGGCTGAGAGCCGTAGCGCTTCTTCCTTTTATGAAGTATAGCCGAAAGAGAGCCATAAGAAAATTAAATCTCTCAGAGCTTGACGGCAGAATATCCACAGGGCTTTCAAGGCTTGCTGAAATAGAGAGGGCAAGACCCGCAAGCGTTGACGAGCCTGCCAGAGCCTTTGGGGAGATACTTGGAGACATAGTTGCCTTTGGACTTTGCGGGGACGGCGAAAGAGTTGCCAGAGCTCTTGGCGTGTCAGTGGGCAAATGGATATACGTGGCAGATGCCCTTGACGATTGGGAAGAGGATGCAAAAAAGGGAAGATACAACCCCTTTATACTGCTCTATGGCAAGAATAGCCCCGACGAGGGTGAGCTTGAGGGCATACGTATAGCTCTGAAAAATGAGCTTTGCTCGGCAGAGAGCGCCTTTGACCTTATTGAATTTGAAAATGACGATGTGAAAAATATAGTAATGAATATTCTTTATCTCGGAATGCCTCATCGCATTGACAGCATATCTGCGGAGATAGGCAAGAACGGGAAAAATAAGACGGCTGAAAGGATAGATAATAAATGAACGACCCATATAAGGTTCTCGGCGTGTCACCCGACGCGTCGGACGAGGAAATAAAAAAGGCGTACAGAGCCTTAGCAAGAAAATATCACCCCGATAAATACAGGGATAGCGACCTTGCCGATCTCGCCAGCGAGAAAATGAAAGAGGTCAACGCCGCGTATGAGGAAATAAAGACTATACGCGAAAGGGGCGCGCAGGGCGGATATTCGGGGGGCTACGGCGGACAGAGAAGCTACGGAAGCTCCACGTCGGGGAATCCTCGGTTTGCAGAGATACGCAGACTGATAAATATGAATAACGCGGCTCAGGCAGAGACTCTGCTCAATAATTTTGCGGAAGCTGACAGAAACGCCGAATGGCATTTTCTTATGGGTAACGTGCAGGTAAAGAAGCGGAATTTTGTTGATGCGCAACGCTATTTTGATACCGCCTGCGCTATGGACCCCTATAACAGAGAATACAGAGCCGCACAGGAATATCTCCGCTCCCGCGCGGGAGGCTATGGCGGCGGATACAACACGGCAGGGGGCGATGACTGCTCTGCGTGTCAGATATGTCAAGGTCTAATATGCGCCGATTGCTGTTGCGAATGTATGGGCGGCGACCTTATCTCCTGTTGCTGACGGTCGTGCTATGGCAGTAAATGAAAAAACCAAACGGTTGGCGATGTCGGCGCTTCTTGCCGCCCTTGGCGTAGTGGCGATATCGGTGGGCTCGTTTATACAGGTAATGGATATCTCTATGGCGGTGATCGCGTCTGTATTCTGCATTTTTGCGGTCATCGAATACGGCGGAAGCTACCCGTGGCTCATATATGCCGTTACGGGAGTAATTGCCCTTATCGTGTCGCCCTACAGTAAGGAAGCGGCGGCGATGTACGTGCTGTTTTTCGGATATTACCCAATAATAAAGGAAAAGCTTGAAAAAAAGCCAAAGCTTATTTCGTGGATACTGAAAGAGGTCATATTCAATATAGCCCTTGCGGTCATGCTTGTTGCTTCAAAGCTATTGCTTACAGCCTATGCCGCCGAGCCTTGGTATATGTTTGCGATCCTCGCGCTTCTGGCAGAAGTGGCTTTCCCCTTATACGACATAGCGCTTACAAGAGTGATAACCCTGTATATCCGTAAAATCAGACCGAAATTTAGATTAAAATAGTAATTTTCCAAATATTATTGTAAATTTTATTAAAGGTATTGATTTTTGGAAGATTATATATTATAATATAAAGGATAACCGAATTTTTTCGGTTGTTTCTTGAAGAATGTTAAAAAAATAACTAATTATAGAACAGCGAGGTATAAAATGGCACAGATCAAGAAAATTGCAGTACTTTCATCGGGTGGAGATGCCCCCGGTATGAACGCGGCTATCAGAGCCGTAGCGAGAAAAGCGAATAAGCTGGGTATAGAGGTGGTAGGCGTTATCGGCGGTTATCGCGGACTTGTTTACGAGAATCTTATTTCTCTGAACTCGGGCGCTGTCTCGAATATAATCAACAGAGGAGGTACGGCGCTTTACACCGACCGTTGCCTTGAATTTGTAACCGAAGAGGGTATGCAGAAGGCGATAGATACCTGTAAGCGCAACAATATCGACGCTATCGTGGCTATCGGCGGCGACGGAACCTTCCGCGGAGCTACCGACCTTGCTGTCAGAGGTATTCCTACCATTGGAGTTACGGGAACTATTGACAATGACATTACGGCTACCGATTACACGGTAGGCTTTGATACGGCTATGAATACCGTTGTAGAGCTTGTGGACAAGCTTCGCGACACCTGTGAATCTCATGCCCGCGTTAACGTTATAGAGGTAATGGGACGCCACTGCGGTCAGATAGCTCTTTGCGCAGGTATTGCATCGGGCGCTATCGCAACGGTTATTCCCGAAGTACCCTTTGACGAAAATGAAATAATCGAGCGCATCAAGGCCGCAAGAGACGGCGGAAAGCGCGGAATGATAGTTATGGTCAGCGAGGGTGTGTTCGTAAAGGACGAAAACGGCAAGGAAGTTCCCTATGCAGAGGTACTTACTGATAAGCTGAAGTCGGCTCTTGGCTTTGACGTTAAGTTTGTTCGTCCCGCTCACATTGTCAGAGGTGGCGTTCCTACGCTTCGCGACAGACTTACCGCTACCAGAATGGGCTTCCACGCTATGGAGCTTATCGCAGAGGGTAAGAGCAATCTTGTTGTTATCGAAAACGATGGCAGAATAGAGACCCTTGATATCGTATTCGCTCTCACGGCTGACAGACTTTACAAGGGCACTCTTAAAGACGGTGACCTTGACAAGTTCAGCGCAGAGGAGATCAAGGCTATGGAGGCTATTGCCGACAAGCGCCGCGCGGAAATTGCCGAGCTTTACGAGATAGCTAACGACGTTGCCCTTTGACTTACTTTTCTTTTTGGTAAGAAAAGTAAGCAAAAGAAAACCTAAGCAAATAAAAGAAAACTAAGCAAATAAAAGAAAAGCTGTGGTCTCATAATTAGCTTTTGTTTTTGGAAAGAAAAGTAAGCAAAAGAAAACCTGAGCAAATAAAAGAATACCTAAGCAAATAAAAGAGGTTCTATAATAAATGCTGGTTTCACCCCAACATTTATTATAGAACCTTTCTTTTTGTTTTCATTTATTCCCAATAATCTACATCGTGGGGCAGGTCTATGTCCTTTGCGTGGAACACGGGGTCTTTGCCCTCTTTACGTTGCTTGCGGTAATCCTTGAGAGCTCGCATTGAGTATTTGCCGAGATAGCAGATAACGGGCATATTTATTATTATCATAAGTCCCATAAGAATATCGGCTATCTTCCAAAGCACGCCAGCCGAAAGTCCCGCGCCTACGAGTATAAGCAGTGAAGCTATAACGTAATACACGTAATTGAATTTCTTTGAGGGTACGTGACCGAGAATATGGTTGAATGCCTGATTTACGTAATAAAGATTTCCAATAAGGGTGGTAAACGCGAAAAGTATCATTGCAACGGTTATAAATATAGGTCCGAACGCGCCGAGAGAGGCTTCCAGAGACTGCTGAACGTAAGGCGCGCCCGAAAGCTCCTTTGTAGGCTCAACGCCCGAGCACATAAACATAAACGCCGAGGCGGAGCATATTATAAGCGTGTCTATAAATACCGAAAGAATTTGAACAAGCCCTTGCTTTGCGGGGTGTGTTACGTCGGCAGAAGCCGAAGCGTTGGGGGCAGAGCCTACGCCTGCTTCGTTGCTGAAAAGTCCGCGCATAACGCCCTGTAACAGGCAAGATCCCGTAAATCCGCCGAAGATGGCGCGGAAGTCAAAGGCTTCTGAAAAGATGCGCCCGAAAACAGAGGGCAGAGAGGTGATGTTGAGGCAGATTATGACCAAGGCAACTATAATATACGCCACGCCCATGATAGGAACTATCCAGTTGGTTATATTAAGCATACGCTTGCCGCCGCCAAAGAGACAGTATCCTACAAGAATGGCAAGAATAAGTCCTATTATCCAAGGGGTAATATTCTCGTTGTAGAAGCTGTATCCCGAAAAGGTGGACTGAAGATTGTAGGATGCAAGCATATTAAAGCCCACGCCGTAGGTGAGTATGAGAATGACCGAAAATACAATGGCGAGCGGTCTGCAACCAAGAGCCTTTTCTATGTAGTAGGCAGGTCCGCCGTAGCTTCCGTTAGGTCCTCTTTTCTTATATATCTGCGCCAGAGTGCTTTCCACAAACGCCGAGGCGCTTCCGATAATGGCGAAAAGCCACATCCAGAATACCGAGCCGAAGCCGCCTACGCATATAGCCGCCGAAACGCCGATAATATTTCCCGTACCTACGCGGGAAGCTGTGGATATCATAAGGGCGCTGAATGACGAAACGCCCTTTTTATCCTTTGGGCGCTCGGTAACGGCTCTGAATTGCTCGCCAAGCATAAGAATAGGGGCAAATTTTGTGCGGATCAAAAAATAAAGACCGCCCAAAACGAGAATTATTACAAGCAGATAGCTGTATCCCGAGTCGAGATACCCTAACGCCTTTGTCAAAAGCTCTTTGTCCATTTCAATTTCTCCAATTCAAAAAATAACCTATGACAATATTATATAATAGACGGCAAAAAATGTCAAGAAAATAATTTGTTTAAGAAATTTATTAAAAAATTCAAAAAAAGTATTTACAAATATTGAAAATCGTGATATAATACAGTTAAGTATGTTAACTCGGTTTTCGGGCAAAGCTCGAATAGGGGCACATCACCGACCGATGGCTGTGTTAACACACAAAAATACAGTGCAGAAATTGCAGAAAGGTGAAAAAGACTATGATGAAAGACGAAAAGCAGGCAATCATTGAGCAGTACGCTACTCATGAGGGTGACACAGGTTCTCCCGAGGTTCAGATCGCGCTTCTTACTTACAGAATCAACAATCTGACCGAGCACCTTAAGTCCAACCACAAGGACCACCACAGCCGCCGCGGCCTTCTTAAAATGGTAGGTCACAGAAGAAATCTTCTCGGCTATCTTCAGAAGACCGATATCGAGCGTTACCGCGCTATTATCGAGAAGCTGAATTTGAGAAAGTAATTAGGGTAGTTGTCGGAGTGAAGAGTGGAGGATGTCTCGACTCCTCACTCCGTACTCTTATTTTCGGAAAAAAGAGCGAAAAAACAACAAAATTTTTAAAAAATTCTCACAACGGATTAGCAGTTAACTGTGAGCCGCTCAAGGGAACGGCTTAGAGTTAAGTGCTAAACCCTGTGAGATAAAAATATTTTTTGGAGGTAAAAAATTATGTCACAGACAGTAAGCACACCCATTGAATTTAAGAATTACAAGGTATTCCGTTATACCTTTGCGGGCAGACCCCTCGTTATCGAGTCGGGTAAGCTTGCAGGACTTGCTAACGGCTCGGTCCTCGTTCGCTACGGCGACACCGCTATCCTTTGCTGCGCTACCGCGTCCGCAAAGCCCAGAGACGGAATCGATTTTCTTCCTCTCTCGGTAGACTACGACGAGAGAATGTACGCTGCGGGAAAGATCCCCGGCGGTTATCTTAAGAGAGAGGGCAAGCCCTCTGAAAAGGCGGTTCTCACATCCAGAGTTATCGACCGTCCTATCCGTCCTCTTTTCCCCAAGGATCTCCGTAACGACGTAGCTCTTACTCTTACCGTTATGTCGGTAGACCCCGACTGTTCTCCCGAAATAACTGCTATGATAGGCGCATCCACCGCTCTCGCAATTTCCTATATTCCGTGGAACGGACGTATGGGCGGCGTATTTATGGGACTTGTTGACGGCAAGCTTGTTGTTAACCCCACTGAGGCAGAGCAGAAGAAGAGCGATCTTCAGCTGACTGTTGCGGCTTCTATGAAGAAGGTCGTTATGATCGAGGCAGGCGCTAACGAGGTTGACGACGATACGATGTACGAGGCTATTATGAAGGCTCACGAGGAGATCAAGGACCTTCTCGGCTTCATAAACGCTATAATCGACGAGATAGGCAAGCCCAAGTTCGATTACCCCTCTTGCGAGCTTGACCACGATATGTTCGATAAGGTATTCGCATTCTGCGAAAAGGATATGATGGAAGCTCTCGACACGGACGACAAGAACGTTCGTGACGAAAAGGTAGTTCCCATAACCGACGCTATTATAGAGAAGTTCTCCGAGGAGTATCCCGACATCGGTTCTATGATGGACGAGCTTATTTACAAGATACAGAAGAAGATAGTACGCCGTTGGCTTCTCGTTGATAAGAAGCGTGTAGACGGAAGAAGAATGGACCAGATAAGACCTCTCGGCAGTGAGGTAGGTCTGCTTCCCAGAGCTCACGGCTCAGGTCTGTTCACAAGAGGACAGACACAGGTTCTTACGGTAGCTACTCTCGGTATGCTTTCCGAGGCACAGATGCTTGACGGTATCGACAGCGAGACCGAAAAGAGATATATGCACCACTACAATATGCCCGGATTTTCCACAGGTGAGGCTAAGTCCACAAGAAGCCCCGGACGCCGTGAGATAGGACACGGAGCGCTTGCAGAGCGTTCTCTCGTTCCCGTTCTTCCCAGCCCCGAGGAATTCCCCTACGCTATCCGTCTTGTTTCCGACGTAGTTTCCTCTAACGGTTCTACCTCGCAGGGCTCAGTTTGCGGCTCTACCCTGGCTCTTATGGACGCGGGTGTTCCGATAAAGGCTCCCGTTGCGGGTATCTCCTGCGGACTTATCACCGCTGAGGACGGAAGCTGGGATACAATGCTTGACATTCAGGGTCTTGAAGACTTCTACGGAGATATGGACTTTAAGGTAGCGGGTACACATAAGGGTATCACCTCTATCCAGATGGACCTTAAGGTAGACGGACTTACACCCGAAATAATCAAGGCGGCTCTTACACAGACACACATCGGACGTGATTACATCATCGACGAGGTGCTTCTCAAGGCAATTCCCGAGCCCCGCGCAGAGGTTTCCAAGTACGCTCCTAAGATGACAAGCTTCAAGATAGACCCCGACAAGATAAGAGAGGTCATCGGTAACGGCGGTTCTGTAATTCAGAAGATAGTTGCAGAGTCGGGCGCTAAGGTTGACATCGAGGATGACGGAACTATCTGCATTGCAGCTGTAAACGGCGAGCAGGCTAAGGCGGCTAAGGCTATGATAGACGCTATCGTATTCGAGCCCGAGGTTGGAGCGGTTTATACGGGTACTGTTACGGGTATCAAGGAATTTGGATGCTTCGTTGAGTACGCGCCCGGTAAAGAGGGAATGGTACACATTTCCAAGATAGCTCCTCAGAGAATCGAAAAGGTTGAGGACGTTCTCAAACTTGGCGATACAGTTAAGGTTAAGTATATGGGCCTTGACAAGAAGGGCAGAATGGATTTCTCCATTAAGGACGCGCAGTAATAAAATATATACCGAAGCGGCTTTGCCGCTTCGGAGATAGTAAAAAGGAGGATCTTTAAATGAACATAATTGAAAAGTTAGAAAAATACTTTAACTCAGGATCTACCGACAAACAAAATAAGAGAAGACTTGGCGGTCTGCTTATAGCTATAACCGTTATTTTATTGGTAGTTGCCATTGTTGCAACGTCCATAGGCGGCGTTGTGGCGCTTGTAGGCGGAATAATCGATTCTACTCAGCAGCCCGATGAGCCTGTAGACGACGGAACGAACAGCCACCTTACCGAGGTAGCTCCTACCGATGTAACAGGTTCGGCTAAGTTCACAAATATTGTACTTGACAGCTCTATACCCGAAAATATGACGGTTTCGCCTTTTAGAGAGCCTAAATTCCGTCCTCAAAAATCAAATGGTGAGACAAACTTTAAGTGTCATTTTACACAGGGACTTCAGACAGAAGCCTTTGATGCGTTTAATAAAATGATTGCCGATTTCCATACGGCAACTAACGATGAGGTCGTTCTTTGGTTGGAAGAGGCTTATGACACAAAAGAGGGCGCTGTTAACGGCGCGTACTTTGCT
>JAZOMG010000054.1:0-42593 GCA_045653705.1 Eubacteriales bacterium | reverse complement strand
AAAGTTTTGTAAAGGTGTATGAATTTCCTATCATACAGCCGTAAATATTTGATAATGCGTTCAAATATAGGTTTTTGCAATTTCTTGTCACCCACCGCCATATTGAATACATATGGTGAGTAGAAGGAACAAAACGGCATTACCTAATCCGTAAAGCCGGAACTTCCCCCGCTGCACAATGCGCTGGATCTGACCGCTTCTCATTCTGAAGAGATGGACGCAGAGATTCTGCATGCAATGGTTCCCGTGTGGGCGGAAGAGGCATTGACCGCCCTGTCCGCTCATGACATGAAAGTGGACGCCTATGCGGTCCTTTCCCGGGGGGATGCGGCCCAGCTTCTGTATCAGGCTGTGTGGATGAAGAACCATCCTGTCTACACCGAATAATCATAACCACCGGCCGTGCCGGTGGTTTGCACTAGCCCCCTTAGGGTATTTTTCTAGCTGAGCCTAAAGGCCCGTCGAAAAGTCTGCCAACCGCATTCCTTTCACGGGCTGCCCCTAAAGGGGCTTATTTTACCTGCCCTCTTTTACTGGCTCACCCGTAAACGGGTCGACATACTCTTTTATTGACATTTGGTCGTCTGCATAATCTTCTTGTAGCTGATTACGGATGTACTGTGCTATCGCTTTTTTATTCTTTCCTACTGTGCTGACGTAGTATCCTCTGCACCAGAAATGACGATTGCCGTACTTATACTTGAGATTTGCATATTTTTCGAATATCATTAGGCTGCTCTTGCCTTTTAGATATCCCATAAACTGTGATACGCTGTATTTGGGTGGGATCGATACGAGCATGTGGATATGATCCTTACACGCTTCTGCCTCGATAATCTCCACACCTTTATATTCGCATAATTTCCGAATCATCTGTCCGATATCCTGTTTAATCTTTCCGTAGATAATCTGTCGACGATATTTCGGCGCAAATACGATATGGTATTTACATTCCCACTGCGTGTGTGCTAAACTGTTTGTGTCAAGTTTCATCCGGACTTGATTCCTCCTTTAGTTATGTTTCGGCGGTTGGCAGACCACCTTCACTATAACTAAAGGAGGATATTTTTTCTACTCATAGCTAAAGCTTTTTGGAACCACCAGCACCGCTGGTGGTTTTCGGAAACAAATAAGGGCTGTCGCAAATGTGTAAAACACTTGTGACAGCCCCTTTTATTTCATACCGTATTATAATATAGACTTAAGATATTCAAGAGTATCCAGAATATCCTTTCTTTGCTCTTCTCCGCTTATTTCACGCTCTATTATGTAGTTACCCGTATAGCCTACTTCTCTCAGGCGCTTGACGACCTCGGGAATATTTGCCATACCCTCGCCGACCTTTACCTCCTTGCCAAGTTTTGCGCCCGACGTGGGATAAAAGCCGTCCTTTATATGGGTGTCCATAACGTACTTGCCGAAAACAGTGATAGCGTCTGCGGAATTTGCTTTACCGTAAAGGATAAGGTTGGCGGTATCCATATTGATACCTACGTTATCTGTTCCAAGCTCCTCGATAACGCGGAGAAGCGTTATGGGAGTTTCCTGACCTGTTTCAAACAGGAAATTGATACCGAGCTTTTTATATTCCCTTGTTATATATCTGAGTATGGCGATAATTCCGTAGTATTCGGGGTCATTTATGTTCTCGGGCAAAAAGCCTACGTGGGTAGCAACTCTTGACACTCCAATCTTTACCGCAAATCTGCCTGCCTCCATAAGCTCCTCGGCTCTCTTCATTCTATATGCCGCGGGAACAAGCCCCAAGGTCATCGGACCGCCCGTAAAGTTCCACTCGGTAGGTCCTGACCAGCCTGCCCAAAAGGTGGATATCTCTATTCCTGTTTCTTCCGATGCAGCCTTTATTTTTTCAGCCCATTCATCGGTATAAACAGAAAGATCCCAACAGCAAAGCTGACAGCACTCAAATCCGCTATCTCTTACCTTTTCAAGCTCATTTTGAATATCGGTGTTATTATTCAATACCACAAGCACGCCTAATTTATTCATTGTATTATCTCCTTAAAAATTAAGATATGATTAGTATACTATTAAATTTTCGATTTGTCAATGATTTCATCTAATTATCAAAAAATAATATATGGAGCTGTCGCATATAGATGAGAAGGTCATTATTCGTAAGGAGGATAGTATGTCCCGCCTTTGCAAGAACATTACCCATTGTTTCGGCGGAAGGACGACTGTCCACAATAAACAACAAGGTTAAAAACAACAGGGCTGCTTCAAATTAAATGAAGCAGCCCCCATTATTTTACTGAATATCAGCCTTTTTTTCTTTCGCCTTACGAACAAGCCTTTGGATAAGCTTATATATTTCCATAACAACGAGGGGAACAAATATAAGTCCGAGGGCTATGAGATAAAGCTTCCAATCAAGATAAACAAGACCGAAAATGGTATTGAGAGGTGTAAACAGAACTACCGACATAAGGACTACCCCCGCCAGAGTTGCAAGGTTTACGTACTTATTGGAGAACGGACCTATGCTGAACACAGAGCGGTCGGAGCGCATATTGTAGGTATGCACCGACTGAGAAAGAGCAAGTATCATAAACGCCATGGTACGTCCAGCGGCTATTTTTTCCTCGGGAAGATCCCCAAGTCCAAACACCTGACCGCAGCCTATATAGAAGCCGATAAGGGAAAGGATCGCAAACATTACGCCCGAAAATACTATCTTGAAGCCAAGACCGTGAGCAAATAGCCCCTCTTTCTTGGGCTTTGGCTTTTCGTCCATAATTCCCTTTTCAATAGGCTCCATTCCGAGAGCTATTGCCGGAAGACTGTCGCCCACAAGATTTATCCAAAGAAGCTGCATCGACATAAAAGGAGATACGCCCGACACCATCATAGAGAAGAATACTGCGAGAACCTCGGAAATATTTGTTCCAAGCAGGAAGCCTACTACCTTACGGAGATTGGAGTAGATACCTCTTCCCTCTTTTACTGCTTCAACGATAGTCGCAAAATTATCATCGGTAAGGGTCATATCGGATGCGCCCTTGGCAACGTCGGTACCCGTGATACCCATAGCGCAGCCAATGTCTGCCGCCTTAAGAGCGGGAGCATCGTTTACACCGTCTCCCGTCATAGAAACTACCTGGTCTTTTCTCTGCCAAGCCTTGACTATGCGTATCTTATTTTCGGGAGAAACTCTTGCGTATACAGATATTTTTTCAATGTCCGCATCAAGCTCCTCTTCGGTCATAGCATCAAGCTCCGAGCCTGTGATAGCCATATCTCCGTCCTCGAAAATACCTATCTCGCGGGCTATTGCCTGAGCGGTAATAACGTGGTCGCCCGTTATCATTACGGGCTTTATGCCCGCTCTGCGGCAGACAGCCACAGCATCCTTTGCCTCGGGGCGGGGCGGGTCTATCATTCCCACAAGTCCCATAAAGGTAAGTCCGTTTTCAAGCTCCTCGGGCGTAGGCTCATCGGGAACGGTATCGATTACCTTATATGCGACCGCAAGCACACGAAGCGCGTCGCGGCTCATATCATCGGTTATTTTTCTTGCCTTTTCTATATCTCCCGAAACGCATCTCGACGCCATAACATCAAATGCGCCCTTGACTATGACAACGTTCTTGCCGTCAATGAGGTTTACCGTAGTCATAAGCTTACGGTCGGAGTCAAAGGGAAGCTCGGCAAGTCTTGGGAAGCGCTCGTTAAGCTCTTCCTTTTCGCTTCCGTTTTTGTGCGCCGCCAAAACGATAGCCGTCTCCGTTGGGTCGCCTATATGCTGTTCTCCGTTTTCGGTAAATATTACCGAGCCGTCACAGCAAAGTGTTCCCCAGTCGAGAAGCCGTCTTACAGCCTCTCCGTTTTCTTTGGTTATCTTTTCGATCTCGCCGCCGTCCACGTATGCCTTGACAAGGGTCATTCTGTTCTGTGTCAGTGTACCCGTTTTATCGGAGCAGATGACAGACGCGCTTCCGAGGGTCTCAACAGCGGGCAGTCTGCGGATAAGGGCGTTCTTCTTTACCATACGCTGAACACCTATGGAAAGAACTATTGTAACGACGATAGGAAGTCCCTCGGGAATTGCCGACACAGCAAGGGAAACGGCAACCATAAACATTTCCATAAGGTGATCCCAGCCGTTGGTGGCGATGCCTACCGCAAAAACGATAGCGCAGGCTATGAGAGCTACCACACCGAGATATTTTCCAAGCTTCGCCAGCTTCTTTTGCAGAGGTGTCTGACTGTCTCCCGCATCGTCGAGCAGGTCAGCTATCTTACCCATCTCGGTATTCATACCGATTGCCGTGACCACAGCGAGGGCTGTTCCGTAGGTAATACTGCATCCCGAAAAGACCATATTTGTGCGGTCTCCAAGAGGAGCTTTTTCGTCAACGGTAACAGAGGCATCCTTTTCCGAGGGCACCGACTCACCTGTTAGCGCCGATTCCTCGGATTTCAGGCTTACACTGCGCAAAAGCCTTGCATCGGCGGGAACAAAATCTCCCGCTTCAAGCTTTATGATATCACCGGGTACAAGCTCGGATGCTTCAATAAGTGTCTCAACGCCGTCGCGGATAACTCTCGCGTGGGGCGCGGACATACTCTTAAGAGCGTCAAGAGCCTTTTCCGCCTTGCTTTCCTGCATAACGCCCATTATGGCGTTGAAAATAACGATTATAAGGATAAGGGCGGGCTCAAAGAACTCCATCGGGTCGCCCTCTCCCGTAAACACCTCATAGCCGACAACTACCGCCGAGATGACCGCCGCAACAAGAAGAATGATTATCATTACGTCCTTGAACTGGTCAAGGAAGCGTGAAAATCCCGTTTTCTTCTTCTTTTCGCGGAGCTTATTTTCTCCGTAGGTCTTTTTTCTGCTCTCTGCCTCTGCCGAGGTAAGACCATTTTCCAGGTCTGTTGAAAGCTCGCTTAAAACTTCGTCCGAATTTTTACTGTGGAATAACAAAACAATTCCCCCCTAAAATTATTTTTCGGTCTGCGTTTCGCAAATATGGGTAGAAATAAAAAACGAGCCATATCCGCAAGCCGCAGACAAGTCTCGCCAATTAAGATACAACCAGAGCCATAAATGACCCAAGATGTTGACCGTATCGCTCCGCAAATGGGGCTGACTACTCCCTTATTTGAATATATTTTATCAGATATCCCCTCTTTTGTCAAGAGAAATTGAATTTTTTTTAAAATTGTAAATGATTGTTGACAAACAGTTGATAAATAGTTTATAATAAAGTAGTATACTTTAAGATAGAATACTCTTCACTTTTTAAGGGGGAATAATGATGTTAAAGATTTTAATAGCCGAGGATGACAGAGAGCTTCGTCAGCTTTTCTCTCATGTTCTTATAAAACACGGCTACACTGTAAAGGGAGTTTCCAACGGAAAGGAAGCCCTTGACGCTATGGATAACGACTATTACGACCTCATTATATCCGATATTATGATGCCCGTTATGGACGGCTACGAGTTTGTCCGCACTCTCAGGGACTCGGGTAATACCACTCCCGTTATGATGATAACCGCAAAGGAAGCTTATGACGATATGCGCCTCGGCTTCATATCGGGCTCTGTCGACTATATGATAAAGCCCGTAAACGTCAACGAAATGGTACTGAGGGTAGAGGCGCTTCTCCGCCGAGCGCAGATGATAAACAACCGCAGACAGGTAATCGGAGATACCGTCCTTGAATGTGACTCTCTTACTGTCATTACAGGCGGCGAGTCCTCAATACTTCCGCAGAAGGAATTTATGCTCCTTTATAAAATGGCGGCATTCCCCGGAAAGATATTTACAAGGCATCAGCTTATGGACGAGATATGGGGCTATGACAACGAAAGCGACACCCACACGGTAGACGTTCACATCGGACGTCTGCGCGAGCGCTTCAGAGACAACAAGGACTTTAAGATAATCACTATCAGGGGCGTAGGCTACAAGGTGCTCAAGCTATGAGAAGAAGATCAAGCGAAAAGCGAGCCGACAAAAACAGCTATGCCGTTATACGAAAAAAAAGGAAGCAGATCTTCAATCTCCGCATACGCCTTATGCTCTTTGTTACATTTGAGCTTTTGGCGAGCGTTGTACTGGCGTATATAGTTAACTTTATTGTCAACGATATTGTATTCGGGATAATCAACAATTATATTCTTACCCTTTTCTTCCCTCTTGAATTTATTCTTCCTAATTTTTCATTTACTATTCCTATTTTCAAAATAGTTATTCCGTTTTGGATACATCTGGTAACTATAAGTATACTGGTGGGCATATTTGCCACGTTTGGACTTTCTCTGTGGCTGCTCCGACCTATAAAAAAGCTTGAGCAGTCTATCGCAAGGATAGCCGACGGCGATTTTACCGTAAGGATCAAAAAGCGAAGCAGTGTCCGTGAGATACAAAAGCTTTACGCGGGCTTTAACCTTATGGCGGACGAGCTTCAGGCTACCGAGATATTGCAGACCGATTTCGTATCCAACGTCTCTCACGAGTTTAAGACCCCTATTAACGCAATAGAGGGATATTCAATGCTCTTACAGGGCAGCGGTGAGCTGAACGAGGAACAGCAGGTGTACGTTGAAAAGATACTTTTCAATACAAAAAGGCTGTCTACCCTTACGGGAAGCATACTGCTTCTGTCAAAAATAGAAAACCAAAGAATACCCACCGACAAGTCAAAAATACGCCTTGATGAGCAGATACGAGAGACTATCGTGGCGCTTGAGCCTGTGTGGTCGGAAAAGGGCGTGGAGCTTGACGTTGATATGGCAGACACCGAATATTTCGGCAGTGAGATACTTATGTATCACGTGTGGTCAAATATTATCGGCAACGCAATAAAATTCGGTCCCGCCAACGGAACTGTATCTATCCGCCTGTTCTCAAACAGAAAATTCATCTACGTGACGGTCTCCGACCAAGGCGACGGACTTTCCGAGGATGCGAAAAAGCATATCTTCGATAAGTTCTATCAGGGCGACAGCTCCCACAAGGAAGAGGGCAACGGCTTGGGTCTTACCCTGGTCAAGAAAATACTTGACCTTGAGGGTGGCGAGATATCCGCGGACAATCTGAGCGAGGGCGGCTGCCGCTTTACCGTAAAGCTGAGAAAAAAGAAAAAATAAAGGTATATTTTGCCTTTATTGTCGCATATTTGTTGACAAATATGCAAATCAGTGTTATAATTATTTATGTAGGAGGGCCATATATGGCTCTCCTACATAAAATTTATCCATTTTCTGAAAGGAAAATACAATGTCTAAATCAACTCCCATTCGTGGAAAGACAAAGGCTATTGCGTGGCTTTGCACGCTTGTGTATTTCGGAAGCTATCTGACACGTCAGAACTTCAACGTAATGATGCTCTACGTTATCGGTGATTTTAATATCGCGTCGGGACTTGCCCCCGAGCTTCTTTCGGTAAAGCTTTCCTACATAACCACCGCCATGACTATCGCCTACGGTGTAGGTCAGGTAATATGCGGATTTCTCGGTGACAAAATAAAGCCACAGTATATGCTTACCGGCGGTCTTGCTCTTGCGGCGGGTACAAATATCACTATGGCGCTTCCCTTTGTCTCAAAGCTCGATAGCCTGCCCCTTATGATAACCGTATGGGCAATAAACGGAATTGCGCATTCTATGCTATGGCCCCCTATCGTCCGCATTATGTCAATGTACCTTACAGATGACGAATACGGCTACTCGGCAGTTCGGGTATCCTGGGGCTCGCAGTTCGCGACTATAATACTTTATCTTGGATGCCCTCTGCTTGTCACCTACGCTCATATGAGCTGGAGAACGGTAATACTTATATGCGCCGCCGCGGGTATCGTAATAGACGTTGTATGGAATATATTTTATCCCCGTCTGCTTCGCTCCCCTCTTAAGGAAGCCGCAAAAAAGGCAAACGGAAAGCGCGGCTCGGGTGTTCCCCTGCCTGCCTTTGTAATCATTCCTCTTATATGTATCTTCTTTGGAATAATCTTTCAGGGCGTTATGAGAGACGGCGTTACAAACTGGACGCCAAAGCTCCTTGACGATACCTTTAATCTCGGAGAGGCTTTATCCACCGTTTCGGCGGTCGTTCTTGCCATATTCAGTATAATCAGCTTTTCGGCTTACGACCTGCTTCACCGCAAGCTCTTTAAAAACGAGGTGTTTTGCGCGGGAATGATATTCGGCTTTACCGCTATTCTTGCGTCGGTAGTTCTTGCTATGTTCCTTTTCAGTATAAGCTCTGCCATAGTATCCATCGTGCTTATGGGAGTAATAGTCGCCAATATGCACGGCATAAATCTGATGCTGATCACCGTTGTACCCAAAAGATTTATAAAGAGCGGAAAGGTATCTCTTTTCTCGGGTATTCTTAACGCCTGTACCTATATAGGAGCAGCCGTGGGAAATACCGCATTTGCTTGGCTCTCTACAATAAGCAATGATCCCTCTGCTCCCGAGGGAGCTGTAAACTGGACGCCTGTGGTAATCTCTTGGGTGGTGATCTCAATACTCGGTCTTGGCATATGTCTTGCCGCCGCCCCCATATGGAAGAAGTTTTGCAAAAAATACGCCGATGACTGATATATATTAAACCCGACAATTTTTTTACTTTTAGAAAAAATTTATTTTCAGTTTATTTTTTCGCGTTACAATGTTTGAAAGGACGAATAAGAAAAATGAGCGAGAACGCCGTAAATAAGTATAAAAATAAAATATTTACGATACCCACCATTCTTACTTTCGTAAGGCTTGGACTTATTCCCGTCTTTATCTGGCTGTACAGCTTTAAGGCGGAATATTCTTGGGCTACGGCGGTTTTGGCGCTGTCGGCTCTCACCGACATAGCAGACGGCTTTATAGCAAGAAAATTCAAAATGATAAGCGATTTTGGCAAGATGCTCGACCCCATTGCCGACAAGCTTACTCAGCTTTGCGCCCTTATCTGCCTTGTTTTTCGCTTTAAGCTTATGCTCGTTCCTCTTGTACTTATCGTCATCAAGGAGCTGTTTTCGGGTATCGTGACCCTTGTCAGATTAAAAAAGACAAAGGCGGTTCCCTCGGCGGTATGGCACGGAAAGGTTACCACGACCTTACTCTACGGAACAATGATACTTCACGTGGTATGGTGGAATATCCCTGTTGCCGTATCGTATGTTTCGGTATTACTCTGTGTGGTTATGATGCTCCTATCTGCGATCCTCTACTCTATTCAACATTTTAAGGCTATCAATAATTCAAAAAATAAAGTTTAAAGCGAGGTAAAGTTATGGCACGCGCGTATATTCTCTACAACCCAATCGCGGGAAACGGACAGACAAATATCAAAGAGGAGCTTTTGGCTCTTATTTCCGATGAGGCAGTGTTCTGCGACATGACAAAGGACGATGCCTATGAAAAGGACATACTTTCTATGGAAAATGATGACTACATAGTAGTATGCGGCGGTGACGGCACGCTTAACCGCTTTGCAAACAAGATAGCATCCCTTAACGTAGAAAACGACATTCGGTATTTCCCCTGCGGAAGCGGAAACGATTTTGCCAGAGAGCTTGGCAAAGAAAAGGGATGCGCTCCATTTTCGGTAAAGGAATATCTTTCCTCGCTTCCCACGGTCGAGGTAAACGGAGAAAGCTCGTATTTTATAAACGGAGTTGGCTACGGAATTGACGGCTACTGCTGTGAGATGGGTGATAAGCAAAGAGCAACGTCCACAAAGCCCGTAAATTATACCGCTATCGCTATAAAGGGACTTCTTTTCCACTACAAGCCCACTAACGCAAAGGTGACGGTTGACGGAAAGGAATACGAATTTAAAAAGGTTTGGATAGCGCCTACTATGAACGGAAAATATTACGGTGGCGGTATGATGCCTACGCCGAAGCAGGACAGACTTTCCCCTGACGGCAAGCTGTCTGTAATGCTTTTCCACGGCTCAAGCGCGCTTAAGACGCTTATGATATTCCCCTCTCTTTTCAAAGGCGAGCACGTAAAGCACGAAAAGTACGTGACCGTGCTTGAGGGCTATGACATTACTGTGGAATTCGACGCCCCAAGGTCTATACAGGTAGACGGAGAAACGTCTCTCGGTATTTCCTCGTATAACGCCAAATCGGCAAAGACAGTCTCGTCAGAAAAGAAAGCCAAAGCAGAGGTATTATAAGGAATAAATTCATTAAGATGTTAAAGTCATATTTTTACCGTTGGCATACAAATGTATGACAGTAAGCAAAGGCTTGACCCAAAAGATACATAAAATTTAAATTATTGTAAATTGCGAAACCGCCCCCGCCGTCAAATCATTAACGGCGAGGGCGGTAATTTTGCTTATAGCTTTTCCGTGTATTTTGGTTCTGTGCAAAATACCACAGTTCCTTTTGTCAACTTTTTATAAATCCGATGCCTTGAATACCTGTACTCCGTCAAAGAAACCTGCATCCATCATTTGGATCAATGCTGTGTTTTTGGGTTCTTCATATAAAAACTCGGTCTGTCCCTTATAGCAAGACAGAAAGCTGGTAGACTCAAATCCCCCCGCCTTTACATCATACATCCAGAAGAGTACCTCAACCGGAGTTCTGCGAGGTAACTCGACTATTCCGTTAGTCTCAAAATAGTTCAATACATCCTCATTCACAGGATGTGCGGGATGTCCTTTAAAGAACAGATAAACCCCTAATTCACCGATATTCAGCGTTTTTCCATCAACCTCTATTGATGTCTGCCCCTCTGTTATAGTATAAGTCTTACCCTTATAAAAAACCTTTGTTGCATCTGTTTCGGAAACCGTAGGCGTATAGAACTCAATCGTTGCATCAAAATACGGCTTGTTTTCTTCCAGAGTCTTCTTGCTTGTTCCAAGTATAAGCACCGTATCCTTATCTCTTCCCGAAAGCTGACTATCAAAATATGCCACCGCGTCTTCAAGAGAATTCAACTCATCGTTATCTACCAACGCATTTGCAAGCACCGCTTTACGGTAAGATACTTTCGCGGAAGAAGAAAGGCTGTCATAAAGTTCTTTGGGCGCTTTCTTTATTATCTTCATCGAATCTCTGTCGTCAACCATAGACTGGGCATCGTTTTTCAAATAGTCCGGGTGCTGTACCCAAAGCTCAACATTAGATAGAGTAGACAGATAATACGCAAGCTCCCTCAATTCAACGCCCATTCCGTTATCGTTATAAGGATATACATAGCTTGCGTCAGTTCTTCCGTTTACCGCCTTTGTAAGGTGCTCCTCCCATATAGCGGCGTGAGAAGCGTATTCGTCATTTGTTATACCGGCGTAGTCAGAATATGTAGCGGTTCCGTCAGACAAGAAAGTTACCTGCATATTCTCAAAGTCAACTCCGGCTCGAACAAAGATGTTCAAAATATAAGCCACACGAAGGTCATCGCAGTACAAATGGAACTTTGCCTCCGAATCATTCTTGATTATTTCCTCAACCTTTTCCCTTATAACAGCTTGATTGTAAGAGCTGTTAGCATTCGTTTGGCTCTGTGTGGGGAAATAATGAATAAAATCTGCCGAATATTCATAGCTTATGGTGTTTCCGCGTTCAAACCACATATATGTATTTGGATTTTGAACATTATACGCATTCAACGTAGCATAAAGAGTGGGAAGAGTACCCACGGTAAGGTAAAAATCGTATTGATGTACAAATGCCTCATCCTCTACAAAATCAACTCTACCGTCAATTGAATCAAGCCTATTCTTTAGGGCATCAAGCTCTGACCTGAGAGCCTCCATCTCTTCGGAATTTTCTTTAGATTGATTTTCAAGAGCTGCTATTAACTCTTCAACGGCGGCTTTGTCCGCATATTGGCTTGAAGCGCAAGATATTACCGACATAAGCATAGCCGACAACACAGCGACTATTACTAACATTTTGGAAAAACGATAAAACTTTTTTTTCATTTTCTACTCTCCTTAAAATGATATGGCGAGCATATTCATATACTCGCCATATATTTTATCATTTTTCTTTAGTTTTGTCAATAACTTATTGAATTGTTATACGCTTTCAAGACATAAAAACAAAAAATAAGACATTTTCGCTATAATGGAACATTAAAATTATTTATCCGTATCTATATATTTCCAATATGCCTTAAGGTATGCAACGCCCGACCAAACGGTGAGAATAATCGACAGCCCGACGGTTATCCAAGTGAGGGGAATGATATCGGTGCGCCAAGCAAGAGGCTGCTTAGTAATAAGCTCGCCTATCTTCATCGCCATATGCTGTACCACAGGCTCTAAGAAAGCTGTTGAGATAGCCACTATCTGCAAAACTGTTTTGGTCTTTCCAAGCATGTTTGCCGCTACAACGATGTTCTGTCCTGTAGACACGACAAGCCGCATAGAGGTCACAGCAAGCTCGCGGAAAACAACGATAAGAAGAGCAAATATCATTAACGTGCGCAGATTGTCAAACTTATAGAGTATTACGAACATAGCGCCGATAACCATAAATTTATCTGCTACGGGGTCAAGAAACTTTCCAAAGTCGGTTATAAGATTATGCTTTCTCGCTATCTTTCCGTCAAGCATATCGGTTATGGCTGTGCCTATGAATAGAATGGCGCAGACAGTATAGGATATGTAGGCGGGTATGAGGCTTTCGGGAAGCATACCGAAAACGATAAGCACGGGAACAAGACAAAGTCTGAGCACCGTCAGCCTGTTAGGTAAATTCATTTTCATAATAAAGTCTCCTTATTCATCATTTAGAATAGCTCTGCCCATCAGGTCATAGTCAAGGACCTCACGAACCTTTACCTTTACGAAAGAGCCGGGGGCTATTCTTCTCGCGGCGCGGAAATATACCTTTCCGTCTATTTCGGGAGCATCGGCTGCGCTTCGTCCGAAGTGCACCTCGCTTACGGGGTCAAAATCCTCGCAAAGAACGTCTATTGTCTGTCCTACCTTTGCCCTGTTTCGCTCCTCGTTTATTTCAATCTGCTCACGCATTACCATATCCATACGGTCAAGCTTTACCTGCTCGTCTATCTGGTCGGGGAAATCATACGCCGCGGTATCTTCCTCGCGGGAGTAGGTGAACACCCCTGCCCTCTCGAATTTGGTCTCCTTGACAAACTCGCAAAGCTGGCAGAAATCTTCCTCTGTCTCACCGGGGAAGCCCACGATAAAGGTGGTACGGATAACGATGTCGGGTATCTCTCTGCGGAGCTTTGAGATGACATCCTTTATCATTTTACTGTCGCCGTGACGGTTCATAGCCTTAAGCATATTATCGCTTATGTGCTGTAAGGGCATATCTATATATTTAAGCACTCTGGGGTTATCCCTTATTTCTGCCACAAGCTCGTCGGTTATCTTATCGGGATAGCAGTAAAGAAGCCTTATCCACGGTATATTCGTCTCATCGGTAATTCTGTGTATAAGCTCAGATAGGCTATATTTGCCGTAAAGATCAAGCCCGTAACGGGTGATATCCTGAGCCACGATGTTAAGCTCCTTAACTCCAAGCGCTTCAAGTCCCTTTGCCTCTTCCACAAGCTCATCCATAGGACGGCTTCTGAAGTTTCCTCTTATAAAGGGAATGGCGCAATATGAGCATCGGTTATCACAGCCCTCAGCAATCTTTAGATACGAGGTATATTCGGGAGTAGTCAGTATTCTGTCTCCCCCGAGACGCACCGTATTTTTATCCTCAAAGGAGCTGTATTTTCTCTTTGAGCCTTTTTTCTTTTTTACAGTCACCGCCTCGATAGCCTCAACGATGTTGTGTATGCTTCCCACTCCGAGAACGGCATCCACCTCGGGAAATTCGTCAAGTATTCCCTCTCTGTACCTCTCGGCAAGACAGCCCGTAACGACTATCGCTTTAAGGCTTCTGTGCTTTTTGAGCCAAGCAATATCGAGTATATTGTCAATAGCTTCCTTTTTTGCGCTCTCGATAAATCCGCAGGTGTTTATTATTACAACGTCAGCCTCGGTCTCCTCGGGCGTTATCTCGTATCCCGCGCTTGCTACCTCGTGGAGCATCACCTCTGTATCAAGCTGATTTTTGGGACATCCGAGAGAAACAAATCCTACCTTCATTTTTTCTCCTTAATCAATTATCAAAATTACGAAAACAACACTGTAAGCTCCGACGGCGCGTCTATTATAACGTCCGCCCCCGCTTCCACCAGCACCGCGCGCTCGCGATAACCCCAAGAGCAGCCCACCGACAGCATACCCGCATTGGCGCCTGTCTTTACGTCAACGTCGCTGTCGCCTATAAAGGCGGTCTGCTCGGCTCTGTATCCGAGCCTGTCGGCTATCATAAGAGGTACTGTGGGATCGGGCTTTCTCGGAAGCTCAGCCGTCTGCCCCATAGCCACCGAAACAACTCCGTCGGGCACAAGGACCTCCACCATAGCCTTTACAAATTTGTCCTGCTTATTTGAAAGCACCGCAATGGTGTAGCCCCTCTCTTTAAGGGTAAGGAGGGCTTCAAGCATACCATCGTAGCATTCCGTGCAATTCTTACAGGTCATCTCATAAAACCGCTCGTAATCGGCATATACCCTTTCAAAAAGCTCGGTATCAGCCGCCGCGCCCACAGGCATTGAAAGGCGTATAAGATTTTTAGCGCCTGTTCCTATATTTAGCCGCGTTTCGTCATAGGTCTTTGTGGGGAATCCGTGCTTCTCCATCGCCATATTGACACCGTCACGGATAGTGCCTATGGTATCGGCAAGCGTTCCGTCAAGGTCAAATATCAAAAGGCGTATATCTTTTGGTTTTACGTTTTTCATTGTCATCTCCGTTTAAATACACATACACAGTAATTATACCACGAAATTGCCGTTCTGTCAATGATACGCAGACCACCTTATAAAATATTTTCCGATTTTTAGCCAGTACCGAAAAATTGCACAACAAAAAATTTGTAATTTTTTAAAATTTCGTCGTTATGTTTCTTTATTATATCGTAATTTTGTGGTATAATAATAAGTTGTTAAAGGAATTGAAAAAATAAAGGAGATTTAGGCTGTGATTAGAAGCGATTTGAGAAACGTTGCCATAATTGCCCACGTTGACCACGGAAAGACTACCCTTGTAGACGAGATGCTGAAGCAGGGCGGTATTTACAGAGAAAATCAAGAAACTGTGACCCGCGTTATGGACTCGGGCGACCTTGAAAAGGAAAGAGGTATCACTATACTTGCGAAAAATACCTCTGTTTACTACAAGGACGTTAAGATAAACCTTATAGACACCCCCGGACACGCAGACTTTGGCGGAGAGGTTGAGCGTATACTCAAAATGGTAAACGGCGTTATTTTGCTTGTTGACGCGGCTGAGGGCCCTATGCCTCAAACACGCTTCGTGCTTCAGCGCGCCCTTGAGCTTAACCACAGAGTTATAATCGTTATAAATAAGATAGACAAGCCCGATGCCCGTCTTGGCGAGGTAGAGGATGAGATACTTGAGCTTCTCATTGACCTCAACGCATCCGACGAGCAGCTGGACAGCCCTATGCTATACTGCTCGGGCAGAGCGGGTACGGCTACCGAAGACCCCGAGGTGGCAGGAACTGACCTTGTTCCCCTCTTTACAAAGATACTGGACTACATTCCCGCGCCCGAGGGCGATGAGGACGGAGAGCTTCAGCTTCTCGTTTCCTCTATTGACTACAGCGAGTACGTAGGCCGCATAGGTATCGGACGTATAGAGCGCGGTTCTATAAGAACCAATCAGGAAGCATACATCTGTAACTATCACTCGGGCAGCGCTCCAAAGCGTACAAAAATAGTTTCTATGTATCAGATAGACGGCTTACAGAGAGTTCCCGTTGAAAGCGCAAAAATGGGTGATATCGTCTGCTTCTCGGGCGCTGAAAGTATTACTATCGGTGATACCATCACAAGCCTTGCTTGCCCCGAGCCCCTTGAATTTGTCAAGGTCAGCGAGCCCACGCTTGAGATGACCTTTTCGGTAAACGACAGCCCCTTTGCGGGTAAAGAGGGTAAGTTCGTTACATCCCGTCAGCTTCGTGACAGACTTTACAAGGAGCTTCTTAAGGACGTTTCTCTCCGAGTTTGTGACGGCGAGACCACCGATGAATTTATGGTTGCGGGCAGAGGTGAGATGCACCTTTCCATACTCATCGAAACAATGCGCCGCGAGGGCTATGAAATGACCTGCTCCAACCCCCGCGTTCTGTTCAAGGAAATTGACGGAGTTAAGTGCGAGCCTATGGAAAAGGTTACTCTTGACGTACCCTCGGAGTACGTTGGCGCGGTTGTTGAAAAGCTCGGTCAGCGCAAGGGCGAGCTTCTTGAAATGAATCCTATCGGCTCACGTATGAGAGTTGAATATTCCATTCCCTCTCGCTGTCTCTTCGGCTACCGCTCCGAGTTCCTTACCGCTACTCGCGGCGAGGGTATTATGAACACTCTCTTCGACGGCTATCAGCCCTATAAGGGAGAGGTCACAATGCGCTTCACAGGCTCTCTCGTGGCATCCGAAACAGGCGAGACTACACGCTACGGCTTGTACAACACTCAGGAGAGAGGAAATCTCTTTGTCGGTCCTCAGACACCTGTTTATGAGGGAATGATAGTCGGTATGAATCCGAAGAACGACGACATCTCGGTAAACCCCTGTAAGAAAAAGCAGCTCACGGCTATCCGCTCCGCAGGCGCTGACGAAAAGCTCCTGCTTACTCCCCCCGTTATCTTCAGCCTTGAGGAGGCTATTGAGTTCATCACCGACGATGAGCTAATAGAGGTAACTCCCAAATCTATCCGTCTGCGCAAGAAGATACTTAATACAGAGCTTCGTATGAAGGCTATGATGAAGGCAAGGCGCGAGGCGGCTAAGCAATAATTTATATTCGGCGTATATTTTTACCCCCTTGGCGGCAAGATAAGATTATCGGCTTGCGCCAAGGGGGTTCTATGCTTAAAGGATATTTTGAGAAAAGTAAAAAAAGCTCCGCGCCCATTCCTATGCGGATATTCAGCGGAAAATGTGCAAGGAAAGAGGCAGAGCCCATTGTAGGCAGACTGATTTTTGAGGAAAGCATTGACAGATTTTCGGGAAGCGAGGCTTTTTTTGCCGTTATGCGCGGAGAGGGAGAGCTGAGTATTCCCGATGACACAAGGATAGTCGGTGTGGTAAGGCTATCGGAAAGGGGCACAAAAAAGCCCGAGCTTCCCTACCCCGTCATAACTCTTTGTGCGCTTCCCGAGGAATGTGAGGGAAAAATAGCCCTTTTGGACACCTCTGCCGAAACGCTTTTCGTATCTCCCGACATTTTTACGGTCAACAGATATACGACTCTTCCGACTTTAAAAAATCCCCCACGCCGTGGGCTTCCCCTTACCCTGCCAAACGGAAAGAACGTCAAAATTATGGAAGCCGTAAAATCGGTTTCCGAAATCTCCGACAGGGGCTGTGGGTATCTTCTGGACATGCCCGCCAATACATTCAAAACAGCTTGCTCTGAGGAACAGCTTTACGAAGCCTACCGCGATGCCGCTGAGCTCGCCGTTGGGCGTTCTGTAACGGTTATAGCAGATACCGATAAATACGCTTCGGACAGGCTTCGGGCAATTATGCGAGGAGCTGTTTTCGGCAATATATCCTTGGCTTTCCGCGGTATACTTACCGAAGCCGAGCTGAGACGGGCGCTTGAACACTTTTGCAAGAGCTTTTGCGAGCTTGAAACAGAGGGGCGAGAATTTAACGGATACATCAAAAGAGGCTTGATGATAGACACGCCCTATCTGTTAAGAATTGCTCCCCATCTCATCGGTGTAGATTTTCTAATATACGATACAGGAAAGCTGATACGTTTTATAAGCGGAGAAAGAAAAAAAGCCCCTGCCGAAATAACCGACAGGCTGCTTGAGGATATATGCCATATTATTGATACCCGAGGGGAGCTTTTCCACCCGGTAATTCTCACCAAGGCTACCGCAACACCCGACTTCTGCCAACGACTCATAGAACACGGAATTACCGACTATTATGCCACCACGGATATGATAGAAGGCGTTACGGAAATTTTTTGGAGAATTATAAAGAGCAAAGAGTGAAAAGAGCTTCGCCATCAAAGGAAATACGAAGGGGCTGTCACATTTGGCAAGACCGAAAAAGTCCGTAAAATAGTAAAAAACGTCTCAGATACATCAAAAAATGTAAATGAGACAGTTATAAGGTAGAAATCCTTACGGATTTCAATTTTTATCGGACTTTTTCTACCGCCGTTTTCGAGGCTCGACGTACCTTTGTACGCCTTACGCCTCGAATAACGACGCTTCTTGCGGGGATCTGCCTATCCCCTAAAATGGGCTGTCTCAAATTTGCATTTGAGACAGCCCATTGCCAAATATGATAATATTGTTATGCTTCGGTATTCGTATCTCCGTATCCTTTTTCAAACCAATACCAACCTACGTAAGTGTCACAAAGCAGTTCAGCCGCCTCGGCAGGGTCTGTGCAGTTCACCTCAAGTCGGGTATCACCCGCAACGTTGGCTACGTACCACTCCTGCTTTTCAAAGCTTACGCTTGTAAGTGCCGTAAGTCCGCTAAAAGCGTTTACTTCTATTATCTGTACGCTTGCCGGAATAGTCAATTCCGTCATAGCAGTGCAACCGTCAAAGGCGTTAGTGTTTATAATGAGAAGCGTGGGAGAGAGCTTTACGTCGCTTAGCTTCGTACAAGCCCCAAAGGCATAAGGACGGATATGAGTAAGAGTTCCCATGGATGCGTCTACCTTTTCCAAGGCGGTACAGGAATAGAAAGCTCCAATGTCAAGCACCGTTCCGCCGTTAAGGATCACCGTGTTAAGGGACGTACAGTAGGCAAACGCGTATTCGCCTATATTTTCGATACCGTTTTCAACCGTGATCTTCGTCAAGGTCGTATTAAGGCAGAAAGCATAGGGGGCGATAGACGTTATTTGTGTATCGGACAGCCTTGCGGGAATGGTAAGCTCAGCGGCGTTGCCAACGTATCCGACTATTTTTCCGTCGCTTGGCAGGTAGACAAGACCGCTGGTGTCAAGAACAGCCCCGTTGAAGAGATATCCAAATCTAACGTCTGAATAGATCATATCAAGATAATATTTCATGTTGCCGTTCTCGAAAACTATCTTCCACGCTCCGCCCTCGCGTTCAGCTCTTTCATCAAAAACGCGGATCTGAACATTAACGTTGTAGAACGCGTAGTCTCCGATAGTCTCTACGTCAGCGGGAATATATACGCTCAGTAGGCTCTCGCAATTCTCGAAGAAGCGCGCGGGAATAGAGGTTGTTCCCTTCTTGAATATCGCATAAGTGATATTTTTATTAACAGGCTCTACGGGTGTAAAGAATCTGTACTTGATATTTCCGTACTCTGTAAGAGCTATTTTGGGACAATTTACGGTAGCGTTATCCGCAACCTTTACAAGCCCCTCGCCGCCAGTTATATAAACGAGCTCTTTACAGTGCTGGAACGTACCGTCCTTTATTTCGGTAACTCCTGCGGGAATATTGACCGAAACAAGCGAAGCGCAATCAAAGAACGCGCAGTTACCGATTTCAGTCACACTGTCGGGAAGCCTTACCGAGGTCAGCTTATGACAGTATCCAAAGGTATAGTCTCCTATTTTTTTGACGCCGTCGGGAATGTTCACAGTGGTTAGCGCAAAGCAGCTATCAAATGCTTTGTCGCCTATGCTCTTGACACTACTTGGAAGTACTATAGATGTTATATCTCCGCAATTCTCAAAGGCGCCAGCAGCAATGCCTAACGTACCCTCGCGAACGATAAACTCTCCCTCGGCAGAGCGTCCTACGCGAAGAAGTATCTTACCGATATACGATGCGCCTGAGCTCTCTTCGATAGCTCTCATAAAGCCCGTACCGCTAAAAGCGTATATACCGATTTTCTCACATACGCTGTTCTCGGGCAATATAACCTCGGAGAACTGACCGCATCTGCTCAGAAGATACGCGGGAATACTCTTTACCTCAGCTCCTACGATAAGCTTAGCGTCTCCGCTGCTCAAATCGTTAAATATACGGTAGCTGTATACATAACCGTCAAACGCTCGAACCTTAGTAAGATCCGCGCAGTTTATCGCGTTATAGTAAACTGTTTTTATAGCGTTTGCGTTTGTAAAAGCGCCTTCTTCTATAAGCTTTACGTTCTTACCTATGGTTACCGTTTCAAGCGCCTCACAGTTGAAAAACGCTCCGCTGCCGATTTTAGTTACTCCATCGGATATGACGACCGATTTCAGATCTTTATTATCCGCAAATGCGTCTCTGCCTATTTCGTATGCCTTATTATTTATCGACATAGGCAAAGTAAGCTCTGTAGCATCTCCCGAATAACTTACAAGCCAAGGCGTTTCAAAATCAAAAATCCAATAATCGTCCATTTTGGTAAGAAGGCTATCGCCCTTATGAAGAAATTTTCCCTCATGAGCCTCGTCATAAAGTCCGCCGCTGTTTTGATAGTTCAACTCTAACGCGGAGCGATTTATTACCTCAACGACTTTGCCGCAAGACATAAATGCTTCCTCGTTTATATCTGTAACAGACTCACCTACGGTAAAGCTTAGAAGATTTCTGTTATACGAAAACGCATTTCTGCCTATACTCGTACACGCGCTTCCCTTTTCAAACTCAACACGTAAGAGTTTTCCGTATTCGAGATTTTCCGACCTTCCGAAGTTCTCAAACATACCGGGGAGAATTTCCTTAACGTCCTTACCGATAATAAGAGTAATGCCGTCTGTATGACTGCCTGCGGCAGTGAATATACTTACTCCCCATTCCTCTATTTTCTCGGCATTTAAGCGTACTGTTTCCAAGGAATAACAGTCATTAAACGCATACCAGCCGACTTCCGTAACCCCCTTGGGGATAACTATACTTTCAAGAGCTTCGCAACCGCAAAACGCGGAGTCGCCGATTTTTGTTACTGACTCGGGAATTTCTATATTTTTCAAAACTTTACATCCGTTGAACATACTTGACGAAATCTCTGTTATACCCGAGGGCAGACGTATTTCCTCTAAGCTGTCAGGAAAAGAACAATTTTCCGTTAGAGTCACTTTGTCTCCGAGTATCAGCCGCTTTAATGCTTCTGAATTTTCCAAACGATTGAATTTTCCACCGCTGATCGTCAAATTTTCCAAAGATTCACAATTCATGAAAGCCCCGGGAGTTTCAGCCGGAACACAAGGTATTACCAGCGTTTTTAGCGATTTACAGTTCAAGAACGAACCCATTTCGTCGATCTCTACGCTGTCTGGAATGATCAACTCCTCAAGGCTGTCACACCGTGAAAACTCGCTGAAGTTCATCCTAACAATAGTATTGGGAACGGTTACAGAACCTCGAAGACCCTTAGGAATCCAAACAAATTCAGTCGCGTCCTTGTTATAAACGATTCCGTCTATTGAACAATATGACGGATTTTCAGCCGCAACCTCAATATTTTCAAGACTCCACTCAGGTCGACCGTTCAGTGTGATATCACTCATGCCATTTATAAATATCTGAGTAATATTTTTAGATATTACCAGCTTTTTCAGCTTACCGCAATCTCTTACTCCGTCTGTGCTGGTAATTTCAATAGCCGTAATAGGCTTTCCGTTAAGGGTCTCGGGAATGGTTATAACCTCTCTTGTGGTATCTACGTCTACAACGTGAAGCGTTGCATCACTTCCAAACGGTTCCGACGTAGAGGAATGAATGTTTCCCCCGACTCTCCCCGCCAAGCGAATACCGTATTCCTTGTAAAACTCATCCAGATCCTTGGCTTCGGCATTCATATCCGGCGTTTTTTCAATGCCGCCGCAACCGCTGAGAAGCGTCGCGCCAAGCAGCGCAAGACAAGCTAAAAGCAAAATACCTACACGCAAAAAATAATCACGCTTTTTCATAATGATCTCCTTATTATACGATATTTCTATCTTATTCATATAATAATTATAGCACATATTTTTTTAATGTCAAGTATTGGTAAATAAAAGTATTTTAGTATTTAATCTACAAAATCAAAAATGGCAAATATAGCGTTTTCACCCTTACGACTGTCAAACATAAAAACAGTTATGAAAACATTTAATTTTTTTCAAAAAAAGACTTGACAAAACAAAATTTTATGATATAATATATGGGTACGCGAATAAAGCGTATGCGGCGTTAGCTCAGCTGGATAGAGTGTTTGGCTACGAACCAAAAGGTCGGGGGTTCGAATCCCTTACGCCGTGCCAAAAATCGACAAGCTTCTCGAAAGCTTGTCGATTTTTTCTTTTCTTATTGCAAAATGCGGCATTATATGATATAATTATCCTCAGTAATAAAAAAGCGAGGATGTTTATGGAGCTTACAGCTGTTGCCCAGTGGCTGAATACCACCTTTTCGGGCTTTGATTTCTCTATATTGGAATTTTATCACGCGGTTGCCCTTAAAGCCGATTTTATAGTCGGACCTATAATGGATTTTTTCAGTATAATCGGTGATAACGGATATTTCAGCTTTGCGCTGGCATTTGTACTTATGCTCTTTAAGAAAACGAGAAAATGCGGACTCTGTGTCCTCTTTTCCATCGCCTTTGGAGCGCTTATCACTAACATAACCCTCAAAGAGTTAATCGCCCGCCCCCGCCCTTTCCAAAGCGGAGTCCCTGAATTTCTCGAATGGTGGATATTTGCGGGAAGCTCCGAGGTAAGCGAATTTTCCTTCCCATCGGGTCACGTTACGGCGGCAATGGCATCTATGACGGCGCTTTGCCTCAGCCTGCGCCCAAAATATTTCCCGTGGCTTATTCCCTCTGCTTCTCTTTACGTTGTCATAATGATGGCGGCAAGAAATTACCTTATGGTACACTACCCCACCGACGTTATCGCGGGCGTCATAGCCGGCTCTATTGGCGCGGTAGCGGCGTTCTTCACCGTAAAAGGCATATTTGCTCTGCTTTACAGATTCTCTCACAAAAAGCCTATCGGATTTTTGCTTAATGCCGATATTACAAATCTGTTCAAGAAAAAACAGGCTTAAGCCTTACAGAGGCTGTCTCACATAAAATGATACCTCTTTTGGACGACTGTCAATATAAACGCACCACCTTGACTTTCTATGAAAATTATGGTATAATACCCTCGGAGTTTTCCACTAAAATATGAAAAGAGGCAAAGTATATGAAAAAGACCACGTTACTTATCATGGCTGCGGGACTTGGCTCCAGATACGGCGGAAACAAGCAGGTAGACGGCATCGGTCCTCACGGTGAGATACTTATGCAGTATTCTATATTCGACGCTATTCGGGCGGGATTTTCAAAGCTTGTATTTGTCATAAAGCCAGAGCATCAGGAAATAATAGAGCGATTCTGCAAGGATATAAGGGGCGTTGATATAGCCTTTGTTTATCAGGATTTTTCATCTATTCCCGACTTTTATAAAATCCCCAATGAGAGAGTTAAGCCCTTTGGAACGGTTCACGCGGTGCTGTGCGCCAAGGATGTGATAAAAGAGCCCTTTGCTGTTCTTAATGCCGATGATTTCTACGGCAAGGAAGCCTTTGAGGTAATGAACCGCAAGCTTCTTGAGCTCAACGAGGGAGAGGCGGCAATGGTTGGATATTATCTCGAAAATACCGTAAGCCGCAACGGGGCTGTGACGAGAGGCATCTGCCACGTTGAGGGCGGACTGCTTCGCGGCGTTACCGAGACCTATAAGATAACCGTTGACGAAAACGGCAGAATAGCCGATGCGGACTGTGGAGAGCTTGACGGAAAAGCCCTTGTATCAATGAATATGTGGGGATTTATGCCCGACATATTTGAAAATATGGAAAAGGATTTTAATGCCTTTCTCAGAGCAATTCCCGAGGGAGAGATAAAGGCGGAATACGCTCTGCCCACTATGATAGACAAAATGATAACCGCAAAAACCCTTTCTGTGCACGTTCTGTCCACGAATGCCGTATGGTTTGGAGTAACCTATATTGAGGACAAGCCCACCGTTGCCGCCGCTCTTACGGAAAAACACGAAATGGGCGAATATCCCGAAAGGCTGTTTTGATGAAAAGATTTAAAACCGTCGGTGAATGGGTTATGATTGGATCAGCCATAGCTATCGTAGCCTCTATTATTTCAATAATCACCTATAGAGAGGTCATAAACTCCGATTGGTATATTGAATGGAAAGCTAAAAAAAGCTTTTCCGAAATCTGCGATGCTGTGAACGATGCTGACAGTATAGCCTATATAAAAATACAGGACAACGGTGATGACAGGGATATATATGATATTCCGTCCGAGCTTTTTGATGATATAGAATGTCACGACTATACTGAAATAAATGATTTTGAAAAACGAATTGAAATATTCAATGAGCCCTGCTTGGTTGTATTTTTCAAGGACGGAAGCTACATAAGCTTTTCCCTTTGCGAAAACGGAGATATATATTGGGACACGATAAAAATAAATTGCCCATCCATTGCCGAATGGTACAATGACAATAAATAATATCATAGTTATCTAAAAATAAACAACCGCTTTTGCTGTACATAATGACAGTAAAAGCGGTTGTTATGTGTTATCGATCCAATAGGTCGTAGGGGACTGTTGAACTAAGGAGATATTGCACAAATCTTGGAAATGAGAAAGGCTCCCTTGTGTAAAGGGAGCTCCACCGAAGGCGGTGAGGGATTGTTTTTGACATATTTTTATATTTTACAACCCCTCCGTCTCGCTTCGCGAGCCACCTCCCCTTACACAGGGGGAGGCTTTTTGTGCAATATTACTTGAATGCAACAGCCCCATCCATTTTATATTATCTTTTCTATTCTACGATGGCTTGCTCCCGCCCTACCGTTTTTTATTAGACAATAACAAAACATTAAAATATTTTATTATCTTCCAAAATTAAGCAACAGCGCCCATGCGAGACCGTAGTAGCTGACAACAGCCACAAGGTCGTTTATGGTGGTAATAAGCGGACCTGACGCCACGGCGGGGTCAATACCCAAGCGATAGAAGCACATAGGTATTGCCGCTCCCGTGAAGCCCGATATCATCATAGCAAACCAAAGCGCCAAGCCCACACAGCCCGCGGTAGTCAGCGCGACTACCGTTCCATAGCCTCCGAATATAAGCAGGTATGCCCCAACTATTACAAAGGAGAACACACCGAGGGCAAGGCCGTTAAGCAGAGCCACTCTCGTCTCCTTGACGATTATAAAAAACTGCTTCTTAAACCCAAAGTCCTCGTCTGCGCCAAGGGCGCGCACGGTCACGGCAAGAGACTGTGTTCCAACGTTACCCGCCATTCCCAGAATAAGCGACTGAAACGCCACTATCATAGGTAGCTCATCTACAACTCCCTCAAAAAGCCCCACTACGGCAGACACGCCAAGCCCCATAAAGAGCAGAGCGATAAGCCACGGAACTCTCTTTTTCATGCTCTTGAAAAGGGTTTCGTCCTTTTCCTCCTCGGATACGAGAGCCGCCAGCTTTGCGTAGTCGTCTCCAAATTCTTCATCTACTATTTCGGTTATATCAATAGCCGTTATAACACCGAGAAGTCTGCCGTTCGCCGAGGACAGAACAGGTATGAGGTCCTCGGAATATCCGCGCAGACGCTCGATATTTTCGGATATGCTGTCCTTATCGTAAACGTATGGGAAGTTAGTATATATCAGATCCTCAAGAGGCGTAGAGCTTCTTGCAACAATAAGCTCCTTGAGGTCGATAGCTCCGTAAAAGCTTCCGTCATCCTCTGCCACAAATATGGTATATATGTTGTCGTTTTCCGCCGCTTCGGTAATAAGGGATCTCATTGCTTCCTTTACCGTAAGCCCCCGACGAATGGCGATATAATTGGTACTCATCTTGCTTCCTATCTCGTCATCCCCGTAGGATTCAAGAAGCTGAATATCCTCTTTTATCTCCTCGTCCTCAATAAGCTCAAGGACTTCCTGTCTTACTTCCTCGTCAAGATCCTCAAGCACCTCAAGAGCCTCATCGGCATCCATCTGCTCGATAATATCTGCCGCCTCATCGGCATCAAGCTCCGAAAGATATTCGCCCGCATCTTCAAGGAATGGCACTACGTCCGACATCGCCTCGTTACCGAGAACGCGCAATAGCTTATCCTTTTCGTCTGAGTTAAGCTCCTCTATAACCGCCGCAATATCGTTATCGTGGTAGTCCTCAAGTAAAAGTCTTATCTCCTCATCCGATTTGTCGCTCCGTATAATATCCAATATATCGGCGCGGTAGTCTCTCTCTTCTGCTTCGTAAAAATTCTTATTTTCCATTAAAAAAGCCCCCTTTCGAGAAAAGGGAGCAAATTTTACGCGCAAAAACGAGAACTGTAAAATTACAGCTCGACAAAAAGCGGGTACGAATGAACGCCCTTTTCGGTATGTATTAAATTACAGTAAACAACAGCCAAGAAACACCCGTGCCCATTACTGTCCGCGCTCATTTCGTCACCCCTCTTTCATTACGTAGTATATGCGTTTGTTGTCTGAATGTCAGCAACGCTTTCATTTAGTATACCACATTATTTACCAAAATTCAACTGTTTTTTCAAAATTTATTTTATCCTGCCAAGAACCCTCATAAGCGGAACGGGGTCGTTAGCGGTTATAAGGTCAGCTCCCTTTTCAATGCACAGGCGAACGTCCTCTTCGGTATCGGCGCAGTACATATGAACGGGCATACCCTTAGCCACGTAAAAAGGGCAAAGCTCCGACTTTACGAACTTCATAGAAAGTCCTATTTCGTCATAGTAATCGTAGCCATTTTCTATCATGACCTTCATAGCCACGTCGGGGTAGCCCATAGTCCGTCCGTTATATTTTTCTTTTATGTATTTAAGGGTATTTCCGTTAAAGGCATAGAAATAACAGCGGTCAAAAACGCCGTACTCATTAAGCAGCTCAACGGTCAGGTCAACCGTCTCCTCGGTATATTCCTTTATCTCAACGCCGAACAAAATATCGGGGCGCTTTTCCTTAGCAAGCTCCAAAGCTTCCCTGAGAGTTGGTACGCGCACGTCCATATTCTTGTACTGCTCGCCAAACTTTGCTTCATAGCAAGCGTCTAATTTTTTCACCTCGCTAAGCGTCAGGTCTCTTACGTGAACGTCCACGCCGCAGGTACGGAGGGCGTTTCCGTCGTGCATAAGAACAGGCACCTTGTCCGAGGTAAGCCACACGTCGAACTCAAAAGCGTCAACTCCAAGCTCCATAGCTGCCTCATAGGAAATAAGAGTGTTTTCAGGGTATTTGGCGCAATATCCTCTGTGACCCTCAACTAATATTCTCTTCATAATGCTGTATCTCCTTTTAATATCTTTAACAGTATTTTTCAAGACGTTTATCTAACCGTAGGATTTTTATTATAAGTGTCGAACAGAGGATTCATCGCCGTGCAAAGCTTATGTATATATATGGTCCGACTAAAATAAGAGATCCAAAAATAAACCACCGCTAAAAATCCGCCATTCAGTATTCATCGTCTATCTTACGTTTTCCAAAGTTTCTTCCACACGGCAGGCTATTTTGTAATGCCATATTTGAATTTTACCACAAAATTCGTAGATTGTCAATGGAATTAAAGGTTAAACATATTAAGTATTGTAGTTGCAGCATTTTTCATTAAATTCTTATCATTGGATTTTTACAGTTTACCACATAACAGAAATACTAAAATCATCCTGTATTCGGATGAATACTTCGGATATTTAAAAAGCACTACGATATTTCCCCGCACCAGTACCTTATAAAGCTTCGTATGGAGCATGCTATGTGGCTTTTGGAAAACACGGAAATATCTATCGAGCAGACCGCTCTATCGATAGGATATACCGATTTTTCTACTTTTTACAGAAACTTTAAAAAAACCTACGGAATTTCTCCAAGCGCCGTAAGAAAAATAAAATAACGCCCACAATAGTGTCGGCGTTATTTGTTTCATAAAAGGGTGTGTCTCATTTTTTTGTTACTTTTGTAGGGCTTGTTCCAAAACGCCTCAAGTATACACGATAGAAATTGCTATAGTTTTCATAGCCGACCTGCATAGCGGCGACGGTCGGCGGATAACCCTCACCAATCAGCTTGCTTGCCAGAGCAAGCTTTTTTTGCAGGATATACTGCTTTGGAGAAATATTCATTTTTGCCTCAAAGAGATGGCAAAAGGAAGATTTTGATCTTAACGTATATTGTGCAAGATCGTCAAGCAAAATTTTTTCGTGTAAATGCTGGTCAATATACTCGAATGCTTTTAGCAAGAATTCGTCGGTCTCAATTTTTGTAGGAGCCTGCGGTATCTGTAAGGCATCATAAAAGATCTCTATCATCAAGCTCTGTAGCAACGGAGCATAAAATTCTGAATCTTGCTTTTGGCAGATTTCCTTGATTTTTTCGATCCGAGAAGCATCGACGATGGTATATCTTCCTTGTTTTGTAAACTCATCCCGCAGTACACTTGGAATGGCATCTATGCTAAAAAGTGCCGTGATTCTGCGATAGCTTCCTTTTTCGTTTGCCGTGACGGAATGATAAAAGAGCTGTGGAATAATGATGATCTGATTTTTCTGCAAGCGATATTTTTGTCCTTCCAGCATAACGGTAATATCGCCGTCTGCCACTGCTATCATCTCATATTGCGCGTGACAATGGCTCTCCCACAAGATCGGATGATCGATATCACTTTCAATATATTCATATTTAAAATTATTCGTATTTAAACTGTATATCACGAAAACCACCGTCCTTTTGATATATTATACCATATATTTGCAAGATAAGCAATATAAAATGCAAAATTGATCATATACATATCATTTATTTGATGGTATAATTAAAATATAGAATATGGAAAGGTGTGGTGTCATATGATTGAAAATTTAATTCAAATAGGCAAAAAAAAGATAGAGAACCGTGTTGTTTTACAACCCATGGAAGGTTGTGACTGTACTATGGACGGTAGCCCCAGTGAGCTGACCGTTGAAAAATACATAAGTGCGGCGAAAAGCGGCGCGGGAATGGTTTGGTTTGAAGCAAATGCCGTTTGCCCTGAGGGAAGGACTAATCCACGGCAGATGATGCTGACAAGGGAAAATCTGGAAATCTTTAAGACCTTGTTGGAGAATATGAGAAAAATCGCAAAGGCTGAGTGCGGTATTGAACCCGTCTTCATTCTTCAGCTTACTCACTCGGGCAGACAGAGCATCACGCCTATGATAGCCTACCGTCACCCGATATACGAGGAGCGGCGTCCTGTTACTGACGAGCACATCGTAAGCGATGAATATCTCGATACTCTTACCGATAAGTATGCCGAGTCGGCGCTCCTTGCTGTTGAAGCAGGCTTTGATGGGGTTGACATAAAGTCCTGTCACGGATATCTCTTTCAGGAACTTTTGTCGGCATTTACAAGAGAGGGCAGATACGGCGAAAGCTTTGAAAATCGTACAAGATTGTATCTCGATTGCGTAAAGGCTGTAAGGAAGGTAATCCCCGAGCATATTTTGCTCACAACACGCCTTAGTGTTTCGGATATGGTTCCGAAGCCTTACGGATTTGGTACGACAGAGGAAAACGAGCTTGATCTTACAGAGCCGGACCGACTGCTTGAGCTTCTTGCGAGAGAGGGAATGCAGATACTGAACGTCACGGTTGGAAATCCCTATTACAATCCCCATGTAAACCGTCCGTACAGAAAGGGCGGATACGAAGCTCCCGAGAGAGCCGAGGTAGGACTTGAACGCTTTGAGGTCATCGAAAGGCATATTAAAGAAAAATTCCCGACGCTAACTGTTGTCGGCTCAGGATTGTCCTATTACAGAAATGACCTTATCGAACAATCCGAAAGACAGCTTAAAGAAGGTGTATGCGACCTTGTAGGCTACGGCAGAATATGGCTGGCATATCCGAGCTTCTACCGTGACTATACAGAGGGGAGCTTTGACTCTAAAAAATGCTGTCTTGCCTGCTCAAAGTGTACCGAGCTCATGCGAGCAAAGCAGGTTTCGGGCTGTGCGGTATTCAACGAATATTACAGAAATTTATACAAGGAGATAAAAAAATGAAAATTGCGATAGTTACGGGTGTTCTTGGAGGAATAGGAAAGGAGAGCGCGTTACAGCTTTGCCGCGCGGGATATTCTGTCGTGGGTATGGACGTAATAGATGCTACTGAGCTTCCCGAATTTGAAGCATACGATTTTACATACGTTAAGGGCGACCTGTCTTGCGTAAAGTCGAGACACACACTTGTAGATACAGCCCTACAAAAAGGAGAGCTTTCGGTTCTTGTCAATGTGGCGGGAGTTGCGCCCAAGGTGCGTCGCGACATTCTCGAAATGACCGAGGAGAGCTACGATTTTGTAATGGGTATCAATACTAAGGGAACATTGTTTCTTACCCAGCTTGTCGCTAACAAAATGTTGGAGCAGAGAAAGGGCGGAAGTATTGTGAACATATCCTCTTGCTCTGCATACACAAGCTCTACCAGCAGAGGAGAGTACTGTATCTCAAAGGCAGGCGTTTCTATGATAACAAAGTTGTTTGCGGATAGACTTGCATCAGATGGCATCACTGTCAACGAGATATGCCCCGGTATTATCGCAACGGGTATGACGGCGGCTGTTAAGGAAAAGTATGATAATCTTATAGCGGGCGGTCTTGTACCCCTTGGAAGATGGGGCACTCCCGACGATATTGCAAAAGCCGTAGTTGCCCTCTGTGACGGTACGTTCGGATATACCACGGGACAGTCATTTATTCTTGACGGAGGAATGCACATAAGAAAGCTATGAAAAAACAGTATAATACGTTGATCATCGGTACAGGTTGCGCGGGCTATAACGCCGCAGATAAGTTATATGACCTTGGAGTTCGGGATATAGCTATCATTACCGAAGGCAGATTTATGGGAACTTCGAGAAATACGGGAAGCGACAAGCAGACCTACTACAAGCTCTCTCTCTGCGGCTCTGACGGCGACAGCGTCCGTGAGATGGCAGATACACTTTATTCGGGCGGCGGAGTTATGGGAGAACACGCCCTTTGCGAGGCGGCGTACTCCGCGCGTTGCTTTATGAGGCTCGTGGAGCTTGGCGTTCCGTTTCCTACAAATGAATACGGAGAATATGCGGGATATAAGACCGACCACGATCCGAGAACGAGGGCTACCTCTTGCGGACCTCTTACATCAAAATATATGACCGAGGCGCTTGAGCGTTCGGTCTTGTCCAAAAATATTGAGATAATAGATTTTCAAAGAGTTATCAAGATCATTACGGAAAATAACTTCGTAACAGGAATAGCCTGCGCCAATACGGTGACGGGAGAGATTTCGGTTATAGCTTGTCAAAACGTTATTCTTTGTACGGGCGGACCCGCCGGAATATATAAAAACACGGTCTATCCCGAAAGTCAGCACGGCGCCACGGGATTGGCTATTGATGCGAGCGCATCTCTTTCCAATATGGAAGAATGGCAGTACGGTATCGCAAGCACGAAGTTCCGTTGGAATCTGTCGGGTACTTATCAGCAGGTATTGCCCAGATATGTTTCTGTGGATAAAGACGGAAACGAGAGAGAATTTCTTTATGAAAAATTGGGAGATGAGTCACTTGGACTTATCTTTCTTAAGGGATATCAGTGGCCCTTTGATACGCGCAAGACAGAAGGCTCGTCCAAGGTCGATCTGCTTGTTGCAGAGGAAATAAAGAAAGGCAATCGAGTATATCTCGACTTTCTGGAAAATCCCAAGGGACTTGAGAATGGATTTGAGGTGCTTCCAAATGAAGCCTATGAGTATTTGGAAAAATCGGGAGCATTGTTTGGTACTCCCATTGAGCGCCTCTCTAAGATGAATATAGGGGCTATTGAGCTTTACGCAACACACGGCATAGACCTTTACAGTGAATATCTTGAAATAGCTGTCTGCGCTCAGCACTGCAACGGCGGCGTTGCGGTTGATGAGAATTGGCAGAGTGAGATCGAGGGCTTGTATGTAGCAGGCGAGGCGGCAGGTACGTTCGGCGTTTACCGCCCCGGCGGAAGCGCTCTCAACTCCACACAGGTGGGAAGTCTGCGCGCGGCGGAGCATATTGCGAAAAAGAAAAGCCGTGAGGGTGTTATCTCTCATTATGATATACCTACTTTTAGATACGGTAAGTCAAATATATCGGAGATCAGAAATGAATTTCAGACAGAGATGAGTAGGGTTGCCGATTTTGATAGGAATACACAAGGAATGAAGGAGCTCTTTGATAAAACAGATAAGCTCTGCTCGGAATTTTTTGATACCGTTACAGTTGACGATATGTCTCAAGTGGCGGAGCTTTACAAGCTATACGATATGATTTTGACACAAAGGGCAACACTTTCCGCGATGATATGTTCGGCCGAAAATATCGGAACTCACGGCTCTGCGTTCGTTGACCGTATGCCCGATAGAAACATGGGAGCTGTAAGAACTACGCGCACACTGACACAGGGAGCGTACTCAAAGCAAGCGGCCATCTCACCGATGCCAAATCCCGAGCTTTGGTTTGAAACGCTTTTGGCAAGGAAAAAGCAGGATATGGATAATTTTAACAGTTGCACCGGCGTAGTCGTATTTTAACCGTTTGGCTTATTGATAAACTGTCCCTTCACCGTTAGATCTTTTGCTGCTCTGCTCATAACATCTCCTTTTGGCTTTTTTACTCTTTACACTTAAACACGGCTGTTCAGCAAAAATCCAATCAATTATCGAAATTTTTCTGGGCGGTAACCAGGTGGTAATTAGGTGGTAATTGATGGATAAACAGGGATAAAAATAGAGTAAAAAATGCCATAATTTATTGATGCTAAGAAGGACAAACAAAAAAGAAAAAAGCCCCGAAACCATTGCAATTGCAAGCGTTTCGGGGCTTTAGCTTTGGAGGCGACACCCGGATTTGAACCGGGGAATAAAGGTTTTGCAGACCTCTGCCTTACCACTTGGCTATGTCGCCATTCCACTGCCTAGGCTCTGCTTTAAAAAGCAGGGCTTAAGCTATTATATTAACAGAATACCTTTCGGTATTCCGATTAGCGAAAATTAAACGGGCACGTATTTCTTTCGTGCCCGTTCTTTCTGGAGCGGATTACGGGGATCGAACCCGCCACCTCGACCTTGGCAAGGTCGCGCTCTACCAAATGAGCTAAATCCGCAAGTGGCAGCATAATGCTGCATGGTGCCTCCGGTCGGAATCGAACCAACGACACGAGGATTTTCAGTCCTCTGCTCTACCAACTGAGCTACAGAGGCAAATGGCGACCCGGATGGGGCTCGAACCCACGACCTCTGCCGTGACAGGGCAGCGCTCTAACCAACTGAGCTACCAGGCCGTTTCACCAATGGAGGGGACAAAAAGGTTGGTGGGAACAATAGGACTCGAACCTATGACCCCTTGCTTGTAAGGCAAATGCTCTAACCAACTGAGCTATGCTCCCATCCCGACCGCTTTTTCAACGGCTTTCTAATTATAGCAAAAGACTTTTGGTTTGTCAAGCCCTTTTTTTGCATTTTTTTATTTTTTTATTTTTTCCTTACGAGAAAAGGCTTTTTTGCGCTTTCTCTCCCTTTTTTTTCTTGACGGATATCCGCGTTTGTGCTACTATAGCGGTAAGAGTATTGCATTTTCCGAAAGGGGGTAGAGGGGTGCCGGCAAAAGAACGCCTTACGAAAAAAGAGATCGAGATCGATATCAAAAGAAACCTAAAGGCGCCAAAGGAGATGACCGAGGATACCTACAAAAAATGGTCGGCCATCGGATATGCCTTGGCCATTCCGATCGTTGTCTTGTTCTTTGTGAATTATCGGATCGCCCTATGGGCGTTCTTCTCGCTTGCCGCGCTGGAAATCCTTTTGTTGGTCGCGCGTTTTTCAGGTAAACGCCGCCAAAGCCGCACGGCAACGATCGAGGATTACGAGATCACCGTTGCCCCCCTTTTGCACAGCAAGGCTGAGCGGTACGCGCAAAAAGAATGGTCGAGAAAGCGCCGTGTGACCCGCCGGATCGAAAACTATTTTTTGGCCTTTGAAGGTCGAGACCTTTATCAGATCCCGGAAGAGAATTACCGTTGGAGCCGTGAATACGTGCTTTCCGATTTCTTTATCTTTCAAAACGCGCATCGGGGCGATGCGTTTATCTTGGCGATCCGAAAAGAAACCGGAGAGATCGCCGCGGTCTACCCCACCGCCTTTTTCGATTATAAGGAATGAATTTCGGCGTATGCCGCAAAAAAACTCTTGAAAGGAGAATATGGATATGGCTTACGAGTATTCCTATGACAAAGAAGAGAAAAAATACGAGGCGCCAAAGCTGAAAACCAACCGCTCGATGTTGAAGCTGAATATCCTCGGTATTCTGACGCTTGGCCTTTACAGCATTTTCTTCTATATCCCCTTTTCCTTTGATTTGGATAAGGTGGCGCCGAAAAGAGACGGCACCAAAACCATGAACTTCCTTTTTGCCTATTTCCTTTCGATTTTCACCTTTTCGCTCGTGATCGATATATGGCATTATCATATTGCCGAGCGGATAGAGGAGGCGTTGGGGGCGAGAGGGATCGACTATGAATTCGGTCCGTCCGATTTCTGGTGCTGGCTGATTTTGGGGAGCCTGATTCTGGTGGGGCCCTTCGTTTATACCTATAAGCTTTGCAAGGCGATGAACCTGCTGTGCGCGCATTATAACGAAAACCCGTCTCTTGGGTAAACAGCGCCGCAACGGGCGCAGAATTTCATTATATATAAAAAGGAGAAAAAGAATGTATAAGATCGGACTGTCTACCTACGGGTTTGACCTGGATGAAGCGAATTTCCAAAAGCTTCGCGAAAGCGGGATCGCCGCGGTGGAGATCTCTAAAAAATACAACGAGTACGATGACGTTGATTACAAAGCGGTCGGGGCGCTTTCACGGCAATACGGCGTGGGGGTCTGGTCCTTTCACCTGCCCTTTTCGCTGCTGGACGATATTTCCGCCCCTGACAAAGAGATCTACCAAAAGACGATCACCCGCCATAAGGGGCTGATCGAGATCGGGTCGGAGCTTGGGGCGCAGCGCTTCGTTCTTCATCCGAGTGCCGAGCCCATTCGCCCCGAGGACCGCGAGGAAAAGATCAAGCTTTCGATGCAAGCCTTGGATATTCTGGCCGAGCATGCCCACCGAAACGGCGCGGTGATCGCGGTCGAGGATCTGCCCAGAACCTGCCTTGGCAACACCGCCGAGGAGATGCTTCGCCTTATCAGCGCCAACGATAAGCTGCGCGTTTGCTTCGATACCAACCACCTTTTGCAGGGGTCGATCGCCGATTTTATGAAGAAGCTCGGCAACAAGATCACGACGCTTCATATCTCAGACTACGATTTTATCGACGAAAAGCACTGGCTCCCCGGGGAGGGGGGGATCGACTGGGTCGAGTTTTACCAAATGCTTCAGGCGATCGGGTATGACGGCGTCTTTATGTACGAGGTGGGCTTGCAATGCCCCAAAACGCTTTCTCGCCGCGACCTTTGCTTTGCCGATTACGTAGAGAACGCAAAGGCGCTGTTTGCGGGCGTCACCCCGCCGCGCATTGATTGAAAAAGGCGGCAAATTTTCGGTAAAAAGCCGAAAAAAGTTGTTTTTTCTTCAAAAAACCCCTTGACGGGTGTCGAAATCCGTGTTATAATGACGCATCAATTGAATAAATCCGAATGAAGTGTGCAGGAAAGTGTGGCAACACAGCCGAAGGAGTAACGCTCTCAGGTGTCCGCAAGGATAGAGACTGTATGCTGACGGATCTTTGGAGACGCCCACGTACGTGGGGGCCGAAGGGGCAAGCGCTGTGGCGCCAATCTCTCAGGCAAAAGGACAAAGAGCGAACCTTTTCGCATTTTTTGTTTTTTACGGGGCGTTTCGTACGCCCCTTTTTTGTTGTTTATTTTATGTTTCTTTGGAGGAAATTATGGAACAGTTTATCAATGGCGTCACAAACGTCAACAACGCCGTCAACGGCGCGGTATGGGGTCTTCCCGGCCTCATCCTTCTCATCGGTACCGGCATTTTGCTGACCGTGCTCACCAAGGTCTTTCAGGTGCGGCACGTCGGGCATTGGTGGAAGCAAACCATCGCCAGTGTCTTTAAAAAGGACAGCAAAAGCACCAAGCAGACCGACAAAAAGAGCATCTCGCAATTCCATGCGCTTTGCGCCGCCCTTGCCGCCACGGTCGGCACGGGAAATATCGCGGGCGTTGCCGCCGCGATCGTAACGGGTGGCCCCGGCGCGGTTTTCTGGATGTGGTTCGCCGCCTTCTTCGGAATGATGACCAACTTCTCGGAAAACCTGCTCGGCATCTACTACCGCCGCCGCAACAAGGACGGCGAGTGGTCGGGTGGCCCGATGTATTATCTGTGCGACGGGCTTGGCAAGCGCTACGGCAAGAAGTGGCTTTCGCCGACCTCGAAGGTCTTGGCGGTCCTCTTCTCTTGCTTTGCCATCCTTGCTTCCTTCGGTATCGGAAACATGGCGCAGATCAATAAGATCGTTCTTAACATGGACGCCGCCTTCTTCCAGAACGCCAGCCTCGGCGTGATCCCCGGCACCGATATCAATATCATCCACCTGCTGCTTGGCATTTTCCTGCTTATCATCGGCGCCCTCATTATCATCGGCGGGTTGAAGCGTATTGCCCGCTTTGCCGAGATCGTTGTTCCGATCATGGCTATCGTTTACGTCCTCGGCTCGCTCATCATCGTTTGCATCAACATCAGCCAGGTTGGCCCGATGTTCGTTTCGATCTTCAAGTTTGCCTTTACGCCTGCCGCCTTCCTTGGCGGTGGGATCGGCGTTCTCATCAAAAAGACGATGACGCAGGGCTTCAAGCGCGGCGTTTTCTCGAACGAGGCGGGTCTTGGCTCTTCGGTCATGGTTCACTCTTCCTCGAACGTCAAAGAGCCGGTCAAGCAGGGTATGTGGGGCATCTTTGAGGTCTTCTTCGATACCATGATCGTTTGCACCATGACGGCGGTCGTCGTTCTTTCGACCGGCTATATCGATCTTGCCACCGGTACGCCCGTGGCGGGCATCAACGGCGATACGCTGGTTTCGACCGCGTTTGGTAAATACTTCGGCGCCCCCGGCACCTGGTTCGTGGCGATCGCGATGCTCTTCTTCGCCTTTACCACGGTTCTCGGCTGGTCGCAATACGGCTCGAAGGCGGTCGAATACCTCTTCGGCACGAAGGGCGTGAAGGTCTATCGCTTCATCTTTGTCGCGATGATCGTTTCGGGTGCTATTATGGAGGGTGGCCTTGCCTGGGATCTTTCGGATACCTTCAACGGGCTGATGATGATCCCGAACCTTATCGGTGTTCTGGCGCTCTTCCCCTTGGTCGTTAAGATCACGAAGAACTACGTCGACCGTAAGATCTTTAAAAAGGATATCGCCCCGCTTCTTTCCTACGACCCCGAAATTCAGGCGGAGATGGAAAGAACGCTTGACGAGGAATAAATCCAAAAGCAACGCAAAGGCACTTGTGGAATTTTTGCCGCAAGTGCCTTTTTGATATACGGACGGATCACCCCCGTGCAAGGGGAGGTGGCTTGCGAAGCAAGACGGAAGGGTTGCTAAAACAATCCCTCACCGCCTGCGGCGGAGCTCCCTTTACACAAGGGAGCCTTTCTTCCACCATGCCCGATCTTTTGCTATGGAAGGATAAAACCTTCGATTTTTGTAGAGTAGGGGCGGCCATTGGCCGTCCGCGCGAAACGAGCAAATCGCTATCCCCGTTTTCACCGAAATATGCGTTATAATAGGGGCGCAAACCGAATTGACGGCGAGTGATTTTTGATGTATAATAAAGGAGAATACGATGAGCTCTGTTACAGAAGCGAATCCTTACGTTTTGGGAAACAGCAAAACGTGGAAGAATTGGCAAGCCAACTATAAAGAGCCGAGAACCTGCCTGCCGTGCGAAGATAAGCATGGGAAGATCTATCCTTTTCTTCAAGTTTAAAAATCCCCGAGCATCTGTTTTGTCGATGCGAAATTGTTCCAATGCGAACAAAACAAGTGGGGACAGCCACCGATAAAGGCTTTGGCTGGGCCGATGCTTGGTTGATGTATCGGGGCAGGTTGCCGGATTGTTATATTACAAAGAGAGATGCGCTGAAAATGGGATGGAAATCTAACAAACAAAACTTGGCAGATGTTTGTCCGGAAAAGCTAATAGGAAATGTACCATATCGTAACTACGAGGGAAAACTTCCTATTAAGGCTGATCGAAGCTGGTATGAGGCAGATTTTGATTATATTGGCAACGATAGAGGGGCAAACAGAATTTTATATTCGAACGATGGCTTAATCTTTGTCAGCTACGATCATGCAAAAACTTTTTATGAATTAGTGAAATAAAGAGGTGACATTGTGCTGAACACATATAAATACAAAGTCGATTTTTCGGGCGTGGAGGATTATTGGGATATCCACGGCATACTTAAAGAAAGCTTGAATTTTCCCGATTATTACGGCGGTCATTTGGACGCGCTTTTTGATTGCCTTACCGATATGCTTGGCGCCATTTCGATAATTGAAATACACGGAATAGAAAAACTTGAAAAGTATGACGGGTATGACAAAAGGGTGATTGATGTTTTTCGTGACGCAAAGCATGTTTATGATGAATTTTCCGACCGCTTCTTCGTTACGATCGTTCATGAGGACGGCACGCGCGAAGAAATCGTATAGCGGAAAGGGATAGAAAAAACGAGGAAAAGAGCAGAACCGCGGTTCTGCTCTTTTTATTTATACCGTTGCTTCTCGTCGGTCTCGCCGAGAAGGTAGTCAACACTCGTACCGTAAAAGCGCGCAAGACGAATGAGAATGGCGGTTGGAATATCATTTTCCCCGGTTTCGTATTTCGAATAGCCGGTTTGCGACATGCCCAGCATTTTCGCGATCTCGGTTTGATTCATATCAAGGTCCTCTCGCAGGTTCCGTATCCTTGGATATTTCATGCTTCACACTCCTGTAACAAGCTTATACTCATTATAGGATAATCTGTTTCAGGCTATTGACTTTTAACCTTAAACAGGTTATAATTTTTCTTGAATATTTCTGCTTGCTTTCCTTCTTGCGGCTTTATGATGAGGTGAAAAATGGTAGGCTTTATTGCTTTTCTTTTTTTGGTAATGGGCGGTGCTGTGCTGACGGTTCGATATATTGTTGCGAAAAAATTTGAGGAGATAGCCAAGCAAAAGGGCTACGGGAAAGAAGCTCACGCTTTTGCGATGTGCTTCTGGCTTGGCGTTTTTGGGGCTTTGTACGTTATTGCGTTACCCGATCGTATGTTTTTACCCGACGAGGCGAAGAAAATACAGCAAAAAGCGGCTTCCCGTTCCAAAAAACCTCGGCGGCATCCGTGCCCTTGCTGCCGATTGCCGATCCGATACGGAGCAGAAGCATGCCCCTTTTGCCATCAGCTTATTGAGTGGCCCTCGGAATAAAAGAAAAGGAAAAGAGCAGAACCGCGGTTCTGCTCTTTTCCTTTTGCATACAATAAAAAAAGGCAAAAATTTTTTTGTAAACCCCTTGACAGTCACGTGACCGTGTGATATAATCAAAGCACATAACGAAGAGATCAAAGAACGACGAAAAGGAGGAAGGGCGATGAAGCTTGGGGCCTTACCGGGGACCACGATTGAAGTATCCCACCTTGAAAAAGACAGCGCGCGCCACGTATTCTCGCATATTTTTTCCGCCGGAGGGGTCGTGCTTTCGCAGCTTTCGCATATGACGGGGCTTGAACCGCATACGATCCAAAACTGGGTCAAGCGCGGCTTTCTTTCCCCACCGCAGCACCGCCAGTATACCGAACGGCAGTTCGCGCGGGTGGTGATCATCAATCTCTTGCGGCAAAGCATGCAGATCGATAAGATCGTAGAGCTTTTGTCCTCGATCAACGGGAATCTTTCGGATGAGAGAGATGACCGTATTGATGACCCCACGCTTTACAATATGTTCGCTAATGTGCTTTGCGCCATCGGCGAGGGGTATCCGTCGCAAGAGGCGGTGAAGGCCGCCGCGCAAGGTGAGCTTGAAGGCTTTTCCGAACGCTACGCGGGGGATAAAAAACGGATCGAAAGGGTGCTTTCGGTTATGGTCTACGCGCATCTATGCTCGGCCGCCAAGGCGCGGATCGATCACTTGCTTTGCACACTTGATTAAAGGAGGAGTTTGTTATGTTAGGTCAATGGTTTGAGGCGCTCGGCCTTTTCGGGCAGATCTGCCTTTGCTTCGCCGTTCCTTCCTCGATCGTTTTACTCGTACAGATCGTGCTTTCGCTCCTTGGCCTTTCGGACGGCGGTATGGACCTTGCCGACGGGGCAGACGGGGAGCTACCCGATCTTCCCGACGATCTTGAGGATTTTTCGCCCGGCGACGTCGATCTTGGCGGCTTTCACATCCTTACGCTTCGTACGGTGATGGCCTTCTTCGTGTCCTTCGGCTGGATGGGCGTTTCGCTTGCGAATAACGCGCTTGCCCCGTGGGCGCAAATGCTGATCTCGATCGGCTTTGGGCTTGCTATGATGGCGCTGGTCGCCTTCTTGATGTGGGGGGTCTACCGCCTGCAAGCAGACGGCACCGCCCAAAACGTTAACGCCCTCGGCTCCTCGGGCACGGTGTATCTCACCGTCCCCGCCGAGCGGGTCGGCCACGGTAAGGTCAACGTGATGCTCCAAGGCGCGTACGTTGAGCGTGATGCCGTGACCGATGAAAAGGCGCCCCTTTCCTACGGAACCGAGATCGTGGTCGTCGGTGTTTCGGGGGAAAACACCTTAGTCGTCGCCAAAAAATAAAAGATACAATTTTTACAATATAAGGAGGAAAATTCATGGGACCCATTTTAACCGCACTCATCGTCATCGTCGTTATCGCCTTGGCCATTCTTCTCTGGGCTTGCACGCGCTATCGCAAATGCCCCTCGGATAAGATCATGGTCATTTACGGTAAGGTCGGCAAAAACAAGGACGGCTCTGCCCGCAGTGCGACCTGTATGCACGGTGGCGCCCGCTTTATCGTACCCGTCATTCAATCGGTCGAATTCCTTGACCTGACCCCCATTTCGATCGGGGTCGACCTTCGCAACGCCCTTTCTCGCCAGAACATCCGTATCGACGTTCCGTCGAGCTTCACCGTCGGTATCTCGACCGAGCCCGGCATCATGCAAAACGCCGCCGAGCGGCTTTTGGGGCTCCAGCTCTCCGAGATCCAGGATCTTGCCAAGGATATCATCTTCGGTCAGCTGCGTCTGGTTATCGCCACGATGGATATTGAAGAGATCAATACCGACCGCGATAAGTTCCTTGACGAGGTCAGCCGCAACGTAGAAACCGAGCTGAAAAAGATCGGGCTCCGTCTTATCAACGTAAACGTCACCGATATCTCGGATGAGTCGGGCTACATCACCGCTCTCGGTCGAGAGGCCGCCGCCAAGGCGATCAACGACGCGAAGAAGTCGGTTGCCGAAAAGAACCGCGACGGTGCGATCGGCGAAGCCAACGCCCAGAAGGATGAGCGTATCAACGTTGCCCAAGCCAACTCGGTCGCCGTAAAGGGTGAAAACGATGCCAAGGGTGAGATCGCCCTGTCGAACGCCCAGTTGCGTGAAAAGGAGGCCGAGGCGCAAAGAATCGCCATCGCCGCCGAAAAGATCCAAGAGGCAAAGGCGTTAGAGGAAGCCTACGCCGCCGAAAAGGCCGCCGAAGAAGCCCGTAAGGCCAGAGAAAGAGCTTCGCTTGAAGCCGACGTTATCGTTAAGGCCGAGATCGAAAAGCGCCGCTTAGAGCTTGCCGCCGAGGCCGAGGCCGAGCAGATCCGCCGCCGTGCCAAGGGTGAAGCCGACGCGATCTTCGCCAAGATGCAGGCCGAGGCAAACGGTATGAAGGAAATGCTGACCAAGCAGGCGGACGGCTTTGAAGAGCTGGTTCGCGCCGCGGGCGGCGGTGCCGACGAGGCGCTTCGCTTGATGATCGCCGATAAGCTCGAAGAGCTGATGAAGATCCAGGTAGAAGCGATCTCCAACATCAAGATCGACAAGGTCACCGTCTGGGATAACGGCGCGAATAGCGACGGCAAGACCGCGACCGCCGGATTTCTTTCGGGTATGATGAAGAGCGTGCCGCCGCTGGACGAGGTCTTCTCGATGGCGGGTATGTCGCTTCCCTCGATCCTCGGCTCCAAGAAGGAAGAGACCGCCGCGGTTGAGAAAAAAGACGAAGCCGCCGAATAAGCCGCCTTTCTTCAAAAAAGAAAAGAAAACTTTGCAAAATAAAAGAGCAGAGCCGAGGCTCTGCTCTTTTTACATCTACCCGCCGCCCGTTTGATGCAAGGCGATGCCGTGATGATATACCAAGGCAAGGCCTTGGATAAAAACCGTAGGTGTAGGGTTAGTGCAGAAAAAACGGCAAAGGCGTTTTTTCAATCGGTGTCGGCCAAAGCGCGAGCGGGCAGAGCCGAGCAGGCGCAGGCGATAGAACGCGACACACGACGCCGACAGGTTAGTGCAGAAAAAACGGCAAAG
>JAZOMG010000053.1:0-32782 GCA_045653705.1 Eubacteriales bacterium | reverse complement strand
TTTCTATCACTTTTCTATCACTTTTCCGAAAAATCTGACAGATGGGCAGAAGAAAAGCGGAAAAATCGGTGGATTTTTAGAAAATTAGGGACGCAGAGGGACGGATTGTGACATTCATTGTATTTCTCGAAATCATCATCGAAAGAATAATCCGGCGATGTGCCGTATGGTACCTCGCAGTGTTCAAGAAATTGTTGTTTTGTCATCGCCAGACCTCCTTTTAATCATTCATTTTGTGAAGAACTGTTCTTCAAGCTTTCTGCTCTTTGTTATAATCCTGTATATTAGTAATTAGTAAAAGCTCACCGTTTTAACGGTGAGCTTTTTAAACTTAATAGTTTTCTTTCTTTATCTCAAAGTAAGCCTGAGGATGCTTGCACACGGGGCAAAGCTCGGGGGCTTTTGTTCCGACCACGATATGTCCGCAGTTACGGCATTCCCATATCTGAACCTCGCTCTTTTCAAACACGGTCTTAGTTTCTACGTTATTGAGCAATGCTCTGTAACGCTCCTCGTGAGCTTTCTCGATTGCCGCAACGCCTCTGAACTGCTCGGCAAGCTCGTGGAAGCCCTCTTCATCAGCTTCGTTAGCGAACTTGTCATACATATCGGTCCACTCGTAGTTCTCTCCCTCTGCGGCGTGGAGCAGATTCTCAGCTGTGTCGCCAAGCTCTCCGAGAGCCTTGAACCAAAGCTTTGCGTGCTCCTTCTCGTTTTCAGCGGTTGCAAGGAAAAGCGCCGCTATCTGCTCATAGCCCGCCTTTTTAGCAACAGACGCGAAATATGTATACTTATTTCTTGCCTGTGACTCACCCGCAAAAGCTTCCCACAGATTCTTTTCGGTCTTTGTACCTGCGTAAATATTCTTGTTTGCCATAATACGTTTCTCCTTTTTATTTTATTTAGTTCTTTTATTATATCATTTATTAAATATTTTTTCAAGTACTTTTTATATAGTTATTATAGAAAATTACCTCATTTGCAGAATATAGTATATTGACTGCACTCTTCTTTTATAGTATAATTAGCTTAATAAATCGTAAAAAGGAGTACCGATATGTCAAACAGAAATATTTTATTTACAGCTCCCTGTATTGCCGAGCTAATTGACAAGGATATGCCGTTATGTGGGGATGATGAGGTTATTGTAAAGCTTGAATATTCTACAGTAAGCGCGGGCACGGAACGCGCAAATCTTGTAGGCGACCCCAACGTATCCCCTACCCCGGGTAAAATAGTAGAGTTTCCCCGTCGATCTGGATACAGCTCATCAGGAACTGTGTACAAGGTGGGGAACGGAGTTTCTTCCTTAAAGGTAGGAGACAGAGTTTCATGTTCTTGGTCGGTACACGCGGAATACTGTGTACTTAAAGAAACAAAGGTTCACAAGCTTGACGAAAGAATAAGCTTTTCCGAGGGCGCTCTTATACATATCGGAACCTTTCCGTTGGCGGCTATAAGAAAGTGTAAATTAGAGATTGGAGAATCTGCTATCGTTATGGGGCTTGGTGTCCTCGGTCTTGTTGCGGTGGAGCTTCTTCGGGCGGCGGGGGCAGTGCCGATAATAGCCGTTGACCCCAATCCCGACAAAAGAGCGCAAGCGTTGACACTTGGCGCAGATTTCGCACTTGACCCATTTGAGGACGAATTTGCTCAGAAAGTCAAGGAGATAACAGATGGCGGAGTTAACGTAGCTATCGAAATCACAGGCAAGGGTCAAGGGCTTGATATGGTTCTCGACTGTATGGCTAAGTTCGGTCGCGTAGCTCTTCTCGGATGCACAAGAAGCTCGGATTTCTCTATCGATTATTACCGCAAGGTACACGGACCCGGCATAACCTTGGTAGGCGCTCACACAATGGCAAGACCCAAATTTGAATCCTTTGAGGGTTGGTGGTGCGAGCGTGATGACGTACAGGCTCTTATGAAGATGCTTATACACAAGCGCATTGATTTTAAATGCCTTATCGAAGAGGTATACTCCCCCGAGGATGCTCCCGAAGTATATACAAGGCTTGCGACAAATCCTGTCTTCCCTATCGTTCAATTTGATTGGAGTAAACTAAAATGAGACGAATAAGAATAGCTCAGATAGGCATAAACAGATACAGCCACGGCGGAGAGGTATTTTATACTTTGACACAGCTTCCCGACATATTCGAGATTGTGGGATATGCCCTTGTTGAAGACGAGCGAGAAACCTGTGAGAAGCAGCTATCGGTATTTGACGGCTACCGCGAAATGACACTTGACGAAATCCTAAACGACCCAACAATAGAGGCAGTTACTGTTGAAACAGACGAGATCCATCTGCTAAAATACGCGCAAATGGCGGCGAACGCGGGTAAGCACATACATATGGAAAAACCCGGAAGCCAAAGCCTTAGCGCCTTTGAACGCCTTATAGAAACTATGAAAAAAAGCGGTAAGGTGTTTCACACAGGCTATATGTATCGCTACAATCCATATGTGGCAGATGCAATAAAAAAAGCAAAGAACGGCGAGCTTGGCGAAATTTTCAGCGTTGAGGCACATATGAGCCGTTTTGATAATAGCGCAGTGAGAGAATGGCTCGGAAGCTTCAAGGGCGGTATGATGTTTTATCTTGGCTGTCATCTTATAGACCTTGTGCTTCAGATTCAAGGACAGCCCAACGAGATAATCCCGCTGAATACTTCAACAGGCTTTGACGGAATACACTCCGAGGATTATTCAATGGCTGTAATGAAATATAACAACGGCATTTCTTTTGTAAGAATATCGGATACCGAAATAGGCGGATTTGACCGCAGACAGCTTGTTGTTATGGGCAAAACCGGCACTGTGGAAATAAATCCGTTAGAAGCAAAGCCCGAAGAAAAGCCAACAAAATATGCTCAACTGTGTAAAAAATTTGAGCGCATTAGGCTTGACGATGGAACGACATCCAAAAACTCGTATACAAGCGAAGTTTTTGACAGGTACGAAGATATGGTATCCTCTTTCGCAGCTATGGTTCGGGGAGAAAAGGAAAATCCGTATACCCTTGATTACGAGCTTGAGCTTTTCAAGACGGTACTGAAATGCTGTGGAATGAATGAGAATAGATAGTAAATTTTATAAAGAGGTCGAGGGAATCTGCCGTCTTAAAGTCCCGTTTGAAAATATTTATACCTCGGTATTTTTAATTCAAGGCAATGAAAAGCTCTTTCTCGTCGATTGCGCTACGACAGATTCCGACGTTGAAGGCTTTATTATTCCTGCTCTGAAAAAAATTAATTATACCCCCGAGGATATAGGCGGAATTATACTTACGCACAAGCACTCCGACCACGCAGGTGGCATACACAGGTTTCTATCTCTCGCTCCCGACACAGAGGTAATAACCGATATAAGAGAGCTGTGCAAAGGGATTTTTACCTATCCGCTCTCGGGACACACCAAGGACTGTATTGGCATACATGACACGCGCACGCACACACTTATTTCGGGCGACGGCTTGCAGGGCGCAGGGGTGGATAAATACCGCTGCTATACGCAAGACCGAGAGGCATATATCGAAACCGTAAGAAGAATACAAAAAGATTCAACAATAGAAAACATACTTTTTTCCCACGCATATGAGCCTTGGAATAAAAATAGCGTATTCGGACGGGAAAATGTATGCGACTGTTTAAAAAAATGTATTGAATGTATAGGAGAAAAATTATGAAAGCAATACTTGTAAACGATGACAGAAGCCTTCGTTGGGATGACGTTCCCACGGCAGTATGCGGCGATGAGGACTGCCTTGTAAAGATTGAGGCGGCGGCTCTTAACCGCGCAGACCTTATGCAGAGAGAGGGAGATTATCCGCCCCCTCCCGGATGCCCCGATTGGATGGGACTTGAGGTTGCAGGTACTATTATCGAGGTCGGCAAAATTGCCGCAGAAAAGTCCGCGTGGAAGATAGGCGACAAGGTATGCGCTCTTCTTGGCGGCGGCGGATACGCTGAATACGTAAACGTAAAGTACGATATGCTTATGCCCGTTCCCGCAAACTGCTCTATGGTAGAGGCTGCGGCTATCCCCGAGGCATTCGCAACCGCATACCTTAACCTCTTTATCGAGGGTAAGATAAAGGAAGGCAATACCCTTCTTATGAACGCAGGAGCATCGGGCTTGGCAAGCGTTATTATCCCTATGGCAAAGGCGTTTGGCGTGAGAGTTATTACCACCGTACTTACCGACGAAATAGCAGAATCTATCAAGCATCTGAACGCCGACAGAGTTGTCGTTACCACCAAAGAGGACATTTCTCTCGTGCTTAAAGAGGAGCTTGAAGCAGGTCACGGTGTTGACGTTGCAATCGACTGCCTGGGTGGCGAGATAATGGGCAAGTGCATCCATTACCTGACACACGGCGCAAGATGGATAATGATAGCGGCTCTTGCGGGTCAGAAGACCGAAATTGACTTGAAAAACATTTACGTTCGTAACGTGCGTATCGTAGGAAGCACTCTCCGCTCCCGTACTCCTGCCGTAAAGGCGGAGATACTTGCGAGCCTTGTACGCGACGTATATCCCAAGATAGAGGCAGGACTTGTAAAGCCCACTATCCACGCAGTGCTTCCCATTCAGGAGGCAGAGGCAGCTCACGATATTCTATATAAGGGTAAAAACGTGGGTAAGGTTGTGCTAACGGTTTCTTAAAATTCAAAAAGCTTGAAGCTATTTTAGCTTCAAGCTTTTTGAATTTTACAGTACAGCCTATCTGCAATACTTTTCATTTTTTCGCTGTCAACCTTGAGAACCTGTCTGTCATAAGTATACAGCCCGTTTGTCTCATCCTCGACGTCACTCAATTGCGTAAGAATTGACGCGCACAGCCCACTGTCAACAGCGGGGATAATCTCATTTTCGTAAAGAGATATCAACGTCCTCTTAAATTCTTCCCTATCCTCAAACAGCTTATATCCATAGGTTTTATCCATGTTAAATGAATGTTCCTTTATTTTATAGGAATATCCGCCGAACTCGGACAGCACAATGGGTTTATCATAGCTCGGCTTTATCCTTACAGGCTTGAAATAAACGTGTAGGCTTTCCACGTCGCTCGCTTTTTCCTTAAACCACCCTGAGGTTGCATCATATATTCTCGTTGGGTCAATAGCCTTTAACTCTCCGTATATCCTGTCCGCATCGTACTGCCCCCAGCCCTCGTTGAAAATCGTGTAGTACACTACTGAGGGATGATTGTAGAGAAGCTCGATAGTTTCCTTTGCTGTCGCTTCAAATATTGCCTTTCTCTTCTTTGTAGCCTTATGTTTAATACCTTTTTTAAAGCCGATTGTAGGCAGTGCGGTATCTATTAAAAAGTTATATTTACCGCTGTTTATCATATCCTGCCATACGAGCATACCGTATATATCGCAGTAGTAATAAAACAACTGCGGCTCTATTTTTATATGCTTTCTGAGAGTATTAAACCCGAGCGCTTTCATAGAAAGTATATCATTTTTATATCCCTCGGGAGTGGCGGGCATATAAATGCCGTCTGAAAAATACCCCTGGTCAAGAAGCCCGTGCATAAATATGGGCTTGCCGTTGAGAAAAATACAGGGTTTATTATTTCGTTTTTCAACGGATATTTCACGAAGCGCAAAATAACTTTCCACCTCGTCCTTTCCCGACGTAAGCCTGAAACGGTATATATTTGGAGCATCCGGCGACCAAAGTCTCGGCGCGGCAATATCAAGCTTATAGCTATCTCCCGAAAAAGCATACTCTACTTCTCTTCCGTCTATGTCAACGAAAAGTCTTTTTTCAACTTCCCCGCCTAAAACCGTTAGGGTTGCCGAGTTCATATCGGTTTTAATATACAGCTTTTCAATGTAATTTTCGCAAACGCTCTCAAGCCATACGCTTTGCCATATACCGCTTATTGGCGTATACCACATTCCACCGCGCTTCTTACTCTGCTTTCCGTAAGGATAATCGGTATCAAGATCATCTATAACATCCACCTCGATAGTATTTTCGCCCTTGGCTACCGCGCTTGTAATGTCGGCTGAAAATGGCAAATATCCGCCGTCGTGTTCAACAACTGTATTTCCGTTTATTTTTACAGAGCAATATCTGTCTACCGCGCCGAAATGCAATATGACCTTATCCTTTATGAAGCTTTCGGGAAAACCAAACACCCTTTTATATTTCAGTACAGCACCGCAAGGAAAGCTTTTATATACGCCCGATATTTTTGATTCGGGAACAAACGGAACGAGTATATCTCCGTCATACAAGCTATCATTACCCAGCCAAACCGAAAGATCCCATTTACCGTTAAGAGATATATACGACTCTCTTTTAAGATTTGGGCGAGGATATTCGGAATACGGTATATCGGTCAAATCTTTTTCAAAAGGAGTGGTAAGCGTTTGAAATCTGTTTTTTTTCATATTTTCCCCCAACAGACATTAATAAAAGCCGTCACCCAAATCTTAGGTAAACGGCTTATTTGGTGGAGACAGCAGAACTCGAATCTGCGACCCCTTGCATGTCAAGCAAGTACTCTAACCAACTGAGCTATGCCTCCGTAACGCCATATATTATATCATATCTTTTTATCTTTTGCAATAGTTTTTTCAATTTTTTGTAAAAACGGTTGAAATTATTTTCGATATATATTATAATATAGTATCGAAGTTTGCTAAAATCACCCAAGGAGAAAAAATTGAAAAAGCTATTAAAATACTTAAAGGGGTATTATATACAGTCTATACTCGCACCTACCTTTAAAATGCTTGAAGCCATATTTGAGCTGCTTGTTCCTCTTGCCGTGGCGGCTATTATCGACAAGGGCATAAACGCGACACCGGAAGCTGACAAGGGCGTTGTGTTCGCTATGTGCGGCGTTATGATAGCCCTTGGCGTTATCGGTCTTATTTCGGCAATATGCGCTCAGTATTTTGCCGCCAGAGCGGCTGTGGGCGTTGCTACAAGAGTAAGAAGCGCTCTCTTTGAAAAAATACAGAGCTTTAGCTATAAAATGACCGACAATATAGGAACGTCAACACTTATTACAAGAATGACAGGCGACATAAATTCAATGCAGACAGGCGTTAATATGTTTTTACGTCTGTTTATGCGCTCGCCCTTTATCGTATTCGGTTCTATGATAATGGCGTTCACCCTCGATAAAACCGAGGGCAAACAGCTGTCGCTTACGTTCCTTGCGGTTATCCTTATATTGCTTGTAGTTGTTTTCGGAATTATGCTTATAAGTATTCCTTTATACAAGAAAAATCAAGCTAAGCTTGACCGCGTGGTTGCCAAAATACGCGAAAATTTCAACGGAACACGAGTAGTAAGAGCATTTAATAAGGAAAAAAATGAAATAAAGGATTTTGACAGCAGAAATCTTGCCCTGACAAAAATTCAGCTTTTTGCGGGACGTATTTCAGCTCTGATGAATCCCTTGACCTACGTTATTATAAATTGCGGCATAATTTTTCTCATTCACAGAGGGGCTATTGCCGTAAATACGGGTAGTCTGACCCAAGGCGAGCTGTTGGCGGTTTACAACTATATGTCTCAAATTCTTGTAGTGCTTATTAAGCTTGCAAGCTTAATAATAACCCTTAACAAGGCAAGCGCAAGCTCTAAGAGGGTATTTGATATTATTGATACGCCATCCGACACCGACAGACAGATATCCGAAAAGGAAAATAGCGACAATTGCGCGGTAGCCTTTAAAAACGTATCCTTTAGATATCACGAGGGCGGAGACAACGCTGTATCCAATATTACGTTCTCGGTAAATAAAGGAGAGACCGTTGGCATCATAGGCGGTACAGGCTCAGGCAAATCCACTCTTGTAAATCTGCTCCCCGCCTTTTACGCACCCGATGAGGGAGGCGTATTTATAAAGGGCAAAAACGCTTCTCTTTATGAAAAAAAGGAGCTTACGGAGATGTTCGGCGTAGTCTCTCAAAAGGCTATACTTTTCAAAGGAACAATACGATCAAACCTTCTGTGGGGCAAGACCGACGCAAGCGACGAGGAGCTATGGCAAGCGTTGTCATTAGCTCAAGCTGACGATTTTGTAAATGAAAAGCCGGAGGGTCTTGACAGCCCTGTTGAACAGAACGGAAACAACTTTTCGGGCGGACAAAAACAACGCCTATCTATTGCCAGAGCGCTTGTCAAACGCCCCGAATTTCTTATATTTGACGATTCCGCGTCGGCGCTTGATTACGCCACCGAGGCGAAGCTTCGCAGGGCACTTCAAAGTCTTGACTATTCCCCCACAATATTTATGATATCTCAAAGAGCATCATCCATACTCCACGCCCATAAAATAATCGTTCTTGACGACGGCGAAATAGTTGGAATAGGCTCTCACAGCGAGCTTGTTGAAAACTGCGAAGTATATAAGGAAATATACTACTCCCAGTTTCCCGAGGAAGGAGCTTCCCTATGAAAAAGACACATAATTTAAAAGGAAGCGTAAAGACCTTCTGCGCGGTTCTGAAATATCTTAAAATTTACCGCATACATTTTATACTCTCGCTAATATTTACAGCTGTAACAGTAGGACTGTCGCTTTATATTCCGATACTTGTAGGACAAGCCATAGACAAAGCCATAGGCGCGGGAAACGTAGATATGCCCGCAATCGGTGTTATCCTGTCAAAAATATTGATATCGGTTCTTATAACGGGTGTCCTTACTTGGATAATAAACGTTCTTAATAACTATATGACCTACGGAATAGCAAAAAATATAAGACATAGGGCGTTTTTGCGTATTCAACAGTTCCCTGTTTCATTTATCGACTCAAACAGAACAGGCGAGATAATAAGCAGAACTATTACCGATGTTGACACATTTACAGACGGTCTGCTTATGGGCTTTACCCAATTCTTTAACGGAATTATGACGATAATAGGTACGCTTATATTTATGTTTATATACAGCGCGCCTGTTGCGGTAATAGTAGTTATCATTACACCGCTGTCACTTTTTGTGGCTTCTTTTATAGCAAAAAAGACCCATTCGATGTTCAAGCTTCAATCTGAAATAAGAAGCGAACAGGCATCCTTGGTTGACGAAATGATAACCAACCACAAAACTGTGGCGGCTTTCGGACAGGAAGAAAAAATACAGGGAGATTTTGACAGCATAAACCAAAGACTTGGCAAGGCATCCCTCAGAGCCACGTTTTTCTCATCAATAACCAATCCGTCTACCCGATTTGTAAACAGCGTAGTGTATGCTCTTGTTGCTCTTACAGGCGCGTTGCTCTGTATTAGCGGCGGTAGCGGAATGTCTGTCGGCAGGCTGTCAAGCTTCTTATCCTATGCCACCCAATATACAAAGCCCTTTAATGAAATATCGGGAGTAATAACCGAGCTTCAAAACGCCCTTGCCTGCGCTGAAAGAGTGTTCGAGCTGATAGAAAAGCCCGTACAAGAGCCCGACCGTGACAATGCGTATTCTCCCGAAAGGATAGACGGAATAGTTGAATTTGAGAACGTATCGTTCTCGTACACTCCCGACCGTCCTCTTATAAAGGATTTCAATTTAAAGACCTATTCGGGACAAAGAGTCGCCATTGTCGGTCCTACGGGCTGCGGTAAGACTACACTTATAAATCTTCTTATGAGATTTTACGATGTAAATGAAGGCAAAATTACCCTTGACGGCGAGGATATCCGCAATTATACCCGCGGCAAGCTTCGCTCGTCCTACGGCATGGTTTTACAGGATACGTGGCTGTCCTCGGGCACTATACGTGATAATATTGCCTTTGGCAAGCCCGATGCAACAGACGAGGAGATCATATCGGCGGCAAAGGCAGCCCACGCCCATAGCTTTATTCGACGTCTGCCAAAGGGCTACGATACTGTTATTTCCGAGGACGGCGGCACACTTTCACAGGGGCAAAAGCAGCTTTTGTGTATCGCAAGAGTAATGCTCTGTCTGCCCGAAATGCTTATACTCGACGAGGCTACCTCGTCTATCGATACGCGTACCGAGATACGTATTCAAAAAGCATTTAACACTATGATGCAGGGTCGAACGAGCTTTATCGTCGCCCACCGACTTTCGACTATTAAGGAAGCGGACGTTATTCTTGTAATGAGGGACGGAAATATTATTGAGCAAGGCTCACACAGTGAACTTCTCTCAAAGAACGGATTTTATACCGAGCTTTATAACAGCCAATTTGTAAAAGAATAACTACAAAAGCGCATAGATTACTTTGCACCTGTCAAAGCAATCTATGCGCTAAACTTTTATTTAGAATTCAATAGCCTTTTCGATATAGCTCTTAAGCTCGGATATCGGTATTCTTACCTGCTCCATAGTGTCTCTGTCACGAACGGTTACGCAGCCGTCTGTTTCGGAGTCGAAGTCATAGGTGATACAAAGAGGTGTTCCGACCTCGTCCTGACGGCGGTACCTCTTACCGATAGAGCCTGCCTCATCAAAATCAACGCTAAAGTACTTAGAAAGCTCGCAGTATATCTCATCTGCCTTATCGGAAAGCTTCTTGGAAAGAGGAAGCACAGCCGCCTTAAAGGGCGCGAGAGCGGGATGCAGGTGCATAACCACACGGGTATCGTTCTTCTCGGCATCGATTACCTCTTCGTCATAAGCATCGCAAAGAACTGAGAGAACTGTTCTCTCAACACCAAGGCTGGGCTCAACAACGTAAGGCACGTAATGCTCGCCTGTTTCCTGATCAAAGTAAGTAAGGTCCTTACCCGATACGGTCTGATGCTGGGTCAGGTCGTAGTCGGTACGGTCGGCAACGCCCCAGAGCTCGCCCCATCCAAAGGGGAAAAGGAACTCGAAGTCGGTGGTTGCCTTAGAATAGAAGCAAAGCTCCTCGGGGTCGTGGTCGCGAAGTCTTATATTTTCTTCCTTAAGACCTATCGCCAACAGCCACTCGCGGCAGAAGCTTCTCCAATAATTGAACCACTCAAGGTCTGTTCCGGGCTTACAGAAGAACTCAAGCTCCATCTGCTCGAACGCATGAACACGGAAAATGAAGTTACCGGGGGTTATCTCGTTACGGAAGGATTTACCAATCTGCGCAATACCGAAGGGTAGCTTCTTTCTTGTTGTTCTCTGAACGCTTACAAAGTTTGTAAAAATTCCCTGTGCGGTCTCAGGGCGAAGATAAACGGTATTCTTCGCATCCTCGGTAACACCCTGGAATGTTTTAAACATAAGGTTAAACTGACGGATATCAGTAAAATTGTGCTTACCACAGGTGGGACAAGGAATGTTATGCTCCTCAACAAACTCCTTCATTTCAGCCTGTGAAAAAGCATCTATGGGCTTAGGAAGCTCAAAGCCTGTTTCGGCGCACCAATCCTCAATAAGCTTATCGGCTCTGAAACGCTCGTGACACTCACGGCAGTCCATAAGGGGGTCGGGAAATCCCGCAAGGTGACCCGAAGCTACCCAAGTCTGGGGATTCATAAGAATAGCCGCGTCAAGTCCTACGTTGTACTTATTCTCCTGAACGAATTTCTTCCACCAAGCCTTTTTTACGTTATTTTTAAGCTCTACGCCAAGAGGGCCGTAATCCCATGTATTTGCGTGACCGCCGTATATTTCCGAACCGGGGAAAATAAATCCTCTCGTTTTGCACAGAGCAACGATTTTGTCCATTGTCTTTTCAGTATTCTTCATTTTCTGTCCTTTCCTTTTAAAAAGAATGCGAATAATATATCAATTATTTTATCACATTAGCAACATCTTGTCAACATTATTAGACATTTTTATTTGCCCGCAACGCTTATATTTCTCAAAAGCGTATCGGGAGCACCAAAGCAAGTATAACCCGAGGGTATTCCAAACTGTACGTTATCGGAAATTGCCTCAACATTTTTCAAAGCCTCAAAGAAATTTCCCGCTACGGTAAATGATTTTATCGCCCGAGTTATTCTGCCATCCTCAATAAGATAGCCTGCGCTTTCTATGGAGAAATCTCCCGTTATGCTGTTACAGCCTGCGTGCATTCCCTTAAATTCGGTTACGTAAATTCCGTTTCCGACCTTTTCCAAAAGCGAGTCAAGGCTATCGCTTCCCTTTTCAATATAAAAGCTGTATGGGGTTATACTGACGGGATTTGAATAGCTCATTCGCTGACCGTTACCCGTACTGCTCTTTCCCTCTTTATCTGCCGTTGACAGGTCATAGAGAAAGGTGTTTAATGTACCCTTTTCAATTACACTCTTTTTATAGGTCGCAACACCCTCTCCGTCAAAGGCTGTCTGCATAGGGCAATCTTTTCGCATAGGGTCGTCAATAAGGGTAACGATATCAGCGGCTATTTTTTGCCCCTCTTTACCCCTCAAGGGAGAGATACCGAGCTGTGCGTTCTTTGCGGAAAAGGCAGAGGTAAACGCCGAAAGAAGCTCCCGCATTTTCTCACCGCTGATAACGATATCGTATTTTCCCGTATTGACCTCGTCAGCGCCTACCTTTGAGAGCGCCTTACTTACAGCGCTTTCAGACAGCTTGCTAAGCGCATCGCCGTTTTCTATGGATAAGGTCCAATCGAAATCGTCCTGTGCCTCTCCGTCCTTTTGTATTACGGCTTGAACGTAAGCTCCGCTCATAGATACGCTGTTTGACAGGCGAAGTCCGTGGGAATTAAGAAGCTGAGTTTTTATTTTGCTTGTAAACACAGCCGATTGCGTACCGTCTGTTATATACTCACTTGTATTATAGGTACGCTTTTGCATTTCAAGCGCCAAAGCCTTTATTTCCGCCGCGTCAATTTCTATCTGCTTGGGAAGCTGTACGCTTTCGTAGCTTTCCGAACCGCCGTAAAGTATCGCCTTATCGTCGCTTTCAATATTCCTTGCGTTCTCAACGGCGCGCCCCACAAGAGCTTTCATTTCATTTTCTTCAAAAAGCTCACCCGAGGCGCTTCCCATATGACCGTCAACGATACATCTAAAGCAAACGCCGCCGCGAACTCCCGATGAAAAAGAGGATATTTCATCCTTTAGTGTCTCGGCGCTCATATCCGAGGACTCCATATAATAGACCTCGTATTCTTCAAGCCCCATTTTTTCTGCTTCAAGAATAAGACATTCCTTAACGTCATCAAATCTCATATTCATCGTCCCCCTACGGTAATTTCCTTAACTCGTATCAAGGGCTGTCCCACGTCGGTGGGAACGCTTCCGCTTGACGAACCGCAAACGCCTTGACTTGTAGCAAGATTCTGACCTACCATATCGATGTCCTGTAATATCTGTGAGCCCGTACCGATAAGAGATGCTCCTCTCACAGGCTCGCATATCTTTCCGTTTCTTATGATATACCCCTCTCGTACGGAGAAATTAAACGCGCCCGTGAGAGGATTTACAGAGCCGCCGCCCATTTCCTTGGCATAAAGACCGTATTCGATAGATGCGATTATATCCTCGTTTTTATCGGGACCGTTGACAATAAACGTTTTGGTCATTCTTGAGGTACTCTCATAGGTATAATCCTGTCTGCGGCTGTTGCCCGTCATAGGCATACCCATTCTTCTTGAGCCAAGTCTGTCTATCATATAATTTTTGAGAATGCCGTTTTCTATCAGCACGTTTCTCTGTGTGGGATTGCCCTCGTCGTCAATATTAACAGAGCCCCAACCGCCCACAATTGTGCCATCGTCTATGGCGGTTATTTTTTCATTCGCTATCTTCTGTCCAAGCTTTCCGCACATCTCCGACATACCCACGCCTACCTGAGTAGCCTCAAGAGAATGTCCGCATGCCTCGTGGAAAATAACTCCGCCAAATCCGTTTTCAATAGCAACGGTCATTCTACCCGCCTGACAGTATCCCGCATTAAGGTTTACAAGCGCTTGCTTTGCGGCGTGCACGCCCACTTCCTTGGGGTCTATAAAGTCAAACATTTCAAGTCCCATTCCGCGCCCCGGTGAACAAGCCCCCGATTGATTTTCTTCAAATTTTGACGCTACGGCATTTACAAGCAATCTTGTCCGTGTGTGCTTATCGGTAGTAAGAAGTCCCTCGCTGTTGGCAACAAGTATCTCTCTGTTTACCCCCGCAATAGTTCCCTGCACCTGTGTGATAAGCTCGCTGTGTTCTATGGCGGAAAAGCAAGCCGACTTTAAGATATCGGTACGCATTTTAATATCAGCGCTTACGGGGTCTACCTTAACAGGGTGAATATCCGAAAAATTTCTTGTGTTCAGGCAAATAGATATTGCCGCATTTCCCTCGCCCAAGGCATCTGCCGCGCTTTTGGCGCAAGCTAAAAGCCCCTCTCGGGTCATATCCGATGTAGACGCGTAAACTGTTCTCGTTCCTTTGAATACACGAACGCCCACACCTGACAGGACATTATCGCTTATTTTATCTATCTTTCCGTCAACAAACTGTATTCCGCTGTTTCTCGAATGCTCGGCAAATATTTCGGCAAAATCTCCGCCGCTTTTCAGCGCTACCGACAACAGCTCTTCCAAAAGCTCTTTTTTTATCATATTTCTCCTCAGCTTTGGCTTCTCTCGCCCAAAATGTTTCTGTATTTCTGATAGAAGCTTTCAAAGTATCCCCCGTCAAGAGCCTTGCGTATCTCTCTTGTGAGGTTGTTATAAAAGTAAAGGTTGTGTGCCACCGCCAAACGCATTCCCAGAGATTCCTTTGCCTTTATCAAGTGGCGAACGTAGGAGCGGCTGTAGTTTCTGCAAGCGGGGCAACCGCAATTTTCATCAAAGGGTCGGGGGTCTTTTGCATATTTCTCGTTAAGCAGATTCATTTTTCCATGCCATGTAAAAAGATTTCCGTGTCTTGCGTTTCGGCTTGGCATTACGCAGTCGAAAAAGTCAACGCCCATATGAACAGCCTCAAGGATATTACAGGGTGTTCCCACACCCATAAGGTATCTGGGCTTATCCTTTGGCATATGGGGCTCTACCGCATCTATGATCCTATACATTTCGTCGGTCGCCTCACCTACCGCAAGACCGCCTATGGCGTATCCCGCAAGGTCAAGTTCGGCAATTTGTTTCATATGCTCGATACGCAGGTCCTCATATGTTCCGCCTTGGTTTATACCAAACAAAAGCTGGTCTTTATTTATGGTTTCGGGTAAGGAATTGAGCCTGTCCATTTCGGTTTTACATCTTACGAGCCATCTTGCGGTTCTTTCACAGGACTGCTTTACGTAATCGTAGGGCGCGGGATTTTCTATACATTCATCAAACGCCATAGCAATGGTAGACGCAAGATTTGACTGTATCTGCATACTCTCCTCGGGTCCCATAAATATACGCTTACCGTCGATATGGGATGCGAAGCGCACGCCCTCCTCTGTTATTTTACGCAGCTGCGACAGAGAAAATACCTGAAATCCGCCGCTGTCGGTAAGAATAGGACGCTCCCAATTCATAAATTTATGTAAGCCGCCCATTTCATATATTAGCTTGTCTCCGGGTCTAATGTGGAGATGGTAAGTATTGGACAGCTCCACCTGACAGTCAAGGTCGATAAGCTCTCTGCTGGATACACCGCCCTTTATAGCCGCGCAAGTGCCTACGTTCATAAATACAGGGGTTTGTATGTCTCCGTGTACGGTATGCAAAACTCCCCGTCTTGCCCGTCCGTCTGTTGTTAATACTTCAAATTTTCCTTTTTTGTCACTCATTTTTTCTTTCCTTTACGTTCTTTCAAACTGTCCGTCAAGATTTTTCTTTGACAGCTCCATAGCCACGGGTCTGCCGTGAGGGCAAACCGTTATATCGGGAAGCTCCATAAGCTTGTCAACAAGCCATTTTATATGCCCCTCGGGGTATTCTCTGCCCGCCTTTATCGCCGCCTTACAGGAAGCTTGATAAAGCGCTTTTTCAAATATTATATCTCTTGTAAGTCTCGCCGAGCCTGTATTGCTCTTTATCCGTTCAGCCATAACAGCAAGCATATCCGAAACAGCGTCTGTATCAACGCCCTCGGGAATTGCGGTTATACTTACCGTATATTTTCCGTTGGTAAATTCAAAGCCTACTGCTTCGATCTCCGTTCGGTATTCAACAAGGGTCTGTATCTCCTCGGACGTAAGCATAATTTCAAGAGGAAGCATTAAAAGCTGGGATACTCGTCCATCGTTATTCATTCCTGCTCGGAGCTGTTCAAAAAGTATCCTCTCGTGAGCGGCGTGCTTATCGATAAGCAATAGCTTATCCTCGGCTTCAACCAACACGTAAGCGTTAAACGCCTCGCCTATTATTCGGTAGCTGAGCCGCGTTGGCTTTGGCTGTTCTTCTTTTATCTTTTCGTTATCTGCGGATATATCTTGTATCTGCGGCTTCGTATCTGTAACTGCTTTTACCGATACGGAAGCGTTGCTTTCTGCTTTAGGAAGCTCCGCCACTTTGATGTTCCCTGCCTTTTCAACAGGCTTTTCGGTCATTACCTCAGGCATTTGAGGTATATGAGCTTTAGGAATATCATTTGGTCTTTTTTCAATTCCCTTTACATACTGTTCAACGTATTCCGAAGCCGTCATTTTTGAAAAGCCGCCTGTCGTATCTCCTTTTTTGGGGGCTGTGGTATAAAGCTCCGCGGTGATCTGGCGTTTCTTTACGGACTCTTCTTTTTTATCGCTAATAGGTATTTGCGAGTCAGACAGCTTCGTTTCAATACTGTTGCTCTTAGGTCTGCTTAAAAGCACGTCGGGGCGTGCGCTGTTTGCTTCGAGGGCATTTCTAACAGCGTAATAGATAGCCTCAAAAACAGGCTTTTCGTTTGAGAATTTAACCTCAAGCTTAGCGGGATGCACGTTTACGTCTACCGCCGCGGGATTTACGTTTATAAACAAAACGCAACAGGGGAATTTTTCGGGTGGGATATAGGACGTGTAAGCCTGCTCAATAGCCGCCATTGCCGTTTTGCTCTTTACGTATCTTCCGTTTATAAAGAAGTTTTGGTAATTTCTCGTGGGCTTTACATTATCCGACCGACCTATAAAGCCGCTCACCTCAATTCCGTCAAGCTCTATCTGCGCTACAATAAGCTTCGATGAAAAATCTCTGCCAAACACAGAATATACGGCGTTTTTCAGTGTTCCGTCTCCAACTGTATCAAGCCTTATATTTCCGTCAACTATCAGCCGAAAAGCAATATGCGGCTTTGAAAGAGCTATCTTTTCCACTACGGCGGTTATAGCCATAGCCTCGGTTACGTCCTTTTTTAAGAATTTCCTGCGGGCGGGTACGTTGGCGAAAAGATCTTCAACTATAACGGTAGTTCCGTCCGAGCAAGCTCGCTCAAAGACGCCCGCGATCTCTCCGTTATGAGCTTCAAGCATTGCTCCCACAGAACTATCCTTGGTCTTTGATATTATTCTCATGGATGACACCGCCGCAATTGCCGCCAACGCCTCACCTCTAAAGCCGAGGGTGATAATTCCGTCAAGGTCCTCCGCGTTTTTTATTTTACTGGTTGCGTGTCTGCGGATAGAGATCGGCAGATCCTCGGGTGACATTCCGCAGCCATTGTCGGCAACTCTCATATAGGTCACGCCGCCGTTTTGTATCTCAACGGTTATTCTGTCAGCCCCCGAGTCAATAGCGTTTTCAAGCAGCTCCTTTATTACAGACGCAGGTCTGTCTACGACCTCACCAGCGGCTATAAGATTAGCCACAGCAAAGGACAGTACGTTTATCTTACTCATACCGATCTCCTTTCTTGATTACTTTATTCGTTTTTTCAGCTCGTACAAAAAGCTCATAGCCTCATAGGGCGACAGTGTATTTATATCTACCGCCCGAAGCTCCTCGATTATTTGGTCGTTCATACAGTCGTCAAGGGTAATAAGACTCTCGTCCTTTTCTTCTCGGTCGCAATTTGACGTACTGAGGGTCTTAGCCGTTTTTTCAACGGTAGCGAGAACCTCTTTGGCTCTCTTTATAACGTCATTTGGCAAGCCCGCAAGCTTTGCCACCTCAATACCGTAACTGTCGTCGGTAGAGCCCTTGACTATCTTACGCAAAAAGGTAATATTATCGCCCCGTTTTTTAGCGGCGATATTGTAATTAACAACACCGTCTATTTCGCCCTCCATTGAGGTAAGCTCGTGATAGTGGGTAGCAAACAGCGTTTTCGCGCCTATCTTGCGACTGCACGTATACTCAATTATAGCGCGGGCAATGCTCATTCCGTCAAAGGTAGACGTACCTCTGCCAACCTCGTCGTATATTATCAGGCTGTTTCTGGTAGCATTTCTGAGTATATACGCAACCTCGTTCATTTCAAGCATAAAGGTGGACTGACCCGATGCTAAATCGTCCGACGCTCCCACTCTTGTAAAGAGCTTATCAACGATACATATTCTCGCGTCCTTAGCTGGAACGAAAGAGCCTATCTGCGCCATAACGCTCATTACGGCTATCTGTCGCATATAAGTGGACTTACCCGCCATATTAGGGCCTGTTATAAGCATAAGTCTGTTTCGCTTAGTGTCAAGCTCCGCATCGTTGGGAACGAAATAAGTATCCTTGACGAATTGCTCAACGACAGGATGCCGTCCGTCCTTTATGGATATAATATCACTCTTGTCAACCTCGGGACGGGTGTAATTATTTTTTGCGGCAACCGTGGCAAGACTGAGATATGCGTCAAGCTTAGCTATAAGCGCCGCCGATTTTTGTATTCTCGCGCTGTTTTCCGCAACGAAATTTCTTACCTCGCTGAACAGCTCATATTCCAGTGAGCAAAGCTTATCGTCAGCTCCCAATATAGTAGCTTCCATATCCTTTAGCTCTTGCGTGATATATCTTTCGGCGTTTGCAAGCGTTTGCTTTCTTATGTAATTTTCGGGCACTTGGTCTACAAAGGATTTTGAAACCTCTATGTAGTAGCCGAACACCTTATTATAGCCTATCTTTAAGGTCTTGATGCCTGTTTTTTCTTTTTCCTCGGCGGTAGCTCTGTGAATCCAATCCTTTCCGTCACGAAGCACAGAACGGAGATAATCCACCGATTCGTTAAAGCCCTCGGCTATGATGCCGCCCTCCCTCACGGAAAATGGCGGTTGCTCGCATATCGCCGTGTCTATTCTTGAAAATACATCCTCTAAGGTATCGAGAGAATTGTATATTTCGGAAAGCTCGTCTGACTTACAGGAACAGATAAGCTCCTTAAGCTCGGGAAAGACCGAGATCGTAGACGAGATTGCTCTTAGGTCCTTACCGTTTGCGGTACCGTATACAACTCTTGTCACAAGGCGCTCAAGGTCAAGCACGTTATCAAGAATCGCCCCTATCTCCTCACGGAGAATATAGCTTTTGAAAAGCTCCTCAACGGCGTTCTGTCTTTTGGTTATATACCCTACGCTCAGTAAAGGATGCTCCACCCACTGACGAAGCAGTCTCGCTCCCGCCGCAGTTCTCGTTTTATCAAGCACCCACAAAAGTGAGCCTTTCTTATCCTTTGAGCGCATAGTTTGAACAAGCTCAAGATTTCTTCTGGTGTTTATGTCCATTTCCATAAACTGACCGTCGGAATATACGCTAAGATCCTTTATGTAGGAGATATCGCTCTTCTTGGTTTCGTGTATATAGGACAAAAGTCCGCCGAGAGCACAAATAAGGGGTTGATTTTTCTCTTCATCATCTTTTAGTGTTCCGCTGAATTGCGCGGACACCGCATCCCACGAAGCCTTATATTCAAAGCGGTGTGCGTTGCCATCGGTAAGCATAGCGCCTACTCTGTCACGGATAAAGTCAACCATATCCTTGCCCAAACGCTTTGCGGAAAGATTTATAACTATCTCGCTGGGCTGATATATACCTATTTCATTTTTTAGTCTTACGTTTATCTCATCGCCGCAAAAGGTGGTGGCGAACACCTCTGCCGTTGATATATCGGCAAAAGCCACTCCGCAATCAAACTCTCCCATATATACGGCGCAGAGATAGTTATTTTTCTTTTCGGGTAAGAAATCGGCTTCAATAAGCGTACCGGGGGTTATAACTCTGACCACCTCTCGCTTTACGAGCCCTTTGGCAAGGGCGGGATCCTCGGTCTGCTCGCATATAGCTACCTTATAGCCCTTTTCTATAAGCTTACCTATATATCCCTCTGAGCTGTGAAAGGGTACGCCGCACATTGGCGCGCGCTCGGCTTCGCCGCAATCTCTTCCCGTAAGTGTCAATTCAAGCTCTCTCGATGCAACTACGGCATCATCAAAGAACATCTCGTAAAAGTCACCGAGACGGTAAAAAACTATATAGTCCTTATACTTGTCCTTTATCTCAAAATATTGCTCCATCATCGGAGTCATAGGAAAATCCCCCTATTCAAAGTTTTATTGCGGGAAGCTTTAGTGAGAGCATCCGCCGCCGCAGGTAGAGCAATCGTGGGTGCAGGACGGCATCTCTCCCGTAATATTATAGGTTATGGTATTGTTTACGGCGTTCATAAGCTCGTTGACCTCTGCTTGCGCCTCGTTGAGCTCAACGAAAACAGGATGCGCCATAATATCGTTATAAAGCGTATCTATTCTCTTTTGTATGGTGTCGATAAAAAGAGTGTCTCTCTCATCTCGGGTTATCTCACCCTGAAGCGCTCTTTGCTGTACCTCATACTCAACCATCATCTTCTGCAAATCAGGCTGACTTTCATATGCGTTTTTAGCCTTTTCAAGTCTCTTTAATTTCTCGTCTTCCTTAAGAGCCTTTCCAAGCTCTGCCGCTAATTCAAAAATATCCATTTTGATACCTCTTCCTTTTTATATAATTTTTCCGTAAAGAGCAAACGTATCCGCTCTCTCTATTTTTATATTTAAAAAATTCCCCGTGTCACTGTCGCAACCGTCAAAGAAAACTATTTTTCCGCCCTCGGTCCTTCCGTTAAATACCTCGTTATTATTTTTGCTCCGTCCGTCGCATAATACTCTAACGGTCCTACCCTCATAGGGCTTGTTAAGCTCAAGGGATATAGCGTTTTGAACCTTAAGCAGTCGGTCAAATCTTTCACTTTTGATTTCAGGTGATATCTGTCCGTCCATTTCAGCGGCAGGCGTTCCCTTTCTCGGCGAGTAGATAAAGGAGAATATATTGTCAAATCTCGCTCGCTCAAGCGCCTTTAACGTATCCTCAAAATCCTCTTCTGTCTCCTGTGGAAATCCAACGATAATATCGGACGTCAGTGTTGCGTCGGGCATTTTTTCACGTATATAGTCAACGATACCGATATATTTTTCAAAATCGTATTTTCTGTTCATTGCTTTCAGAACACGGTCGCTTCCAGACTGCATAGGAAGGTGGAACTGTCTTGCAATATGCGTTGACTCAGACATAACGTCAATAAGCTTTTTTGTAGCATCCTTCGGGTGACTTGTCATAAAGTGTAATAAATAGTCTCCCTCAAGCCTATCCAGCTCATACAAAAGGTCGGCAAAATCGTAGTTGCCCTCGCAATCCTTTCCGTAGGAATTTACGTTTTGACCCAAAAGAGTTATATCCTTATATCCCTTTTCAATAAGTCCCTTGACCTCGGCTATAACCTCGCTCATTTCTCTGCTTCGCTCCCGTCCGCGAACGTAAGGAACTATACAGTACGAGCAGAAATTATTGCAGCCGTACATTACGGACACCCAAGCCTTATATGAGCTTTCACGTCTTATGGGCAGACCCTCGGCAACGAGATATTCGCCCTCGTCCGAACGAAGTATTCTCTTTCCCCGTCTCATCTTCTCCAAAAGAAGTCCGGGAAATTTATGGATATCCGACGTTCCGAAAAGAATATCTACGTAAGGATACCGCATTTTTATATCCTGTATCCTATGCTCCTGCACCACCATACAACCGCAAATACATATTATAAGCTCGGGATTTTTTGCTTTTATATGCTTGTACTGTCCTACAATGGATAAGGCTCTCTTTTCGGCATGCTCTCTTATTGCGCAGGTGTTTACGATTATCAACGACGCGTTGTCGGGAGCATCGGTTATTTCGTAACCCATAGCCTCGCTCATACCCGCAAGCTTTTCGCTGTCTGCCTCATTCTGCTGACAGCCGAGTGTCATTATAAAAGCTTTTTTGCGTATTCCGTTTTCGGCAAGGTATCTGTTATTTTCGGCAGATATTTCCGAGATGCAGCGTTCTTGATGCTCGATCTCTTCCCTTGCTATCTGTCGTTTTTTATTTATTTTTTGCATAAGTTATCACCTTTATTTTCTGTGTACGAGCGTAAAAATAAAACAATTACCTCAATTATATTATTATAATACAAATTTGCGATTTTGTCAAGTTTTAGCGGCTCTTTATTTTATTTTTATATAGATAAAAGGGGCTGTCACAAATTTGCATTTGAGACAGCCCCTTATGTTATCTTTTAATTAGTCAGCATATACGCTAACCTGCTTTTTGTCCTTTGTCTTCTGCTCGAACTTAACCTTACCGTCGATCAGGGCAAAGAGTGTATCATCCTTACCGATACCAACGTTGTTACCGGGATGGATGGATGTTCCTCTCTGTCTTACGATGATGTTGCCTGCGAGAACAGCCTGTCCGTCAGCCTTCTTAACGCCAAGACGCTTGGACTCACTGTCACGTCCGTTCTTTGTAGAACCAACACCCTTTTTATGAGCAAAGAACTGTAAACTGAGTTTCAACATTATTCGTTCCTCCTAATTCAATGTAATTTTTTGTACAACTTGCGAACTGCTTTTCAGAATCAAACGTAGTCAATATCCTTGACCTCAACGTCAAGATAATCATAATACTCTTCGATAAGCTCGTTTAGCTGATAGTAATACGACATAAAGAGTCCCGAAACCGCATAGCGTTTTCTCTCGTCCTCTTCAAACTCAGGCAGTGCAGCCTTGGCGCGAACCATAATATGTGTCGCTCCCTCGTCAATGGTATACTCCACGTCGGATGCGTAAGCAACCTCAACCGTGTTTATAATAAGCATTGTCATAGACGAAAGCGCCGCGCAAAGAATATCGTCTCCCTCTTCGCCGTATCCCGTATGTCCGTGCTCCTCGAAGCCGTAATATACTCCGCCGCTTCTGAAAAATGTGATCTTTGTCATTTTTGATTAGCCCTGAATGGACAGAATCTGTACCTTGGTATAAGGCTGTCTGTGACCGATCTTCTTCTTCTCGTTCTTCTTTGCCTTGTACTTCATTACATAGATCTTCTTGCCTTTTCCGTTGGCGATGACTTTTGCGGTAACTGCCGCGCCGTCAACTGTAGGAGCGCCAACCTTGAACTCACTTCCTACCGATACTGCTTTGACACAGTCAAAAGTAACTGTATCACCCTCGTTTGCTTCGAGCTTCTCGATAAATACGATATCACCCTCGCAAACCTTGTACTGCTTTCCGCCTGTTTCTATAATTGCGTACACGAAAAGCACCTCTCTTTCTTTATAGACTCGCTAAATCGGGTGGCAAAACGCACTTAAAAAAGACCCGACATTAAGCGGCAGTATATTATACCATAGTACAGAAGCGTTTGTCAAGTACTTTTTTGGAAATTTTCAACTTTTTTATATGTTAAAGTTATTTATCTTGTTTTCGGTATAAGCAAGGTCATTTTCAAGTCGTTTTTTTCGTTCACTCAATCTAAAAATCAGCTTGCTCGCCTCTGCCTTAATTTTTCCTGTTATTTCCAATGCCTCGTAAACCGAGCCGCGGTTTGAGCATATACCTGCAAACATATCAACGTAATAATTTGATGCGTATGCCAAAGCATAGGTATAGGCTTCTTCGTCAAAATCAAGCTCAACGTCGGCAAGCTCGGCTTTAAACCTTGTTACCTGTGAATATAAGGACAGCATCATATTATCGGCATGCTTCAGCTTTTCGTGGGCTTGTATTTCAAGTCTGTCGGAACTTCTCCTTGTTTGCCTTGGATAGCTCATAACCGTTATGTAAAAATTCAGATTTTCTATTATGGCGTATGCGGTGTTAAATACCTTTTGCCCCTCATCAAGAGCCTCATCAGTCTCTTTTATGCGTGCTTCAAGCCAAGAAAGCTTTTCATTCAGCTCTGCCCCCTCGACACTATCCGCTTCTATGGCTCTCACCTTATCCTTTACGGTTTTATCCCAAAGCTCTGCGTACTTTTCTTCGCACCTCTCAATATACCGCAGTTCTTTTCTGCATTTTTCTATATCCTTAGAAACCGTATCAAGCTCTGATTTTACAAGCTTGTATTTTTCAGTAGCAAGCAAGGCTTCTCTTTTTTCCTTTTCAAGCCGCTCCACCTTCTGCCCTATGAGTATGTAGAAAAACGATGTCACGCTTATATGCTCAAGGGCTTCAACATCCGACGCTTCCATTTCCATAACCGAATGAAGCCGTCTTGTTTCCTCTGTAAGCTCCCTTTCTCTCTGACATAAAAGCTCCAGCTTTGACATAATATGCCCTTTTCTTTGTATCTCGGCAGAAAGCTTTTTCAATTCTTCGTTGTTTCCCATAGAAGTCACCCCAAGCTTAATTTATACACCGTAATTTTAACACATATTAAATGCAATGTCAACAATATTTACCGTGTTAACAGTTATTTCACAAATATATAGTATAATGTAAGATAGAATTTTTTGTTTTGCAAAAGAAAAAGCCACAGGAGATAAAAATGACCCCAAGCAGGTTATACGTCACCGATAGCATAACGCTATCAGCGATACGAACCGATAAATTTAAATCAGGGCTAATTACCTTTACTGTAAGTCAACCCTACACTAAAGAAAATATAGCCTACAATATGCTTCTGACATCTGTTTTGAAGCGCGGAACCGAAAAATATCCCAGCATATCGGAGCTTAATCGCCGTTTGGACGAGCTTTATTCATCCTCTCTCGATATACGAAGCGCACGGATAGGAAAAAATCTGACGCTTACTATTTCCTCGGACATACTTGACAGCCGATATATCCCCGACGAAACAGATGTTTTAGAGGGCGTTTTGGAGCTTGTCGAGCAAACGGTATTCCACCCAAAGCTTGACGGCGGATATTTCCCCGAAAACATAGTAGCTCAGGAAAAAAGATTTCTCACCGACAGCGTAAACGCCATCGTAAACAATACAAGAAGCTATGCGTCAACAAGGCTTGGAGAGCTTATGTTTTCAGCCGACAGCCATTTCCCAACTATTGAGGAGCTAAAAGCCATAATTTCAACAATTGACAAAGAAAGCCTTACCGAATATCACCGCAAGGCATTCAGTCGCTCCCCCCTTAGTGTATTTTACGTTGGCGGTCTTTCGGCAGAGGAGCTTGCGGACAAGCTGACAAAACGGTTTTCGCCTTGGGTGGTAGCGAATTTTAAACAAACTGCGCAGTCCTATGCCGAGCCGGTATGTAATTACCGCGCTATCACCGAGCAAATGCCCGTATCGCAAGGAAAGCTTGCTATGGGCTTCAAGGTAGGCGTTACAGCTTCCGATAACGACAGCTCCCATTATACCGCAGTAGTTCTCAACGAGCTTTTTGGCGGCTCAGCGGCATCAAAGCTCTTTTTGAACGTACGGGAAAAGCTGAGCCTTTGTTACTACTGTTCATCAAGCTATGACAGATACACGGGAACTATGACCGTTTCCAGCGGAATTGAAAACAAAAACCGCCAAATAGCCGAAAAAGCGATACTTTCCGAGCTTGAGGATATAAAGAACGGAAAGATAAGCGACGCGGAGCTAAAGGTGGCAAAAGCTTCCCTGCTCAACGGATACAGACAGCTTACCGACAGCCCCTATGACCTGCAAGGCTTCTACGGAAACCGAGAGTATTTCGGATTTACCGAAGATATTGAAAGGACGAAAAAAGAGATATCTGCAGTCAGCAAAGAGGATATTTCACGGCTTGCGGAAGCTATTGTAAACGATTCTCTTTTCTACGTTGAGGGAACTCTTGAAACGGAGGGCGAATATGAAGAATAATGTCACCTTTCAGGTTTTTAAGAACAAAAGAATAAACGAAAGCTACAAAAAATACTCTCACCCATCGGGGCTTGACATTTATATTTTCCCAAAGAAAATGTCAACGGTCTACGCCATATTCGGCACAAAATACGGCTCTATCCATAACCGCTTCAAAACGGCGGGCAGTGAGGGCTGGCAAACAGTACCCGACGGAATTGCCCACTTTCTTGAACATAAGCTCTTTGTATGCGAGGACGGAAGCGATGCCTTTGAGCGCTTTTCCGATTACGGAGCTGATGCCAACGCCTACACGTCCTTTAATAAGACCTGCTATCTATTCAGCTGTACGGACAGATTTGAGGACTCGCTCGGCGAGCTTTTGGATTTTGTTACACACCCTTATTTCACAGAAGAATCGGTGGCTTCCGAGATAGGTATTATAGCCGAGGAAATTAAAATGTACGACGACAATCCGTCGGACAGATGCTTTTACGGTATGCTTGAGGGTATGTATAAAAATCACAGTATTCGCAGAAATATTTGCGGCTCAAAGGAAAGCATCTCCAAGATAACCCCCGCCCTTCTTTACGACTGCCACGAAAAATTTTACCGACTGTCAAATATGGCTCTTGTGGTATGCGGTGACGTGTCGGATGACATTGTGCTTTCCGTCGCCAACGCGCATTTGCCGTCATCTCCTACGACCGCCCCCGAGGTCATATGCGACAACGAAAACGAAAAAGAAGTTGCAGCCGTATATATGCCCTACGTTGAGCAACGTATGCAGGTCGCCAAGCCTCTTTACAAAATAGGCATCAAAGACACCGATATTCCCGAGAGAGCTGAGGACAGACAGCGTAAGGAAGCCAAAATGGCTATCCTTAACGAGATGATATTCTCAGGCTCCAAGGACTTGTACGCATCTCTTATCGAAAAGGATATGATATCCCCCGCCTTTTCCTACGGCTATTCCATAGGTGACAGCTTTGCCTTTAATTCGGTGTCGGGAGAAGCGGATGACCCTAAAGCCGTGCTTGACGAAATACTTTCCCATATCGAAAAGCTGAAATCGGACGGACTTGACAGAGAGGATTTTATGAGAAGCAAGCGCGTAATGTATGCCGAAGCGGTGAGAGCCTTTGATTCCACCGACACTATTGCAAACAATCTTTTCTCGTTTGTCTGCGACGGCTTCGAGCTTTTGTCCGACACCGATATAATAGATAGCATTTCCTTTGAGGAGATATGCGAGCTGTTTAAGGACGCCTTTAATAAAGAACGCATCACGCTGTCTGCGGTGCTTCCAATACAAAACTAATTTTAAGGAGAAATTTATGGTTACTGTTTCTTTTCCCGGAATAGGCATAGGAGAATTTAATATAAACCCCGTTGCCTTTGAAATTCCAATACTCGGCGGTATTCAGGTAAGATGGTACGGAATACTGATTACAACGGGTATAATTCTTGCGTTTCTGTACTGCGCTTACAGAGCAAAGCAAGAGCAGATAAAATTTGACCACCTGCTTGATATTGCCATATATACTGTAATATTCGCCGTAATAGGCGCAAGAACGGGCTACGTGCTTTTCAGTCTTAGCGACTATACGAAATACCTAAAAACCGACGGCTTTTGGTTTATGGTCAAAAAAATGCTCAGCATTAACGAGGGCGGCTTGCAGATCTACGGCGCTATCATTGCGGGCGCTATAACAATATTTATCGTTTGTAAGATAAAAAAGATAAGCACGCTGAAAATGCTTGACGCTGTTGCTCCCGCGGTTATGATAGGTCAGATAATAGGTCGTTGGGGCAACTTCTGCAACGGTGAAGCTCACGGAAGCGTTGTGCCCGAAACAAGTCCGCTCTACTTTATCCGTATGGGTCTTTCAACTCACAATATTAAAGAGTTTGCGGGTAAAATGGCTTACGTTCACCCCACTTTCCTTTATGAATCTCTTTGGAATCTCATTGGCTTTGTTATAATTCACTTCCTCTATAAGAAGAAAAAATTTGACGGACAGGTAGTGCTTATGTACCTTACGTGGTATGGCTTCGGCAGAATGTTCATCGAATCTCTCCGCACCGACCAGCTAAAGATTGGAGTGTTCCCCGTATCTATCGTTATCGGCGCTATATGCTTTGTAGGAGGCTCTATACTGCTGACGGTTAAGCTTATTAAGGCTCGCAGAGCTACCATAACCGCAGGCGAATACGCGCCTACCTATGCAAAGCTTTCCCACTACGGAGAAAACACCGCCACCGCAGCCGAGGCAACGGACGAAGCAGCTATAACCGAGGAAGAAAACGAAATTGATGCAACGCCCGAGGAAGACGAGCCCGCTCCCGACAAGGCAGATGAAACTACTGTGTACAGGGAAGAAATAATGAAGCGCTTTAGCGATCTTTTAGGCGATGATAGCGACAAGAATACCGATAACAAGGAGAACGACAATGGCTAATATAATTGACGGAAAGGCGATATCCGCCGCTATACGACAGGAAATAAAGGCTGAGACCGAAAGCTTTGCTAAAGAAAACGGCTTTCGCCCGGGTCTTGCGGTAATTATAGTAGGAGAAGACCCTGCGTCTCAGGTATACGTAAGAAACAAGCGAAGAGCCTGCGAGGAAGTAGGATTTTATTCCGAGGCATACGAGCTGCCTGCAGAGACCACCCAAGAGGAGCTTAACGCTCTTGTTGACAAGCTGAACGCAAACAACAAGATACACGGCATACTTTGTCAGCTTCCGCTCCCCAAGCATCTTGACGAAAACGAGGTTATTCTGCGCATAGACCCAAAAAAGGACGTTGATGCTTTCCACCCTGTAAACGTAGGCAGAATTATGATAGGAGACTACTCATTTCTTCCCTGCACTCCCGCGGGAGTTATGGCGCTTCTCGACCGCAGCGGTATAGAGATATCGGGTAAGGAGTGCGTTGTTGTTGGGCGCTCCAATATCGTTGGAAAGCCTCAGGCTATGCTTCTGCTTCACGCAAACGGAACTGTAACCGTTTGCCACAGCCGTACAAAAAATCTTGCAGAGGTTTGCAGACGGGCTGACATTCTCGTGGCGGCTATCGGTAAGGCTGACTTCTTTACCGCCGATATGGTAAAGGAGGGCGCGATAGTTATTGACGTTGGTATGAACAAGCGCGCTGACGGTAAGCTGACGGGTGACGTGGACTTTGAGTCGGTTGCTCCCAAGGCTTCCTATATTACCCCTGTTCCCGGCGGTGTCGGACCTATGACCATTACAATGCTTATGCAAAACACTCTCACCGCGGCAAAACAGGCGGTTAAATAAAAATTAGTTTATAAGGGGTTTTACGCTACTTTTCTTTCGCGAAAGAAAAGTACCACAAAAGAAAGCAAAACAAAAAGGTATAGGCGGCTCGCCCATACCGTAACTATGAATATGTAGTTTTTTCTCTAATGTAAAAATCACTCGGACGGCTGCTGCGCCACCGAGTGATTTTATTTTTATAATTAGTCAACCACGTTGTCCATAATAAATTCTACCACCCTAATATTACCGCAAACGACTATCTTACCTCTCCGTTCTGCTGTGTTACAACACATAAACAAATTAGTAAGGTGTCCCTTATACTCTCCTGTTATAATCTCAAATATACGCTCTCTCTTTTTTCTCTTAGCTTCATCAGCATGCCCCGCGCTTAAACACCAATTATCATAAGACTCTCTATACGCCTTGGCAAATTCCTTGGCATCCGATACAGTTTTAAATTCATAAATAAAGTAACGCTCAACGCCAAAGTCATAATAAATCATTCTTTCTATTTCAACATCTACACCATAGACATCTTGGATCATCTCTTCGCTTTTATTCAAATCCATCGACCAATCATCCGAATCATAATACGGTACACCCATTCCGAGAATACACTTTATATCTTCTTCGCGATTTTCTCGAATTTCCAACAATCTTTGTTCTATTTTATCCATTTTAGATTCGCCGCAGGATGTAAGCGAAAAAAGCATAAATATTGCCAGAACCGCACACAATGTTGATTTAAAAACTGTTTTTTTCATAATATCCCCCTTATTCGGTTATTTCTTCAGGTATATAATCATAATTTATTGTTATAAACTGTTCTTTGACCTTAAGAGTATTATTGCTGATCAAAAGAGAGCCGAGCTTATCGGTGCCTATGGTTATTGCCACGCATTGCTCCTTAGTACCTAAATAGTTTATATTCTCCATATTAGTACAGCCCTCAAATGCCCACAAGCCTATAGTCTTGACACTGACCGGCAGGGTTGCGGATTTCAACCCGATACAACCTATAAAGGTATCGGCACTTATTTTTTCAACGCCCTCCGGTATAACAATATCCGTCAGCGCTTTACAGTTCTCAAAGGCATATGCGCCGATTTCGGTTATATTTTTCGATAAATATATTTCCGAAAGCCCAATACATTCGCTAAAGGAGTATTCACCTATCGCGCGCACGCTGTCGGGAACAGTAACCGTACTTAATTTTTCAAATTCCGCAAATGCGTAATTACCGATAATCTTGGTCTTATCGTTTATTTGTATATCTTTAATATCTTTATCTGTGCCACAGGCTAAATAAAAATATTTATTCTCCCCGTTACCTAAGTATTTTCCGTTATCAAATACGCTGTAGGTGAGCTTTTCACACCCCCCGAAAGGAAACGTTCCAATGCTCGCAATACTTTCGGGAATATTTATGGTCGTGAGATTTGTGCAATCATAAAAGGCGTAGCTTCCAATATTAGTCACAGTATCGGGTATAGTTACGTTTATTATGCTGCTACATCCCGAAAACGCGCTTTGCGCTATGCTTGTAACCGCCTTGTTATTATATACGTTTGGTATTGTAATATCTTCCTGATTTGTAATTTTTCCTTTCCTTACCTCATAGGTGTTATTTCCCAACAAGACAAACTGAAATAAGCTATATTGCTCCTCGTCGATGTTAGGCTCAATGATCTCATCATTGTTTGGCTGGTTTTCGTCATTAGACGCTTCGCCTGTTTTACCCTTACCGCACGCATTAAGCAGAAGCAATAAAGATAAAATAGCAAGTATAACGGATATCGCTTTTTTGAGTTTCATATCAAACTCCCCCTTAAAAATAAAAAGTGCGCAGCAGAAGCTATCGAACTTCGTCTGCGCACGAAAAACGCATAGCTCCAATTGCTGCGACACAAATGATTTCTCTTACACTCTAAAACGGCGTACGAAAAAGGAGCGTACATTTTTACCCATAGTAAAAAGTACACCAACTTAGAGTGCGTTATTCATTTGTGTCGCAGATTTATTTTACCACATTTTTCGCGATTTGTAAAGGACTTTATTATTTTTTATAAATATTTTTTAAATAATAAAACGCATTGGTGGCGCAGCAGCCGTCCAATGCGTTTCTTCAATAGAAAAAATACAATAAATTTTTAGTTAACATATGGGAAAGCAGTCATATAAATTATGCTTTGCTTTCTTTTGTGCTACTTTTCTTTCGCGAAAGAAAAGTAGCGAAAAACTCCTACTCAAATCTAAACATCCCGTCTGCCCTCGATGGCTCTGCCCAGAGTAACCTCATCGGCATATTCGAGGTCAGAGCCTACGGGTATACCGTACGCAAGTCTGGTTACCTTTACGCCGAGGGGCTTTAGGTATTTAGAGATATACATAGCCGTCACCTCTCCGTCGGGAGTGGGGTTGGTGGCTATAATAACCTCTTTCACGTCATCGCTCCCCGCTCTTTCGATAAGCTCCTTAAAGCGTATCTTATCGGGGGTAATTCCGTTTACAGGGGAAATAACACCGTGTAGAACGTGATAAACGCCCTTGAATTCACGAACCTTTTCTATGGACATAACCGCCTTTACGTCCTCTACAACGCAAATAACGCTCCTGTCTCTCGTTTCATCATCGCAGATATAGCAAATATCGCTATCGGTAAGATTTCCGCATACGGGACACTTATGTATCCTTTCCTTTGCGTCCATTATTGCCGAAGCAAAGGCAACCGCATCGGATATATCCATTTCAACCACCGAAAACGCCATTCGCATAGCGGATTTCCGACCTACTCCCTGCAATCTTCCGAATTGCTCGGCAAGCTTCTGGAGCGGCTCAATATAATCAGCCAGAATTAAAACAGTCCGGGGATAGCGGCGCTGCCCGTTATCTTGGACATCTCGGCGCTGTTTGTATCCTCAACACGCTTTATTGCTTCGTTAACTGCCGCCACGAGGATATCGGAAAGAGTCTCGATGTCATCGGGGTCAACAATTTCGGGCTTGATATCTATGGAGAGTATCTCCTTTTTTCCGTTTATCTTAACGCCTACAACACCGCCGCCTGCGGAAATATCGTATTCTCTCGCGTCAAGGTCTTCCTGCAAGGCTTCCATATCCTCCTGCATCTTCTGAGCCTGACGTATCATTGCGTTCATATTCTGAGGACCGCCGCCCATTCCCTTAGGTATATTTGCTCTCATTTTTCTTTCTCCTTTATGTTTTTATCTTTTAAATTTCAAATTCATCAAGGTCGGAAATCTTCTCTTTTCCGTCCACTATTCCAAATTCAAGCTGACCGTCATCTACATTTAAGCCTGCCGTCATATTTACAGCGGCTCTTATGCTATCCCGAAGCCCCGCCTTTTCCACCATAGAACGTGCAAAATCGTTAGGAAATTTTACGTAAACCTTTCCGTCAGAGCCGCTAAAGGCTTTAGCAATTCTCAAAAATCCAAGCACCGAGCCATCGCCTGCCGATGCGCGCTCAGCCATTTCATTCCATCCGCGAAGCGGCTTCAACGTAAGCTCTGTAACAGGCGCGGTTACCGATATTTTTTCGAGAGCCGTTACGGGCTCGTCCTTTTTGGTTTTCTCGGCAATTACGGCTTCAGTCTCCTGCTTAGGC
>JAZOMG010000052.1:0-108940 GCA_045653705.1 Eubacteriales bacterium | reverse complement strand
AAGGCGCCCCCCAGGGCCGGCGCCCGCTCCCCGGTTTTTAAGGATTATTCAGCGTCTTTTTTGTCGTCCGCTTTCTTTTCCTTTTTCTTTGTGTCCTTTGCTTCGGGCTTTACATAGTCAATAAGCTTTACGATAGCCATTTCAGCTCCGTCTCCGCGACGGGGTCCAAGCTTATAGATCTGTGTATATCCGCCATTTCTCTCTGCGTAAAGGGGAGCGAGCTCACTAAATACCTTAGTTACTACGTCTTCCTTTGTTATATACGCAAGAGCTGCGCGGCGGCTTGCAAGTGTATTCTTCTTGCCAAGCGTAATCATTTTTTCAGCCATAGAACGAACCTCTTTAGCTCTGGTAAGAGTTGTTTCTACCTGTCCGTTCTCGAGCAATAAGGTTACCATACCGCGAAGCATTGCGTTTCTGTGTGCGGTAGGTCTGCCGAGTTTTCTTGTTCCGGGCATCTTAATTCCCTCCTTTGCCGTATTTCAAACTTTTATTACATTCAAGCGGTCTGCCTTATAGGCTTATTCCTCTTCTTTTCTGAGTTCCAAGCCGAGAGAATGCAATTTCTGGATAACTTCTTCAAGCGATTTCTTTCCGAGGTTGCGGACCTTTATCATGTCCTCCTCGGTGCGGTTTGTCAGATCTTCCACTTTGTCTATGCCTGCGCGCTTCAAGCAGTTAAAGCTACGTACAGACATGTCAAGCTCCTCAATGGTCATCTCAAGAACCTTTTCCTTCTTGGTCTCTTCTCTTTCAACCAAGATTTCTACGTTCTTTGCGTCATCAGACAGATCTACAAACAAGTTGAGATGCTCGTTGAGTATCTTGGCTCCGAATGAAACCGCTTCCTTTGCGGTGATCGTGCCGTTTGTTTCAACCTCGATCACAAGCTTATCGAAGTCGGTAATGTTACCTACACGGGTATTCTCAACGTCAAAGCTTACGTTGTATACGGGTGTGTAGATAGAATCGGTAAATATCGTTCCGATAGGCGCGGAAATGTTTGAACCGCGAAGCTGAGCATCTATCTGCTTATTGCGCTCCTGAGATACGTATCCTCTGCCGTGGTCAAAAGTGAGCTCCATATAGAATCTCTCATTTTCTGCCACTGTGCAGATATGATGGGTGGGATTCAATATCTCGATATCGGAATCCACCTTGATATCTCCCGCAGTTACTTCCTTTTCTCCGATAGCGTCTATTATAACGGTCTTGGGCGCATTGCCGTGAATCTTAGCTATGATTCCCTTTACGTTAAGAACTATCTCGGTCACATCCTCGGTTACACCGGGGATAGTGGAGAATACGTGAAGCACTCCGTCTATCTTGATGTTCGTTACCGCATATCCGGGCAACGAGCTGAGCATTATTCTGCGAAGCGAGTTTCCAAGCGTTATGCCGAAGCCGCGCTCGAGAGGCTCTACGATAAATTTACCGACGGTTCCGTCCTCGTTAAGACTAACCGCTGTTATATTGGGCTTCTCTATCTCGATCATTCCAAATAAAACCTCCTAAAATTATTTTTGATATCCAACAATGATATATCGCTGACGCTACTTTCGCGTCGTTATCGTTTACACTGTCCCATACGGACAGCGTAAACAACAGGGGCGTTTTATTACTTGGAGTAGAGCTCGACGATAAGCTGCTCGTTGAACTCGAAATCGATATCGTCTCTTGCGGGAAGAGCTACTACCTTTGCGGAAAGAGCGTTCTTATCAACTGCAAGCCACTTGGGAGCGATCTTGCTGTCAAGTCCCTCTGCAAGCTCCTTGCACTTTGCGGAAGAACGGAAGTTCTCTCTTACTGCTACTACGTCGCCTGCGCTTACGATAATAGAAGGAATATTTACCTTCTTACCGTTGAGCTCAAAATGCTCGTGGAGAACGAGCTGACGAGCTTCCTTGCGGCTCTCTGCCATACCCATTCTGTATACTACGTTATCAAGACGGCGCTCGATGAGCTTGAGCAGGTTCTCACCTGTCATTCCCTCTCTGCGGTCTGCCTCTACGAAGTAGTTCTTAAACTGCTTCTCGAGAACGCCGTAGTATCTCTTGGTCTTCTGCTTCTCACGAAGCTGCATACCATACTCTCTCTGCTTCTTTGTTGCTGCGCCGTGCTGACCGGGAGCTGTGGAGCGGCGGTCGATAGCGCACTTACCTGACGTACATCTGTCGCCCTTGAGGAAAAGCTTTGTTCCCTCTCTGCGGCAAAGCTTACATACGGGTCCGGTATATCTTGCCATTTTCTGTTACCTCCTGTTTTTAATTAAACGCGTCTGCGCTTAGGCGGTCTGCATCCGTTGTGCGGAACCGGAGTTACGTCCTTGATCATTGTGATCGAAAGACCTACTGTTTCGAGAGCGCGGATCGCAGACTCACGTCCCGAACCGGGTCCCTTAACGTATACTTCAACGGTTTTCAGACCATGCTCCATTGCTGCCTTTGCTGCGGTCTCAGATGCCATCTGAGCAGCGAAAGGAGTGGACTTTCTTGAGCCCTTGAAGCCAAGCTCACCGGCAGACGCCCAAGAAATGGTATTTCCGGCAACGTCGGTGATAGTGATGATTGTGTTATTGAAAGTCGCACTGATGTGTACCGCGCCTTTTTCAATGTTCTTTTTCTCGCGGCGTCTCTTAACGACTTTCTTAGCAACTTTAGCCATCTGTCTGCCTCCTTATTTCTTCTTGTTAGCAATAGTCTTTGCAGGACCTTTTCTGGTTCTTGCATTTGTTTTTGTTCTCTGTCCTCTTACCGGCAGACCCTTTCTGTGTCTGATACCGCGGTAGCAGTTGATCTCAACCATTCTCTTGATGTTGAGCGCTACGTCACGGCGAAGGTCACCCTCTACTGTGTAGGAGTTCTCTATTTCGTCACGGAGCTTTGCTATCTCTTCTTCGGTAAGGTCTTTTGCGCGCTTGTCAGGATCTACGCCTGTCTTCGCAAGAATGTCATTGGAGCTCTTGCGTCCTATACCGTAAATATAGGTAAGAGCGATCTCTACGCGCTTGTTGTTCGGAATATCAACACCAGCTATACGAGCCATACTGTTTATTCACCTCTCTGTTAGATTTTGTGGCTTAGCCCTGTCTCTGCTTATGCTTGGGGTTTTCGCAGATAACCATTACTTTGCCTTTTCTCTTTATGATTTTGCACTTTTCGCAAATCTTCTTTACGGATGGTTTAACCTTCATTTTATTACACCAACCCTTTCTTTATTACTTTGCACGCCAGGTTATGCGGCCCTTATTGAGGTCGTATACCGATATCTCAATGGTCACGCGGTCACCGGGCAGTATTCTGATATAGTTCATACGAAGCTTTCCCGATATGTGCGCCGTTACTATGTGCTCATTGGGAAGCTTTACCTTGAAGGTGGCGTTAGGCAGCGCCTCAACTACCGTACCCTCAAATTCAATAACATCATCCTTTGGCAGAATAATCCCTCCTCTGCAATAATATCTGTGACTTATAGCTTCAACTTACCAGCTCTTATCCACAAGCGTGGTTATAACCAAGCCGTCGGACGTAAGAGCGCAGGTGTTTTCATAGTGAGCCGACAGGCTTCTGTCCCTTGTTTTTACGGTCCAGCCGTCCGCTAACTCATAGACCTCTTCGGTTCCGATATTTACCATAGGCTCTACAGCGATAGCCATTCCCGCGCACAGTCTTGTTCCTCTGCCCGCCGTTCCGAAATTGGGTACGTCGGGGGATTCGTGCAGGTCGTGTCCTATGCCGTGTCCTATATATCTTTTCACCACAGAAAATCCGTTTCTTTCCACTGTCGCCTGTATTGCGCTTCCAACGTCTCCTATTCGGTTTCCGACCTTTATCTGCGCCGCGCCGTCGAAAAAGCTTTGTCTTGTGACTTCAATAAGCCGCATAGCTTCCTCGCTTACCTTTCCTACGGGAATAGTTCTTGCGCTGTCGCCGTGAAAGCCCTTGTAAAACGCGCCAACGTCAACCTTTACTATGTCACCCTCCTTGAGCACCCTGTTTTTTGAGGGTATTCCGTGAATGACCTCGTCGTTGATGCTGATGCACGCCGAACCGGGAAATCCGCCGTAACCGAGAAACGAGGGCTTTGCTCCGCATTTCTCTATATAGTTACGTATAAGCGTATCAAGCTCTTTTGTGGTTATACCTTCTCGGACGTTTTCACGGGCAAGGAGTAACGCCTCTCCCGTGATACGTCCGGCTTCCATCATAATGGAAATCTGAGAAGAATTTTTTAGTTGAATCATTATTTACGCCTCAAATTTTGAAAGCGCATTCATAACGTCCGCCGTTGTGTCCTTGACCTCTTCTCTTCCCGCAACGCATATGAGAAGTCCCTTTGCGGCATAGAAATCCTTTAAGGGCTCTGTTGTGTTGTGGTAGGTCTCAAGACGCTTCAGCACAGTTTCCGCAGCATCGTCGTCTCTTGTGTAAAGAGCCGCGCCGCAGCTGTCACAGATGCCTGCTACCTTGGGAGCTTTATAAGCTACGTGGTAGGATGCGCCGCACTGGCACACTCTACGTCCGCTCATACGCTCTACGATCTTTTCATCGGGAACCTCGATGCTGAGTACAGCATCGATCTTCACGCCCATAGCGTCCAGAGCCTCTGCCTGAGGGATGGAGCGGGGGAAGCCGTCCAGAATAAAGCCGTTTGCGCATTTATCTGACGAAAGATAATCTTTGATAATTCCTATAACGATATCATCGGGTACAAGCTGTCCCGCGTCCATACAGGTCTTTGCGGCTTTTCCAAGCTCAGTGCCTTCCTTTACAGCCGCGCGGAGCATATCTCCTGTTGATACCGAGGGAATATTCCATTTTGCCGAGATCTTTTCAGACTGGGTTCCTTTGCCCGCACCGGGCGCGCCCATAATAATTAAATTCATAGTTATCCTCCAAATGGAATTCCTTAGGAATTAATCCAAAAAGCCTTTGTAGTTTCTGAGTGTCATCTGAGCCTCAAGCTCGCGGGTCGTTTCAAGGGCAACGCCTACAACGATCATCAAGGAAGATCCGCCGAATGCAAGAGTCGTAAAGAGCGACTGATAGTACATGGGGGTTCTGCCTGCGGTCTCGAGAGCCTTTTGAATAGCATCGATGCTCAGAATGTTGTTCAGAAGCATGGGGAAGCCTGCGATAAACGCTACGAGCAACGCGCCAACGAGGGTGATTCTGTAAAGAACCTTCTTTATAAACTCGATGGTAGGTCTGCCCGAACGGATACCGGGAATAGCTCCTCCGTTGTTTTTAATGTTGTTCGCTACCTCTATGGGATTGAAGGAGATCATTACGTAGAAGTATGCAAACGCTACGAGAAGAAGCACAAACACAACAAGGTATATCCAACTATCGTAGTTAAAGTACTTCGTCAGTCCATCGGAGAACTTGGTTATCCAATTTGCGCTGGAGAAGTTAGAAGCCAGTGCCGCAAAGGTTGCGGGAATGGTTACGATAGAGTTTGCGAAGATGATAGGCATAACGCCCGTCATATTTACCTTGATAGGCAGGTTTGTGTTCTGTCCGCCGTACATCTTTCTGCCGACTACTCTCTTTGCGTACTGTATCGGTATTCTTCTTTCCGCATCGGACATCCATACGACTATAAGAACCAAGCCGAGGAGTACAACGAGGAATGCGAGAACTACAACAAGTCCCAGCCAGTCGAAGCTCTTGAATGCTCCTGTGGGGAACATCAGCGTCCACATTGTGGTCACTGTTGTGTAGATACCTGCAACGATGTTCGCGAAAAGTATGATGGAGATACCGTTTCCGATACCCGACTCATTGATCTTTTCAGCCATCCACATAACGAGTGCCGCGCCTGCGCAGTAGCAGAGAACGATTACCATATAGTGGAAGAAGTTAGGACTATCTACGCTCAGGTAAGAACCGTTGTAGATATCTCCCTGCTTGAGGAACATCGTGTATCCGATACTTGTTACGAGAGCAAGTACGATGGTGATTATACGTGTGAGTACGTTTATCTTCTTCTTACCCTCTTCGCCTTCCTTAGACCATCTTTCGAGGGCAGGAATAGCAACTGTAAGAAGCTGTACTACGATAGATGCGGTGATGTACGGAGATACACCCAGCGCCAGAAGTGTTGCCTTAGCAAGCGCTTCACCCGAAATGATATTCAGGTACTGGAGTATAGTTCCCGTAAACGCGTCGCTCTGCGCGAGAACTTCCGCGTCTACGAAAGGAACGGGAATGCAGGCGCCGAGACGGTAAAGGACGACGATAAGCAAGGTAAAGAGAATCTTCTTTTTAAGATCTGCGATTCCCCATGCGTTTTTCAACGTCTTGAACATCCTTATACCTCCTCTGTCTTTCCACCTGCTGCTTCTATCTTTTCTTTAGCTGTTGCGGAAAAGACTGTTGCTTTAACAGTTAATTTTTTGGTCAACTCGCCGTTGCCGAGAACCTTAAGTCCGTCAAGCTCCTTGCGAACGATCTTTGCTGCAAGCAATGCTTCCAAGTCAACTGTCGCGCCATTCTCAAACTTGTTGAGATCAGCTACGTTTACGATCGCGTAGTTAGTAGCGAATCTGTTCTTGAAGCCTCTCTTGGGAAGCTTTCTGTAAAGAGGAAGCTGTCCTCCCTCAAATCCGGGTCTTACACCGCCGCCGGAGCGCGCGTTCTGACCCTTGTGGCCCTTACCTGCTGTCTTTCCGTTTCCGGAGCCGGGGCCTCTGCCTCTGCGGTAAGCGTCCTTTGCGGAGCCTACTGCGGGAGAAAGTTCGTTAAGTTTCATCTCTCTGTTCCTCCTTATACGTTTTCAACCTTGACGAGGTGAGAAATAACCTTGATCTTACCTGCAAGTACCGCATTGTCCTCATGAACGATGCTATCGCCGATCTTTACAAGTCCGAGAGACTTAGCTGTTGCCTTCTGGTTGGGCTTTGCGCATATAAGGCTCTTTACGAGAATTACTTTTTTCATTCTTCGTTACCTCCTTAACCCTTAACCTGCTCAACGCTGATATCACGGATCTTTGCTACGTCCTCTGCGGAGCGGAGCTGCTCAAGTCCTGCGATAGTTGCCTTGACTACGTTTGTGGGGTTATTGGAGCGCAAGCACTTAGCGCGGATGTTGGATATACCAACAAGCTCAAGTACAGCTCTTACCTTGCCACCCGCGATGATACCTGTACCGGGTGCGGCAGGCTTAAGAAGAACCTTACCTGCGCCGTATACGCCTGTAACCTCGTGGGGGATCGTTGTTCCCTTAAGGGAAACTGTTATCATATTTTTCTTTGCGTCCTCAATTCCCTTGCGGATAGCTTCGGGAACCTCGGCTGCCTTTCCAAGTCCTACGCCAACATGTCCGTTGCCGTCGCCTACTACCATAAGCGCTGCGAAACGGGAGATACGGCCACCCTTTACGGTCTTGGAAACACGGTTCAGCGACACGAGCTGCTCTTTGAGGTCATGCTCTGCCGGATTAAATCTTTCTGCCATGTTTTTTCTCCTTTTCTGTGTTCAATACAATTTGTGTGTTTGAACAGTGTACAAACCGGACTAATTACCAAAAAGGTAATTAGAACTTCAGTCCGCTCTCGCGAGCGCCGTCAGCCAATTCCGATACACGTCCGTGGTAAAGATAGCCGCCTCTGTCGAATACGACTTCGGTGATACCCTTTGCAGCTGCGCGCTCGCCGATCTTCTGACCAACCCACTTTGCTGCTGCCTTGTTTCCGCTTGTGCCTTCAAAATCCTTTTCATGGGTAGAAGCAGAAACCAATGTTACGCCTGCAACGTCGTCAATGATCTGCGCGGAAATGTGCGCATTGGAACGATATACTGCAAGGCGAGGACGAGCTGCTGTGCCCGATATTTTAGCTCTGACTCTCTTATGTCTCTTGAGACGAGCTTTATTAGCGTCTTTTCTCGATACCATTTGTGTCCACTCCTTTCATTACTTACCGGTCTTTCCGGCCTTACGACGAATACGTTCGTCAGCGTATTTAACACCCTTACCATGATAAGGCTCAGGCGGTCTCTTGCTTCTGATAACAGCTGCCATCTGACCTACTGCCTGCTTGTTGATACCCTTTACGGTAATGGTTATCGGAACTGCCTTGTCCGCAACCTCAAGCTTGATGTCATCAGTCTCTTCGATGATGAACTTCTGCTGGGGCTTGCCGTTGGACATAAGGGAGTGTCCGAGGTAAAGCTCAACCGTCTTACCAACCTTAGCTGCCTTGTAGCCGACACCGATTATCTCCAGTGTCTTGGAGTAACCCTGAGTTACACCTACTACCATGTTGTTGAGCAGCGCTCTTGTAAGACCGTGAAGGCTTCTGTCTTCCTTTTCGTCTGTGGGACGGGTTACGGTAAGCTCGGTGCCTTCAAGCTTTATCATCATACGGCTGTTAAACTGTTCTGTGAGAGTTCCCAGGGGGCCCTTTACCGTTACAAGATTGTTGTCGGCAATGGTTACTGTAACACCTGCGGGAACTGTTATAGGCATTCTTCCTATTCTTGACATCTTTCTACCTCCCGCTTATTACCAAACAAACGCAAGGACTTCGCCGCCGATCTTTGTCGCGCGTGCCTTCTTGTCGGTCATTATTCCCTTGGACGTGGAAACTATAGCGATTCCGAGTCCGTTCATTACCTGAGGCATATCCTCGTAGCCTGCGTAGATTCTAAGACCGGGCTTAGATACGCGGCGGATTCCTCTGATTACCTTCTGCTTTCCGGCAGTGTACTTCAGAGTTACGCGGATAACTCCCTGCTTACCATCCTCGATTACCTGATAGCTCTTTACGTAGCCCTCTTCTACGAGAATGTCTGCGATTGCTTTTTTCATGTTGGATGCGGGGATGTCCACAGTTGCATGCTTTGCATCGTTTGCATTTCTTATTCTTGTGAGCATATCCGCAATTACGTCTGACATTTGCATAATTATTTTCCTCCTGTATGCAAGTTTTATTATCTTGCCGCCACCCGATCCGGGTGGCAAGCGTATCGGGGGTTAAGCGCATCCTCAGACTCGCTTCCTACCGATCGTTTAGGGGGCTTCCGATCTCTCGGAAACTATAAACCTTTGTTTTTCCCTTTCGGGAGCTGTGCGCGAACTTACGTTCGCGCCTTTTCACGGCCTTAGCCGTGAAAAATGCTTACCAGCTTGCTTTCTTTACGCCGGGGATCTCGCCCTTGTACGCGAGCTCACGGAAGCAGATACGGCAGATACCGTACTTGCGGGGATAAGCGTGAGGACGGCCGCAGATCTTGCATCTGTTGTATTCTCTTGTGGAGAACTTCTGCGCCTTCTGCTGCTTGAGTATCATAGCCTTCTTTGCCATCGTCGTTTACCTCCTATCAGTTTGCGAAGGGAGCGCCCATAAGCTTGAGCAACTCTCTTGCTTCTTCATCCGTGTTTGCTGTTGTTACAAAGCAAATATCCATTCCGCGGATCTTGTCAACCTTGTCGTACTCGATCTCGGGGAATATGAGCTGCTCCTTAAGACCGAGCGCATAGTTTCCTCTGCCGTCGAATGCGTTGGGGTTGATACCCTTGAAGTCACGTACTCTGGGGAGAGCGAAGTTGAAGAGTCTGTCTACAAACTCATACATCTTGTCGCCGCGAAGAGTAACCTTTGCGCCTATCTTCGTGCCCTCACGGAGCTTGAAGTTAGCCACGGACTTCTTTGCGTAGGTGGGAACCGCCTTCTGACCCGAAATGAGTGTAAGGTCAGCGATTACAGCGTCGAGAGCCTTGGAGTTTTCCTTTGCCTCTCCTACGCCGCAGTTGATTACTATTTTGTCAAGCTTAGGAATCTGCATCGAGCTCTTGTACTCGAATTTCTTCATAAGAGCGGGGGCAACCTCGGCTTTATACATATCTTTCATTCTTGCCATTAGTCCTTACCTCCCATTACAGCTCTTGTCCGCACTTTGCGCAGACACGTACTTTTTTGCCGTCAACATCTTTCATCTTGACTCTTACGCCCTTACCGCACTTTGCGCAGTAAAGAGCTACCTTAGACGCGTAAATTGCGCCCTCTGCGTCAATAATTCCGCCTGCCTCACCCTGCTTGCGGGGCTTAACATGCTTGTGGATCATATTGACCTTCTCCACAATTACCTTATCTTCCTTGGGGGAAACGGCGATTACCTTTCCCTTTACGCCCTTGTCGTCACCGGAAAGAACGATGACGGTATCGTCTCTTCTGATATTCATAATCTCGATACCTCCATTAAAGTACTTCGGGTGCGAGGGAGAGGATCTTCAGATAATCCTTCTCGCGGAGTTCTCTTGCCACAGGTCCAAATATACGGGTACCTCTGGGTGTTTTGTCTTCTCTAATGATTACCGCTGCGTTCTCGTCAAACTTGATGTAAGAACCGTCTGCGCGCTTCATGCCCTTAACGCTTCTTACAACAACTGCCTTGACTACGTCGCCTTTCTTTACGACACCGCCGGGAGCAGCTTTCTTTACACAAGCTACTACCACATCACCGATGTTTGCGTATCTGCGGCCTGTACCGCCGAGTACGCGAATGCACATCAGCTCTTTAGCTCCGGTGTTATCGGCAACCTTCATAAGTGTTTGTTGCTGTATCACTTTTTTATCCTCCTGATTTCAATACGATTTTTGCCGTATCTACTGTATATGGTTTATTTGGAGCTAAATTATTTAGCCTTTTCGATTATTTTAACAAGACGCCATCTCTTTGTCTTGGAAAGAGGTCTTGTCTCCATAATTTCAACCTTGTCGCCGATACCGCACTCGCCCTTTTCGTCGTGCGCGTGTACCTTCAAGGTACGCTTAATGATCTTTCCGTATACGGGATGCTTTACGTTGTCCTCGATGGAAACTACGATAGTCTTCTCCATCTTGTCGCTTACTACGTATCCCACACGGGTCTTTCTAAGATTTCTCTCTTCTGTCATGACTTTTCCTCCTTACGCGTTTTTCTCTGAAAGAACGGTCATTACACGAGCAATGTTCTTCTTGACTTCCACTATCTTCTGAGGATTGTCAAGCTGATTGATCGCGTGCTGGAAGCGAAGCGTGAAAAGCTCTTCCTTAAGCTCCTTGAGCTTTGCGTTAAGCTCATCGGCGCTCATCTTCTTCAATTCTTCTGTGAATTTTGTTGCTTTCATTATGCTTCCTCCTTCACTACGAACTTACACTTGTTGGGGAGCTTGTGAGAAGCAAGTCTCATAGCTTCCTTTGCAACGTCCTCAGCGACGCCGTCCATCTCGAACATAACTCTGCCCGGCTTTACTACTGCTACCCAGTACTCGGGAGATCCCTTACCGGAACCCATTCGGGTCTCAGCAGGCTTCTCTGTTATGGGCTTGTCGGGGAAGATCTTTATCCAAACCTTACCGCCACGCTTGATGTATCTTGTCATCGCGATACGGGCAGCCTCGATCTGGTTGCTGGTTATCCATGCGGGCTCAAGAGCTACAAGACCGTAAGAGCCGTTTGTAACTCTGTTTCCGCTCATTGCTTTTCCTTTAAGTCTGCCGCGGTGTACACGACGGAACTTAACTCTTTTAGGCATTAACATTTTTACGACCTCCTTCTCTGGGAGCTCTCTCGCCTCTGTTGCCCTCGGGACGGCGTCCGCGTCTCTCGCCGTTTCTGTTGTCGCGGCGGTCTGCGCGTCTGTTATCTCTGGGCGCTGCGGTTGTTCTGTTTACCTCGTTGAGAACCTCGCCCTTGTATATCCATACCTTGACGCCGATCTTTCCGTAGGTTGTGTTAGCTTCCCAGAAACCGTAATCGATGTCGGCTCTGAGTGTCTGAAGCGGGATGGTTCCCTCGTGATAGTGCTCTGTTCTCGCTATCTCCGCGCCTGCAAGTCTTCCGCTGCAGGAAATCTTGATTCCCTTTGCGCCAAGTCTCATTGTGTTGCGGATAGCCATCTTCATAGCGCGGCGGAACGCTACTCTTCTTTCGAGCTGTGCCGCGATATTCTCTGCTACGAGCTGAGCGTTGAGGTCGGGCTGTCTTACCTCAACAACGTTGAGGGCAACGGGCATACCAACCATTTTCTGAAGCTCGTTCTTGTACTTTTCTATCTCAGAGCCGCCGCGTCCGATAACCATACCGGGCTTGGAGCAGTGGATAAATACGCGTACTCTCTGGCTGTCGCGCTCGATCTCGATCTTGGGAACGCCCGCAGCCTGAAGCTCTTTCTTCAGATATTTTCTGATATTGTAGTCGGATACAAGGGTATCTCCGAACTTCTTGTCGGATGTGAACCATCTTGAATCCCAGTTCTTAATTACGCCCACGCGAACTCCGTGGGGATTTACTTTCTGACCCATTTAGCTTTAACCTCCTTTTCTCAGTCTCTTTCTTTAACGACTATCGTTACGTGAGATGTTCTCTTCAAAATTCTGTCTGCGCTTCCCTTTGCTCTGGGCATAATTCTCTTGAGCGTAGGTCCGGGGCATACGAAGCACTCGGATACGTAGAGCTTTGTTTCGTCCATCTCGAAGTTGTTTGTTGCGTTTGCAATCGCGCTTCCCAGAAGCTTCTCAAGGTATTCCGAAGCACTCTTGTTGGTGTTCTTCAGAATTGCCATCGCTACGCCCGCATCCTTACCTCTGATGAGGTCAAGAACGATCTTTACCTTGCGGGGGGAAATTCTCGCGTATTTAAGTGTTGCTTTTGCTTCCATCTTAACTGTTTTCCTCCCTCAATTATTTACCGTTATTGGATGTCTTGGAACCTGCGTGTCCCTTGAATGTTCTTGTCAACGCGAACTCGCCGAGCTTGTGTCCTACCATATCCTCGGTTACGTATACCGGAATATGCTTTCTTCCGTCGTGAACCGCGATGGTGTGACCTACGAACTCAGGGAATATGGTCGACGCGCGAGACCATGTTTTGAGAACTTTCTTCTCATTCTTTTCATTCATAGCGCAAATACGTGCGTAGAGCTTTTCTTCTACGTAAGGCGCTTTCTTAAGGCTTCTGCTCATCTTATATTCCCTCCTTATTTAGCGTTTCTGCGTTTTACGATGAACTTATCTGTTCTTGCCTTCTTGCTTCTGGTCTTATAACCGAGAGCAGGCTTACCCCAAGGAGTAACGGGAGTAGGACGTCCGATAGGAGACTTACCTTCACCACCACCGTGAGGGTGATCGCAGGGGTTCATTACGGAACCGCGTACTGTGGGTCTGATGCCCATATGTCTTGTCTTACCTGCCTTACCGATCTTAACGGTATCATGCTCGATGTTACCAACCTGACCGATAGTAGCCTTGCAATCAAGACGGATAATTCTTACCTCGCCCGAGGGGAGTCTTACCTGCGCTACGCCATTCTCCTTAGAGATGAGCTGCGCTGCAACGCCTGCGGAACGAACGAGCTGAGCGCCCTTGCCGGGGTAAAGCTCGATGTTGTGAATGAAAGTACCAACGGGAATGTTCTCGATGGGGAGAGTGTTACCGGGCTTAATGTCTGCGTCGGGTCCTGTGTAGACCTTATCGCCATCCTTAAGACCAACGGGAGCTACGATGTAGCTCTTCTCGCCTGCTTCATTCTGAAGGAGCGCGATGTATGCGCTTCTGTTGGGGTCGTACTCGATACCGATTACGGTTGCGGGAGCTGTGCTCAGTCTCTTGAAATCGATAATTCTGTACTTTACCTTGTTTCCGCCGCCTCTGTGACGAACGGTGATTCTGCCGTAGCTGTTACGTCCAGCGAATTTCTTTTTAACAACTGTCAGGCTCTTTTCGGGAGTAAACTTTGTTATCTCCTCGAAGGTGGGCACTGGAATATGTCTTCTGGACGGTGTAGTAGGCTTAAACTTCTTTGTAGGCATTCTTCTTTACCTCCTACCATCAGTTAAGGCCGTCGAAGAACTCGATGGTCTTGGAGTCTGCTGTAAGGGTAACAACAGCCTTCTTCCACTCGGATGTGTATCCGAAGTGAACGCCGAGTCTCTTGGGCTTCTTCTTCATTGAAATCGTGTTAACGTCCGCTACCTTTACGCCGAACATTGTCTCAACCGCTTTTGCGATCTCGGGCTTTGTTGCGTCGGAAGCAACCTTAAAGGTATACTTCTTTGCAGCGAGAGCGTCCATGCTTGCCTCTGTGATGATAGGCTTAATGATGATATCCTGTACCATTTTCATTACGCGTACACCTCCTCAAGCTTTTCAACAGCTGCGCGGGTCATAACAACCTTCTCAGCCTTCAGCACCTCATATACGTTGATGGTGCTGTAAAGTGTGGTCTCCACACCGGGGATATTGTTGCAGCTTCCGATTACGAACTTGTCAACCGCGGGAAGAACTACGAGAGCGCTCTGAGCGACTGTTGCCTCTCTTGTCTTTCTCTCTCTTACAACCTCTCCGTCAACAACGGTGGTTACCTTATAGTTCTTAGTAACAGTCTTCTCGCAACCGAGAGCCTTGAACATCTTAACCATCTCGGCGGTCTTGTAAGCTTCCATCTTGATCTCGTCAACGATGATGAGCTCGCCAGCGGCAACCTTAGCCGAAAGAGCGCTGAAGAGAGCAACTCTCTTGGTCTTCTTGTTCATACCTGTGCGGTAATCTCTGGGCTTCGGGCCGAGAGCTACGCCGCCGTGTGTCCACTGAGGTGCGCGGGTAGAGCCCTGACGCGCTCTGCCTGTTCCCTTCTGTCTCCAAGGCTTCTTACCGCCGCCCGATACCTCGGTACGGGTAAGTGTGGACTGTGTGCCCTGTCTTTGGTTCATCAGATATGCTCTGACAGCAGCGTGGAGGACAGCTTCATTTACTTCTCTTGCGAATATAGCGTCGGAAAGAGTCATTTCGCCGACTTCCTTACCAGCCATATTGAATACCTTAATATTAGCCATTATTCATTTCCTCCTTCGCTTATGCTTTTATCGAATCGCGAATGAATACGATACCGTCCTTAGCGCCGGGAACGGCACCCTTAAGAGCGATAAGATTCTTTTCGGAATCGATTTTAACAACCTTGAGATTGAGTACGGTTACCTGCTCGTTACCGTACTGACCGGGCATCTTCTTATTTTTGAAGATTCTCGCAGGGTCAATAACACCCATAGAACCGGGCTGACGGTGGATAGGACCTGTACCGTGAGTCATACGGAGAATGTGGTGACCCCATCTCTTAACGCATCCTGTGTAACCACGTCCCTTTGTTATACCTGTTACGTCGACCTTGTCGCCTGCGGCGAAGGTATCGGCGGTAATATCGTCGCCAACGTTTATTGCGGATACATCATCAAGACGGAACTCCTTGAGGTGTCTCTTAAGGGAAACGCCTGCCTTCTCGAAGTGACCTCTCTCTGCCTTTGTGAGATGCTTTTCCTTAGCATCCATGAAACCGAGCTGGATAGCATTGTAGCCATCGGTCTCAACTGTCTTTTTCTGCGCTACTGCGCAGGGACCTGCCTGGATTACCGTGACCGGAATTACGTTTCCGACCTCGTCGAAGATCTGTGTCATGCCGATCTTCTTACCGATAATGCCTTTTTTCATTTTGTTTTTCCTCCTGTAAATTATTGGTTGACATTTTGCCAACATGACTTACAAAGTTGCCGAACTGTAAGGATAACTTGCATCGGCTGTTATCTTTGTTTTTGCCGTGGACCTTGGTGCTTGACGTTAGATTTTTACCTCGATCTCAACACCGGCGGGGAGCTCAATGCTCATGAGCGCGTCTACTACCTTCTGCGAGGGCTTCACAATGTCGATAAGTCTCTTGTGCGTGCGCATCTCAAACTGCTCACGGCTGTCCTTATACTTGTGAACCGCACGAAGAATAGTAACGATCTCTTTTTCTGTGGGAAGCGGAATAGGACCCGAAACTGCCGCGCCGTTTCTCTTCGCAACGTCAACTATCTTCTCTGCCGCCGCGTCGATAATGGTGTGGTCGTAGCTCTTAAGTCTTACTCTGATCTTTTCCTTGACTGCCACCTGTTTTTCCTCCTTTTAATAGATTTGCCTGTTCGCATCAGCGTTGGGTCGCAATAATGCGAACCGCATTTTCAGGGGCGCATCTCTCAACACCGTGCCGTGCGTTTTCTCGACGTTCATTTAAAAAGCCGAATTCGTAGGTACACCAGCATTTGCACAAACAAACTTCGGGAAAGTCGATCCGCGCTTCTCCACAGGGAGACGGCGCCGCAAAGAGAAATGCTTTCGCCCGATTTAACGGACATACTCCGCGAAAATTACCTGTCAGACGTCACTCCGACAGCAACCTCTCGCTTCAACGCATATCAAGCTAGATAATTATACTACAACTCGGACAAGATTGCAAGATATTTTTTTAGGGCATAACAGAGATTTATTTGCGCGTTTCGGAGCGATTTTTGTTAGCTTTATACAACAAACCGCTTTTTAGGCATTTTTAAGAGTTTTTTCGGTCAAAAGGGCGGTCTCAAACCCAAATTTGAGACCGCCCCCGCTATTATTTTAATACCTATTACAGATTATTTTGCATCCGCTCCAACCATATCGGCGTAATTTCCTTCATACGGAACGGTATATTTGCTTATGTACGTGAGATCTCCGTCTTCGCTCAAGCTATAAAAGCATATTCCCGTTTCCTTTTCCACAGCAACCTCGAGGGAACCGTTGTCAAGGGTTATGTTATAGTACTCAAAGCGCTTGGCATCCAAGAAAACAAGCTCTTTTCCGCTCAGCTCGGCGGGCAGGTTAAGGGAATCTATTTTTTCTAATGGATAACCGCGCATCTCGAATGCAATTCCGCAAACGCTACTGAGGTATCTGTCGCCCACATCGGAATTTTCCTTTTCCAGCTCAAACTTTTCGGTCTCCTCATTTACGGTATAGAGATCATAAGCGCCGTTCTTTGAAAGATATAACCACTCTTTGCCATTCAGGTCGTACACGTAAACGTTCCCATCGGCATCGCAGCCCTGTATATACTCGTCTTCAAGGATCGTACCGTCGCTCAGGCAGTTACGAGAAACTACCGTTATTTCGTAACATTCGGGAAGTTTTCCGTACGGGCTGATCTCGATAGCGGGCTTTCCGCCGCATGACACGAGGCAAACAGCCAATGTAGCAAGAACCAAGGTAAGCGCTAAAAACTTTTTCATAACAAAGTCTTCCTTTCTGTTTTCGGATCTGTAAAAACGACCCGCTTATTTTATTTTTCCGAAGCCATGGAACGCAAATAATTATCGGATACGCACAGCTACGGTAAAACCTTATTAAATTGTACCATATACATATAGATTTTTCGTTAACTTTCTGTGAATATGGCAAAAATATTATCTTGAGTTCTCTTCATTTGCGTAGTCGAGGTTAGCTATATCACCGTCATCCTCCACGGGTATCCATGCCTGACCGAACTGACCGTCGCGGAAGAGCGCCGACAGCCCCGTTATCTGCTTAAGTCTCAGTATCTCGTCGGTATCCATTCCGAGATGCTTAGATATCCACGCATCCGAGCGACCGAGATCGTGAAGCTCTCTGACTATGTTGCTCATAAGGTCAACGTCGTGAGTTCCTCTCGCCCTGTTATGTCTTATGGTACTTGCCATTCGGCAGTCAAGGGGCTTATCTATGACCGACACGGGAATCATTCCCTGCTCTCTTTCATAAATATCGGGGTTTTCCAGCATAACGCGATAGCGGTGAAAGCCGTCAACGATAACGTATTTATCTCTCTGCCTATCGTAATAGCACACTATGGGCATAGTATAGCCGTCCTCGCGAATGCTGTCGTAAAGCAGATCCATCTCGGGGGGTGCTACGGTATTGGGGTTATATGTATTTGCCTCAACCTTTTCCACAGGCACGGCAATAACACCGTACACAGGACTTTTAAATTTCATATTGCTCACAGCTCCTTGTCATAGCTTCCGTATTTTTTCCTTATAGCCGTTATCATCGCCTGTTGCTCCCTGGTAACGCCAAAGCCCATAGATTTGCACATATGGTCGTTTTTCAGAATACATATACACATTCTCTTCCAGCTCGGAATATCCTTTGTTGTCTTTATATCATCGGTATGGTCGGGTATCTTATCGATAAAGACCACCTTATTGTAATGCTTCAGCGTATAGTTTGACACGCCGTTGAGGGCTATATTATAGCCATTGTCGCGAAGCTCGGATATAGTCTCCCAAGGAAGCCCCCCTCCTCTTTTATGCCAAAATTCAATTGAAGTTACAAATTTTTTAATATAATTATTACGTATGGGGGCAGGCAGGGTTGAAAGTAAGAATTTTGTGTATTCCTCCCACGTATATCCCGCGGGAAGCTCAAGCTTTCCGTAGCCCATAGCTCTTGTTTTCCCGTATATAGCCCCGAAATTAACGCCCTTGACCCTACCGATAAGTCTCCGCCACGTATCGGGCTCGATCACACGGTAAAGATTAAGGCTTTCAACAGCGGAGTCGTTAAAGGGCGAGGCAACGCGCATTTTGTCAACAGCCAGTCCCGCTTTATAGTAGAGGTCGTATATTTTATTGTAGTCATAGCTAAAGCGGTAATTTGCTGTCCAAACGTCCGAGGTGTAAATGGGAGACGCCGTCCAGCAATTCTTGTACTGCCGCGTAATATAGCATTGCTCCTTATAGCCGTACCGTTTATTCAACACGCCGCTATATCTGAAAAGAGACTCGTCTGTCCGCAGACCCAGAAGAATAGCCGTTTTCCCCTCGTGATTGTCGGAATACCACTTGCCGAACTGCTTGGCAAGAACCTCTTGAGACATTTTGTACCGATAGGTGGTTATGGGGTTGTTTTGGAGGTTTACAACGTAGTATCCCTGTGGCATAGGGCGTACCCAAAGCTCTTCTTTTTCGTCATCCCACGGATACCAATACATTTCGTAATTGCTTACTGCCGTCCTTGTCGCCATAGGCAGACATACCCAATAAAGCTCTGCTTTATCCCGCAAACGCTCAAAGGTCCTCTTTACGTAATCGGTGGTGTAGGAATACTGCGCCTCAAAATCCTGATGAAATACACAAAGCTTCTTTTTTGAGCCTGTACGCTCAGCATAGTCCAAAACCATATTGAGCAAAAGTCCGCTGTCCTTACCGCCGCTAAAGGAGATAACTATATTTTCAAACTCGGCAAACAAAAAATCCATTCTTTCAAGGAATGCCTCGTATACATTTTTTTGCACGTATTGCTTTTGCACTGTTTTTCTCCAAAAAAATTGATAGGATAATTATATCATATTTTGTAAAAAAATGCAATTATTTTTTAAATATTTACGACCCTATGTAATTACATATAATAAATGTAAGAAACATCTCAGTCATAACCACAGGCTAAGTGGCTTGCTCTGCCCTATTACCGGCGGGGCTGAAACCCCACCGAAAAATCTAACACTCGCAACCCCGCACTACAGCCACAAATGCGGCGACAATCCTTAGCCTTCCCCGCTGGGGAAGGCTATCGCTGCGGCGGGATTACTCATCGGCAAAAGCTTCTTTGGAACCACTCGCGGGTGGTTTTCGGAAACCAAAAAAATTCCGTCCGCAGAGCCTCAGCTCCCACGGACGGATCTTTTATTTAAACTCAGACATCCTTTTTCCTTACCCTAAGCAAGAGGGTCTTCAGGGCTTTGCCGTTAAAGGGTATCAAGGGATAAAGATAACTTCGCTTTCCGTTGACGGTAGAATTTGTAGCCACAAGGGCAACCGACAGCGCAAAGCCGCCCACAAAGCCCCAAAATCCGAAAATCGCCGTTAGGATGAGAAGAAGTATCCTGAGGAATTTTATAGCATAGCCCAACTCATAGCTTCTTTGAGTGAAGTTGGCTATTGCAACGAAGGACATATAGAGTATCACCTCTGGGATAAGCCAGCCGATGTCCACGGCGAAATCTCCCAGTATCAAGCCACCCACCACAGACAGTGAGTTATTTAACATATTAGGCGTGTTGAGAGAAGCGAGACGGAGAGCGTCAATTATAAATTCCACCAGCAGAAGCTGAGCGATTATAGGTATCTGCCCCGGGGTATCGGGTATGGCAAAATCAAGCCACGACGGCGCAAGCTCAGGATATTGAAGCAGAAGATACCAGACAGGCGTTATTACAAGCGTTAAAAAAAATACCACATACCTTGTAATTCTTATATAAGTTCCCGTCAGCGGTGGAAAATAGAAATCGTTAGACTCCTGCATAAAGTCAAATATGGTAGAGGGCAGTACCATTACCTGGGGAGTGTTATCTATTATTATCAACACTCCGCCCTCTAAAAGCTGAGCGGCAGCCGAGTCGGGACGCTCGGTAGTCCTTATCTTCGGGAAAGGATTATACCACCGTTTTTTTATAAGACATTCGGCTAAGGATTCGTGACCCACCGTAAGCGCCCCCGTCTTTACCGCCGAGAGCTTCCCTTTTATCTTTTCCACGTATCCGAGGTCGGCTCTGTCCGCCATATAGCAGACCACAACGTCGGTTCTCGAGTCACTCCCTACGGTCATATAGCTCATGGTAAGCGCAGGGTTTCGCACACGCCTGCGGATAAGGGCGGTGTTGAATATAAGTGTTTCCACAAATCCGTCTCTCGACCCTATCATTACCCTGTCGCCCTCGGGCTCTGCCGTTTCTCTTGCGGGATAGGTACGGCTATCGATAATGACCGCCTCATCTCCAAATGTGGAGCCTATCATAAGGGTCGCTCCCGACATTACCGACTGTATCATTATATCAACGTCGGCGCTCACGTCGGTCTCTACGTAGGGCACAGACGAGCGCATAAACTCCCCTGCCGTTTTTGGCATTCTCTTAATTGAGATAAACTGAGTCATAAGCTTCTGCATTACGGTGTCCTTAACGAAGCCGTCTATAAAATAAAAGGTAAGCTCACCGTCGGGAAGCGTCAGCGTTTTTGAAAGCACGTCAAAGCTGTCATCCACCCTCAGCGCCTTATTCATAAAGCTTACGTTATCCTTGTAATCCTTAGTCAGGGTACGCATATACATCTCCTTGAATTTTTGTATTTATTATGCGCCTGTCCAAAGGAAATTATTAATTTTTACCCGCATAAACTTTTGTAGGATATAAATACAAATTATTACATGGGGGTTTTTATGTTTACCGAACTCTTTTCTCTGCTGTCAAATCTTTTTCATCTGATACTGGGCATTTCAACGCCGCAAAAGTTTCCACCCCCTCTTTCCCCCGAAAAGGAAAAGGAATACTTTCTCCGCGCGGAAAAGGGAGACAATGAAGCCCGTCAGGAGCTTATTTTACGAAATCTCCGTTTAGTATCTCACATAGTAAGAAAATATTACGCCACCGCCAAGAATCAAGAGGATTTAGTATCCATAGGAACAATAGGGCTTATCAAGGCGGTGGACACCTTTCGGGTATCGGGGGGAGCGAAATTTGCCACCTATGCCGCAAGGTGTATACAAAATGAGATACTTATGCACTTCCGTTCTCAGAAAAAGCTGGCGGCGGAAATATCTCTTAACGAGACGATCGACGTAGACCGCGACGGAAACCCCTTGACTTACATTGACGTTATAAGCTGTGACGAGTCTCTCACCTCGGACATCGAGCGAAAAATAACCTCTGACCGAGCGGTGCGGCTCGTCAATACTATCCTCACCGACCGCGAGCGGCAGATAATTATTTTGCGCTACGGCATCGGGCGAAGCAAGCCCTTGACCCAAAGAGAAATAGCCGAAAAACTGAAGATTTCCCGCTCTTACGTCAGCCGTATTGAAAAATGCGCCCTTGAAAAGCTCGCCGCCGCGCTGAAATAAATGCGGAATTGAAAATAATGCGGAATAGTAAAAACGAAACCTCTCGGTGGCGCAAGCACATTTTTACTTACGCAAAAGCTACGGGCTTACGCTCGTGCGTCCGAGAGGTTTCTGCATTAAGAAAGAAACTATAAAATTTAATCAATACTTAAACGGTCTCAACCTTTATCATATTGGTATTTCCCGAGCTTCCGTTGGTCATACCGCCTGTAATAACAACCCTATCTCCTCTGCCGAGGTGCAGACTTTGCTTTGCAAGCTTTTTCGCCTCGTAAAAGAGAACGTCGGTAGAATTATACATCTCACTGAGGGCGGGAAGAACACCCCAAGAAAGAGACAGCTTACGCCACGTGCCCTCGTCTGTGGTCATACCCACGATAGGCACGGGACATCTGAACCTCGATACCATTCTTGCGGTCATACCCGAAAGGGTGCTGGCGACGATAGCCTTTGCCTCAAGGTCGATCGCCATTCCGCAGGTAGAATGGGATATAGCGTCCGACGCGTTCTTTATTATAAAGTCGGAGTTCTTGAACACCTTGGCATAGTCAATATTCTTTTCGGTCTGTCTCGCTATTCTCGCCATGGTTTCCACGGTAAGCACAGGGTATTTCCCCGCCGCCGTCTCACCCGAAAGCATTATAGCGCTCGTTCCGTCGTATACGGCATTGGCAACGTCGGATATCTCGGCTCTTGTAGGTCTTGGATTATGTATCATGGACTCAAGCATTTCCGTGGCGGTAATTACCCGCTTGCCAAGCATACGGCAGGTGGTTATCAGATGCTTCTGAATTGCGGGAAGCTCCTCAAATGGAATTTCCACTCCCATATCACCGCGGCCTATCATAATGCCGTCACACTCAAGGCAGATATCCTTTATGTTATCCACCCCCGAGCGGTTTTCTATCTTTGCGATAATATCCATACCCTCTCCGCCGTTCTCACGGAGAAAATTCTTAACGTCTATTAAGTCCTGCTTTTGCGACACAAAGGAGCAGGCGATAAAGTCCACCTCGTTCTCAATTCCGAAAAGCAGGTCGCTTTTGTCGTAATCGCTGAGATAGGTCTGCTTCAGCACCTTGTCGGGAAAGCTCATGCTCTTGCGGTTTGAAAGCTCGCCGCCCACAGTCACACGGCAATTGATATTACAGCCCTCCACCGCCGTGACCTCAAAACGGAGAAGTCCGTTATTGAGAAGTATGATATCCCCCGCCCTCATCTCATCGGGAAGATTTTTGTAGTTTACCGATACTCTTTCTTCGTTACCAATAACGTCCTCAGAGGTAAATATAAAGCTATCGCCCTCGCAAAGATCGATCTTGCCGTTCTCAAACACACCTATTCTGTATTCGGGACCCTTAGTGTCAAGGAGAATGGCTATAGGTAGCCCAAGCTTTTCTCTGACCCTTTTTATAAGCTCTATATTTTTCTTATGGTCCTCGTGAGTGCCGTGGGAAAAGTTCAATCTTGCCACGTTCATTCCCGCAAGGCACATTCCCGTCAGCGCTTCCTCGTTATTGCAGGCAGGACCTATAGTACATACTATTTTCGTTTTTCTCATTGTTTTCTCCGCTGTGATATTGATAATTAAAGCTCCGAGCAAATGACCGAAAGCTTACCCTCTACCAGAGCGCTGCCCATTCCCGCAGGACAGAAATAGCTGTCTCCCTTGGAAATTGGGTATTTTTCTCCCTCAAATAGGATAGCACCCTCGCCGTCAATGCAAAGGACGGACAAAAAGCTGTTGTGGCTTACCGAAAGCTCTGCTCTGCCGTCTATATCCTTTTTTGCCACCTTGAAATACCTGTTGTTTGCCAGCATATTCTCATTTTTACCCTCGGAATAACGGATAGCATCCACCTCTGCCTCGGTATAAGGTCTTACAACGTCCAATGCCTTTTTCGTATGAAGCTCACGCTTTTTTCCGTCAGCTCCCACGCGGTCGTAATCGTAAACTCTGTACGTCAGGTCGGAGTTCTGCTGTATCTCGGCTATAAGTATTCCCGCTCCTATGGCATGCACCATTCCCGCAGGAATAAAGAAGCAGTCCCCCGCCTTTACTGAAATTTTATTCATAGCGCGGTCTATCTCTCCCGCTGCCACAGCGCGGGCAAAGCCCTCGCTGTCATAGCCCTCGGCAAGTCCGTAGATAAGCTCCGCGCCCTCTGCCGCCGAGACAACGTACCACATCTCGGTCTTTCCGCTGTCGTTTTCAACTGACGACGCATATGCGTCGTCGGGGTGTACCTGTACCGACAGGCGGTCGTGAGCGTCAATAAGCTTTACGAGCAGCGGAAATCTATCGCCTTTTTTATAGCTTGGAGATACCGCATCGTAACCAACAGCCTCGAAGTACTCCGCAAGGGTCAAGCCTTTCGCCTCGCCGTTTCGTATCTTAGCCATTTCCTTTTCTCTGACAGACAGCTCCCACGTCTCGGCAATATTGTCTCCGTCGCTGACCTTTCCCCATTTTTCGGATAGAACAGAGCCTCCCCAAATAGCGGATTTAGCGATATAAGTAAGTAAAAGCGGATATTTTTTCATATTATTTTTCTTCCTTTCCGAAGCTCTCTGCCCATTCATCACAAAGGATGGAGCATACGCCGATAGTTCTGTATTTTTTCTTTATGAGCATTCCGTCGCGCCGATAGCCCTCAAGGCTCATTCCCAGCTTTTCCATAACGTGGAGCGAAGCCGTGTTTTCCCGCATAAATCTTGCCTCTATCCTGTGCAATCCAAGCTCCTGGAAGCCAAAACGCACTACCCTCTCTGCCGCCTCTGTGCCGTACCCCTGACCGTGGTAGTCGGGATTTAGCACGTAGCCTATCTCGGCGCTGTTATTGGGAAGGTCAAAGCAGGTAAAGCCGCAAGTACCTATCATTTTGCCGCTTTTCGTCTCGGTCACAGCCCAATCGTAAAATTCTCCCAGAGAATAGCGTGAGCGTATATAGCGCAAATAGTCGGCCGTATAGCTCCTTGACGGATGGGGCGACCAACGAAGATACTCGGTTACGTCCTCCCGCCGTGCGTATTCAAACATATCGTCCGCATCTCTCGGGCTCATAGCTCTGAGCGTAAGACGCTCTGTGGCGAGCGTTGGAATATTCGTAAAAACTGCGGTTATCTTTTCTTTTTTCATACGCCCCCCAAGATAAGCTTAGTACCGTCCGCACACGGTCTATATAATTATAAACAATAAAGGGATTTTTTTCAATAGGTTTCAAAAATTAAATGCGGAATTTTTCAAAAAAACGTAAATTTGTTTGACAATAATAACGCCGTGTGATATAATAGTTATGATTAAGGTTTTTTGGGGGAATATCCTATGGAAAGGGCAGAAGATAAGGAGCTTTTACGGCAAACCCTTGTTCCCGTGATTCTCGGTAACGGAATACGGGCTCACTGTCTTTGTCTGCGTTTCTTTTTGTGCCACGGCGTAAGGTCGATAGTATGCGGCAAGCGCCGAGGGCTTTTGGATATTCTTGACCCTGCCTGCGATTTTCTTAGGCTTTATTCCTACGACAGCCGTCTTATATCCGAGGAGCTTGCCGACCTCTCGGAGAGCGGAGGCGAGCTTATTATGCCGCTTATCCCTACCGATGGCGAGCTTGCTAACTATGTTGCCGAAAACGAAGAGCTTCTGGAAAGTCGGTTTATTATATGCCGCGGCGGTGATACGGACAAGCATCTGTTTTCGCGCCTTGGCTTTGATTTTATTTCTGAGGGGTGAGTTTTTACAAAATGAAAAGTGTCACGCTTGGTATTTTGGGCGGACTGGGGCCTATGTCGGGCGTTCTCTTTTGCGAAATGCTCACAAGACACACAAAAGCCCTGTGCGATCAGGAGCATCTGAATTTTATACTGTCCTCTCGGGCAGATACCCCCGACAGAACCGCGTTTATTCTGGGGGCTTCGGACAGCAACCCAGCAGATACGATGATATACGAGGTAAAAAAGCTTACCGACGCGGGGGCGGACATTATCGCCATTCCCTGCAACACGGCTCATTATTTTTACGATAGCGTCAGCCGCGCTTCATCGGTTCCCGTTATCAACATAATCCGTCAAACGGTAGAGCTTTGCCGACAGAGCGGCATCAAAAAAGCGGGAGTTCTGGCTACCGAGGGAACTGTGGCGTCGGGTGCGTACAAAAGTGTTTTTGAGGAAGCTGGGCTTGAATACGTCACCTGTACCGAGGAAGAGCAAAAGATTATAAACAGTGTTATTTACGACGGCATAAAACAGGGTAAAACTCCCGATATAGACAGCTTTCTGTCGGTTGCCGACGCTCTGCGCGGACGGGGCTGTGAAAAGCTTATTTTAGGCTGTACCGAGCTGTCGGTGCTAAAGCGGGAGCTACCCATAGGAAACGGCTTTGTGGACTCCTTGGAGGTCCTTGCCGTTTCGGCTATACGCCTTTGCGGTAAAGAGCCACAGGGCTTTGACGAGGAGCTTATGAATTTTAAGGTGCGAAAGGAAGAGATATATGTTACTCAGTGAACTTATGAGAGCGGTGGATTACACCGAAATAATAAACCGTTCGGGAACAGACCCCGAAAAGACCGATATACTTTCTCTGTGCTGTGACTCGCGAAAGGTATCTGCCGATTCGGTATTCGTCTGTATCTCGGGCTCTCTTAACGACGGTCACGACCACGCTTGGGGCGCATTCGGGCGCAACTGTCGGGTATTCGTTATAGAGCATCAGATAAAGCTCCCCGACGATGCTTTCGTTATTGTAGTCAAGGACACTCGCGTAGCCCTCGCTCAGCTGTCCGCCGCCTTTTACGGCTATCCCGCAAAGGAAATGACCATTATAGGTATTACGGGCACTAAGGGAAAGACAACGTCCTCTCTGATGATATACAACGTACTGAAAAGCAACGGAGTTCCAACAGGCTACATAGGCTCTAACGGAATCTACTTCGGGGATTACGTCTTTTCAACCATAAACACCACTCCCGAGAGCATCGACCTACATCATTATATGAGAAAGATGCTGAACGCGGGCGTTCGTACCCTTGTGATGGAAGTCTCCTCTCAGGCGCTGAAAATGGCGAGGGTCTACGGAATACGCTTCAACACCTGTATATTCACCAACCTCTCTCCCGACCACATAGGAGAGCACGAGCACCCCGATTTTGACGATTATAAGGAATGCAAGCGCAGGCTGTTTACCGACTACGGCGCTGAATATATCGTATATAACGCCGACGACGAGCATTCGCCGTCTATGGTATCGGGCAACCGCTGTAAGAGGGCAAGCATATCCCTATCGGGCGGTGCGGATTTTTGCGCAAGAGATATTTCCTATTTCCGTTCAAAGGGCTGTGTTGGCGTAAGCTTTACCTGCGTTCACGGCAAGGACGAGCTTCCCATAGCCGTTCCTTTCCCCGGTGAATTCAGCGTTTATAACGCCCTGACGGCTATGGCTGTCTGCACCGAGCTTGGTCTGTCTCCCTCTCAGGTAGCAAATGCTTTGAGAGATATCCGAGTAAAGGGTCGCTTTGAAACCTACGAGCTTCCCAACGGAGCTTGCGCCGTAATCGACTACGCCCACAACGGCGTAAGTCTTAAGGCGGCTTTACAGGCGCTCAGAATATACAAGCCTCGGCGCTTGATATGTCTTTTCGGCTCTGTGGGCGGAAGAACGAAGATCCGCCGCGCCGAGCTTGGCTTGGTAGCTTCAAGAGACGCGGATTTTTGCATACTCACCTCGGACAACCCCGACAACGAATCCCCCTTGGCGATAATCAGCGAGATAGCCGTATACTTTACAAGCGGCACTTGCCCATACGTGGCTATCCCCGACAGGCGCGAGGCTATTGAATACGCCTTGAAAAATTCCGAAGAGGGCGATATTATTCTCCTTGCGGGTAAGGGACACGAGGCGTATCAGATGATAAAGGGTAAGCGCGAAAACTTCTCCGAAGCGGAAATAATACAGAAATTCTGCGAGCAGTATCAGCCTGTGTGATCAACCGCACGATTACTTATTAAATCATATATTCATAGGGCGGGAGCCTAAGCAGACTCGAACTGATAAGCCCCCTTACTACGTTTTATCCATTAAATTTAAACACAAAAAACACCGCTTTTACAGAACAGTAGGAGCGGTGTCTTTGCGTATTAGGATGAGTTAAAATGTGTCACCCGTTATTCATTTTCAGATCTATCAGTGATTTTTTGTATTGATTCTCGTCAATTCGGCGTTCATAGCATCCAACTCTGCCTGAGCCTCCTCCGAGCCGCTTTCGGCCTCCAGAGTAAGCGCCATTTTGATATTCTCCAGCTGTGTTCCAACGTCGTACAGCTTATCAGACCACAGTTCGCGGGTTTGCAGCGCATCAGTATCCGAGGGGTCAGCATCGTATCTGTCAGACGCTATCCAATACTCATCCCACGCTTCTTCGTATATGCTCACAAGCTCTCTCCATTCGCTCACGTCATACTCGCGGAGCGTATCTGCGCTGTCGTCTATGTATTCGTAATCGTTTTCGGTTTCTCTTTCAGGCATTTTTTCGGTTATTCTTGTAAATTCTTCTCCGAACGCTATAATTTCCTCGGCATATTCAAGATCTTCCTCATTAAATTCATCACCCAACTGAGCCGACCAAATTCGTACAATTGCCAAGGCTTTCAGCATATATTGCAGTTTTCCAAACGCAAATTTCAAATCGTCAAACTCAGAAAGACCCTCGTTGTCGGCTTTTATATACAGATCGGCAAATTCCTCGTAATCCTCCAACAATTCCTCACTGTCATCTACAGTGTAAAATTTAAGCGTGTCAAATATAAGGTCTCCCCAAGTATATTTTTCCTTTTGCCTAAAAATCCCACAGCTTGTCAAGGACAGACACATCGAAAGTAAAAAGCAAGTAAGTACTAAAACTGATAAAAATCTTTTCATTTTCTCCCCCAAAAAAGTAAAAATATTACACGAATACGAAATTCCCATATACGCATAATATATTATACCGCAATTTGCGGTAAATGTCAATACTGCATTTTGCAGTTTGGTATAATTTTTTTACGAATTATATTTTGGGGGCGTTATGTTATACAGAAGAATACGCGACCTGCGTGAGGACAGCGACAAAACGCAAAAGGAATTATCAAAAATTCTTAATTGCTCTCAACAGGTATACAGCAACTATGAATTGGGACAGCGAGATATTCCCACCGATATCTTAATTAAGCTATCAAAGTATTATAACGTATCGGTAGATTATATTTTAGGGCTTACCGAAAATCCTAAAATTTTAAGATAAGCTTATTTTGTAATTAAAAAATCCTTTCGCGATACTTTCGCGAAAGGATTTTTTTGAATATGAACTTCCTCTATTATTCTCCGAGATACGCCTTTTTAATGCTTTCGTCATTAATAAGGTCGGCGGCTCTTCCCTCTTTGATTATCGAGCCTGTTTCCAATACGTACACGCGGTCGGAAACCGTCATCGCCTTTTTAGCGTTCTGCTCAACAAGCAACACCGTCTTGCCAGCATCGCGGAATGATTTGATTATCTCAAATATTTCGGACACAAGCAAGGGCGACAGACCCATTGAGGGCTCATCCATTACTATCATCTGAGGGTCGGACAAAAGGGCTCTGCCCATAGCCAGCATCTGCTGCTCACCGCCCGAAAGAGTACCCGCCATCTGACGGCGGCGCTCCTTAAGTCGGGGGAACTGCTCAAACACTCTGTCCATATCCTCTTCTATCTTCTTTTTGTCCTTGCGCACGTATGCTCCGAGAAGAAGATTATCGTATACAGTTAAGTCCTGAAATATTCTTCTTCCCTCGGGTACGTGGGAAAGTCCGAGAGAAACTATTTTGTGGGGAGCTACCTTTGTAAGCTCGGTTCCGTTGTAAATAACGCTTCCGTGCTTGGGGCGTATAAGTCCCGTAACGGTATGCAGAGTGGTGGTCTTACCCGCGCCGTTGGCGCCGATAAGCGACACTATCTCTCCCTTATTTACCTCAAAGGATATTCCCTTAAGGGCGTTTATAACGCCATAGTATACCTCTAAGTTTTCTACCTTAAGCAGGGGTTCTGACATATTTTACCTCCTATTCACCGATATACGCCTTTATAACCTCGGGGTTGTTGAGCACCTCGGATGTTGCTCCCTTGGCAAGCTCTGTACCGAAGTTAAGCACGGTAAGCTTTTCGCATATACCCGAAACAAGCTTCATATCGTGCTCAATAAGCAATATGGTTATTCCGAACTTCTCGCGAATAAAGGTGATGTCGTTCATAAGCTCCTGTGTCTCGTTGGGGTTCATTCCCGCCGCAGGCTCGTCGAGAAGCAGAAGCGTGGGATTTGTAGCCATAGCTCTGGCTATCTCAAGCTTTCTCTGCTTACCGTAGGGCAGATTGCTGGCAAGATAATCGGCAAACTCGGCAAGTCCGAACACCTCGAGAAGCTCCATAGCGCGCTTTTTGTATTCGGCTTCCGCCTTGAAGTGTCTCGGCAGTCTGAGCACCGACTGGAACAGGTTGCATTTTATCTGATTTCCAAGACCTACCATTACGTTCTCAAGAACGGTAAGGTTTCCGAAAAGTCTTATGTTCTGGAACGTACGGGCAATTCCCGCGCGGTTTATCTCACGTGCGGTCTTTCCCGTCAGGTCCTGTCCGCAGAGATAAAATCTTCCAAAGGTAGGCTTATAAACTCCCGTCAGCAGGTTGAACATAGTGGTTTTTCCTGCTCCGTTAGGTCCTATAAGTCCGTAAAGCTCGCCCTTTCTTATGGTGAGGTTTACGTCGTCAACGGCGCGTAGACCGCCAAAATGTATAGACAGGTGGTCTGCCTTTAAAACTACGTCATCGTCAATTTGGATCTTATCCTTTATTTCCGTGTTTTTCATTCCTCGGCAGCCCCTTTCTTCACTTTCTTTTTCCTCTTGAACACCTTTGCGGCTATCGCCTTTACGTTATAACGCTCACGGAAGGATTTCAGCGCGGGCGCGTTGCCGTAGATAACGATAAGTATAAGTATGATGGCGTAGAAGAGATTCTGAAGCACCGCAAGGTCGCCCTCAAGCTTTGTCTGAAGCTTGATGTTAAGGAAGGTAATAAGGGTTGCGGCTATCATAGAGCCGTTTATGCTTCCTATACCGCCAAGAACGACCATAACGAGTATCTCTATGGAGTAGTTGTAGTCGAAGCTTGCGCTCTGTACACGGGACTGTGTATAGCCGTAAAGAACTCCCGCAACACCCGCAAAAAACGAGGAAACAACGAAAACGAGAAGCTTATATCTTGTTACGTCGATACCCATAGCCCTTGCCGCTATTTCGTTGTCACGGATAGCCGTAATAGCTCTTCCGTGCTTACTGCGCAAAAGATTCTGAATTACCGCAAGGCATATAATAACCAGAACAAAGGCTATTATAAAGAGATGTTTGTTATCGTATCTGGGGGTCTTAAGACCTGTCGTTCCTCCAAATAGGTTTTCGGGCAGGTTCATAATGACCGTTCTGATTATCTCTCCGAAAGCGAGAGTAACTATTGCCAGATAGTCTCCGCGCAATCTGAGAGCGGGCAGACCGATTATCATTCCGAAAAGCGCCGCCACAGAGCCGCCCGCGATAACGGCGATAATAAGGGTAAGCAGACCGTTTCCGAGAGATGGCTCTAAGAGGGTTGCTACCTTACCGCCAAGGTAAGCGCCGATACACATAAAGCCCGCGTGTCCGAGAGAAAGCTCGCCCAAGTGTCCTACAACAAGTCCGAGAGACATAGCAAGCATTATAGCGATAGCTATCTTTTCAAGTATAACGGTATCCGAGCGTCCTATTGTGCCTGTAAGCGACTGTATTCCGAAGATTATGAGAACAGCGGCAACAGCCACGTAGCCAACATAATTCTTCCACTGTATCCTTTTAAGTATATTCTTACGTCCGCTCATACCTTTTCCCTCCTCATCTTTCCAAGAATTCCCGAGGGTCTAACAAGCAGAAGAACGATAAGTATAGCGAACTCTACCGCATCGGTATAGGGCGCGAGAGCGGGAATACTGTTGGAAATACTCTCAACGACACCGAGAAGTATTCCTCCCACCATCGCTCCGGGGATAGAGCCGATACCGCCTATTACCGCGGCGGTAAACGCCTTGATACCGGGCATCGCTCCAAGGGTATTTGAAAGGCCGGGGGCTTTGCAAAGCATAAGATAACCCGCAAGCGCCGCAAGGGCTGAACCTATTGCAAAGGTTACCGTTATAACGGCGTTGGTATTTATGCCCATAAGGGTCGCCGCGTCTCTGTCCTCGGAAACGGCAACCATTGCGCGGCCTGTTTTTGACAATTTTATAAATAGGGTAAGCACCGTCATAACAACAACGGTAACTCCTATGGTAAGAACAGTCGTGTAGTCGACAGTTATAACTCCCCCTATATTAAATCCGCCAACTATCTGTAAGGGAGAAAGTATTTTGGGGGAAGAACCGAATATTATCTGAGCCACGCTTTGCAGCAGGTAGCTCATACCGATAGCGGTAATAAGCACCGCCAAAGAAGCCGCGCCTCGAAGCGGCTTATAAGCAAGCTTTTCAATAACAACACCCAAAATGACACAAAAGGCGATTGCTGCCAAAAGTCCCAGCAGAGGGTGTCCGCCTGCCGCCAACACTATGTACATCGTATATCCACCGGCCATAATTATATCGCCGTGGGCGAAGTTAAGCATTTTTGCGATTCCGTAAACCATAGTATAGCCGAGTGCTATTATAGCGTACGTTCCGCCTGCGCTTAACCCGTTTATTATCGCTGTTAAAAATCCCATAGTTTTTCCTTAAATTTAGTGTAATGATGACAATTTGCTGACGCGGGTCCCCGCGTCAGCAAATAGTAAAGTTGTTTTAGCTTAGATTACGCGTTGTCAGCTTCCTTGATAACGTAAGCGATAGCGCTCTTTTCAACGTAGCCGGTGGAAGCCCACTTGATGCCGTTACCGGTAACACCGTCGTAGGTGAAGCCGCCGTTGAACTGTTCCTTAAGTATCTCGCAAAGGTCGTCTGCGGACATATTGGGATTAACGTCCTTGCCTGCTTCCTTAGCTGCCTTCATTGCGTTGAAGATAGCGTATACGCAGTCGTAAGCAGATGCACCGAACTGGTTGAGAGTATCTGTGCCGTAAGCTGCTGTGTACTTGGTAACGAAATCGCCTGCCTTACCGTCGGTAGCCTTGGAGTTGAAGTGAGAAAGCATTGTAACCTTCTGGGGGATAGTTGTGATGTCAAATCCGTCAGCGGACTCGATACCGTCAAAACCGTCGCAGCCGTAGTAAGTAGCGTTGTCCGCAACCTTACCCTTAGCGGAAAGCATAAAGTTAGATGCGGGGGTGTAGTAGATAGGCATAAAGATGAACTCACAGCCCTTGAGCATATCAACCTGAGTTGTGAAGTCTGTAGCCTCACCTGTAAAGGTAGCCTCTACAGTCTTTACGGAGCTGTTAAGAGAATCCTTGAACTGGTCGTAGATACCCTTGGAGTAGTTGTCATCGGACTTGTAGAAGATACCGATCTCGCTAAGACCGAGAGAGTTTACGTACTCAGCGGCAACAGTACCCTGGTTACCGTCAGCAAAGCACATCTGGTATGCGTTAGCTGCGTCAACAACGCTGTTAGCGGATGCAGAGGGGGTAAGGAAGAATACGTTGTCAGCCTCGGAGAGAGCCGCGAACTCAAGGCAGGGATTGGTGGTTACGCATCCGAGAGATACGTGCATACCCTTATCCATCATGCTTGCGTAGTTAGCCTCTACCTTAGAGGGGTCGTGCTGGTCGTCAAGAGCAACGAGCTCGAACTTAACGCCGTCAAGTCCGCCTGCCTCGTTGATTTCCTTTACGGCAAGCTCAGCGGAGTTCTTTACGGCTACACCGTAAACAGCCGCGCCGCCCGTAAGAGGACCGGAAAGACCGATAACATATGTGTCTCTTTCAGTCTTTTCACCACATGCGGCAAACGCGCAGAGAGCGAAAATGAGACACAAGCTGATTGAAATGAGCTTTAAAACTGTCTTTTTCATTTTGATAATACCTCGTATAATTTTTTTAAAAGGCGCAGTTAATACCTTTCATACATTGTATGATAACATATATTTTTTACTATGTCAAGAGATTTATCGAAATTTATCATTTTCCTATGATATTTTCGAGAATATATTTCGCCGAATGCTCCTCACAGCGGCAAATAGTGCGGTGGGATACCGCCTTGACCTCGTCCATTCCGTTCCCCATAGCTAAGGAGATACCCGCCTTTTCCAGCATATCCAGGTCGTTTATGCTATCGCCCACGGCAACAGTATTCTCCCTCGGCACAGAAAGCCTATCGGCAAGGGCAAGCATGCCGTTACCCTTACCCGCTCTTTTGTGGAATATCTCAATGTTAGTAGGCTCGGAGGATGCCACCTTATAATCGCCAAGGGCTTCTACTCTCTCGCGGCACTCATTAAGCTCTTTGTCACTCAGAAAATAAGAGCATATCATCTCGATGCTGTCAAGCCCTCTGACAAAATTCTGAAAATCATCCACCTTATCCACGTAGTAGCCGATAAATTCAGTATATGAACGGCTGAGACGGTGGGCATCGTAATTCTCAACTCCGTACTTTTCCGCGTCGGCATAGGAGCGACCCTTGTATCTTACCGTATCAACGGTATCGTAGCTAAACAAAATATCGAGAACAGGCTTCGCCTCGTCTTTTGACATAGCCAGCTCAAAAAGCTCTCCTGTTTCCTTATCCCATATAGCCGACCCGTCACCCCCGATGTAGTATCTTATATCGGGGTTATTCAAAACCACCTCGGGCATTTCGGAAAAGGTCCTTCCCGAATTGGGAACAAAGCATATCCCCCTCTTCCCCATCTCGGCTATTGCCGCCGCGTTTTCGGGGCTGAGCTTCTCTCCCTTGTCAAGCAGCGTTCCGTCAAGGTCGCTGGAAACGATATATCTGTATTTTATCTCTTTCATATCAATCTGAAGCTCTCCTTTATGTAGGGATGGTCCGCGTAGCCCACGAACAGGTCAAAATCTCCGACCTCTGAAACGAAATTGCACTCGGCATCCCAGAAGCGGAGCATAGGCTCGCTTATCTCAAAGGTCACCGTCTTTGTCTCGCCCGCCTTTATTTCTACCTTTTCAAAGGCAACAAGCTGCTGTATAGGTCTTACGGTGGATGCGAAAAGGTCGTGAATATAGAGCTGTACCGTCTCCTTGCCGTCTCTGTCTCCTGCGTTTCTTATCCTTATCTTAACGGTTATCTTGCCGTCAGCCGTCAGCTCACGGCTGTCAAGCTCCATGGTCTCGTAGACAAACTCGGTATAGGAAAGTCCGTGTCCAAAGGGATAGAGAGGAAGATTTCCGCAGCCTATATAATTTGACGCGTATGCCTGATGAACGTCCTCTGCCGTCTTTTTGGGTCTGCCTGTGGACGGATGGTTGTAATAGATAGGACACTGACCTACCGCCTTGGGGAAGCTCATAGACACCTTACCCGAGGGGTTAGCTCTGCCAAAGAGAAGCTCTGCCGCCGCCGAGCCGCCCTCGCTTCCCGGGAACCACATCTCAAGGATAGCGGGACATATAGCATCAAGAGCGGTAAGTGTCAGGGGTCTGCCGCTGAAAACAAGAGCGGCTGTATTCTTATTGACCTCAAGAACAAGCCTTGCAAGCTCGTCCTGAACACCCGTCAGCCCGATGTCCGCGCGGCTGTTGCCCTCGCCGCTGTATCTCTGAGGCTCACCGAGACAAAGCACCACGGCGTCAGCCTCCCGAGCCGCCGCCAGCGCCTCGTCAAAGCCGTCGCGCTCAAGCTCGTTCCACTGAGCCGAGCAACCCTTTGCCACGATTATCTCGGCATCGGGAAGAAGCGCCCGAACTCCCTCGGCAACGCTTACGCATTCCTCGTCCTTTCCGCAGCACGCCCAGAAGCCCTTTATTTCCTTGCTGTCGGCAAAAGGACCTATGAGAGCGATCTTCCTTGTATTCTCGGAGAAAGGAAGAGTGCCATCATTCTTAAGAAGCACAGCCGACTCTACAGCCGCTCTGCGGGCAATAGCTCTATGCTCCGCTGTCAGGCATACCGCCGCTTCCTTTTCTGCCGATGCCCCTCTTGTGGGGTCATCGAACAGACCAAGGGCTTCCTTAAGCACAAGTATACGCTCCACAGCCCCGTCAAGGTCAGCCATTTTCACTCTCCCCTCTTCTATAAGCTCCTTTAAGTGGAGATAGTAAGTAATGGACATCATTTCTATGTCACAGCCGCAGTTAAAGGACATCTCCGCCGCTTCCTTTGTGCTGTCGGTAATCCCGTGCTTGCGAAGCTCGCCTATGGCGTTATAGTCGCTGATAACAACGCCCTTAAAGCCCCATTCGTCCTTAAGCACCTTTCTCATAAGCCACTTGTTGGCAATAGAGGGTACTCCGTTAAGGGAATTGAAGGAAGGCATAAGCATGGTAACACCCGCATCGATACACGCCTTATACGCAGGCAGATAGTATTCTCTCAGCAGTCTTTCGGATATCTCTACGGTATTGTAGTCTCTTCCCGCCTCTGCTCCGCCGTATGCCGCAAAGTGCTTTACACAGGTGGCGAGATTGTCGGGATCAGAGAGATCCTCACCCTGAAACGCCTTTACCTGAGCCGCTCCCATTACCGAATTGAGCAGAGGGTCCTCACCGCAGGTCTCCATAACTCTTCCCCAACGGGCATCGCGAACGTAGTCTACCATAGGCGTAAAGGTCACCTGTATACCGCCCGCCGAGGCTTCCTTTGCCGCCATCTTGGAGCAATCCGACACAAGCTCGGGGTCAAAGGACGCGCCAAGTCCCAAAGGTATGGGGTAGATAGTGCGGTAGCCGTGGATAACGTCCATCATAAAGAGCATGGGTATCTTGTTGGGGTCTTCATCCATATGCTTTTTCTGAATGGCGATCATTTCGTCCGCGCCGTGAAAGTTAAGGGTGCTTCCCACATACTTCAGGGCGTCCTTGTCAATACCAAGCTTCTCCCAAGGTCCTGTTATGTCGGCTTGGCTGTCCGCAAAAAAATTCGCGTTAAGCTGGAGAAGCTGTCCTATCTTCTCCTCAACGGTCATTTTTGAAATTAATTCCTTTATGTTTATCTTCTTGTCTCCCATAAAAATCTCCTTAAGCTTTATTCACTCCCATTATACCATATTTTTTCCAAATATGCAAGGGGCGGTTAGTTTTTAAGCTGCTTTCCCCTTGATTTTTATTTTGCAAAGCACAAATCGACAAGCTTCAATCGAAATGGGCTGTCTCGAATGTATGATAGATAAGTTACAGGCTGAAAAGCGTTCGAACCTGTATAAAAATATCGATTTTGAGGGGTGGAGAGCCAAACAATCAAATCGGCGAAAAATGCCAAAAACAATTCTGGTCAAATTGTGGTCAAAAAAATGCCCGTTTGTGCAGAAAGCATAAAAAAACAACCGAAACCAAGGTGAAAACACCTTGAAATCGGTTGTTTTTTGGTCGAGGTGACAAGATTCGAACTTGCGACTTCTACGTCCCGAACGTAGCGCTCTACCAAGCTGAGCCACACCTCGATGGTGGTTTTAGGGGTATTTTCTATAAGGGGTCAAACATGTGGTCAGACCACTTATATCGGGAATTTTATAAGATTAGTTACTACCATTATATGCAGTATTTTCAGGGACTTTTGTTAAGGGTTTGCAGGGACTTTCGAGATTTCGACATTGGCGCGAAGCGCCTTTTTGCCCGCGGGGGCTCCCCTCCGGGGATTTGCTATGATATTATAACACAAATCTTTTTCGTTGTCAAGATTTGTTTCACAAATTAAAAGCTTTAAAAGCTCTCCGCGACATTTTGGATATCGCGGGGAGCTTTTTGAAAGGTCAGCGCTTTATTTTATCCGTCTTACGTCAAAATTTGCGGGCAACGACATTTTATAGGCGTTTATCACCTTTTTGATTTCCTCTGCGCTTTCGGTGGTAAATATAAAGTGCCCTGCCGACAGCCCAAAGCGTTCAAGCTCGGCTTGTCTGTCAGCCATATAATGAGGAATGGAATTTACTATTATACTCCTATGCTCAAAGCTGCGAAGCACGGGAAATCTTACGCCGCGGCGGTCGGTAAGAAAGCTTTTTCCGCTCTCGCAGCTGTTGCAATCGCCTATTTCCCGACCCACGCATTTTTCGGTTACCATAAGGGGAACTCTGCCGTATATCACCGTTCTTGCCGTAGGACAGGCGCGAGCTATATCCCTCATTTGAGCCAAGGTAAGCTCGGGGGAAAGAACAAGGTCAAAAAATCCGTTTCTGTCAAGCTCTGCCGCCGTCTCGCTGTTTGTTATATTAAGTCTCAAATCGCCCCGAGCCGCAAGCCCTGCCTCTTTAGCAAGGGAAATATGCCCTATATTGCCTACAAGGGCATTGGTAGCGCCAAGCTCCTTGGCTTTTTTCAAAAGCCCTTTTATCTTCTCTCTTTCGCTGTCAAAAATTACGGGTGGCAGTGCAACGCCCGCTGTTTCTCCGCTATATTTTTCAAGGGGAACATAGAGAGTGTCAAAAAACTCATATGCCTCTTTCGGTATTCTTTCGGGGAAGTAAAAAAGTGCTGTGTTGCCCGTTATTCTTGGCTTTTGGGCGATGGCGCTTACTTTCGGCGCAGGCTCGAAAAGGCTTTCCCTTTTGGGAAGCTCCTCTTGCAGAAGCCCATCGATAGCCGAGCGGCGAAGCGCGTTTATTGCCGACACGGGTACTATTATATTCTCTCCGAGGGTTATATTTATTTCCTCTAGCTCATAGGGAGTATTGCCCAGCTTGGAGAGATTTTTCCTTACGGCTTCCGGGGTAAGGGGGGCTGTGTGAGCTTCCTCGGGCACAGCACCGCTAACCGTAACGCTCCTTCTGCCGTCATTGGCAGTGAGGGTCATAGGCTCGCCCGCGATCAGGCGCGCGGACAGGCAAAGGGGGATTTTTCTCGTTATTTTCTCAAAGGGCACGAGGGCTCGGCTGTTTTTCTTATCTGCCTCGCTTCTCACGCCAAGCATTTTGCCGTTTATGTTTTTCAGATAATATCCGTCGGTAAATCCGCCTCTGGAGAATATCTCGGCAAGGTCTGCCATTTCCTTTTTGTCAGCCCCACGTTTTTCGTCTATAAGTCTGCGCCATATCCGCGCCACGTCTCTTACGTATTCGGGGGATTTCATCCGACCCTCTATTTTAAAGGAAGCCACACCCATATTACAAAGCTCGGGGATATGCTGGGCAAGTGAAAGGTCTTTAAGAGACAGGGGATAGCCGTTACCCTTAGGATTTTTAAAGGGGAGACGGCAGGGCTGGGCGCACTCGCCTCGGTTGCCGCTTCTGCCGCCTACGAGAGAGGAGAAAGGGCACTGTCCCGAATGGCATACGCAGAGCGCTCCGTGAACGAAGACCTCTGCTTCTATGGGGGAGCTTTTTACAAATTCCGCAAGGTCGTCGCGGCTCATTTCTCTGGCGCAAACCATACGGCTAAAGCCAAGCTCCGACAGGCGCTTGGCCGCATCGGCGCAATGCCCCGACACCTGTGTGCTTGCGTGAAGCGGGATAGGCATACGCTCCCGTATCATTTTCGCCGCGCCGAGGTCGGCGACTATAAGGGCGTCTGCTCCGCAAAGGTAGGCATCCTGTGCGGCGCGGAGCATATCGCCAAGCTCGCGATCGTATATAAGGGTGTTTGCAGCCACGTAGACCTTTACGCCGTAGGAATGGGCTAATTTTATTGCTTCCCTCAGCTCCTCTGCGGTGAAGTTCTTAGCGTTTATGCGGGCGTTAAAGGCCGTACCGCCAACGTATATTGCATCAGCCCCGCCCTCGATAGCGGCAGAAAACGCCTCGGGAGAGCCTGCGGGACAGAGCAGCTCGGGAATATTCGGTTTGTTCGACATAAACAATCCTTTCTACAAGTGCGAAATGCGGCATTATAGCAAACTGATTTAAAGCCTTCCCCAGCGGGGAAGGGGGACCGCAAAGCGGTGGATGAGGAGAACACTAAACGCCTTTCTCAACAAGACGTAATAAATCCTGTGAAAATAAACTTAATACATCCTTGGTCAACACATTAACTTGCTCTCCTCATCCGTCAGCCGACAAGCGGCTGCCACCTTCCCCGCTGGGGAAGGCTAATGTATGCGACCGTTACACATATAACTTAAACTACTTCGAAATCTATATTCAATTAATCTACATTAATCTGCTTTTGCCGTCAGGCAAAAAGTATTATTTCGCCACCATCATTTTAAGAGCTTCGATTTCCTTTTTCAGCTGCTCGTTTTCAAGCTCAAGCTCCTCGAGGGCAGTCTCGGTATAGGCAAGCTTGGTTTCAAGCGCCTTTACCTTACGCTGAGATTTTATGCGGTCGGAGCAGTAATCGAGAGCGCAGAGAAGAGCCGCCTCGCTTTTCGGAAAACGGTTACTGCCCCCCGTTATCTCTCTCATTTTTCTGTCAACAAGACCCACAAGGGCTTCAACCGCCTCGGGAGACTCGTCGGAGATAACGTTCATCTGAACGTCGGATATGGTAATAGTGTACTTTTGCTTCATTTTCGTAATTGAACTCCTTTGATGTTTGTAATAAAGTTTTTAAAATCTACTTGAAAACTCTTTTGAAAGAGTGTATAATATATATCAATATTATAATACAAAAATTCGGAAATTTAAAGGGGTTTTCGAAAATTTACATAAGAAAAGGAAGATTTTATGAATTATTTCAGGGATAGCCGAAGAACGGTGGTAAAGCTGGGTACGTCTACCCCCACCCACAATACGGGTCACCTCAATCTTCGCAGAATAGAGAGAATAGTTAAGGTGCTGTCCGATCTGCACAATTCGGGTATGCAGATAGTTCTCGTTTCATCGGGAGCTGTCAGCGCGGGTGTTGCCAAGGTAGGCTTCGGAAACTTTCCCAAAGCCCCCGAGGAAAAGCAGGCTATGGCGGCTATCGGACAGAGCGAGCTTATGAAGATATACGACCGCTTCTTTTCGGACTACGGACATACTGTGGCGCAGGTGCTGATGACCAAGGAAGTCCTCACCACCCCCGAAAGGAGCACGCCGGCTGAGAACACCTTTGACCGTCTGCTCCAGATGCGCTGTATTCCCATAGTAAACGAACACGACTCGGTATCCACAGACGAGCTTACGAAGTTCGGCGGAAACGACATACTTTCGGCATACGTGGCAAAGCTTTGTAAAGCCGACCTGCTTCTCAATCTGTCCGATATCGACGGACTTTACGACAGCGACCCCCGAAGCAATCCCGATGCTACTCTTATATCCCGTGTAGACGATATAGATGCTATCTACGCGGGCGCGGGTGACGCTGGTACAGAGAGAGGAACGGGCGGTATGATAGCCAAGCTTCAAGCGGCGAAAATAGCCACCGAGGCGGGTATTCCCATGTTTATACTCAACGGTCACGACCCCGAGATACTCTATACACTGATGGACGGCGGACACGTGGGAACCTACTTTACCGCTAAGAAGTAAGCTATGACAAAGAAGCAAAAAAAGGAGCTTATGGCAGAGATAGTCAGGCGGCTTGAAGAGATATACCCCGACGCTGTCTGCGCTCTTGATTGGCAGGGCGAGCCATGGAAGCTATTGGTTATGGGCAGACTTTCGGCGCAATGCACCGATGCGAGGGTCAATATTGTTTGCCGTGAGCTTTTTGGAAAATATCCCACCCTCGGAGAGCTTGCCGACGCTCCCCTTTCGGATATAGAAAGCATAATTCGCCCCTGCGGACTTTTCCGCTCCAAGGCTGAGAGCATAAAGGCTTCCTGTATTCTTTTGCGTGACGGCTATGGGGGAGTTCTGCCAGACAGTATGGACGAGCTGTTGACCTTCCCCGGTGTTGGCAGAAAGATAGCCAACCTTTTGCTTGGTGACGTATACGGAAAGCCCGCCATAGTGGCGGACACCCACTGTATGCGTATCTGCGGACGGTTTGGAATGTACAAGGAGGGAATGAAAGACCCTCTGCGTACCGAGCGCATAATGTCCGAGCTTGTGGAGGGGGAAAAGCAGTCGGATTTCTGCCACAGGATAGTTCAGTTTGGCAGAGACACCTGCAAGGCAAGAGCGCCCGAGTGCCATGAATGCCCTCTGTGGGATATATGCCCCCACGGAGTGTTAAAAAATACCAACAAAAAAGAAAAAAGTCTATTGACTTGAAGCCCATAAAATATTATAATATAGTCATATAAAGCCTAAAGAAAGGATTTTTAGTATGTATAGAATAGGTATTGACCTTGGCGGTACTAATATCGCCGCAGGACTTGTAGATAGCGAGATGAATCTCGTTAGAAAAAAGAGCATCCCCACGGGAGCTGACAGAGCGGGAGAGGCTATCGTTGCCGATATGGCAAAGCTTTGCGTTTCGCTTTGCGCTGACCACGGCATTACAATGAATGATATCGAGGCTATCGGAATAGCTACCCCCGGTGTAGCTAACCTTGCTACGGGCGTTGTTGAATACGCAAACAATCTTCATTTCAGAAAGTTCCCCTTGGCTGAGCTTCTCGGCAAGGAGCTGAATTTCAAGAATATCAAGATAGCCAACGATGCAAACGCCGCCGCTTGGGGTGAAGCTGTTACAGGCGCGGCGCGCGGAACTACCAACAGTGTTATGATAACTCTCGGTACAGGCGTTGGCGGCGGTATCATTATCGACAATAAGATATACGCGGGCTTCAACAGCGCGGGCGGAGAGCTCGGACACATCGTTATCGAGGTAGACGGCGTTCCCTGCTCTTGCGGACGTAAGGGCTGTTGGGAGGCCTATTCCTCGGCTACGGCGCTTATCCGTATGACCAACGAGAAGATTGCCGAGTGCCGTGAGAATGGCAGGGCAAGTATGCTTCTTGACGCCGAGAGAGTTTCGGGAAGAACGGCTTGCGACTGTATGAGAGCGGGCGACGAAGCGGCAAAAGAGGTCTACGAGAAATACATTAAATATTTGGCTTCGGGAATCGCCACCATCGTAAACATATTCCAGCCTGAGGTAATTTCTCTCGGCGGCGGAGTGTCTAACGAGGGTCAGTCGCTTATTGACGACCTGTTGCCCATAGTGAGAAAGGAAGCATACGGCGGCGGAGTTATCGACGACCTTCCCGAGCTTCGTATAGCTAAGCTTGGCAACGATGCGGGAATTATAGGCGCGGCGCTGTTAGGATAACAAAAAGGGAGACTGTATGGCAAAGCTTCTTGATATTTCTGAGCTTGATTTCAGAATGAAAGGAACCTCGTCTATAAAAAGAGACGATATAGTGTATTACAACGTAAAGGAAGAGCCATTTGAGCTTTACGGCTTTTACGACCCCAAGGGTCAGGACGTATTCAAAAGACTTCCCGACAGTGTGGCTGAGGCTACAAGCGCGGGCGTTGTTGGACTTTACAAATGCACCGCGGGAGGAAGATTGCGCTTCTCCACCGATTCCGATTGCGTAGTCATCCGCGCTACCCTGCCCCGCATACACAGAATGTACCACGCTACCATGCAGATGTCGGCGGGCTTTGATATGTATATAGATGACCCATCAACGGGTGAGTCTATATTCTATGACACCTTTAAGCCCCCATACGACATAGTAGATAACTTCACCTCTATAATCAAATTTCCCGATAGAAAAATGCGGTATATAACCGTGAATTTTCCGCTTTACGGAGAGGTCAGCAGCCTGTCGGTAGGACTTGCCGAGGGTGCGGCGGTAGGCGCGGGAGCGCGTTACCGCAACGAGCGTCCCGTAATATTTTACGGAAGCTCCATAACACAGGGCGGATGCGCATCCCGTTCGGGTATAGCCTACCCCGCTGTGGTTTCGAGACGGCTTAATATCGACTATGTAAATCTGGGCTTTTCGGGTAACGGCAAGGCGGAGGATGCCATAGTCGAATATATGTCGGGACTCCCTATGTCGGTATTTATTTCCGATTATGACCACAATGCCCCCAACGTGGAATATCTGAGAGAAACACATTACAAAATGTACGAGAAGATAAGAGCCGCATATCCCGAGCTTCCCTACGTTATGTTAAGCCGCCCCGACTTCCTCAAGAGCGGTACGGATATGAAGGATTCGGTGCTTCGCAGACAGGTGGTGCTTGACAGCTTCCATAAGGCGTACGTGGAAAACGGCGACAGAAACGTGTACTTTATCGACGGAGAAGGCTTCTTTAACAGAGAATATGCCGATTGTGCAACAGTAGACGGCACTCATCCTACCGATTTCGGTATGGTATGTATGGCTGATACCGTATCTAATCTTCTCAGGCGCATTGAAATCAAATAAATTTCGGTCTGTGAGCAAATTTTTTCAAAAAATATCTGTACAAATAAAAAAAATAGTGATATAATAATAACCGAAGTTATAAAAAGCAAAGGAGCTTATCTATGAAAAAGGTTTACGAAGGAAAAACAAAGGACGTGTACGCTCTTGATAACGGCAACGTAATGCTGAAGTTCAAGGACGATTGCACAGGCAAGGACGGAGTGTTTGATCCCGGTGAGAATACCGTTGGACTTACTATTGAGGGCATTGGTAAGGCAAATCTTCAGACCTCTGTATATTATTTTGAAATGCTTAAGGCGGCTGGCATCAAGACCCACTACGTAAGCGCAAACATTGACGAGGCTACAATGGAGGTTCTTCCCGCAGAGTGCTTCGGTAAGGAGCTTGGCGGCGGTGGACTTGAGGTTATTTGCCGTCTCGTAGCTACGGGCAGCTTTATCCGCCGTTACGGCGAATATATAAAGGACGGAACACCTCTTGAGGGCGGTTACGTTGAGTGTACCTTTAAGAATGACGCAAAGGGCGACCCCCTTGTTACAGGCGAGGGTCTTGTAGCTCTTAAGGTTATGACTGCCGAGATGTTCGAGAGCCTTAAGGCGCAGACGCTTAAGATAACCAAGATAGTTGCCGATGACCTTAAGACCATCGGTCTTGACCTTTGGGATATCAAGTTTGAGTTTGGTTACAACAACGGCGAGGTAGTTCTTATTGACGAGATCGCGTCCGGTAACATGAGAGTTTACAAGGACGGCAAGATTGTTGACCCCGTTGAGCTTACAAAGCTTATCCTTAACAGATAATATATAAAATAAAAATTGAGGCTGTTGCATTTACGCAGCCCCAAGATATACAAAACACCGCTTTTACTGTCTTTTGAGATAGAAAAAGCGGTGTTTTTATATGTGGCGTTTAATATGAAATCTTGTAGGGAACGTCGACCCCTACAAAAGTGAATCAAAAGTCATAACCACCGGCTAAGCCGATGGCTTGCTCGGCCCTATAAGGGCATATTATCGGAGGGGCTGAAAGCCCACCGAAAAATCTAACACTCGCAAACCCACCCTACAGCCACAAATGCGGGGACTATCCTTAGCCTTCCCCGCTGGGGAAGGCTATCGATGCGGCGGGATTACTCATCGGCAAAAGCCTCTATGGAACAACCCGATTAGCGGGTGGTCTTCGTTATACAATAAAAAACAAGGACATTCGTGTGAACGTCCTTGTTTTTTATTTTAATTAGCCAAGCTTTGCCTGATTGATCTTGATTCCGGGGCCCATTGTGCTTGCGATAACGCAGCTCTTAATGTACTGACCCTTTGCAGCCGCAGGCTTTGCCTTGATAACCGCGCCAACGAGAGTGTTGAAGTTCTCGGTGAGCTTCTCTGTTCCAAAGGATGCCTTACCGATGGGGCAGTGAATGATGTTGGTCTTGTCGAGACGGTACTCGATCTTACCTGCCTTAGCCTCGGTTACAGCCTTTGCTACGTCGGGAGTAACGGTTCCTGCCTTAGGAGAAGGCATCAAGCCCTTAGGTCCGAGAACCTTACCGAGCTTACCGATAACGCCCATCATATCGGGGCTTGCGATTACAACGTCGAAATCAAACCAGTTTTCCTGCATGATCTTCTCTGCGTACTCAGGTCCGCCAACGTAGTCAGCTCCTGCTGCCTCTGCCTTAGCAACGTTGTCGCCCTTAGCGAATACGAGAACCTTTACGTTCTTACCTGTTCCGTTGGGAAGCACTACCGCGCCTCTAACCTGCTGGTCAGCATGACGGGAGTCAACGCCCAAACGAATGTGGATTTCAATAGTCTCGTCAAACTTAGCCTTGGATGTCTGGCAAACCAGATCCAGAGCCTCGGAAGGATCATAAGCCTTGCTCTTATCGATCAGCTTTACGCTGTCTGTATATTTCTTTCCCATTTTCATAATCCTCCTTAGTCCTCAACTACTACGCCCATGCTGCGCGCAGTTCCCGCAACCATGCTCATAGCGGTCTCGATGGAAGCCGCGTTAAGGTCGGGCATCTTTGTCTCAGCTATCTTACGAACCTGCTCGCTGGTTATCTTTGCAACCTTAGTCTTGTTAGGCTTTGCGGAGCCGGATTCGATTCCTGCTGCCTTCTTTATAAGAACGGGTGCAGGGGGAGTCTTTGTGATAAATGTGAACGAACGGTCTGCATATACCGTGATAACAACGGGGATAATGAGACCCATATCATTTTTTGTTCTTTCGTTGAATTCCTTTGTAAATACGGGAATTGCAACACCGTACTGACCAAGCGCGGGACCTACGGGGGGCTGGGGTGTAGCCTTACCTGCGGGCAATTGCAGCTTGATGTAACCCATAACTTTCTTTGCCATTTTAAAATTACCTCCATTGTGGTATTTATACGGGAGAATTCAAAAATTTTTCTCCCTCCCACTTTTGTGACAACGTCACTTACGCAAGCTTCACGTCGTTTGCGTCAAGCTCAACAGGCATATCACGGCGACCTCTCTTTACGAGCACCGTAATTTTCTTAAGATCATCGGAAACAGACTGAACGATTCCCGTATAGCCCTCGAACAAGCCGCCGCATATCTCGACGTTGTCTCCGACCTTTACGAGCAGCTCAACACGCTTGCTCTCGATATTCAACGCGTCAACCTCAGCCTCTGTAAGGGGCGTAGGACGGGATCCGGGGCCAACAAAGCCTGTAACTCCCGTAATATTTCTGACTGCGTGCCAGCTCTCATCGGTCATTATCATTTTGATAAGAACGTAGCTGGGGAATACCTTCATCTCGACCTCTTTTTCGGTATCGCCGTTTTTCTCTACAACGGTCTCCACAGGGATCTTGATATCAAAGAACAGGTGTCCGAGTCCTCTGTTTTCAATGATTTTTTCAAGGCTTGCCTTTACCTTGTTTTCGTAGCCCGAGTAGGTGTGCGCCACATACCATCTCACGCCAACATTCATTTCATTAATGTCGCTCATGTCTCTACCCTCTTACGCTTTAATGCTGTTTATCAGCTTGGGCAGAGCTTTAATTCCCTCGTGGAACGTAATGTCAAGCGCTGCGATAACAACCGCGCAGCTACCGACAACGACAAGTACGACAAGGGTATTTTTTAATACTTGCTTCCATGTCGGCCAGACAATTTTCTTTCTCTCGCTGTTAAAGCCTTTCCAAGCCTCTTTAAGTCTGCCCTTTTTCTTTTCCTTTTTCTCTTTAGCAGGCTTCTTAGACTTTGCCTCGGCTTCAGCTACCTTTTTTTCCTTATCTGCCATACTCTCCTCCCAAATTACTTAGATTCTTTGTGAAGAGTGTGCTTGCGGCAAAACTTGCAGTACTTTTTCAGCTCAAGTCTGTCAGGATCGTTTTTCTTGTTCTTCTTTGTGTCGTAATTTCTCTGCTTGCACTCTGTGCATACGAGAGTAATCTTGACTCTTGCATCATTAGCCATATTAGCGGCACCTCCCATTTCTTTTTATTTGACCGCGGGGGCTTCCCCCTTGGGTCTTGTGTACCTCCCTCATCGGGCAGGGTCTGTCCGAAGCCTTTCGGCATGGCGCATTCGGGCACAACAAAAAAGCCTGCTCGCAGAGGTAGAGCCATTATATCACTTTTCCCGACAAATGTCAAGAGTTTTTTTCACTTTTTTCTATATACATTCCAAAAAAGCGCTCCCACCGTCGTTTTTCCAACAGTGAGAGCGATTTTTATTATATTTTCCGTGTGTTTTCGTTACGCGCAAAATGCGGCAGTCCAAAAAGCCGTCGCGAGCTAACTATCTCACTCAGCGTCGGTAGCCTCAAGCTCCTCTTCGGAAACGATGCACTCGAACTTCTCGCCGCAAGCGGGGCAAGCAAGCTCCTCGGGGTCGATAGAGCCGTCGAAGCAGATAGTTTCGCCGCAAGCGGGGCACTCTACCTCAAAGTAGTCCTCGTCTGCAAGCTCGCAATCCTCATCGCAGCAATCGCAATCGCCGTCGCACTCGAAATCATCGTAGTCGTCGCAGTCACAGTCGCAGTCGCAATTGTCATCGAGCATCATCTCTTCAACTGCTCCAAGGTCCTCGTCAAGCTCCTCGCAATAGTCGAATGCTGTATCAACATCCTCTTCAAGCTCGGAAATAGCCTTAGCCATATCGGAAACAAGGTCGATAAGCACGGATATGAGCTTACCCTCTTTTGTTGTAGTATCAAGCTCTACGCCGTCTGCAAGACCCTTGATGTAAGATGCCTTTTCATTGATCGTCATAATAAGCCTCCAAAAATTATATTATTTTAATTCAAATTAAGCGCGGGACAGATATTCGCCTGTTCTGGTGTCTATCTTAAGTGTCTCACCCTCGTTGATGAAGAGCGGAACCTTTATAACAGCGCCTGTCTCAAGGGTTGCGGGCTTGAGAGTATTTGTAGCCGTGTTGCCTGCAAAGCCGGGGTCGGTCTGTGTAACCGTAAGCTCTACGAACGTGGGGGGCTCAACTCCGAATACGTTACCCTTGTAGGATACTACCTTACACATCATCTTTTCCTTTACGACCTTGAAGCTGTCGGGAAGCTTGCCGCTGTTAAGGGGGAGCATATCAAAGCTCTCCATATCCATAAAGTAATAAAGGTCGCCGTCGTTATAGGAATACTGCATTTCCTTTCTTTCGATATAGGCGTTCTCAAACTTATCCGTGGGGCTGAACGTTCTCTCGATAACAGCTCCTGTGATAACGTTCTTGATCTTGGTACGAACGAACGCAGCTCCCTTTCCGGGCTTAACGTGCTGGAATTCGATTACCTGATAAACGCTTCCGTCCATATCAAAGGTGATACCGTTTTTGAAATCTCCTGCTACTACCATTTTTTATATACCTCCAAAATATTTTACGTAGTATGCGCGGGCGCATATATTTTCATTTTATTTTACACCATTTCTCCAATAATTTCAAGTCCTTTTTTAATATTTTATCGATATTTTTAAAAATATTTTTTCAAAAGCTGTAAAAATGATACCAAAAGGAGCTATAATATATTAAATAATTGTACGAAACACCCCAAAATCAAAAAATGCGGTTGACAATTCATTAAAAAAAGTTTATAATTATTATGTATGAGTATATTTATTTTCATTCTGTGAAAGGATAGTTCGCTATGATAAAAAGTATGACTGCCTTCGGAAGAGCCAGACGGACTGTGGGGGGCAAGGACATAACAGTTGAGATACGCTCGGTAAACAACCGCTTTTTCGATTGCTCGGTAAAGCTGCCTCGCGCTTTCTCCTTTCTTGAAGAAAAAATAAAGCCCCATCTGCAAGGGGCGGGAATTACCCGAGGTAAGGTAGACGTATTTATAGGCATTGACGTGGTAGACACGCCAAGCGCGGATATCGCCATCGACGAGGGCTATGCGGGAGCTTACGTTTCGGCTCTCCGTTCTCTCGGGGAACGCTTTGGACTTCGGGATGATATCAGTATTATGAGCGTTGCGCAGAACCGAGATATTTTCATCATCAAAAAGCCCGAAGAGGATGCCGAACAGGATTGGGCAGACGTATCCTCGGTTCTCGATGAGGCTACCGAAAAATTCCTTTCGGGAAGAGCCCGCGAGGGGCAGAATATAGAAGCCGACCTTGTGTCAAAGGTAAACGCCATACGCTCGCGTGTGGACAGCATAGAGAAGCTTTCGGAAGCCGACACGGTATCCTACAAGGAAAAGCTGGAGGCAAGGCTGAGAGAGATGCTATCGGATAACCGCATAGTGTTCGACGAAAACAGGATACTCACCGAATGCGCCGTTTTTGCGGACAGGATCGCCATTGACGAGGAGCTTGTACGGCTTCGCTCTCACTTTGACGGCTTTGAGGATATACTTCGCTCCGACGAGCCCGTGGGTCGCCGCCTTGATTTTCTCGTTCAGGAGATAAACCGCGAGACAAACACCATAGGCTCAAAGTGTCAGAACGCGTCTATCGCAAAGCTGGTCGTAGACATCAAGTGCGAGATAGAAAAGATACGCGAGCAGATACAGAACATAGAATGAGGTCACGGATATGAAATTTATAAACATCGGCTTTGGAAATATGGTGGCGTCGGACAGGATAGTAACAATAGTCAGCCCCGACTCCGCCCCTGTTAAGCGACTTGTTCAGGACGCCAAGGACAGCGGAAGAGTTATCGACGTTTCCTGCGGCAGACGCACACGCTCGGTAATCATTACCGACAGCGAGCACGTTATCCTTTCCGCCATTCAGTCCGAGACTATCGCGGGCAGGCTTGACTACAACGGCGCCGAGGATGACGAGGACACAGAGGAGTAAGCAGCAATGAAAAAAGGACTTATGATAGTTATATCGGGTCCCGCGGGGAGCGGCAAGGGTACTGTCAACGCCCATCTGCTGAATACGGGAGAATTTGTCTACTCGGTATCGGCAACCACTCGCGCGCCGAGACCCGGTGAGACAGACGGCGTAAATTACCACTTCATCTCCCGCGAGGAATTTGAAAAGCGTATCGCCGCAGGCGGTATGCTTGAATACACAGAGTACTGCGGCAACTACTACGGCACGCCGAGAAAGGAAGCCGAAGAGGTGCTTGAGAGGGGCTTGAACCTCATACTCGAGATCGAGGTGGAGGGAGCGAGAAACATAAAGGCAAGATACCCCGATGCCGTTCTTATAATGCTTCTGCCCCCCTCATTCAGCGTTCAGGAGCAACGGCTCCGCTCCAGAGGTACAGAGACCGAGGACAAAATACTTGAAAGACTTGCGAGAACTCGCGAGGAAATAGCGGAATCGGATTTTTACGATTACGTGGTATACAACTACGATGGCGCGGATAAGATAGCCGCAGGGGAGATATACTCCATAGTAACCGCCGAAAGGCTGGCTATGCGCCGAAACGAAAGCGTTTCCAAAACCTATTTCAGTTAATAAATTTTAAAACATATAATTTAATTCAGTTTAAGGAGAAAAAAATGATCTACCCTACCATTACAGAGCTTACAAAGGACGAATTTAACCGCTACGAGCTGACGTTAGCAACCGCTAAGTGCGCACGCCTTATTACGGACGAGTACGTTCAGCAAAAGGAAAACGCTGAAAAATCGGCTACAGGCAACAAGGAAACCGACAGAAATCTTATGAATTCCATCAACAAGAAATACCGCGATGAAAAGGCGGTTAAAAAGGCTATCGGCAGAATCCACTGCGGTGAGTACAAGATAATCCACACCGAGCCCGAAGCAGAGGCAGCAGCCCCCGCCGAGGAAGCAGAAGTAACCGAGGAATAATATCTCATTCCGTTCTCAGGAGGAATATATGCAGGAATACGCAAGGGTGTATCTTCTCGATAACCCCTACTTTCTTGACAAAGCATTTGAATATTTTATTCCTCCCGAGCTTCGGGGACAGCTTAGGGAGGGCGACTTTGTCACCGTTCCCTTTGGCACGGCAAACCGCAAAAAGCTGGGACTTGTATCCGAGCTTTGCGATCGCCCCGAGAGAGCCGACATAAGCTGCAAGCCCATAGTGTCCGTGTGCGACAGAAGTATGTCGCTTGACAGCGAGATGCTTGGGCTTTGCTTTTTTATGAAGGAACACACCCTATGCACCGTGGGAGACGCGGTGCGGGCTATAATACCCGCCTCGGCGCTTTCAAGGCTCGAGGAGATATACCGACCCACCGATAAGTCTGTTGAGGGCGAGGAGCTATCCGAAGCCGCGCTTTTGGTGCGCGATTTTATACGCAAAAAAGGGAGCGTTCGGTTTGACCTGCTGAAGACCCGATTCGGCAACGCCGCCGAGGGAGCTGTAAAGCAGCTTACGGCGTGGGGACTTATTCAAAAGGATTTTGAGCTTAAAAGCTCCGAGGAAAAAAGCGAGAGCTTTTGCTCCCTTGCCATATCCCAACAAGAAGCCGACAGAATACTAAAGGGCGATTCGGATATCCGTCTGCGCTCGGCAAACCATATTGCCATTCTTAAATATCTTTTCGATTCGGGCATTGAGGAAATAAGAGAAAAGGAGCTGTCAGCCGCCTGCGGCACCACACCCGCCCACATAGCCGCTCTTTGCGGCAAGGGTATTCTTCGCCGCGAAAAAAGAACGGTAGACAGAAGTCTGCCGAGGCGAGGCGGAGAGACAAAGGCAAAGGAAATTCGGCTCAACGAAGAACAGACGGCGGCTTACGAGACGCTCTGTGGGCTTCTCGACAGCAAAAAGCCGCAGGGGGCTTTGCTTTTCGGAGTTACGGGAAGCGGCAAGACCTCTGTTATGATAAAGACCATAGATTATACATTGAGTATGGGAAAAAGCGTAATACTTCTCTTACCCGAAATATCCCTAACTCCGCAAACACTTGATATTTTCTGCTCCCGCTACGGCGACAGGGTGGCTATAATCCACTCAGGGCTGTCGGCAGGCGAGCGCTTTGATACCCACAGGCGAATAAAAGAGGGGGGCGCTGACGTTGTTATAGGAACGCGCTCCGCCGTATTCGCTCCCCTGCCCCACCTTGGGCTTATAATCATAGACGAGGAGCAGGAGCATACCTACAAATCGGATATGAATCCCAAATATCACACAAGAGATATAGCGAGATACCGTTGCGCCGAAAACAACGCCCTTATGCTTCTTTCCTCGGCAACGCCCTCCTTCGAGAGCTATAAAAAAGCCAAGGACGGCGCGTATACTCTTATAACTCTTAAAAACCGATACGGAAAAGCAAGGCTTCCACGCGTTACTGTCGCCGATATGAGAGACGAGGCTCAAAGCGGCTCCCTGTCTCCCCTCGGCTCGCTCCTTTGCCAAAGGCTTACGGAAAATCAAAGCCGTAAGGAGCAGGCTGTGCTTTTCATTAACCGTCGGGGATATAACAGCTTTCTTTCCTGCCGAAGCTGTGGAGAGGCGGTAAAATGCCCTCAATGCTCGGTCTCAATGACCTACCACACCTTTGGCTCGGGCTATGACCGCGGAGAGCTTCGCTGTCATTGGTGCGGTCGGCGTATGCCACTGCCCGAGATATGCCCCAAGTGCGGCTCTAAGCATATAGCAAAAATGGGCTTTGGCACTCAGCGTATCGAGCAGGAGCTTTCCGAGCTTCTTCCCCATTCGGGAATTTTGCGTATGGACACAGACACGACCACATCCCGCTATTCATACGAGGATATGCTGGGGAAATTCCGCAGACACGAGGCAGACCTGCTTCTCGGTACGCAGATGGTAACAAAGGGGCACGATTTTCCCGACGTTACCCTTGTAGGCGTACTGCTTGCGGACGCTTCCCTGTATCTTGACGACTACCGTGCGGCAGAGCGTACCTTTTCTATGCTGACGCAGGTTATCGGCAGAGCCGGACGCGGAGAAAAGGCGGGGGAGGCGGTCATTCAAACCAATAATCCCGACAACGAGTGCCTGCGTCTCGCCTGCGCCCAGGACTACGAAAGCTTTTACGATGCCGAGATACGTCTGCGTAAGGCTCTTGTATTCCCACCATTTTGCGATATCGTTCTGCTGACGCTGACCTCACCCGATGAGGGCGAGCTTATGCGCGCGTCTACCCGTCTTTCCAAGATGCTTGACGAGGCGTTGCGCGGCGAATTTTCTGACGTACCCGTGGTGAAATACGGACCCTTTGAAGCGCCCGTGTATAAGGTAGAGGGCAAGTACAGAATGCGAACCGTTATCAAATGCCGTCTAAACCGCCGAAGCCGCGCCCTTTTCTCAATGCTCCTTTGCGAGTTTTCCCGCGCGGGAACGAAAGGGCTTAGCCTGTCGGTCGACCTTAATCCGTCGTCGCTTTAATACTTTTCGCCTACGGCGAAAAGGCTCAAGGATGACACAAACATCGAAAGATGAATAAAAACATAGAATACAAAAATCAAAACGTAAATCAATGTAAAAATTTACAAGGAGATGCTTATGGCAAAGCTGAAAATACTAAAGGTTGGCGACAGTACCCTGAGAAAGGTCTGCCGTCCCGTTGAAACGGTAACACCCAGAATAAAAACACTTCTTGACGATATGATAGAAACGATGCGCGCCGCCGATGGCGTTGGACTTGCCGCGCCACAGGTAGGCGTTCTTCGCCGCGTGGTTGTCATAGAAACTCCCGACGAGGGACTTATTGAGCTGATAAACCCCAAAATTATCGCCTTTTCGGGAGAACAGGAATCCGAAGAGGGCTGTCTGTCTGTTCCCGGCAGATGGGGCATTACCCGCCGTCCTATGCACGTAACGGTAAGGGCAATGAACAGAAAGGGCGAGACCTTTGACATAACAGGCTCGGGACTTCTTGCCAAGGCGTTCTGCCACGAGATAGACCACCTTGACGGCAAGCTCTACATAGACTGCGCCATCGAAATGCTTGATAATAAGTGAGGCGCGGACTATGAAAATTCTTTTTATGGGCACTCCCGATTTTGCCGTATTCTCTCTGCGCGCTCTTATTGACGCGGGGCATAATATATGCGGTGTTGTCACTCAGCCCGACAAGCCTCGGGGCAGAGGCTACACCCTAACGCCGCCCCCTGTAAAGGCAATGGCTATGGAAGAGGGTATTCCCGTATATCAGCCCCAAACTCTCCGTGACGAAGCCTTCGCTTCCCTGCTCTCTGAGCTTGACCCCGACGTTTGCGTTGTAGTGGCTTACGGAAAAATACTTCCCGAAAACGTGATGAATTACCCTAAATACGGCTGTATTAACGTACACGGCTCGCTTTTGCCCGAATACCGCGGAGCAGCTCCAATGCAGAGAGCAATTATTGACGGAAAAAAGGTGACCGGTATTACCACTATGTATATGGCGGCGGGAATTGACACGGGAGATATGCTTCTTACCGACGAGGTGGAAATACTTGACGAGGACAACTTTGAGGACATTCACGACAAGCTGGGCGTTTGCGGAGCGGCGCTTATCACGCGCACCCTTGAAGCCATAGAAAACGGCAGCGCCGTCCGTATTCCCCAAGATGATTCAAAGGCGACCTATGCCGCAAAGATAACCAAAGCCGACTGTCTTTTGGATTTTTCGAAAAGCGCCTCCGAGCTTCACGACCTTATCAGAGGTCTTTCGCCTATTCCCTTAGCGTTCACCCACACCCCCGACGGAAAGCTCCTTAAGGTAAGCGCCGCCCGTCGGTCAACCGAGACAAAGGCGGGCGCTGTGTGCGGAGAGGTCATTTCTCTTTCGGACGGCATAACGGTAGCCTGCGGACAGGGAGCTATTACGTTTCTCACGGTAGTTCCCGAGGGCAAATCGAAAATGTCCGCCCCCGACTTTATCAGAGGAAGAAAGGTCAGCGTCGGAGATATTCTCAAATAAAGAGGAGCTTTATGTTATTTGGTTTATTCTATTTCGATTGGACTATACTGCTGGTCATTCCCGCGTTTATATTCTCTCTTTGGGCGCAGTTCAGAGTTCAGTCCACCTACAAAAAATATTCTACCCACCCTACGGGGGCGGGTATCAGCGGAGCGGATGCGGCGCGGCGTATACTTGACTCAAACGGTCTGCAACACGTAAAAATAGAGCATATACGCGGAGAGCTTAACGACCACTACGACCCTCGGGCAAACGTGATACGTCTTTCCGATGCGGTACACGATTCAAAAAGCGCCGCGGCTATCGGCGTTGCCGCCCACGAGGCAGGTCACGCGGTACAGTACGCAAAGGGCTATCTGCCCATCAAAGCTCGGGCGCTTATAATACCCGTTACGCAGTTTGGCTCTATTTTAGCGATGCCACTGTTTATTATCGGGCTTTTTATGGCAAGCGAGTATTTAATGCTTGGCGGTATTATTCTCTATGCCACCGTGGCGCTCTTCCAGCTTGCTACTCTGCCCGTTGAGTTCAACGCATCGTCGAGGGCTATGGGAGCGCTTAGCGATTGGGGCGTATTCAATAGCGGCGAGCTTTCTGCCGCAAGACAGGTGCTGACTGCGGCGGCTCTCACCTACGTTGCCGCTCTGGCGACCTCGCTGCTCACCCTGCTCCGTCTCATTCTGCTGTCAGGCATCGGCAGACGGCGGGATTAAATCTTTCAGAGGACAAAATATGAACCCACGACAGCTCGCTTACGACCTTTTGCAAAGGCTCGAAAAAAACAAACAATTTTCAAATATTTCGCTGGACAGGGCGCTGTCGGCAAGCGATATGAACGATGCCGATAAGGCTCTTGCCTCAGCCCTTGTATACGGCGTTACCGAGAGGCGGCTGACCCTTGATCATCAGATAAGCAGACTGTCAAGCCGCCCTCTGTCAGAGCTTGACCTGTCAGCGCTGACCGCCCTGAGACTTGGTATTTATCAGCTTGCGTTTATGGACAGAATACCGCCCCACGCGGCTATTAACGAAACGGTGGCGCTTTGCCCCAAAAGGCTTTCGGGCTTCGTAAACGCAATTCTGAGAGCCTACACACGGGGGAACGGGCTTGAATATCCCAAGCTTGAGGACGGCGAGGCTGAATACCTCTCTATCCGCTATTCGGTCTGTCTGCCCCTTGTAAAGCGATTTATCGAAATCTACGGCGCAGAGCGTACCGAAAGCATACTTAGGGGCTTTGAGCGCATACCCGACACCACTCTTGCTGTCAATACACTGAAAATAAGCCGAGAAGAGCTTGCGGCGAAAATAGAGGGCTCGGAGTCTACCGCCCTGTCGGGAAACGGTCTGCGGGTGAGGGGCTCTGTGCGGGAGCTTTACGGCTTCGACGAGGGACTTTTCTACGTTCAGGACGAAGCGTCTCAGCTCTGTGTGGCGACTCTTGGAGCTACGCCCGACGAGACTGTTCTCGACATATGCGCCTGCCCGGGCTCAAAAAGCTTCGGGGCGGCTATCTCAATGAAAGACCGCGGACAGGTGCTATCCTTTGACCTGCACGCGAAAAAGCTCCCGCTTATTGTATCGGGAGCGCAAAGATTGGGTATAACTATTATAAGCGTGTCCGAACGTGATGGCAGAAATTACCTATCTGAGCTTGACGGACAAGCCGACAGAGTGCTTTGCGACGTTCCCTGTTCGGGCTTTGGCGTGATTTCAAAAAAGCCCGAGCTGAGATATAAAGACCCCGCCGAGTCCCGCGCTCTACCCGATATACAGCTTGCAATACTGGAAAACGCCTGCCGTTACGTAAAGCGGGGCGGTACGCTGGTCTATTCCACCTGTACGGTCTTTCCCGAGGAAAACGAGAAAAACATCAAGAGATTTCTTGAGCGTCACCCCGATTTTCGCCTGACCCCCTGCTATGCGGGAGCATTGGAAATACCCAAGGGCTATATTACCCTTTTGCCCGACACCCACCCCACAGACGGATTTTTTATAGCGAAGCTTACCAAAATATAATACGGAATGCCGAATTATTTTTTCTTCTATTGTAGGGCGGGAGCAAGCCCCAGCCCTACATCAATTTTGCATTGATTCAGCGGTGAACATATGAACGAAACTACAAAACACGACCTGCTTTCCCTGCTCCCGTCGGAGCTTGAGGAGCTTATTCTTTCAATAGGCGAGCCAAAATACAGAGCCTCGCAAATATTTTCCGCAATACACAAGGGAATATCCCCCGAGGATATGACCAACGTGGGAAAGGCTACCAAGGCAAAGCTTTCCGAGGTATCCTATTTCTATCTTCCCACGGTGCGCCGCAAGCTGGTATCGGCTATTGACGGAACCGTGAAATATCTTTTTACCCTATCCGACGGCAACTGCGTTGAAAGCGTGGTAATGAAGTACAAGCACGGTAATACTATCTGTATATCCTCTCAGGTGGGCTGCCGTATGGGCTGCGCCTTTTGCGCGTCTACCATCGGCGGTAAGGTGCGCGACCTCGCTCCGTCCGAAATGCTCGGTCAGATAATCGCCGCCCAGACAGACACGGGCGAAAGAATATCCAACGTGGTTATGATGGGTATAGGAGAGCCCCTTGACAACTACGACAACGTAATAAAATTTCTGAAGCTTGTGGGGGATGAAAAGGGGCTGAATATCGGCTACCGACATATTTCCCTGTCAACCTGCGGACTTGCCGACAGGATAGATATGCTTGCAAAGGAAAGCTTTCCTATTACCCTCTCTATCTCGCTTCACGCATCGGACGATGAGACGAGAAGCGAGATAATGCCCGTAAACCGCAAATGGAATATAGACCGTCTCCTTTCTTCCTGTCGCTCCTATTACAAGACCACAGGCAGGCGTATATCCTTTGAATACACCCTCATTTCGGGAAAGAACGACTCTCCCGAGGCCGCGGCTCGGCTGGCTTCCTTGCTCAACGGTGCTCTGCGTACGCGAGGCGAGGGCGAGGGCTTTCCCATACATGTAAATCTCATTCCAGTCAACACGGTCACCGAAACAGGCTTTTCGGCATCCGACAAGCGGGCAATAGAAAAATTCGCGTCTATCCTTGAAAAAAAGGGGATCCGCGCTACCGTGCGCCGCCGTCTCGGCGCTGACATAAACGCATCCTGCGGACAGCTTCGCAGAGCCGAGGAAAAGGGCGAGGGCTGATAAAAGGCTCCCGATACAGTACATAAAGTATAAGGGAGCATATATATGAAATACCGTTTTCGTCAGTCAGAAAAAAGCACCCCCTCTCGCCTAAGAGAAAGCACCCGTCTGCGCTTTGCGGGTAGAAGCACTTTAAGCTATCGCCGTGCTCTGCCCGAGCCCATAGAGCAGATACGCTTAGACGGCGACCTCTATCATAAAAAGAGAAAAAGGCGCTCCCCCCGAGCCGCCATACTGAAAATATACCGAGGCATATATCTCGGTATAAAAGCCCTTTTTATCAAGGCAAAGGAGCTGTCATCAAAGCTATTTTCGCGTATAAAAAACGCCCTTGCCAAAAGAGCGCTGAACAAAAGACAAAAAACAATAGCTTCTCTCCCCGTCCTTTTGGGGGCGGTGACCGCCTGCTCTCTCGTCTGCGCCGTTACGGCAGGGTATATACTTCTTTCCCTTTTCGCCCCCTACGCAAGACGGTACGAAACGGTTACAATTCCCCTATTTCGGGGCAAGCAGCTCTCACAGATAGAGTATCCCACAGAGGATTTTAACCTTATAATACAGTACGAAAGCAACCCCGAAATAGCCTCGGGGCAAATAATATCCCAGCTCCCCGCCGCGGGGGTCACACGGCGCATATACGGCAGAAACGGCTGCTGTGATGTTGTTCTGACGGTCAGCAGACAAGAAGCGGTATACGTGCCCGACGGAATTGCGGGCGCAAGCCTGCGGGATGCTATTCTCGCCCTTTCCAACAACGGGCTTGGCTATTCGGTCACCGAGGAATATTCGGAAAGCGTTAAGCAGGGCGAGGTCATTCGAGCCTATCCCCAAAGCGGCTCTGAAATTGAAAAGGGGGGCAACGTACGGCTTACCGTAAGCCTTGGGGCAAAAGCCGATACCCTGAGAGTTCCAAGCCTTATAGGACTTGGAGAAAGCGAGGCGGCTATACGCATCCGCGGGGCTGGTCTTACGCTGGGTAACGTAAGCTACGTAAGCTCAAAGGAACGGATGGGAACCGTTATTTCCCAAAGCATTCGCCCCGACACCGAGACTAAAAGAAACACAAGTATTTCCCTTACGGTCAGCGCGGGTGAGGGCTTTTCTCTGCCCACAGTTCCCGACCTTTACGGAATGAGCGTTGAGGAAGCCGCAAGACAGCTCCTAAGGGTAGGGCTTACGGTCTCTTCGGTGTACTCGGTTTCAAGCGCTGCGCCAAAGGGCGTTGTAATTTCGCAATATCCTCTCCCGAACACCCCCATAACCTCGGCGGAGACCTCGGTAGAGCTTCATATATCAAACTGACTTTTAAAAAGGACTAATTTATGGAAAACAGGATAACAGGCAAAATAATAAAGGGCGTTGGGGGGCTTTACTCGGTAAGGCTCCTGTCGGGCGGCTCTGCCGATGGCGGTACTGTTATAAAGTGCCGCGCAAGAGGCTCCTTTCGCCATGAGGGCATAACCCCCTTGGCAGGGGATACCGTGTATCTACTGCCTGCCGACACAGCTCAAAAGGGTGACGAGGGGTCGGGCTACGTTATCGACAGCATAGCTGAGCGCAAAAATGCTCTTATACGCCCCCCTATGGCAAACCTTGACTATCTCTTTATAACTATGGCGTCTGCCGCCCCCACCCCAATTCTGACAACTGTGGACAAGCTTATCGCCATAGCCGAGTTTAACGGCATCGAGCCTATTATCGTAATAACAAAAAACGAGCTGTCTCCCGACCTTGCCGAGAGCCTTTACTCGGATTATACGGGATGCGGCTTTACCTGCTTTTCCCTCAGCGCGGTGGAAAACAGGGGCATAGAGCCTATCGACAGCTTTATTCGGGATAATATGGACGGAAAAACAGCCGCCTTTGCGGGGGCTTCGGGTATAGGAAAGTCCACTCTTATGAACAGACTTTTCCCAAATCTTTCTCTGTCAACCTCGGAGATAAGCCGAAAGATAGAACGCGGACGGCACACCACCAGAGAGGTGGAGCTGTTTCCTCTTTCCGATGCTAGCGGCTGTGGCTACATTGCCGACACCCCGGGCTTTTCTATGCTGGATTTCGTGCGCTTCGACTTTTTTGGAATAGACGACCTTGTGTCTACCTTTCGCGAGTTTGTGCCCTATATAGGGGAGTGCCGATACACAAAATGCTCCCACACCAAAGAAGACGGCTGCGCCATCCTTGCGGCGGTCAAGAGTGGAGATATTCCAAGATCCCGTCACGATAGCTATCTTGAGCTTTTCACCACCCTCAAGGCAAAGAAAAAATGGAACTGAGAGGTAATACATAGAAAATGAAAGCCTTTATTTATACGGGGGGAAACGTACACCCTCGCAACGTCACCGAGCATCCAAAGGGCGACGACCTTATAATTGCCGCCGACGCAGGCTACAAAAACGCCCTCAGTTTAGGCGTTCATCCCGATATTCTTCTCGGAGATCTTGACAGCCTTGACACAAAGGATATTCCGAAAGACGTAGAGCTGCTTCAGGTTCCCGCGGAAAAGGATTTTACCGATACACAGTTAGCGGTAGATACCGCTCTAAAAAAGGGCGCCGCCGAGATAGTCATCATCGGCGGTCTTAGCGGCAGGCTCGACCACACTCTGTCAAACCTGTCTATTCTTGAGGATCTGAACAAAAAGCGTATTCACGCCGTTATTGCCGACGGCTTCAATCGAGTTCGGTACATCAATTCCACAAGTACACTTGTAGCTCGTAGCGGCTACCGCTATCTATCCCTGCTCTGCCTTTCCGAAAAGGTAAAGGGCGTATCGGTTGAGGGCTGCAAGTATCCGTTGAGCAACGCAAAGCTCACAAGGGATTTCCAGTTTGCCGTTTCTAATGAGATAGTTGGGAACTGCGCTCTCATCTCCGTACGCAAGGGCGGACTTTATATAGTTGAAAGCAAAGACGCGGATAATTAAATGCGGAATGCAGAGTGCAGAGTGTTGCGAACTTACGTTCGTGGCTTTTGCGTAGCAAAAAGAAGTGCGTGGCTTTCGCCGTAGGCGAAAAGGCTCAGGATGACAAATGATGTCCCTTACGAATAAAGAATGATAATCTTATTTTCCAAACCATTCAAGGGCTTTGCGGTAGCCCTCGAAGCCAAGACCGCAAATAGTTTTCTTTGCTATCATTGAAACGTAAGAGAATTTGCGAAATTCCTCTCGCCCGTTTATATCCGACAGATGCACCTCAACCGTGTCTATTCCTACCGCCTTTAGGGCGTCGAGTATAGCTACGCTTGTATGCGTATATGCCGCGGGGTTTATAATTATACCCTCGTAAACTCCGTAAGCCGATTGAATAACGTCCACCATCTCTCCCTCGTGATTGGATTGAAAAAGCGTGACCTTATGTCCAAGCTCCTCTGCCGAGTCCTTTATGAATTTTTCAAGAGAGGCAAAATCCTCCTTGCCGTAAATATCGGGCTCGCGTATGCCAAGCATATTCAGATTAGGTCCGTTTATAACTAAAAGCTTCATTTTTCTTTCCTTTCGGCTCTTTATTTTTTAAGCTCACTCAGTATAAGCTCCGCGGTTTTTTCGGGTATCTCGGTACTGTCTGTCCGAATATCGGCAAAGCGCTCGTATGCTTCTCTGCGAGCTTCGTACAGCTCTTCTGCGGTACGCCCTTGGGATAGAGGTCTGCCATTTGTAGCCAGCCTTGACAGCTCCCGCCGCAGATAGACAATAATTCCGTTCTGATGCAGAGGCGCATAGTTGTATTCCTTTGTCACAGCTCCGCCGCCGCAGGCTATGACCGCGCCGCTATTCTTACCCAGGGCGCATAGGGTCTTATGCTCAAGCTCTCTGAAGCGCTCCTCACCCATAGAGGTTATCGCCTCTGCGGGGGTAATGCCGTGCATAGCCGTAAATTCGTCGTCGGCATCAAAAAAGGGGCGTTCCGTCATACGTGCTATGATTTTTCCAACGGTACTCTTTCCGCAACCGGGCATACCGATAAGAATTATATTTTTCGTATCAAAGGATATATCGGCGGTTATCTTTTTGATAATTCCCCTCTCCGCGCTGTCTTGCGTGAAAAATTCATAGGCTCTTACCGCCTGCGCCGCAAGCATATAAAGTCCGTTTATATGGGGAATACCCAAGGCCTCAGCTTCAAGCAAAAGCTGAGTTTTGGCAGGGTTGTAGATAAGGTCAAGGACAGCGCCGCATTTTTTGAAATTTGACAGCTCCACAGGACATTCGCCGTTATTCGGATACATTCCCACAGGGGTCGTATTTACTATAATATCGGCATCAAAATGCCTGTCTATGTTGCCGTAGTTGTTCTCAAGGGCTCTGCCCACAACGATTATTTCTCCCGCGCCTCTGTCGGCAAGAACGGTCTGTACGGTAACAGATGCACCGCCGCTTCCGAGGACCACCGCCTTTTTCCCAGCGGGGTCTACGCCAAGGGCATCTATCATTCGGTCAAAGCCGAAATAATCGGTATTATATCCGTCAAGGCTTCCGTCGGCTCGGCGCACCACCGTATTTACCGCGCCTATCCTCTCTGCCTCGGGAGATATGCGGTCAAGGTAAGGAATTACCTCTTTTTTGTAGGGTATGGTCACGTTAAAGGCATCATATCCCCCGTTCCTTACGAAATCCCCTACTCTGTCGGGGGTAAGCTCAACGAGGTCATAGGAATAATCGGCAATCTTTTCGTGAATTATCCTTGAAAAGCTGTGTCCGAGATGCTCCCCAATAAGGGCGCATCTCATTTTTTTATATCCGTTTTTCATCAGATCATCTCCGAATATGTACCGAGGTAGGAAAACTCCTCGCACTCTCGCTCAAGCTCGGCAAGAAGCCCCGCAAGCTTTGGGGAATAAACGCTTGCCTCAAGGTCGAAGTAAAACATAAATTCAAAGTCTCTGTCGGGTATTGGACGGGATTCCAGCTTCAAGAGGTTGATGCCCAGCGCGTTGAATTTTGACAGCATACGGTAGAGCGCGCCCGGCTTATGGGGTGTGACCACCATCAGGCTCGTGCGGTCAGCGCCCGGGTATATCTCGGTCTTATTTGTAATACAGATAAATCTCGTATGATTGTTTCCGTTATCCTGTATGGAAGCTTGAAGCGTGGACAGACCGTACTGAGCAGCGCAGGAGCGGGAGGATATTGACGCCAGGTCACGTCTGCCCGACTTCGCCACCATTTCTGCCGCCTTTGCGGTATTTTCAACTCTCGTTATCTTTACGTCAGGACCGAGAGAGGACAGAAACGCCGAGCATTGATTTATCGCCTGCTCGTGAGAAACTATCTCGCGGATATCCGAAAGAGACGTATCGGGCAGGGCAAGAAGATTGTGGTCTATCTTTATGCGGACTGTGCGGACTATCTTGAATTTTCTGCTTATCATAAGGTCATAGACCTGCTTAACAGAGCCTGCGGTGCTGTTTTCTATGGGTATCACACCATATCTGCACATTCCCGCCTCAATAGCCGAGAACACCTTATCCCAGCTTGAAAAGAAAACTATATCGGGGGCGGAAAAAAGCTTTTCCGCCGCTATCTGCGAATACGCGCCCTCAACTCCCTGACAGGCAACCACCGCCCTTTGGGGAAAGAGCTTGGGCGTATTCTCCAGCGCGTCGGTTATCTCGTCATAAAGCGATGATGCCGTATCAAGCTTACTGTGCTGATAGGCGCGGGAGACGTCGAGTATTGTGGAATATAATATTCTCGAATACTCCTCAAATTCCTCACCCGAAAGCTCGGATATTTTCGCCAGCAGAGCCCTCTCTCTCGATGGGTCGAGAACAGCCATTCCGTTCTGTCTTTTATACTCGGCAACTGCCGCCGACACTCCCATTCTCTTTTTGAAAAGCTCAACAAGCTCCCTGTCGATACCGTCTATTTCTTCTCTTAATTCCTTAAGCTCCATTTTTTATCCCTTTTTCTTTCTCCGTCTCTTTTTCATTTCTATAAATATCATCAGCAGTATGAGCACGGGAAATACCGCCGACACAAGAAAGGAAACCTGTAATTTGTTTCCGCAAGCCTCGGCTATCCAGCCCGCCGCCGTAGGTCCGACGAGGCAGCCAAGGTCTCCCGCCATAGCCAAGAGAGCGAACATCCGAACGCCGCCTTGCATTCTCGCCGCCGCCATGCTGTAAGTTCCAGGCCACATAATTCCCGTAGCAAGACCGCAAAGGGCGCAGCCCGCAAGAGAAAGCAGCGGAAAGGGCGACAGAGCGGCTATAAGGTACGCCGCGATACACAAGACCGAGGATATGGCTATAAATTTTACAAGTCGTATTCTGCCGCTTGCCTTTCCGTAGCCCACGCGGGCAAGACCCATAAGAATGGCAAAGCAGAAGGGCCCCAGCAGATCTCCCATAGCCTTATCCACTCCAAGCCCCGTTTCGGCAAAGTTGGATGCCCATTGGCTCATAGCCTGCTCTGCCGCTCCCGCGGAGAACATCATAACTATAAATATCCAAAAGCTTCCCGAGCGGAATATAGAGGTTTTTTCTCCCTCTCCCTCGGTTACCGCCGAAAGCTCGTATATAGGCACGAAGCAAAAGGCGACCGCCCCAACGGCAGGCACTATTGCCCAAAGGCAGGAAAGTATACGCCAATGCTCAATACCCACAAATTTAAAGAACAGCGTGGACAAGAGAACAACTCCCGCAAGACCCCAGCTGTAAAAGGAGTGCAAAAGGCTCATCTGTCCGCTTTTATTTTCAACAGGCGCGGCTTCCACGATAGGGCTTATAAATACCTCGATTATACCGCCGCCCACAGCGGCTACGATGACCGATATCATAAGACCTATATAGGGGTCAGGCAACAGGTCGGGAAGATAGGCAAAGCCCGTCATTCCCAAAACCGCGCATATATGCGCCGCTATTGTGGCGGCTCTCGTATTTATTTTGTCAGAAAGACGCGCCGCAAGTCCGTCGGCTATGAGCTGTGTCAAAAAGCTGACGCCGATAAGAAGCCCTATCTTACCCAGAGAAATATTGTAGGTCTTCTCAAAGGTAACGAAAAGCAGGGGCGCAAAGTTTATTGTTATGGCTTGTGTCAGGTATCCTACGTAGGATGCCCTGACCGTATGCTTTGCCGTTAGCTTCATAGCTATCCTTTCAAAATATTATTGGCTGTCGGCGAGAAGGTCGCATATGGCAATAGCCGCCGCCGCTTCAAAAACGGGAAGTGCCCGCAGGACTATGCAAGGGTCGTGTCTGCCACTTATTTTCAGCTTTGCAGGCTTCATAGTTACCATATCCACGCTGTCCTGCTCCTTGAATATGGACGGCGTGGGCTTTATCGCTCCTCTGAACACAATTGGCATTCCCGTAGTCATTCCCCCAAGTATTCCCCCCGCGCGGTTGGTGGATGTATATATCCGCTTTCCGTCGGTAAGAAAGGGGTCGTTATTCTCCGAGCCCCGCAGACGCGCAGAGCCAAAGCCCGCTCCAAATTCTATTCCCTTTACGGCGGGAATACCGAAAATTATCCCCGCTATGCGATTTTCAACGCCGTCAAACATATGCTCTCCAAGTCCCGCGGGAAGCCCCGTGGCGGCGCATTCTATTATACCGCCTACCGAGTCCCCCTCGGCTCTTGCCTCTTCTATCAGCATACGCATCTTCTGCCCCGCCTGTTCGCAAAGAACAGGAAAATCCGAACGGCTGCGCAAAATAGCAAATTCGCTCTCCCCCACACCCGCAAGGTCAAAGGGGATATCGTATACGTCACCCACAGAATATACGTGAGCGGCAATTTCTATCCCGAGGGTTTTAAGATACTGCAAGCATATCCCACCCACGATACACATAGGGGCGGTAAGTCTGCCCGAAAAATGTCCGCCGCCTCGGAGGTCAACGCCCTCGCCGTATTTCTGTCTTGCGGCAAAATCGGCGTGAGAGGGTCTTGGGATAAAGGCGGTATCCGAATAATCCGAAGAGCGTTGATTTGTATTTTTTATAACCGCGTGAAGCGTCTCCCCTGTCAGAATATCTCCCTCGGCTACTCCCGACAAAAATTCGGGAATATCAAGCTCCTTGCGCTGAGTTGACATCGAATTTTGCCCCGGGGCGCGCCTTTTCATAAAGGCGAGAAGCTCCTCTCGGTCAAAGGCAAAGCCCGCGGGAAGTCCCTTGGCGAAAATGCCTATCTCGCTGTCGTGAGACCCGCCGTATATGGTTATATTTATATTTTTACCGTAACTTGTAGACATAATACTACCTTTCGATGTGTTTTTGTACTCGCCACCTCATCAGTCTCGCGTTCGCTCGACAGCTTCCCCTCAAGGGGAAGCCTATAAACAAAGCGAAACTAATCTAAAGGCTTCCCCTTGAGGGGAAGCTGTCATACCCTTGCGGTATGACTGATGAGGTGTAGAACGCGAAGCGTTCGTGAATCCGCGACGAAGTCGCATATGTGGTTGCTTTTGTGGGTCGCCATTTGTATCCTGTTGTTTTTGCGAGAGTATTGTCCCTTGTTTCGGCGGGAGCAAGCCCCCGCCCTACGAGGCTTCGCAGTTATCCCTCTCTGCTCACAAGCCCAAGCTCTGCCATATCCTCAAAGAAAGAGGGATAGGATTTCGATACCGCTTCGGCTCCGTTTATTATGACCTCGCCGTCGCACCGCAGAGCCGCCACCGCCGCGCTCATCACTATTCGGTGGTCGCCATAGGCTGACACCTCGCCGCCCGAAAGCCTTTCTCTGCCCTCGATGGACAGTCCGTCCTCTGTCTCTTTTACGTCAGCTCCCAAGCGGCTCAGCGTGTCACTCACCGCCATCAGTCTGTCGCTTTCCTTAATTCTCAATCTGCCCGCATTGTAGATGACCGTTCGTCCTTTTGCCACCGAAGCGACAACGGCGAGAATGGGAACAAGGTCGGGTATCTGGGACGCGTCTACGCTTACGCCTTGAAGCGATGACGGAAACACAGTAACAGAGCTATCCGCTGTTTCAACTCTCGCGCCCATAGCCCGCAATATGTCAATAATAGCCTTATCTCCCTGTGAGGAAGCCATATTCAATCCCCGAACGGTTACAGGGGCTTTTCCTATAGCGCCCATACAAAGAGGAAAGGCGGCGCCCGACCAATCCCCCTCTGCTTCTACGCTTTCAGGTGAGAGAAGTCCGCCGTTTTCGGCTATTTCATATCCGTATTCGGTCTCGGTGACCTTAACGCCGAATATGCCGAGAGTATCTACCGTAAGGTCGATGTAAGGCTTTGATTCAAGCCTTCCCTTGATACGCACTTTTCCACCCTCACCCGAAGCGGCGATGGCGAAAAGCAAGCCGCTTATAAACTGAGAGGAAACGCCTCCGTCTATGGAAAATTCCCGCTCCCCCAACTGCCCTTTGCATACGAGAGGGTTGCTCCCGATGGGTGTAAATTCTATGCCGCCTCGCTCTAACTCCTCGCGCAGAGGGGAAAGAGGGCGCAGAGGTAATCTGCCCGACATCAAAAAGGATGCGTCAGCCCCAAGCATACAAGCCACGGGAACAAGAAAACGCATAGTCGAGCCGCTTTCTCCGCAGTCAAGCAAAGCGCCTCTCTTAAGCTCCCTTACGGGGCTTACAAAATATTCCTTATTTCTTCTTTCTATCTTAGCCCCAAGCGCCGTGAGACAACGTACGGTCGCCGATATATCCTCGTTTATCTCCTCACATCCGATGACCGTATCGCCCTTGGCGAAGGCGGCGCATATAAGCAGCCTGTGTGCCGCCGATTTTGAGGCTATCGCCTTTACCTCTCCCCCCGTATCCGAGGGTAAGACCCTTATCCTCATTTGTCAAGTCCTCGCAAAATAAAGCTCTCAAGCTCGGACACAGGTAGGCTGTAAAGTCTGCAATCACCGATGCCGTAGGGCAGAACGAGGCTTATGCTATCCCCCGCCCTCTTTTTATCCTTAAGAGCGGCGCAAGCAAGCTCTTCCGCGCTAAAGTCGCAAGAGGTGGGAAGCCCCGCCCGCTCTATTGCCTCTATAAGCTCATCAAGGTCCTTTTGCGGACATATGCCCATTTTGACCGCCCCGCGGGTAGCTATTACCATTCCCACAGCCACCGCGCTTCCGTGGGATATTGTAAGTCCCGAGGAAAGCTCGATAGCGTGACCTACGGTATGACCGAGGTTAAGAAGCTGACGCTCCCCTCTGTCAAATTCATCTCTTTCAACAATATCCGCCTTGTTTTTCACGCAAGCGGCGATAACGTCCTCTATCTGCCCGCGTATGCCGACCTTAAGGCTGTCAAAAAAAGCTCTGTCATTGATAACCCCGTATTTTATGACCTCGGCGCAGCCGTCCGCGAATATCTCGGGGGGCAGAGTGTCAAGCGTAGACGGGTCGCAAAGCACCAATGAGGGCTGTGAAAACGCCCCCATAAGGTTCTTCCCCGCCCTTAGGTCTACCGCGGTCTTGCCACCCACCGAGGAATCCACAGCGGAAAGAAGTGTGGTAGGCATCTGAACAAATCTGATTCCCCTCAGATAAACAGCCGCCGCAAAGCCCCCAAGGTCGCCCACAACGCCGCCGCCGAGAGCAACGAGAGCGTCGCTTCTTGTCAGGGCGTTCTCAGCCATAAATTCCACAAGCCCCACAAGGCTTTCGGTGCTTTTTGACGCTTCTCCGTTGGGAATTATATATTCTATACACTCAAATCCCGACCCACAAAGGGAAGCCCTCATCGCTTCAAGATACAGGGGAGCTACGTTGTCGTCGGTGAGTATGCACAGCCGACAGGGCGCTCCAAGCGCCGACAGGCAGTATTTCCCCGCCTCTTTCAGTATTCCCTCGCCTATTATTATTTCGTATGAGCGCGATGCGTTGACCCTTATTTTTTTCATATTCGCTCCTATCCGTCTATTTTTTCCTTTGCCTCTCGTCCCTCTCTCAAAAGAGAACGAAGTCTGTCGCCGTCGCCGTCAGCAATGGCGCTTCGGTATTCCCCAAGGGCTTCTATTATTTGGTCTAATTCAAAGAGCAGAGGCTCTTTGTTTTCGAGAAAAAGCTCTGTCTGTATATAATATAGGCAAGCCCCTCACAGGCTGTCGGCAAACTCGGTAGCCAGCCTGTCGCACCTTTCGTTATACTCGTGACCCGCATGACCGTGTACCCACACAAAGCGGACGGTATGGACAGACAAAAGCCTGTCTATCCTCTCCCAAAGCTCAGAATTGAGCACAGGCTTTTTATCGGCCTTTTTCCAGCCGTTTCGCTTCCACGACTGAAGCCAGCCCTTATTTATAGCGTCGGTAAGGTATTTTGAATCCGACGTAAGAGTAATATCGCAGGGCTCTCTCAAGGCCTCCATAGCAACGATAGCCGCCATAAGCTCCATGCGGTTATTGGTGGTAAGCGCCTCTCCCCCAGACAGCTCCTTTTCTCTGCCGCCGTATACAAGGATAGCTCCATAGCCCCCCTTGCCGGGATTTCCCCGACACGCTCCATCGGTATATATATCCACGTGCTTCATAAAACACCCCCGTTAATCGATATACTATGATATACTATATTGTATCATATATTTTAAGGTAAATCAAGTGAATTTTGTTATTATACCTTGATTTTACACGGCTTTTGTTGTATAATTATAGGTGATATTTTTTATTGGGAGACGGTTATGAAATTTTCCGAGGATATTTCTAAGTTTGTTGAAAAAGAGGTTTCGTCAAGGCTTATATACGACGGAAATATACTTCACGTATACCGCGATGAGATAACTCTGCCCGACGGTAAGCCTGCGTACAGAGAATACAACCGCCACATTGGCGCTGTCTGCGTTATTCCCATCACCGATGAGGGAGAGGTCATATGCGTACGTCAGTACCGCTACCCCGTGGCAGAGGTGCTTTTGGAGATACCCGCGGGTAAGCTTGACTACAAGGGCGAAGACCCCGAGGGGGCTGTGCGCCGCGAGCTTCGCGAGGAAACGGGAGCTGTCTGCGACAGGCTCACCTATCTCGGAAGATTCCTCGGCTCTCCCGCAATACTTGACGAATGTATCCATATGTATATGGCAGAACAGCTTACCTTTGGAGATACCGACCCCGATGAGGATGAATTTATCGAGACTGTGCGTATTCCTCTTGACGAGCTTGTGGATATGGTTATGAGGGGCGAGGTTCCCGACGCCAAAACACAGGTAGCCGCCCTGAGAGCGCAAAAGCTTTTATCCGAAAGGAAGAGCTTATGACGGTCTATCTCGGTATAGCCGTATTTATAATCGCTATTATAGCTCTTATCTATCTTTTTCTTATCTCCCCCCGACTTTCGGGCGCTGCCGATATGGAGCTGCTTTCCTGCAGTTACGCCCACAGAGGGCTGTGGAACGACCGCTTCCCCGAAAATTCTCTTTCGGCTTTTGAGAACGCGGCAAGGCAGGGCTTTGGAATAGAGCTTGATATAAGGCTGTCAAAGGATAAGCGTATCGTGGTATTCCACGATGACGACCTGAAAAGAATGTGCGGTGTGGACAGGCGGGTGTGCGACCTGACCCTAAAGGAGCTAAAGGCGCTTACTCTGAGGGGCACGAACGAAAGAATACCAACCCTTGCCGAGGTCCTCAGGCTGATACACGGACGCGTTCCGCTTCTTATCGAGGTAAAGGGAGAAGCCCCCGAGCCTCTGCTCTGCCGAAAGGCATCGGATATGCTGGACACCTACAGAGGGGCGTTCTGCGTTGAATCCTTTAGCCCCATTATTTTGAGCTGGTTTAAAAAATACCGCCCGTCCTACGCCAGAGGACAGCTTGTTACAGGTAGGCTTGAAAAGGGCAGACGGGGCGCGCTTATTCTTAGCTTTTTGCTTTCCAACATGCTTATGAATTTCATCTCGCGACCCGACTTTATCGCTATAAATCAAACTAAAAAAAGAAATCCGAGCTTCCTTTTATGCACAAAAGCCTTTCACGCCAAGGGCTTTGTATGGACTGTAAAAACTCCCAAGGAGCATATGGCTTGCAGACGGCTTGGATACCACACTATATTTGAAAAATTCTTACCGCAGAAAGAGAGAACAGTATGAAAAAATGTTATTCACCCGCTGATATTTTATTGCCCGATACGGCAAGCGCCGACCTTTCGGCGTGGGCTGTGATAGCTTGCGACCAGTTCACAAGCGAGCCCGAATATTGGGAAAAGGCAAAAGCCGCCGTGGGGGACAAGCCCTCTACCCTCAATCTCATTCTTCCCGAGGTCTATCTGTCCGAGGGAAAGGATAGGATACCCGTCATAAACGAGACTATGAAAAAGTATCTGTCGGACACCCTTGTTTGCCACAAGGATTCTATGATATACGTGGAAAGAGAGCAATCGGACGGAGGCATACGCCGAGGAATAGTTCTCGCCGTTGACCTTGAAGCCTACGATTACAGCCGAGGCGCTTCCTCTCTCATAAGAGCTACCGAAGCCACCGTAATCGAAAGAATACCGCCGAGAGTCGCTATAAGACGTGACGCCTGCATCGAGCTTCCTCACGTTATGCTTCTTGTGGACGACCCCGACGGAACGGTTATCGAGCCCCTCATAAACGGAAACGGACAAGCCGCCTACGACACAGAGCTTATGCTTGGTGGCGGTCATATAACGGGCAGATTTTTGACCGAGGAAGAAAAGGCAAGCGTGGGCAACGCCCTTGACGCTCTTATTTCTCCCGAGGCAATAAAGGCGAAATACGGAAAGGACGGACTTGCGCCTCTTCTCTTCGCAGTCGGTGACGGAAACCACTCTCTCGCATCCGCCAAGGCGGCGTATGAGGAGGTAAAGGCGGCAATAGGCTGTGAGGCGGCAAAGGACCACCCCGCCCGCTACGCTCTCGTTGAGGTGGTGAATATCCACGACAGCGCGCTGAAGTTCGAGCCTATCTACCGAGTTATGTTCGGCGTTGACCCCGAGGACGTTCTCTCTGAGCTTTCGGCTTACGTTGCGCGGCTTTCGGGTGACGCGGCGGCGCAGAGTATGACCTATATTTACGGAAACACCGAGGGTGAGCTGTGCGCTTCCCACCCCGAAAAGCAACTGACGGTAGGCACGCTTCAAGACTTTATAGACAGCTACATAAAGACCCACTCGGGGGCTGAGGTAGACTACATTCACGGCGAGGGCTCTGTAAGAGCTCTGACAAAAAAAGAAAATTCCATAGGCTTCCTTTTCTCGGGAATGACAAAGGATGCTCTCTTCCCCACCGTTATGTTTGACGGCGCGCTTCCCCGCAAAACCTTTTCTATGGGTCACGCCGAGGACAAGAGATACTATATGGAATGCAGAGTAATAAAAAAATAAGATAATACAGGTGACAAAATGAACGATACGTGGGAAAGGCTCTATGAGGAGTGCAGAGTCTGCACTGCCTGTGAGCTTTCAAAAACAAGAACAAATTGCGTTTTCGGTACGGGAAACCAAAAGGCAGACATTCTATTTATAGGAGAAGCCCCCGGAGATAACGAGGACAAAACAGGCACGCCCTTTGTGGGCAGAGCGGGACAGCTTCTCGACAAATATTTTTACGCTGTGGATATTCCCCGCGAGGACGTTTACATAGCCAATATTCTGAAATGCCGTCCGCCCAAGAACCGCGACCCGCTTCCCGCCGAGGAAGATGCCTGCATTGAGTTTCTTCGCCGTCAGGTCAAGCTTATCAACCCCAAAATAATAGTTTGTCTCGGCAGAATATCCGCAATGCGCCTTATCCGCCCCGACTACAAGATAACCAAGGAACACGGCGAGTGGGTACAAAAGGGTAATTTCCTTATAACGGCGGTCTACCACCCCGCTCTTCTTCTCCGCGACCCCCGAAAGAAAGAGGATATGCTTGCGGATATGAAGAAAATAAAGGAAAAGCTTGACGAGATAAGAGGGGCTGAATAATGGAATTTATAAATTTTATACGTCAGTTTACCGACTTTTTCAATATGATACTCGCCTTCTTCGTTTTGCTTATGGTTGGCTTTGTTGCGGGCAAAACGAAGATAGTTGACGGCGTTGCATCCAAAAGACTGTCCGCCCTAATTATAAAGATAGGTCAGCCCGCCCTTATCATCAACGCCCTTATCAAAATGGACTTCTCCGCGGAAAAGCTGTCGTTGGGCTTCAAAACCCTCGCATTCGGCTTTGGCGTACATATTTTTATGGCTATTTTGTCATTTTTCGCGTTCAGGGGCTTTAAGGATATTGACGAGCAGAAGCTCACCGAGTTTTCGGCTATCTTCGGAAACGTAGGCTTTCTCGGTATACCCATACTCAAATCTCTTTTCGGTGACGAGGGAGAATTTATGGGAGCATTCTTTATCGTAAGCTTCAACGTATTTCTCTGGACTTGGGGTATTATGATACTTGCCCGCAAGAGAAAGGACATTCGCCTGACCCCCAGAAGACTTTTAAACTTCGGTACAGTTCCCTGTCTTATCGGATTTATACTTTACGTTTGCTGTAAGCCATTTTTCAATTTCCCCGTATTCGTAATGAAAAGCTTTGACATTACGGCATCAATATGCACGCCTATATCTATGTTTATTATCGGCGCGCTTTTGGCTACCTGCTCGCTAAAGCAGATATTCTGCTCGGGTAAGCTCTACTATCTGTCGGCGGTAAGGCTTATTTTAGTTCCCCTTATCGTTTGCGGAGCGCTAAAGCTTATCGGACTTGATAATTGGATACTTTTTGCGGCGGCTGTTACCTCTATGCCCAGCGCCACAACGGTAACCATGCTCTCCGAGCTTTACGATATCAATCCTAAATTCTCGGCTCAGGCGGTGGGAACTACCTCACTGTTCTCGGTCATAACGATGCCCTGCGTTATGTTCGTGGCGCAGAAGCTTTTGGAGCTGTAATACAATAGCGGGAGGCTGACAGCCTCCCGCTATTGTATTAATGAAATCCCCTAACAGCCATTCTATATGTCATCACTGAACCTTTTTGCCTAATGGCAAAAGTCCAAAATAAACACTCTGTGTGTCATCCTGAGCGAAGCAAACAATCCTGTGAATTGTTTGCGTAGGCGAACTGGACGTAAGGAGAGTGCCGAGCCTGCGAGGCAGGATCTCTTATGGATAACCGAAGTCTATGGCAACACAACACAAATGTTACTTACTACAAGGAAAGACACGGAAAAGTCAAAGGAGATCCCTGCGAGCCTACGGCTCTTGCTTTTGGACGAACAAGTCCGTCCAAAAGTTCGACTTCGCTATCGCTCCGCTCAGGATGACACGCTAAAAGTTTGTTTGGGCTTTTGCCCACGAACGTGAGTTCGTGGCTTTCGCCGCAGGCGAAAAGAAGTTCGTGGCTTTTGCCGTCAGGCAAAAAGAATTCTGCATTTATCAGTCTTCTCTCAGCCAAACGAGCATATCGCTCTCGCCTCTGTTGGCAAAGCAGCTGTACGGAATAAGGGTAAGCCTCGTCTTTTTCTTTTCGGGGGCGCGGTAGGTGTAAAGACCGCTGTCGGTTACTACCGACTCGTAGGCGTCTATCTCCAAGACAGGCAAACCAAACTCGTTGTTTTCCTTTTCCTCACAGTTAAGCTCGGACGGAACAGAAAAGCGGTGCAGGTCGTTGCCGTTGTCAACGCCCTCGGCACAATAGACCATAGGTCCGCGGGTCACGCAAAGCCTGCCCGCATCCCGTCTTACGCGAGGGTCTGCCCAAACGGCTCTCGCCGTCATATCCATCTCGGCTATAAGCTCCTCGCCGCTGTATTCTACCACGGCATATCCCTTTTGAACGGTATAGGGCATATTCAGCTTAAATTCCTTACACCACGAGGGTATACGGATAGCCACCTTATCTACGCCCTTAGCCCTCACCGACACAACGCCGCTTCGGGGATAATCGGTAGTCATAACGCACTCAACGCCATTTTCACAAAGTGTGGATGACGCAAACTGATTTATATAAAGGGTGCTGTCCTCACAGCCGTATATATAATTGCCAAAGGACGGGAAAAGCCTTACTATGTTGGGGGGACAGCAGGAGCATTTAAAGCACTCTACTCTCTCTGTAATAGGCAATCTGCGGGTCATTGCCTTAAAGCTTCTTCCGTTACCATCAACGCTGAAGCGCTCGAATAAATTTATTTCAAGGGGATTTTCATAGAAAAACGCCTTTCCGTCAAGAGATACGCCCGACATCATTCCGTTATACATAGCCCTCTCGGTAATATCGGCATACCTTGCGTCATTGTCTATCGCCTGCATTGCGTTGGCGAAGAACATAAGACCTATGGCGGCACAGGTTTCGGTGTACGCCGTGTCGTTTGGCATATCGTATGCCACGGTAAAGGCTTCTCCTACATGAGTAGAGCCTAAACCTCCCGTTACGTACATCTTCTTCTCGGTGGCGTCAGCCCAAAGCCTTTTGCAAGCCGAAATGAGAGCCTCATCCGCGGTTTCTTTAGCAAGACGCGCCATACCTGTATAGAGATACATAGCCCGAACGGCGTGACCCACCGCCTCGCTTTGCTCCCTTACAGGCAGATGGCTCTGGTCGTAAAAGCCCTGCATCTGCTCCTCAACAGCTCCCCGTGTATTGATAAAGAATGCCGCCATATCAAGATATTTTTTATTTCCCGTGTGGTCGTACATACGGACGAGGGCAAGCTCTATCTCCTCGTGCCCGGGGGTGGAGAAGCTTGCGGTCTTGTTTTCTATAAATTCTCGCTTTATGCAATCGGCGTACCTATCCATACATTCAAGAAGCTCGCCCTTTCCAAGATATTTATCAAGGGCTACCGCCGCTTCCATAAGATGCCCCGCGCAATAAAGCTCGTGGCGGTCACGGTTAGTAAATCTCTGACCCGGCTCAACCACGGTAAAGTAGATATTGAAATAACCGTCGGGCTGTTGATTTTTCTTTATATCGGCAACGATGCTGTCCACCTTGGCTTCAAGGGCGGCATCGGGGTGGTCGGCAAGTATATAAGCCGCTCCTTCCATCCATTTTGCCACGTCACTATCCCAAAAAATGTGAGGCTTTTTATCGTCTCCCTCACGCCATCCAAACTTAAAGGCGTCTATTCTGCCTGTTTCGTAAAAGCGGTCATATACCGCTCCGACCGTTATTTTCCGATTTAATTCCTGCTTGTCAAAAAGATATCCATCGGTAAGCTTGACGGCGCCTCTGTCAAAGGTTTTCATAAAATATCCCCCATAAATTCTATAAATATCTCTAAGTGCTTGATTTATTTACAGATATATTGTATAATATCCTAAAAGGAATGTCAATCCCAAAAACACGACATAAGGTAGGAAAAACCGATATGAATAACATTATAAATCCAAATTACAGCTTTTCATACGCGGGGCTTTTTCAGCTAGACGGAGAATGGATACACCCCGAGCGTACAGAAGACTCCTTTGAGATAATATACGTTACCAAGGGCGAGGTGTATATGTCGTGGGGTGATAACGAGGTACACGCAAAGGCGGGAGAGCTTTTCATTCTTCCCCCATACGTTACCCGAAAGGGTACTCGGCAAACGAATGACGTGGGCTTTTATTGGGTGCATTTCAGAACGCCAGACGGCACTCTGCCCTTTAAGACAAGATTCTTTGAAAGCTTCGAAAATTCCTATCTTTTTAAGGAGCTGTTGCACAACTGCAATCTGCCCGTAAAGCCCGAGCCTCTTATAAACGCGGTGCTTATGCACATTATAGCCGAGCTTTGCCGACTTTCCGAGGAGAACGTAGGTCGCTATGACAGCGTAGCCGAAAAGATATACGAATGGATACGGATAAATTCCTATGCTGACCTTACGGTTGCCCGCGTTGCAAGGGAATTCGGATATTCTCCCGATCACATATCGAGAATATGCAAGGCTAATTACAAAATGAGCGCGGGGGAGCTTATAGACCGATTTTTGATGCTTCGGGCAAAGGAGCGGCTATCCCATACCAGCAAATACGTAAAGGAAATAGCAGCCGAGCTGAAATTCAGAGATGACAAGGCGTTTATAGGATATTTTAAATATCACGAGGGAATGACCCCCACCGATTTTCGGAACCGCTACGGCAAGCTCTATATGAACAATAAATAATTTTAAAAATTTGGTATTAAATCACCCTCTTTCGCAAAAAATACCTTATGACCATAAAAATTAAGGAGATTTGCGAATGAAAAAAATTATATCGGTTTTGCTTGTTCTGTCGGTGCTTTTCGTTCTGTCGGCGTGCGCCGAAAAAAAGAGTGGAGACTACAGCCTGTCTATCGGCACGGCTTTGAGTGAGGATATAGATGAGCTGAGTGTAAGCGCTACCTGCGCCGCGGTAGTAACCGACGGGACAGGCCGTGTGGCTCTTTGCCGTCTCGACTGCGCCGAAACAAAGGCGACCCTTACTGACAAGGGTGTTAGCGGAAGCGTTACCGAAAAAACAAAGTACGAGCTGGGCAACAGCTACGGAATGAAAGAAAAGGGCGGTGCTATTGCCGAGTGGTATGAGCAGGCGCGCTACTTTGAGGACTACGTTAAGGGCAAGACCTTAGACGAGATATCGGCTATCCGCTCGGGAGACAGTGAGCTTGCGAGCGGCTGTACCATTGACGTTGGCGACTTTGTCCGAGCCATAGCCGCCGCTATGAACAGCGACAAAAAAATACCCTTTACACCCGACGGCGATATGACCGCGGGGCTTGCCATACGCTCATCGGTTACCGATAACAGCGGAGACGCGGAGTTTCTGAACGACAGCGCCGCTACCGTTATATGCGGTGACAGAGTAGTTGCGGCAACCGTGGATTCCTCGGAATCGACTATTACGGTAAAGGACGGCAAGGGAGACAGCTTTATTTACGGCGGAACAAAGCTGGAGCTTGGTAAGAATTACGGAATGGTAGAAAAGGGCGGTGCTATTGCCGAGTGGTACGAGCAGGCGAAGAATTACGCCTCTGTCGCCAACGGAAAGACGGCTGTCGAGCTGTCGGCGCTTCCCGTAGAGAACGTAAGCGGATGTACTATTGACGCAGAGCCGCTGAAAGCCGTTCTCGTCCGCGCAGGGAAAAACAAACGGTAATTTACACCATAATTACGTTATACGAACGCCTTGCGTTCTACACCTCATCAGTCATACAGCAAGGGTATGACTGATGAGATGGCTATACATAAATTCCGCATTCCGCATTATACATTCATTTTGGGGTTTATTATGAAACACATAAGATTTATAGCGTTTATACTTACGGCGGCGCTTATTGCGCCCTTTGCCGCATCCTGCGGTAAGAAAAACGAGCCGCGCTCGGCTACCTTTTACGAATATTTCGACACGGTCTCAACTATTTATTCCTACGCGGACGAGGACGAGGCTCTGTTTTCCGAGCATCAAAAGCTTATCGAAGCCGAGCTTGAGGTCTACCACAGGCTTTTTGATATCTACCACGAATATTCGGGTATGAACAATCTCCGCACCGTAAATCTGAACGCGGGAGCTTCTGCCGTTAAGGTTGACGGAAGGCTTATTGATCTTCTCCTTTACGCAAAGGAAATATACGCCCTGACCAACGGAGAGGTGAACGTGGCTATGGGCGCTGTTCTGTCTCTTTGGCACGGGTGCAGAGAGGATGCCGAGGACGACCCCGACCATGCCTGTCTGCCCGCCCCCGAAAGCCTCAGAGAAGCGGCGGAGCATACCGACATAGACAGCATAGTTATTGACAGAGAAGCATCTACCGTCTATATCTCCGACAGCAAGGTAACTATTGACGTGGGGGCGCTTGGCAAGGGCTACGCCGCCGAGATGATCGCAAAAATGCTTAAGGAAAAGGGAGTAAGCTCTTACGTTCTCGATATAGGGGGAAATTTGCGCCTCATAGGGCAAAAGCCCGATGGAAGCGGCTGGGTAACGGGAATTACCGAGCCCGATAAGGCTTCCGCGCAAGCCTTTGCCACCCGTGTAAATATCTCGGACACGTCCTGTGTTACCTCGGGAAGCTACGAGCGATACTATACGGTAGGGGGCAAGAACTATCACCACATAATAGACAAGGATACCCTTTATCCATCGGAATACTTCCTATCGGTGACGGTTATCACGCCCGACAGCGCTCTTGCCGATGCGCTATCTACGGCTCTTTTCTCTATGCCCTATAAGGACGGAGCGGCGTTGGTGGAAAGCCTCGATAACGTTGAGGCTCTATGGATAACCGCCGAGGGCGAAAGGCTCTCCACCGAGGGCTTCGGAGCGATGGAGATAAGCCCCACCCTACCAAATATTTAATATATAAACCTAATTGTAAAAAAATTTATTATCTCTTGCATTTTTATTACAAAAATGGTATAATAATCATATCAAATATATATACCACACATATACAAGCATTTTCGTATGGGCGAACCTCGTTCGCCCTTTTTATAGCTTATTAATTTTTGGGAGAAAAATATGTTTAAAAGAAAGCTTTTGGGTAATACCAAGGTAGACCACCGCAAAAACACCGCCGATATGCCCCCTGTGCGTATGGACAACGTAAAAGAGGTTCTTTTGCCTGTATCTCAGCACATCGGCGCGCCCGCAACTCCTGTGGTAAAGGTGGGAGACGAGGTAAAGAGAGGTCAGCTTATAGCCACCGCGGAGGGCGCCGTATCCTCACCCATATACGCAAGCATATCGGGTAAGGTCAGCGCAATAGAGGACTATATGCGTTCCGACGGCAGAAAGACCCCCGCTATACGCATTGTCAGCGATGGACTTATGACCGAGGTCGAGGGCATAACGCCCCCCAACGTGACCGACATAGACAGCCTTATAGAAGAGGCGCGCAGGTCGGGGCTTGTTGGTCTTGGCGGCGCGGGCTTTCCCACCGCCGTTAAGCTTGACGCTCTCAGAAAGGGTATCATTGATACCGTCATAATAAACGGAGCCGAGTGCGAGCCTTATATTACGAGCGACACCCGAACTATGCTTGATGAAACCGAATGGATATACAGAGGTATCGCTCTTCTTGAGACCCATTGCGCGGGTATAAAGAAATATATATTCGGTATAGAAAAGAACAAGCCGAAGTGTATAAAGGCAATAAAAGAGACCTTTGCGAGAAACGAAAAGGTCGAGGTAAAGTCCCTGCCCTCTCTCTATCCCCAGGGCGCTGAAAAGGTGCTTATATACAATACAACAAAAAGAACGGTTCCCGAGGGAAAGCTCCCCGCGGACGTGGGCGTTCTTGTTATAAACGTCACGTCTCTTGCCATTATAGCTAAATACGTGTCAACGGGTATGCCCCTTGTGGAGCGTTGCGTTACACTTGACGGCGATGCTGTAAAAGAACCTAAGAATATAATCGCCCCCATAGGCGTTTCGGTGGGCGAGCTTATAGAGTTCGGCGGCGGTCTTAAGGAAAAACTGGGCAAGGTGCTTTTCGGCGGTCCGATGATGGGTATTGCCGCCTGCTCTCTGTCCGAGCCTATCACCAAGACCACGGGAGCGCTTACAGTTCTTTCGGAAAAGGTCTCTCTTGCCGTTCCCGAGACGCCCTGTATACACTGCGGCAGATGCGTAAACGCCTGCCCCTTAAACCTCAACCCCACCGAATACTCAAAGGCGCTTGACCTGGAAAACAAAGAGGACCGCATAGGACGGCTTGAAAAATACAAGGTAATGCTTTGTATGGAGTGCGGATGCTGCTCCTACGTTTGCCCCGCAAACCGCCCCTTGGTACAGAACAACAGGCTTGCCAAAGGCGAGCTGAGAGAGCATCGCGCCCATATGTCTATGTTGAAGAAGTAAGGAGATATTTATGGATAAGCTTATAGTTTCTACCTCGCCCCATATACGGCACAAGGCGACTACCGCCACCATTATGGGCGACGTTATCATAGCTCTGCTCCCCGCCTCGGCGGCGGCAACCTTTTTCTTCGGCTTCAAGGCGCTTCTTATGATAGCCGTTTGTGTCGGCTGTTCGGTAGTATCCGAATTTCTTTTCAACCTCATCTGCAAGAAAAAGCAGACGGTCGGCGACCTGTCGGCAATAGTTACGGGACTTTTGTTGGCTCTTAATCTGTCGGTAAACGTCAGCCTTTGGCAGTGCGCCGTGGGAAGCGTTTTCGCAATAATAGTTGTCAAATGTCTTTTCGGCGGCATAGGTCGCAACTTTGCAAACCCCGCCGCAACGGCGAGAGTATTTCTCCTTGTAGCGTTCAGCGGAAGCGTGGCTGGCGGAGCATTCGCTAATCTGGCCGAAATAACCTCAAGCGCCACCCCCTTGGCTGTTATAAAGGCGGGCGGCACTAATCTGCCCCCTCTTCTCCATATGTTTCTCGGTAACATCGGCGGAGCTATCGGAGAGACCTCGGCGCTCTGCCTGCTTATAGGCTTTGCTTATCTTCTCATACGCCGTGTTATAAACTGGCAGACCCCCGTTATCTTTGTGGGCACTGTGTTCGTTCTTTCCCTTATCATAAAGCAGGATCTCACCATAGCCCTTTACGAGGTACTTGGCGGCGGTCTTATTCTCGGGGCTGTGTTTATGGCGACGGATTATTCCTCAACTCCGATAAACAAGAGAGGAAAAGCGGTGTTTGCCCTTGGCTGCGGTATTCTTACCGTTCTTATCCGCTTCTGGGGAAGCTACCCCGAGGGCGTTTCCTTTGCGTTACTGATTATGAACATACTTGCCCCCTATATTGAAAGGCTAACGGCAAAGCGTCCCTTTGGAGGTGTCAAGAATGTTAAAAAATAAGATATTACCAACCGTAGTTTTAACTGCTATATGCGTGACCGTTGCGCTTCTGTTATCGGTGGCGAATATATTTACCTCGGACGTTATCGACAAAGCCCAAAAGGAAAAGGTTGCCGAAACGCTGAGAGTCGTATACCCTGCGGGAGAGAGCTTTGACCCTGTAAATACAGAGGGAAAGGGACTTCCCGAAAGCATTGGAGAGGCTTATATTGCCAACGATGGCGGCTATGTTTTCAAGGCTACCGTTAAGGGCTACAAGAGCGGACTTGTAATAATGGTAGGTGTGACCCCTGACGGAGCGGTCACCGATACAAAATGGGTGGATAGTCAGGAGACAAACGGAGCTGAGGATATGCTTGACGGAGCGTACAACGGCAAAAAAGCCGATGAGCTTGAGGCGATCATTATCAGCGGCTCGACAAAGACCTCAAAGGGATACAGAGATGCCGTAAATGACGCTCTTAACGCCTTTGAAAAATTGAAAGGAGAGGCGCAATGACCAAAAAGGAAAATAAGCTGGCGATACTTTTGCGTGGCATAATTACCGAAAATCCTGTGCTTATATTGGTGCTTGGTACTTGCCCTACTCTCGCTACCACGTCAAACGTCATATCGGCGTTTTCAATGGGTATCGCCGCAACGCTGGTCCTCATCTGCTCAAATATAGTTATTTCGGCGCTTCGTAAGGTAATTCCCGATTCGGTTCGTATTCCCTGTTATATCGTTATTATCGCGGGCTTCGTTACAGCCGTGCAGATGCTCTTGCAAGCATATTTGCCGTCTATATACGAAATGCTCGGTGTCTACCTTGCCCTTATCGTTGTAAACTGTATCATTCTCGGCAGAGCCGAAATGTACGCAAGGAAAAACGGTGTGCTCAATTCCGCTCTTGACGGCTTAGGAATGGGCGTGGGCTTCCTTGTGGCGCTTCTCGTTATGGCTGTCATACGGGAGGTCTTTGGCAGAGGAAGCTTTGCGGGAATGGCTATCCCCTTTATGGATATGTTCAAAATTCCCGTTCTTGCCGAAGCCCCGGGCGGATTTCTGGTGTTTGGAATCGTTATTGCCATTATGAACAAGCTGACGGCTAAGCGTGGCGGCGTAAAACGTAAATCCTTTAGCTGCGAGGGCTGTCCTACCTCTCATCTGTGCAACAAAACAGGCTGTGAGGCGGCTGAAAATAAAGCGGACGCTATCGGCGGCGGAGAGGAGACTGGCAAATGACAAAATATATTCTTATCCTTATGGGAGGAGTGCTTGTAAACAACTACGTACTCCAGCAGTTCCTCGGCATATGCCCCTTTCTCGGCGTATCGAAAAAGAGCAAGGAAGCAAGCGGAATGGGACTTGCGGTCACATTCGTTATGCTCTTCGCTACCCTTGCAACGTGGCCTATCTACAATTACGTTTTAGTTCCCTTGAAGCTTGGCTACTTGCAAATTATCGTATTTATTCTTGTTATAGCCGCCCTTGTTCAGCTTGTGGAAATGATACTCAAAAGGTTCATTCCCTCTCTGTTTAAGGCTCTTGGCGTTTATCTTCCCTTGATAACCACCAACTGTGCCGTCCTCGGCGTGACCCTTAACAATATTACCGACGGATATACCTTCCTCGAGTCAATGGTATCCTCTCTCGGAGTGGGTCTTGGATTTCTTCTGGCAATGGTGCTTTTCGCGGGCGTGCGTTCCCGTATAGAAAACTGCCCCGCGCCCAAGTGCTTCCGCGGTCTGCCCGTAACGCTTGTTTCGGCTTCTATCGTGGCGCTTGCCTTTTACGGATTTTCGGGTATCGTCGAAAATCTGCTTAAGTAAGGGGGGATAAAGATGAGAGATATTTTTATAAAGCTTTTACCTGTTCTTATCCCTATAGCCGTTCTCGGAGCTATCGCTATTGTCGCGGCGGTGCTTCTCACCCTTGCGGCAACCTTTTTCTCGGTCAAGGAAAACGAGCGCTTCGCTCCTATCCGCGATTGTCTCCCCGGTGCTAACTGCGGAGCTTGCGGCTACAGCGGCTGTGATGCCTACGCAAAGGCCCTTGCCGAGGGGCAAAGCACCTCGACCTCCCTCTGCGTTCCCGGCGGTATAGACACCTCTCGCTCAATTGCCGAAATACTCGGCGTTAAGGCGGGAGCCGTGGTTGAGAGAGTGGCTTACGTTTACTGTAACGGAAACTGCGACGCGGTGGAAAGAAAGTATAACTATCAGGGGCATATGAGCTGCTGCACTGCCGATATGACCTATTCGGGAGATAAGGCTTGCGCCTATGCCTGTCTCGGCTACGGCGACTGCGCCGAGGTCTGCCCTAAGGGAGCTATTTCGGTCATTAACGGAGTAGCTAAGGTTGACCCCCTCAAATGTATCGGTTGCGGAATATGCGTTCGTACCTGTCCCAACAATCTCATACACCTGCTGAACGCCGACGCCCGTGTGGCTGTGGCTTGCTCCAACAAGGACAAGGGCGCGCAAACGAGAAAGCAGTGTAAAAACGGCTGTATAGCCTGCGGTAAATGCGCACGCACCTGTCCTGTGGAGGCTATTGCCGTTATAGATAATCTTGCGGTAATAAACTACAACAAGTGTATAAAATGCGGCAAATGCGCAGAGGTATGTCCTACCCACACCATTCACGAGGTGAATTTCAGATGCGGTAAGGACAGCGCTGAATAAACGTTATAAATAAAAGGAGACTATGGAAATGAAAGGGCAAAAAGGATTTCTGTTTGACATCATTCTCATAGTCTCCCTTATTGTTATCTCCGCCTCGGCGGTTGCCTGTCTGTTTATTTTCAGACGTGAGGGTAAGAGCGTTTCGGTGGAAATTGACGGCGAGAGGGTTGCCCTTTATTCCCTTGAGGACGAGGGCGAATATATCCTCAACGGCGGAACTAATATTCTTGTTATCGAGAACGGTGAGGCGTATATTTCCGAGGCTGACTGCCCCGACCGCACCTGTATGAGAACAGGCAGCTTACGCCACGTGGGTCAAAGCGCGGTATGTCTGCCTAACCGAGTGTCAGTAACCGTTGTAGGCGATGACGCATCGGGCGTTGACCTTGTGTCTTAGGCAAGGGGGTTGAATATGAAGAAAACTCAAAAGCTTTCGCTTTTAGCTATGACGGTAGCTGTGGCGATGCTCCTTTCATTTATAGAAAGCCGTCTGCCCGCCTTTACGGCAATACCCGGAGTGAAAATAGGACTTGCCAATATTGCGGTAATGTTTGCTCTTTACCGCTTCGGGGCTAAGGAAGCCGCCCTTGTATCTCTTGTGAGGGTAGTTCTTATTTCTCTCCTTTTCGGAAGCCTTGTAAGTATGCTGTACGGACTTTGCGGCGGCGCTGTAAGCCTGTTAATTATGATAATTCTGAAAAGATTTTCGCCGCTCTCTCCCTTGGGGGTAAGCGTTGCGGGGGGCGTTGCTCATAACGCTGCTCAGATAGGTGTTGCCTGTCTGCTTTTGGGAACTGCGAGGATTGCCTATTACCTACCCTTTCTCATCCTTTCGGGAACGCTGTCGGGCGTGGCTGTGGGAATTTGCGCCGCAGTTTTGATAAAGCGAATAAAGTCATAATCATTACTCGCTGGGGCATTTTCGGGCATAGCCCTAATACTATTGGCTGTTGGCTTTGCTTGGAATTTTATCAAACCTTGTAGGGACAGGCGTTTTTGCTGCTCTCCTTTATTTTCCTTTGTATATCGGTTAGCCTCTTTAACCCCTGCCACTATGGCGAGTATTTCATATTAAAAAATCGCTTTTACAGTCTTTTAAAGACGGCAAAAGCGATTTTTTCGTTTTATAAGATTTTGGGTCTAACTCAAAATTACGTCCATAGCCAGCATAAAGCAAAAGCCGATAAGTAACGCGTAGGTCGCCCCTCGCTGACTGCCGTGAGCGTGGGTTTCGGGAATCATTTCATCGCTTATAACGTAAAGCATAGTTCCCCCCGCAAACGCCAAGGCAAAGGGCAATATGGCGGAAGCCACCGTAACGGCAAAATAGCCTATAAAAGTTCCGACCACCTCAATAAGTCCCGTTGCCGCCGCTATCAAAAAGGTTTTCTTCGGCTTGATACCCGCCGACAGCATAGGTCCGATTATCACCATTCCCTCGGGTATATTTTGCAGAGCTATTCCCCCCGCAATTATCAACGCCTGCGTATTATCCCCCGCTCCGAAGCCCACGCCTGCGGCGATACCCTCGGGCAGATTGTGAATAGCTATGGCAAGGACGAACAAAAGCACCTTGTCAATGCTTGAATTGTTGTGTGTCTCCCCCTCTGCTCCCGCCAGCTTGTGAAGATGAGGAACAAGCTTGTCGATAAGGTTAAGACAGACCGCTCCCGCAAAAATCCCCCCCACGGTTATGAGCAAACCGAATTTCCCGCCGTACTCCAAGGACGGCAGAATAAGTCCGAGAACCGCCGCCGCAAGCATCACGCCTGCCGCAAAGGACAGCACAATATCCGAAAATCTATGAGATATTTTTTTAAATATAAATCCTATGACCGCTCCGAAAAGGGTAGCTCCCCCTACTCCGAGGGCGGTAAGCAATACAAGCTCCATAGTGTCTCCTTTCTACCTTTCAATATATGCCGAAAGGGCGGTATAGGTCAAGAACGCGCAAGTATCAGGGGCGTATTCTGTCGGTAAAATCCGACATCATTTCGCTTATTTTTATTCCCTGAGGGCAGACCGCCTCGCAGGCGCGACAGCCCACACAGGCAGAGGGGCGCTTATCCTCAGCCACAGCGTCCAACGCCATAGGCGCTATAAATCCGCCCCCCGAATAAACGTGCTCGTTGTATAGCTCAATAAACCAGGGAATATCAAGCTCCATAGGGCAGTGGTCTACGCAATAGCGGCAGGACGTACAGGGCAGAGCTGTTTTAGCCGTCATATCTGCGGCAATTTCCAAAAGGGCGTTCATTTCGTCCTCGGACAGGGGGCGAGCCTCTTTGTACGTATTGATATTTTCTTCAAGCTGCTCCATATTAGACATTCCCGAAAGCGTAACCACCGCTTCGGGCAGGCTCTGCAAAAAGCGGAACGCCCACTCGGCGGCTGTGGCATCGGGGCGAAAGGCTCTCAGCCTTTCCATATATTCGGGGGCAAGAGTAGCAAGCTTACCGCCGCGAACGGGCTCCATTATCCATACGGGAATACCGTAGGAGCGTACAAGCTCTATTTTAGCCTTGGCGTTCTGGAAATCCCAATCGAGCCAATTGACCTGAAGCTGACAGAATTCCATATCCTTACCGTAGGCTTCAAGAAATCTTTTCATAGTATGCAGACTTCCGTGGGTGGAAAATCCCAGGTAGCGTATGCGGCCTATCTTTTTCTGCTCCATAAGGTACTTGTATATACCGAATTTTTCATCAAGATAACCGTCTATATTCTTTTCGCATACGTTGTGGAAAAGGTAGAAATCAAAATAATCGGTCTTAAGGCGGGTAAGCTGCTTTTCAAATATCTCCTCCACCTTGCCCATATTGCTTACGTCGTAGCCCGGGAATTTGGTGGCAAGATAATAGCTGTCTCTGGGATATTTCGAGAGTATCTCTCCCATAACGGGCTCAGACATTCCGCTGTGATAGCCCCAAGCCGTATCAAAATAGTTTATTCCGTTTTCAAAGGAATAAGCAACCATTCTTTCTGCCGCTTCCATATCCACAGAAGCGTTATCTCCGCCCACGCAGGGCAGACGCATACATCCAAGACCGAGAGCCGAAAGCTTTATTCCTTTATAATCGCTGTATATCATTTTTTACCCCCAAAAAGTTTTTGTATATAAAAATTATATCATAAAAGCCGTTCCGTGTAAAGAAAAAATTTAATGGCGGCCACCTTTTTTCTGTAAATCTTCCCATTTACTATTGAAAAATCGCGGCTGTTGTGATATACTAAAGCAAAGATGCGACACAGAAAGGCGGACGGATTATGAATACGTCAGAAAAAGTAAAGACCGAGCAGAGCGCCGAGATACAAAGCAGGGTCAATACGGTCCTTGTTTACGGTATACTCTCCTTGGCTCTGATTATATTTACCTTTGGTATAGCTTCCCTGGTTTTCGCTATTCTCACCCTGAAAAACGTGAAGCGGTTAGAAGGAGCTTGCCCCACCGAGGCGCGCAAGAAGCTGAATATTTCCAAAGCCCTTGGAATTATGGGCTTGGTGGCTTCCATAATAATGATAGTATTAGTTATAATGGCTATCATTCTTATTATTGCCGCCTTGATAATACTTGGAATAAAAATGATTGTAGAGATAATAGTGGCTGTAATTGCCGCGGTCTTATCCCTTTTAGCGCCTATTATAGGTCTCGCCTTAGCACAGGTAATAGAACAGCTTATTACCGCTCTTGTGGAAGCGCTTGTTGAGGGACTTTCGGCAGCGGTTCTGTTCATACTTTAAAGGAGACGCTTTTATATGAACCGAGAAAATGATATTTTATACGTAGAAACCGACAGTGGGGATAAAAAGAAAGAGCCCAAAGCCTTAGGGCTTCTCTCTCTCATTTTCGGTATAGCTTCCGTAGTCCTGGCAGGACCTTTAGGAATAGTTCTCGGCGGTCTTGCGCAAAGGTTTGCTTCTATTATACTTGATAGCGACTTCGGCGGCGCAACGGCAGTTCGCGCAAGGGTTGGACAGATAACGGGCTCGGTAGGGCTTTGCCTGTCTGTTGTGGCGGTGTCTCTCTTTGTTCTGATATTAACAGCAGGTATTTGGCTTGCCGTTTACCTCATAAGCGGAAACCCCATATTCTTTTGATTAAAGGAGAATGAAAATGGACGAAAGAATGGACGAAAGAATGGACGAAAAAATTGAAATCGAAGCTGAAGAGCTTGACACCCAAGAGCCTCTTGCCGAAGCTGTTGAGGCGGAAGAAGAGCCAAAAGCCGACGCAACCGAGGAAAAGGACGATTTTCTTTACGAGGGCGAATCAAACGAAAAGAAGACCGACATCTATGACGTTGCCGTAAGAGCCTTGGTTTTCGGCTCTCTGTCGGTAATACTTCCTATGTTCGCTCTGCTCCTTTACGTTCTGGGCAGTCCTCTTCTTGCAATAGCCGTAGGCGCTATCGCCCTCGGTTTTGCCATTGCGGGCTTTATGACGGCGAAAAAGAATACCGCCCTCGGCGGAAGCCTTACGGCGGCTATGGCTAAAACAGGAAGGCTTGTAAGCTTTATCGGTTTGGCGATATCCGCTCTTGTCCTCGCCTACGTTCTTATAGGATTTATACTTACGATCCTCGCTATTATCGGTATGATAATCTTCTACGTATTTTACTTTATCGTGGTCATCATCATAGCCGCGGTAACGTCGGGAGCGGCGTAATATTCACAAGCTATAAAAGAGCCGAGACAATTGCTTTTAACAAGCTTTTGTCTCAGTTCTTTTTCTTTTTTTAATATATTGCAGTACACTCAGGCATAATAATACCGATAAACATTAAAGGAGAAGCCTATGTGTACTGCTTTTGGTATTTTTGATAATTCCTCTCTTTTCGGGAGAACTCTTGACCTCGATTGCTCCTACGGTGAGGGCGTGGTGATAACCCCAAGGAATTTTTGTTTAAATTTTCTTTATGAAAAGCCTCTGCCCGAGCATTACGCCATAATAGGCGCGGCGGTGATAAAGGATAGAACACCCCTTTATTACGATGGGGTAAACGAATGGGGGCTTTGTATGGCAGGACTTAATTTCCCCCAAAGCGCCCGATATAAAAAGCCTCAAAAGGAAATGAAAAATATAGCGTCCTTTGAGCTTATACCCTATATACTTTCGTCCTGTAAGAGCGTTGAGGAAGCAAAAAGGACTCTCTCAAAAATAAATATAACCGCTGACAGCTTTAGGGATAACCTATCGGCTACTCCCCTGCACTGGATAGTTGCGGATAAGAGCGGGGCTGTGGTTGCTGAGCCCACGGAGAGCGGACTTGAAATATATGACGACCCCTTTTGCGTTCTTGCCAACGAGCCCCCATTTCCCTATCATCTGTATAATCTTCGGGGATACACAGGGCTTAGCCCAAGTGATCCGAAGAACACCCTTGCTCCCAACGCCGACCTATCCCCATACTCCAACGGAACGGGGGCTATTGGGCTTCCCGGAGACTTTTCCTCGCCCTCTCGGTTTGTCAGGGCAGTTTTTGCGAAAAACCACTGCAAAAGCGTGGACGGAGCGGATGTGTGCCGATTTTTCCATATAGCCCACACCATATCCGTGCCCTCAGGGTGTGTTATAAATGCCGAAGGCAAGGACGTGCGTACAGTATATACCTGCTGTATGGATGCCGATGCTTTCGCCTACCATTATACAACCTACGACTGCCCGAGCATTCGCTCGGTAAGCGCCCTTCCCTATCTCGAGGGAAATACCCTTACAGAATTTTCTATGACTGATTGAATATATAAAAAGGGCTTGTCTCATTCAGAAGTCGCTAAATGAGACAGACCCTTGCTTTATTATTTATCACTTTTTCTTCTGCCTTTGAAACGCTAAGGACAGCTTTCTGAAAAGAACAGCGCCAACGGCGTTTGCCACAGACACCGTAAGGGTGAGGTAAAGAGCAGGCAAAAGCTGTGAAGCAGACGTAATTCCCAAAGCAAAATAAACGATATTGGCAATACAGTGCTCAAAGCCGCAGAAAATAAACGCGGGTATGCAAACGAATACTCCAACGCATTTCCCAAACATACTTGGATTTTCCTTATAATTATGTACGGCAATATACATCAGAATTCCGCAAAAAATTCCGAGGACAGCCGCCCGAGGCAGAGGAAGCTCCAGCTTCCTTACGGTAAGCTCCGCGCTTATGGCGGAAAGCTCGGGAAGAGCGTATCTGAGCAGCAATCCGCTTGTTATGCAGCCCGTAAGATTTCCAAGCCAAACTATAATACAGTCTGTGGGATGCTTCATATCCAAAAGATAACCTATCCGACCCGTATATAGCTCAAGTCCGAGAAAGCAAATTGTAAAAAGCCCCACGGTGAACATGAAAGCTCCAAGCATTCGGCTTTCGCACAAAAGGTAGGAGGAAGCCCCCATACCTATGGCAACGCCTGCCGCTATTGCCTTCCAAAATATTCTAAGTTTTTTCATAAACGCTGTTAATTAAAGCTCCGTCAAGAATTTTCCGAGCGCCGCCGCAATATATGCGTGACCATCATCGTTAAAATGCAGACCGTCTGTGGTCAGCTTTTCTTTCTGCTCTTCGTTGTTGGGGTCGATACATAGGTTTTCAAACATATCGAGAACGGGGATACCCAGCTCCGCGCCTCTCGCCTTGATGACCTCTACGTACTCCGTAAGAGGACGAGCGTCTCTCTTTGTAGGTCTTATGGACGGACATTTATCGGACACGCCCTTGTAATTACAGTGGGCGGGGGTCATAAACACCACGGGCTTCCCCTCGAATTTTGTTTTCAGCAGGTTCATAAGGTAATAGACCGCTCCGCAAAAGGTTTCGGGGGTCCTGTCATCCATCGTTCCAAAATACGCGTCGCCATGAATATAATCGTTAACACCTCCGAATACAACTACAATATCCGCTTCTCTGTTAAGATCGTATGCTCTTCCGCAAAAGCAAAGGTCCATTCTCGGATTTTCGGACGGCTTTGACTGGTGCGCGATCCTCGAGCCGCCTATGCCGTAATTGTAAACAGCCTTTAGCTCATAGTCACGGCAGAGCCTGTTGTCGTAACGGTTGTTCGCCTTATCGGTAACTCCGGAGCCCTCTGTAATGCTGTCACCTAAAAAGTCAATTATTTTTCCCTTGAGTTCCATATTTATCTCCTATTTATATCTCAATTTTTATTTCTATTCCGTAGTGGTCCGACCTTAGAAAAATAAGGCTGTTCCAAGCGGAACAGCCTTATTTTAACATATTTCACACTATTTCGCAATAGTGTTTTTGAAAATAATTACATTGTCGCGACAATATTTATTTCCTTTTTACCCTCAAATACGGCGCGGGGGATAATATTACCCTCGTAGGTCACGCCGTCAGCCTCCGCGAAGCGGATGCCCTTTGTACGTCCGTCGGGATTCTTAAAGGTAATATTTACTCGGCAGCCGAGATAATCACGCTGTACCGAAAACTCCTTCCAATCGGCAGGCACACAGGGGTCAAGCTTAACTCCCGCAAGGATAGTTCTGACACCGAGAAGATACTGAGTTGCAGCAATGTTCATCCACGAGGACGTTCCCGTGTGACGGATTACGTTACCCCAGCCGTGCTTCTTGTTTTCAGGTCCTACTATATTACTTACCCAACCAAAGGGGTCGGACTGATAAACGGCTGTTCCAAGTCTCTCGTTGAGATTGTGGGGTATGAGGTCGTTGTAGAATTTCCAAGCCTTTTCGGCGTTTCCTCTCTTAGCTTCCGCGATTATAGCCCAGGTGTGAGCGTGACAGAAGATAGCTCCGTTCTCTCCCGTACCGGGGTTATAGGGGCTAAAGGGCTCGGATACCTCGGGGTAGGTCTTAAAGCCGGGATAGAGAAGCATTATGCCGTAGCCCGTGTCAAGGGTGTTTTCCACAGCTTCCATAGCTCGATCGCGCTGCTCCTTAGTTCCCGTCTCGGAAATGACCGCCCAGGACTGCGGATTGAGCCAAAGCTTACCGAACAGGTCGCCCTCAGCACCGATAGGCTCGCCCTCGTCATTAAAGCAACGGTACCACCACTTGCCGTTGTGGGCGTACTTGTCGAGATTTGCAAGCTGCTCTGCCATATATTTTTCAAGCAAAGCCTTGTCCTCTGCTCTGCCCGTAGCGTCGGCAAGCTCGATAAGCTTACGGAGAGCCGCCACGTACTGCTCCGCGGCAAAGACCGATTCACCCCTGCCCTTGTGGGAGAATTTGCTGATAATATCGTTCCAGTCGCCGTCAAGCATAAGGGGAAGTCCGTGCTCGCCCAGATTGCTCTGAGTAAAGCCGACCACTCTCATAAGATGCTTCCAAACGCTTTCCTTTTCCTCGGTGGGCTTTCCGTTAAGGTCGTGATAAGGAATCTCACGGTCAAGGAAGCTCGTGTCCGTCTCGCAGGCTACCGAGTAGGCAAGGAAAGGTATCCACAAAAGGTCGTCGCTCTTGATATGCTTTCTGTTATACGCGCCGGGCTCTGCCCACAGCATCATCGCGCCGCGGATATTGTGGGATATCGCACCGTTTGTATACTGACACGCAAGCAAAAACAGGAAGTTCTCTTTTATCTCCTCGGGTGCTCTGTAAACCATAGGCATAAGAGCCTGCAATTTGTCTCTCGCTCCGATAGAACGGACACCGGGGGCGCTGGGCTGAGGTGTCTGATGGAACAGTGAGAACTGCATTGCGTTGAGAGGTCCCCAATAATTTATCTGCCGCTCTGCCACCTTGTCGGGAATAGAGCAAAGATAATGTGAAAAATGCTTTTCGTAAGCCTTATTCAGCTCCCGTTTCTGCTCGGCAAGGAACTCTCTCTGACGGAGAGCCTTTACGCTTGCGATACAGGAAGCCATTGCGCGGGGGAAGTCAACAAGAGCGCCTGCCTCTGCTCCGAGGAAGAAATGAGTTTCGCTCTTCTCGCCCGCCTTACAGGAAGCTTCCACGTGAAGCGCCGCCGCGCCGTTACCCGAATTTATCTCCTCGCCGCCAAGCTCGCTCCGCTCGATAGCCACAGGGTCTGCCTCGCTTCGGTAATTACCCACAAAGGCGTCGCGGTCGCCGCAAAAGCCCTTTACCTTACGGTCGGAAGCAAAATAAACGATAGGCGCGTATTTTTTTCTGAATTCGTCCTTGGCGAAATTGAAATGGTAGTAGAGCATTTCATTTTCGGCATCAAATCTTGTACTGAGCATATGCTGCCAGTAATATCCGAAGCTCTGCTCGCTGTTCCAGTCGTACTGAGAAAGCTCGGCATAGGCGAATATATCGAAATCCTTATCCTCGCCCGATTTATTCTCCAGGGTCAGCTCCCAAATAAGGGTATCCTGATTGGGGGGGATATAAAAGGACAGCACTGCCTCTATATCGCCGTGGGTAGCATAATAGACCGTCTCGCCCGGGCGGTGAACGGTATAACGCTTTGTCTCCTTGTCATACATAGGATTGAAGGTAGGACACCACACCTGTCCACCCTTTTCTTTTATGTAGACATAAAAGCCGGGGGTATCGGTGGGAAGCGTGTTATATCTGTAACGTGTAAGTCTGAATTTAGTAGGCTCTCTGTACCAAAGGAAGCCGCCGGCCGCCTGAGAGACCATAGCGGTAAGCCTTGTGTTGGTAAGATAGTTGACCCAAGGATAGGGCAGATCCTGACGGTTTATTTTCACGTCATAGCCATTATTTAAAAATTCGTAGGTCTTCATATTATCTCCATAAAATTTTTAATATGATCTTGAGGTTTTAAATGAGAAAAATCCCATTCTCTCATTTCTTTGTAGGGACAGGCGTCCTCGACTGTCCGCAAAAAGCAATACGCAAAATCCATTGAAAAAAATATTTGCAATCATACGGTTTCTGCATAAGGATGTTTGTTTTCAGAAAAAGGACAGTCGAGGACGCCTGTCCCTACAAGGTTGATTGCGATATGTGTTACAAATCCCCGCAAAATCGCGCAAGGCTGCCAAAAGCCCATATATTTGCGCTTGTGGCAGCCTTTGTGCTTATGTTTATGTACTTGCTTTGCTATTATACGGGATATGCCGGTTCATTTCCGAAATCGGGATCGTCATTATCTCCGCCGTTTGCCCAACTGTTGTCGGTCTCGGTGTTTCCGCCGTCAGCGTTACCACCGTTTCCGTTACCGCCGTTGCCGCCGTTTCCGTTATCGCCGCCGTTATTATTCTCGCTGTCGTTTCCGCCTTCATCGGTGTTTTCACCGAGGTCGTCGTCCGCGCCGTCATCGGTTGTATCAACTACGCCGTTATCAGAGCCTTCAGGCTCGTCAACAGTATCGTCGGCACAAGCCGCGAAAGCACCTATAACGCAAAGTGCAAGACACAGGCAAAGCAGTATTTTAAGATACTTCTTCATTTTGCTTTTCTTCTCCTTTTAGGATAGATCACGCTTCCTCAAGAGGCTTGCCGTCTATCTTGTTATACATATTGTTAAGATTACGGGAGTACGTAGCCTTATTAGTGTTGTACTTGGTTACGATAGAGGTAGTGCCCTGAGTATCGTAGCATTCCTCGATAGGCCAGTAGGGGTTGCCTATAACGGTGGTGTAGCAGAGGCAGAAGGGAATGGTGTAGTTCTTACGGATAAAGTCAAGCATCTTACCCATTCTTACGTCATCTGTGTATCTGGTCTTAAGAGTAACCTCGTAGTACTCGGGACGAACGAGCTGGTAGGAGTACATTGCGAGAGCCTCGGTGATAACGCCTGCCATCTCTACGTTGGAGAAGCCCTGAAGAACCATAACGCCCGACATCTCGTCGCGTCCGCCTGTGTGGTAGCTCTCCTGAAGTCCGTCCTTAAGAGGAGTGGGAAGCACGCCGAATTCCTGCTTCATTCCAACGATGCCCGCAGCCTGTCTCAGCTCGGCAACGTAGAAGAGCACCTTACCCTCGGCAAACTTTGGCGTTGCAAAGGTCTCGTCTGTGGAAGTGTCCTTTTTATTCCAACGAATGGTATTATTAAGAGATACGTCATCGACAAGGTTATCTATTATTGTAACCGTGTTTGTATCAAGCTCGGCAACCATTCTATGTCTGCCGTTTTCGTCACGCTTTGTAAACTGTACTTCCATACCTGTGAGAAGCGCCTTTACCGCGTGGGAGTTAACTATGAGACCAAACTCGTCCTGCTGGTCAACGGTGGTTGCGTTGGGAACGGTGAGAGCCATAGTCTTCATCTTCTCGTAGGTCCACTCTTTGTTTACAGTTACGTTACCGTTATCGTCCCACGTGGCAACAAGAGCGTACATATCATCGCAGAGGTTATTGGCATCTATCATTGTCTGGTTGAAGTAGACAACTTCCATACGCTCGTACATAGAGTAAGCGATATCGCCTATCATCAGATAGGTCTTGTCGTCGATAAGGCACTCGTTGTAGAACGCCTCGGACCACCATTGCTTGGTATAGTTAACGCCCTCAAGCTTGTTCATATCCATTCCCGCGCCGTCAACCGCAAGCTGTGCGAGACGGTTAGCGTGACCCGAAACAAGAGCGAAGGACGTATAGCCCTGAGCTATTTCCGCGTTTATCTTGCCTGTGAATACTGTGCTGTCAAAGGCGCCCTCAACCGATTCGGTCTCTATCTTTACGTTAAAGCGCTGTTCGACCATAGCGTTTCTCTCGGCTACCTTCTTGGATACGTTGTCTCCGCCCGAGCCCTCTTTGTTCTTTTCGTCGAACTCATAGGCGGTGCTCTCACGGCTGAGTATCTTATACTTTCCGCCGTTGAAGTCATATTCGCCAAGGTCGTCCTGTGTGCTTCGTGTCTGCTCTGACGTATCTATTACGTCATCGCCGTTTCCTGCGTCTGTGCCTCCGTCTGCTGCGGGCTCGTCGGTGCCGCAGGCTACAAGAGCCGCAAGCAGCATAAGACCCGCAAGAACGAGTGCCAAAATCTTCTTTGTCATGGTGTGTTTTCTCCTTTTAATTTAAAATTTTTTCAATTTTATTATCACCGCAATAGCGGTAACCTTTTAGCTCATAGCCCTCGGGAAAATTATCTTTTTTGTTCTCATATTTTCTCCTTGTTGCGTTGAATGTAGGTTTTCTTCCTTAGTTTATATTCTTTTCTTTCTCTACTTTACGTTTATCTTTTCTCTGTTGAATTTCATATTTTGTTCTTGACTTTTCTTTGCTTTTTGTGTATAACGTAGACAAGTTACTACCAAACTGTAAAGAAAAACCAAGAAAGGAGAGAGCAATATCGGTGTTCTCATCAGTTTATTCACAGGACAAAAAAGATGCAATGGGAAAGATAATTCCCTACGATATATTTAGAGATAAGCACCCGAGAGGAAAAAAATGTCTGACGCTCATATACATATGTATTACGAGCTTATATACGTTACCCACGGCGAGGTCACTATTATCTGCAACAACACCACTCGATACGTATTAAATGAGGGTGACGTGCTGTTCGTTCCGCCAGGACTTATACATGCGTCTCAAGTCTCACCCGACTGTCCGTACGATTTCAGCTGTACTGTAACGGCAAAGTTCACAGGACAAATGCTTTATCCCCTTGCGAATACCGTATCGGATATTAAATATCTCGTTAACGCGGAGAGAACCTTTGACGATTGCTTCCTGATGTCCGCAGGCACGGAGCTTTCCGATAACTCTGTTCTCGGAAACACCGTTTGTAGATGTTGATGTTACAGTGGGGAATATGTCAAGAACAAGACCTACCGCTCGTTGCGCATCACTAAAATTAATACCGGGAGCCATCAGATTGTATTCTACCGCGTCATGCTCAGGACCGTTCACCGCCGTAGCATCAGAAGCAGGAAGAGTAAGCGCGTCTCTGCGGTATTCCTTTATGTAGAGATAGTCCTCGTCCCACATAAAATACATATCCGTGTGATGCTCGTCGCTATAAGCACCGGGGGTGAACAGCTTGTCGAGCTGGAAAGGATATGCGTATTTCCAATTCGCATCAGATTTTGCGCCGCCAAGAACTACGTTGGTATTTGCCGGAAGCTTTCCTGCGTTGAGTACTATCTCCTCATCCGCGCTTGCAATAAGGTTGGTTGAGTTCGCATCTGCCTTTGTTTTTATATGGTCGGGGTGATACACCCATGCAACCGCAGGCACAGCCAATGCAAACAGCATCACAACCACAAGGGAAGTTGCGATTAGTTTTTTCATTGCTTTCATAATGAAAAATCCACCTTTCTTTTTTATTTTTTGTTCTTATTTGTAGATATTCGCCAAGCAGAGACAGCTATAGCGTTTAGATACATAATAATTATAACAATTAGCCTAAAAATCTTCTATAACGATTTTCTGAAAAAATATAATTATTTTGTAATTCGGTAATTTAGGCGTTTTTCACAAAATTCGCTTTTAGGGGTAAATATTGCACAAATTTATATACTGCATTTTTGGGCACTCCGCGCAATAGGTATAATTATTTCACCAAATTTGAGCTTGTATATTTGTTGCTTTGTTACATAACATTGGCTCTAAAAATGGTAATATTTTTTAAACGGTATTTTTCCTTGTTATCTTCTATCTGCTATTATAGAGTCATGCGGCTTTTCTGTTCCGTTCGTTTTATAAACGTAGAGCGGGATTATCTCTCGCCGTCTTTTTTACATTATCCTTTTCTTTCGGCGGGAGCAAGCCCCCGCTCTACGATGTTTTTTGTTTGTGTTTGTTTTGGGGATTGTCCACGAACGTGAGTTCGTGGCTTTCGCCGTAGGCGAAAAGTGACACAGGAGCGAAGCGGAGTAGGCATTCCGCATTCAAAAAAGGGGCTCTCGCCCCTTTTTTTGAATTATACGTTTGTTCTTACAACTCCGTTGTCGTAGGTTATCACAGCCGAGGGCACGTTGATAAGCGGAGCGTTGCCGCTATCGTCCATCGGCGTTATCCTCAGCATAACGGTGCCGCTTGCGGGTAGGTTAGATACCTTTGTCGTAAGTATATACTTTCCGTTAAGGCTTGCGGCGTTCCTTGTCTCGCCTGCCGCAATTACCGAAAGGTATCTCTGCGTATCTATTTCGGTGGAAAGCTCCTCATATGCTCCGCCGTCCACGCTCATCTCAACCTTTATTCTCTGAGAGCCGTCAAACCGATATGCGTCAATCACGGTGAGTATACGAACTCCGAACTCCGTCTCGCCCTCAACTACATTGGATCTCTGTACCCACAGATTGCGCTTCATCATATTAGCTACGGTAGAGGGCAGCTTTACGTTACCCGCATCTACCCAATCGGTGGGGTAGTCGCCGGGGCAGTTGGTAGTAGCGTTCGAATCCTTGGTAAGCGCTCCCGTGGTGGGATTTGCATAGACCGTATTTGTCTCCGTCCAGCTTCCTGAGTTGGCGATAGGCTTTGTACGCCAGCTCTGGTCGCTCGCCGCCCCCTCTTCAAGGGTATTGGTGTTAATTTGGTAGCCCGTAGCGGTATTAGAGGACAGAGCCACCAACACGTTGTCTATCTTTCCGGTGGAGCTTGACTCGGCAGTTCCCCATACGGGACCCGAGCCGACTCCGCTGACACCGCTTCCGTTTCTTACAATCAAAGTAAGACTTCCCGCACAAACAGCATTTTCAACGGTAGCCCAGTTAGCCTCCGAGGACAGTCCTCTGCCTATAAGTATACCCGCAAAGGAATAGTTGTTATTGTAGCTGTACGTCGGGTTCTTGGTTCTTGTATCTGCCTTTACATCCGCGTCAACGTACACGTTATTTATGTTGACCTTTGCGCCCGCCATAACAACAGCCATAAGTCCCGCCGCGCTGAAATTTGAGGAAACCTCGGAATCGGTAATAGCAAGGTTCTTTATAGTGATATTGCCAAAGCCGTAGCCGATAAGACCCATATTGCGCTCCCAGCTCTCATAGGACTTAGCGGTAAAGGTCTTTATATTCCAGGTCGGAACGCATATCATATTGCTTATTTCGTGTCCCTGTCCGTCAAAGGTTCCCGCGAAAGCGCCGATGGGCATCCAATAATAGAGAGGGGGTGTTTGGCTGTCGGTCGTCCAACCTGGATTGAGGTCGATATCCGCTCCAAGCTTAAAGGTCTTATTCGCCGTTATCGCCTTTGCCGCGTCAAGGCTTGCCTGAGAGCCTACAAGGTATGCAAGTCCGCGAAGCTGTCCCGCGGTAGTCAGGGTGAACTCGGTGTCGGCATCGTTATACCAAGACATATCTATCTTGTAGCTGTTCGCCTCTACATTCACTCCGCGCAGGCAAAGAGCCGCGAAATTATCCCACTCATCATGGTGTCCCGTTCCCGCGGAGTTTACCGTCTTATAGCTTCCGCCGTTACCTACGTTGAGGTAATGTATAAAGCCAAGCACTGTGTCCTCGGTAGGAACAAAGGTGGGGTCTATCTGCGACCAGAGTATCGCCGTTTCTATTTCGTAAGAGGTTATCGTTCCGTCCGCTGTCTTTGTAAGGGGTCTTGTATAGCTGGTCACGCCCGCCATTGGCGCAAGACCGCGCAGGTCATCCGTATTACCCTGCGCCTTGTTTCCGTTAGCATCGGTAAGAAAAGCATAGCTCATCTTATTCGCTTGCGTTTCGCAGGGCACGGGGCGGGTCGCCGCGGAATCCCAAGAGGGGTATATCTTTATCTGCGCGCCCACGGGGGTCTTTGTGTCCTTGGTCGTTCCCATAACTATATTGGGAAGAAGAATGGTGTAAACTGCCGCGTCATATTTCCCATAGGGTAGCTTGTTTGTAACGTCAGCCCCCGCAAGGGTCAGCTCGTCTCTGCGCACCTCGCGGATGTAGAGAGCCTTGCTGTCGTACATAAGGTATACGTCAATGTCAGCCGCTCCGTCATATCTTCCGGGGGTGTAGGTCCTGTCCAGAAGATAGGGGTAGGCGCACTGCCACACAGGCGATGCCTGCGCCCCGCCCAGCGTTACGTCTACTCCGTCGGGTATCTTACCCGCGTTAACAGGTAGCTCCCGCTCAGAGCTTACAATAAAATTCGTGGTATTGTTTACGTCGGATATCCAGCCCCACGCCGCAGCAAACGCGGGAACTGCCAACGCAAACAGCATAGCCGTTGTCAATGCTATAGCAACTATCTTTTTCATAAAAATTCCGCCTTTCGTATAGGTTTATTGCAAAAATAATTTCCAATCTGCCTTATTGCTACTTTATTATAACAGGGGCGGCTTTTTTCTTCTATAAATATTTTTTGAAAAAATATAATTATTTTTTAATTGAATTTTTTCACAGTCCAAAAATTTATTGTGTATTTTTTACAATATTTTTCATTTATATTTTCATCATATGCACAACCGTTATAAATATTTTAACAAATTCAAGACTTTTTCTTTGTTGGTTTCGCACATAAAATTTGACCTCAAAATGGTAATTTTTTAGAAGCGAAATTTTTTAGTCAAATTTTTTTTACAATTTGAAAAGGCTGTTTTTTAAAAATTTTTTCGTTTTTTAGCAAAAAAGTTATTGCAATTACAAACGAATAAGTGTATAATCTACTTGTCACATTTTTATTTAGAAAGGACTAAACCTTATGATCTTCAATCAAATATGGCAGGGATATCGCATACGCGACGGCGTTGCGGGAGAGCCCTTCGCGGCTTGTGTGCCCGGTACTATCCAAAAGGACTATGCTGTGGCTCATAATTTCGGAGACGTTCATTTTGCCGACAACTGCGAAAAATTCTCTGAGCTTGAGAACGATTTCTGGGAGTACAGAACAACCCTCAATTATTCGGTAAACGAGGGCGAACGAGTCTTTTTTGTCAGCAACGGTATAGATTATATTTATGATGTTTTTTTGAACGGCGAGCTTCTGCTTTCCGATGAGGGAATGTTTCATAAAATAGAGCTTGACCTTACGGAAAAGCTTAAAGATACGGACAATCTGCTTTCGGTTAAAATTCACCCTCACCCCAAGAGAAAAGGCTCTCCCGTAGGCACTCGCGACGAGGCTGACCACTCCTGCAAGCCCCCCGTTCCCTACGGCTGGGACTGGAACCCGAGACTTCTTATTTCGGGTATGTGGCAGGATGCCTACATTGAAACGAGAACCGAAGCCTACATAAATAATTGTGAGGTTTTTTACAATCTTTCCGATGACTTTTCAAAAGCTGAAGTAAGCGTCAGCATAGACTGCGCGCTTCCCTGCCGTTTCGAGCTTTTCGATGCTGACGGCAACACCGTTTACAGCGGCGAGGAGCTTTCCTTTACGGTAGATGACCCCAAGCTTTGGTGGTGCAGCGGTCAGGGAGATGCTTATCTTTACACGTATAAGGCAAGCAATTCCGAATACTCTGTGTTCGGCACGGTGGGCTTCCGCCGTGTGCGTATACTTCGCAATATAGGCGCGAAAGACCCCAAGAGCTTCCCCAAATCCCGTTATGACGTTCCGTTCTCCTTGGAACTTAACGGCAGACGGGTATTTATGAAGGGCTCTAACTGGGTAAATCCCGACATTTTCTGGGGTGACATCAACCGCGAGACCTACGACAACGTGCTGACACTTGTCAAGACTGCCAATATGAACGTGCTTCGTATGTGGGGTGGCGCGGGTCCCGCAAAGCGTGACTTTTACGAGCTTTGCGACAAATACGGAATTATGGTATGGCAGGAATTTATGCTTGCCTGCAACCTCTACCCCAACGACGACGATTATCTTACCACCCTTGAGCGCGAGGCAAGAGCGATCATTGGAGATCTGCGCCGCCATCCCTGTCTTATTCTTTGGTGCGGCGGAAACGAGCTTTTCAACGGCTGGTCGGGAATGGATGACCAATCTCTGCCTCTCCGACTTCTGGATAAGCTCTGCTATGAGCTTGACAGGTCGCGCCCATACATAAAGACCTCTCCCCTTAAGGGAATGGGACACGGCTGTTACGTATTCCAGGATGAGAAGAATATGGGCGGTGACGTTTTCTACAACTTCCAGCACGCCGATTGCATTGCCTATACCGAGTTCGGTATTCCGTCAATTTCATCGGAAGAGGTTTTGAGAGCTACTATCCCCGAGGACGAGCTGTTTCCCATACAGCCCACCAAGAATTATCTGCTCCACCATGCGTGGAAAGCTTGGAAAACCGAATCTCACGCTTGTATACCTACCCTTGAAAAATATTTCGGTCCTGCCCAGAGCCTGTCAGAGGTTATCGAGCAGTCCAATTTCCTGCAATGCGAGGGCTATAAGGCGGCGTTTGAGGAAATGCGCAAGCAAGCCCCTCACTGCTCGGCGGCAATCAACTGGTGTCTTAACGAGCCTTGGAAAACGGCGGCAAACTGTAGCGTAATTATGTACCCCGCCAACCCCAAGCCCGCTTTGTTCGCTATTAAGGAAGCCCTCCGCCCCACGCTGTTCAGCGCGAGAATCCCCAAATTCGACTGGAAGGCGGGCGAGGTATTCAAGGCTGAGATATGGATGCTTAACGATTCACCAAAGTCTGTTGACAGCGAGGTAAGCGTATCCCTTAAGATTGGCGAGAATGAGCTTTCTCTCCTTGATTGGAAAAACGTTCATACCGAAGCTGGAGAAAACCTGCAAGGCGCGCAGGTCTGCTGTGTTCTTCCCAACGCCGCAGGCTATAAGGATATGACCCTGAAGCTTACCGCGCCCGACGGAATGAGCAGCGAATACCGCCTGCACTATACAGAAAAGAGCACCGTACAGAAGCCCAAGGTGCTGAATATGTAAGACCTCAGCTTCATTAAAATAGCCCATTAATATACAAAAAAACGCTTTTACTGTCTTTTCGGATAGTAAAAGCGTTTTTTATATTTATAGTGTTTATCAGAATATCGAGAAATTCACCACAAGAGCGGCAAACACGATAGATACCATAGACAAAAGCTTAATAAGAATGTTTATAGCAGGTCCCGAGGTGTCCTTAAAGGGGTCTCCAACTGTGTCGCCCACCACCGCCGACTTATGGCAATCCGAGCCCTTTCCGCCGTGAACTCCGCCCTCGATATATTTCTTTGCGTTATCCCAGGCTCCGCCCGAGTTAGACATAAATACAGCCAGCAAAAATCCCGATGCGGTAGCACCCGCGAGCATACCCACAACGCCCGAGCAACCTATGAGCATTCCCACGGCAACAGGCACTACAACGGCAATGACCGTTGGCATTATCATCTCACGCAAGCTTGCCCTTGTACAAAGGTCTACACAGCTTGCATAATCCGCCTCTGCCTTGCCGTCCATAAGTCCCGTTATTTCACGGAACTGTCTGCGCACCTCTTTAACCACGCTCTGAGCGGCTCTTCCCACCGAATTCATAGTAAGAGCGGCAAATACAAAGGGCAGACAAGCTCCCACGAATATTCCCACAAGCACCGTGGGGTTGGTAATACTAAGATCAAGATTTATTTCGGGGTCTATCGCTCTGACCTTGTCAACGTAGGAAGCCATAAGCGCAAGCGCCGTAAGCGCCGCGGAGCCGATAGCAAAGCCCTTTCCCGTTGCCGCGGTGGTGTTTCCGAGAGCGTCAAGGGCGTCTGTGCGCTCCCTTACCTTTTTATCGAGTCCCGCCATTTCGGCAATACCGCCCGCGTTGTCGGCAACAGGACCGTAAGCGTCGGTGGCAAGAGTAATTCCGAGGGTAGAAAGCATACCCACAGCCGCAAGTCCTATGCCGTAAAGACCCATAGAGGGGCTTGTCGCTCCTCCCGATACAAAGTACGCCGCCATAACGCAGACAGCCACTATGATTATGGGCAACAGGGTGGAAAGCATACCCACAGACAGACCGCCTATGATTATGGTAGCCGTTCCCGTCTCCGAGGTAGCCGCAAGATTTCTCGTAGGCTTGTAGCTGTCCGAGGTGAAATACTCTGTGGACTGACCGATAAGCACACCTGCCACAAGACCCGCAAGCACAGCAAAGTAAATAGTCCAGTGCTCTTTACCGAGTACGAAATAAACAAGAGGAAATGCCGCTACTGCTATAACGATAGCGGAGAAATTTGTTCCTCTCGACAGCGCGCGCAGAAGCTTCTTTTGTGACGCGCCCTCTTTTGTTTTTACAAGAAAGGTTCCGATTATGGAGCAGAACACGCCCACAGCCGCTAAAAGCAGAGGCAGAGACATAGCCCGAAGCTCGCCAAACGCCGTAATACCTAAGGCGCTTGCGGAGATCACAGAGCCAACGTAGGATTCGTAAAGGTCAGCGCCCATTCCCGCAACGTCGCCCACGTTATCGCCTACGTTATCGGCAATAACCGCAGGGTTTCTCGGGTCGTCCTCGGGTATTCCCGCCTCGACCTTACCCACAAGGTCAGCGCCAACGTCAGCCGCCTTGGTAAAGATACCGCCGCCAACACGGGCAAAAAGCGCCATTGCCGACGCGCCCATTCCAAAGGTTATCATCGCTCCGCCTATTTCGGCATCGGGGAGCTTGAATACGAATTTAAGCAGGGTGAACCAAATGGATATATCGAGAAGTCCGAGACCTACCACCGTAAATCCCATAACGCTTCCCGCGGAAAATGCCACCCGCAGACCCTTATTAAGTCCGTCTCGGCAGGCGTTTGCCGTGCGGGCGTTCGACGCGGTAGCTATCTTCATACCGATAAATCCCGAAAGCGCCGAGAAAAATCCACCCGTTATAAACGCGAAGGGCACAAAGGGGGATATGAGCTTTGCTATTGCCATAACGCCGAGCAAAACAAACATAATTCCGAAAAATATCATTACTATCTTGTACTGCCGTTTAAGAAAAGCGTTCGCTCCCTTTCGGATAGACAGAGATATTTTTTTCATAAGGTCGGTACCCTCTGAGAATTTCATTACCCTCGCTGCCGTGAGGGCGGCAAAAATCAGCGCAAGCGCCGCCGCGGCAAAGGTAAATATTACGGTCAATTTTTCCATAATCTATCTCCTTATTTTCTCTTATTATTCGCTGGGGGTAACTAGTATTATACCACCAAAGCCATCATTTGTCAAGGGTTTAACAATCTTTTTGGATAATTTACCAAATTTTGTATACTAATGGCCGTCGGCTTCCCGTTTGCGTTATAAGTTATATTGTGTCATCTCTAAGCCTTTTCGCCTACGGCGAAAGGCAAAAAGTATTCAATATCGGTAATTTTTTCGCTTTGCTTCAAAAAATTTTTCGTGGCTTGTTGACCTTTCGGCTTTTTTGATGTATAATATAAATTGAAATGTTGTGTCCTGGTATTTTAAGGAAAAAATACATAAGAAAGAGAGAAAGCATATGTCACGTATGTATCACAAAATGAATATTGCGGGACTTGACCGTCAGCTCCCTCTGTGTCCCATAAGCGACAGCCTGATGATAGGCGCGTTCGTTATTTTCGGAGACCCCGAGCTTACCACCGCTTGCGCCAAGGAGCTTCTTGCCCGCGCTCCCGAATACGACTATATGATAACCGCCGAGGCAAAGGGCATTCCCCTCATTCACGAAATGGCGCGCCTTGCGGGTAATCAAAAATATTTTCTGGTCAGAAAAGCCCCCAAGCTCTATATGTCGGGCGTGTTTGAGACCACCGTTCGCTCCATAACCACCGCCAAGGAGCAAAAGCTCTATCTTGACGGCGCGGATGCCGAGCTTATGCGAGGTAAGCGTATACTTGTAATAGATGACGTTATCTCCACAGGTCAGTCTCTCTTAGCTATCGAACAGCTTGTAGAAGAAGCGGGCGGTACTGTCTGCGGAAGAATGACCATACTCGCAGAGGGCGACGCGCAAAACAGAGAGGATCTTATTTATCTCGAAAAGCTTCCTCTCTTTGACATAAACGGAAACGTAATAGGTTAAGAAATAAAAAGAAAAGGATAAAGAAAATGGCAGAATTTTTAAGTGCAACTGACAAAAGAACAAACTATTGCGCCGAGCTTTCGGCAAAGAATATCGGAGAGCGCGTTTGCGTTATGGGTTGGGCGCAGAAGCAGAGAGACCTTGGCGCGCTTATCTTCATCGACCTGCGCGACAGAACGGGTATCGTTCAGCTCGCTTTTGACGAAAAGACCGACAGAGCTATATTCGACAAGGCGTTTACCGTACGCGCGGAATTTGTACTGCTTGCCAAGGGCGTTGTCCGCCAGAGAGGCGAGGGCGCTGTAAACAAGAACATTCCCACAGGCGAGGTAGAAATTGCGGTTGACGAGTTCAAGATACTTTCGGCGGCTGAAACTCCCCCCTTTGAGATAGTTGAGAACAGCAACGTAAATGCGGAGCTTCGTCTGAAGCACCGCTATCTCGATCTGCGCCGTCCCGATATGCAGAAGCGTATCATAGCGCGCTCCACCATAGCTAAGCTCACAAGAGATTACTACTACGCGCAGGGCTTTGTTGATATCGAAACGCCCAACCTTTGTAAGCCCACTCCCGAGGGCGCGCGTGACTATCTCGTTCCCTCCCGCGTTCACAAGGGCAAGTTCTATGCGCTTCCCCAGTCTCCCCAGCTCTACAAGCAGCTTCTTATGGTATCGGGTTTTGACCGCTACTTCCAGATCGCCCGCTGCTTCCGCGACGAGGATCTTCGCGCTGACCGTCAGCCCGAATTTACACAGATAGATACCGAGATGTCCTTCGTTACCGCCGATGACGTAATGAAGATGCACGAGGGCTTTATCAAGTACCTTATGAAGGAATTTATGGGTCTTGATATAACCGAGGACTTTATCCGTATGCCCTACAAAGAGGCTATGGAGCGCTTCGGCTCGGATAAGCCCGATATACGCTTCGGCTATGAGCTTTGCGACCTTTCAGAGGTAGTCAAGAGCTGTGGCTTTAAGGTATTCTCGGGGGCTGTTGAGAACGGCGGCTCGGTACGCGCTATCAACGTAAAGGGCGGCGCGCGCTTCTCCCGCAAGGAGATAGATTCTCTCGTTGAATTCGTTAAATCCTACCGCGCAAAGGGTCTTGCTTGGCTCAAATGGGCAGATAACGGCGATATATCCTCTTCTTACGCTAAGTTCCTCACAGAGGATGAAAACGAGGCTATAAAGAAAGCTATGAACGCCGAGGCAGGCGACCTTATACTCATCGTTGCGGACAGAAACAAGGTGGTATTCGACTCTCTCGGAGCTCTCCGTTGCGAGTGCGCAAAGAGAATGGGAATACTCGACCCCATGGATTTCAAGTTCCTTTGGGTAACCGAATTTCCGCTTCTTGAATACAGCGAAGAGGACGGCAGATTTTACGCTATGCACCATCCCTTTACCTCTCCTATGGACGAGGACCTGCAATATATCGACAGCGACCCCGCGAGAGTCCGCGCAAAGGCTTACGATATCGTTCTTAACGGTACCGAGCTTGGCGGAGGTTCTATCCGTATCCACGACGGACAGGTGCAGTCCAAGATGTTCGAGGTTCTCGGCTTGACCGAGGAGGAGGCGCACGAAAAGTTCGGCTATCTGCTTGACGCGTTCAAGTACGGCGTTCCCCCTCACGGCGGACTTGCCTTCGGCTTTGACCGTCTCGTAACGCTTATTCTCGGTCTTGAGGATATACGCGACGTTATTGCGTTCCCCAAGGTTCAGAACGCATCCGAGCTTATGACAAAATGTCCCTCCGAGCCCGATGCGGGCGCTCTTTCCGAGCTTGGAATAGCGGTAGTATCCGAGGAATAAGGGGCGGGAGATGTACAACTTTTTTGCCTATATGGCAAGAATGAAGCTTATTCGCCGCTGGAGTCTTATGAAGTCGGTAAGTGATGAGAACATTGCCGAGCATAGCGCCCAGGTGGCGCAGATAGCTCACGCTCTGGCTCTTATAAAAAACCGAAAGTTCGGGGGCAACCTTAATGCCGACAGGATAGCGGCTATGGCGCTTTATCACGAAACGGCAGAGGTGCTGACAGGCGACCTGCCAACCCCCATAAAGTACTACAATCCCGATATACGTAACGCTTACAAAAATATTGAAAGCACCGCAAACGAAAAGCTGCTATCGATGCTTCCCGACGAGCTTCGGGGAGATTACAGACAGCTTGTAGAGCCACAGACCGACAGCTATGAAGCGATACTGGTAAAGGCGGCGGACAAGATATCGGCTTATATCAAATGCGTTGAGGAGCTGAGAAGCGGCAACCGCGAATTTGCCCGCGCCGAGGAAACGCTGAGAGATGCGGTGGAAGCCTACTACTGCTATGACGAGGTAAAATATTTTTGCGACACCTTTCTCGACAGCTTTAAGAAAACTCTTGACGAGCTTGAATAGAGCGGGG
>JAZOMG010000051.1:0-40318 GCA_045653705.1 Eubacteriales bacterium | reverse complement strand
GGAAGAGATTCGCTTCCAATGCTTTGTGCAATATCTTTTCCATCATCAGTGGGAAGCCCTGCGGGAGTATGCCCACGAAAATTATGTGCAGATCATCGGTGATGTACCTATTTATGTGCCGCTGGATTCTGCGGATGTATGGAGCAATCCCCATCTGTTTGAGTTGGACGAAAAGCTGGATCCGGTTGCGGTCGCTGGTTGCCCCCCTGACGGTTTTAATGCAGACGGTCAGCTGTGGGGAAATCCCCTTTACGATTGGAAGCGTATGAAAAAGGACGGCTACGCTTGGTGGAGCCGCCGTATCGAATATATGCTGACCCTTTTTGACGGAGTGAGAATAGACCACTTCCGCGGCTTTGAATCCTATTGGAGCATTCCCGCAGAGGCAAGGACCGCTAAAGAGGGCAAATGGGTCAAGGGTCCGGGGCGCGCTATCGTTGACAAAATAAAGGAGATAGCGGGCGGCAGACTTATTATTGCCGAGGACCTGGGCGACATAACTCCCGAGGTAGAGAGACTTTTAAAATACAGCAAATTCCCGGGTATGAGGGTATTTCAGTTTGCCTTCCTCGGAGACAGAGAAACGCCCCACCTGCCCCATAACTACATAAAAAACTGTATCTCCTATACGGGAACTCACGATAATAACACGCTTCTCGGCTACGTTTGGGAAATGAATGCCGAAGAGAGACGGCAGGTCTTTGAATACTGCAACTGCGACAGTGACGACTGGAGCCGTGGCTGTGTTATGATAATCAAAACTATGATGGCAAGCCATTCGGATACGGCTATCTTCCCTATTCAGGATATTTTTGTCTACGGCGCGGACACGAGAATGAACACCCCGGGAACGTCGGAGAGCAACTGGGCGTACAGAATAACCCGCGACCAGCTAATGGCGGTTGACCGAGAGAAATTCTTAAGGCTTAACCGACTTTACGGAAGAAAATAGGCGGGCTGTTCTATAAGCCGTTGACAATTTTGAAAAGCTGTGCTATAATGTAAGGAGCAATAAGAGCTGAAAGGTAATTTGGAATGATATACAACACGGTTTTAGACGCTATCGGGAATACGCCCATAATACGGCTTAGAAATATGACAGGGCCCGAGGATGCCGAAATACTTGTAAAATACGAGGGACTTAACGTAGGCGGTTCTATTAAGACGAGAACGGCTCTCAATATGATAAAGGATGCCGAGGAGCGGGGGCTTATAAATAAAGATACGGTAATCGTAGAGCCTACCAGCGGAAATCAAGGCATCGGTCTGGCTCTTGTAGGCGCGGTGCGCGGCTATAAGGTCAAAATAATTATGCCCGATTCTGTCAGCGAGGAGCGCAGAAAGCTTGTAAGACATTACGGAGCTGAGGTAATTCTCGTTCACGACAGCGGAAATATCGGGCTGTGTATTGAGGAATGCGTTAAGCTTGCTCTGAAAATGAGAGACGAGGACGAAAGAGTTTTCGTTCCACAGCAGTTTGAGAACCCCGCAAATCCCGAAATTCAGAGGATAAGCACAGGCAGAGAGATACTTGAACAGGTGGACGGACCTATTGACGGCTTCTGCTCGGGTATCGGCACAGGCGGTACTATCACGGGTATCGGCGAGGTGCTGAAGGCGGCTAACCCCCATATGACCATCTGGGCGGTAGAGCCTGAAAATGCGGCAATACTTTCGGGGGGCTCTATCGGAACGCACGTGCAAATGGGTATCGGCGACGGAGTTATTCCCGTTATACTTAACCAAAGCATCTATGAGGACGTTTGCATAGTCAAGGACGAGGAAGCCCTGGAGATATCTAAAGCCCTTGCGGCAAAAGAGGGTATTATGTGCGGCATCAGCAGCGGCACCAACGTAGCGGCGGCTTTGAAGCTTGCGCGCAAGCTGGGCAAGGGCAAGAGGGTAGTCACCGTTCTTCCCGACACGGCTGAAAGATATTTCTCCACACCCTTGTTTGAATAAAATAATAACCCAAAAAAGTGGGATCGGTAGCGTTGCGCAACACTATCGATCCCTCTTTTGTTTTATAAATTCTGTTTTTTGGGGTAAATCCCTTGTTTGTTTTTGGACAGTCGAGGACGCCTGTCCCTACGAATTTCTCGGTTTTCTTATTATTCTCATAGGGGCGATTCACGAATCGCCCGTTTTTATTTCGCGACTTCTTTGCGGGCGATTCGTGAATCGCCCCTACAAGGCAGAGCCCAATTTCACATTTACTTTCTGCTTCTTTTCGTTTTCTTCTTCCTTGCCGAAAAGCCGAACTCACCAATTTTCTTGCCAAGCTCAAAATATTCTCCGTGAGCAAAGGCGGCAAGGTCGGCGCGTTCAAGATGAAGCTTACCGTCCTTGTCGAGAAGAGCCTCGTCTACGTCCACCGCCACAATATCGGCAAGAAACATATGGTGGCTTCCCAAGGGAATTATATCGGTGACACGACATTCAAGAGATAGAGGGCTTTCCCCGATTATGGGGCAGGACACCTCAGACGCATCGGTCGCCGTAAGTCCGCACCGCTCAAATTTATTTACCTTTTTACCCGTATATATTCCGCAAAAATCCGCCGCCCTTACAAGAGATGTGGGGGTCAGATTAACGCAAAACTCCCCGCTCTCCTTTATAAGCTCATAGGAATGTCTCGTAGGTCTTACCGATATATAGGTCTTGGGGGGAACTGTATTGATTATCCCCGTCCACGCCACGGTTATGATATTTTTCTTTTCCCCCTCGCCACAGCTGACCATACAGGGGGGTACGGGAGCTGTCAGCGCGCCCCCTCTCCAAACGACCTTAGCCATTTTTTATCTCCTTTTCAATGATAGCTTTTACCGCCTCCGATGCGGCGATAAGCCCTGCCACAGGGGGCACAAAGGCAACGCTGGCGGGCAGAGGTCTGCCCCTGTCGTCCACAGCGCCGCTTTTTTGGGCGGGCTCTTCGGAATATACTACCCTCAGATGGGTAATACCCCTCTTTTTCAACTCCCGCCGCATAACTCTGGCTAACGGACACATAGAGGTCTTTGACAGGTCGGTAACACGAAAGGCGGTGGGGTCAAGCTTGTTTCCCGTTCCCATACAGCTTATCATCGGTGTTCCCGCCTCGTGGCAAAGAACGGCTATGGCTATCTTCCCTGCCACCGTATCTATGGCGTCTATAACGTAGTCGTAGCCCGAAAAATCAAAGCCGTCCGCCGTTTCAGGCAAAAAAAGCTCCTGTCTTTCCACTACCTCTATTTCGGGATTTATCTGTCTCATTCGCTCAGCCATAACGCTCACCTTGGGTCTGCCCACGGTGTTATCGAGAGCGCAGAGCTGACGGTTGATATTCGTAAGGCTTACCACGTCGTTATCGATAAGCTCCACGTATCCAACGCCGCTTCGGGCAAGGGCTTCCGCCGCATAGCTTCCAACTCCCCCAACGCCAAAAAGCGCCACTCGGGCGTTTTTCAGCCTCTCAAGAGCCTCTCTGCCCAAAAGCCACTCCTGCCTTTCAAATCTGTTATCCATAATTCTCCTTGTTTTTTATGTAAATTAATTAATTTTCAATGACCTCTGCGCGCGTCTCTTTTTTCTCCGTTCAGGATGACAGGCTAAATGATTGTTTGGGCTTTTGCCCACGAACGTAAGTTCGTGGCTTTTGCGAAGCAAAAAGAAGTTCGTGCCTTTTGCCGTCAGGCAAAAAGGTTCAGGATGACGGGTTAAATATTTGTTCGGGTATTCCTCCCGCCTTTGTACGGGCATTATCCTTTTTTCGGCGGGAGACAAGCCCCCGCCCTACGGCTCTTCCTGCTTTTTCTTCTTTTTTATTATGCACGCCACTCCCGCCGCAACGGCGCCGACACCCACGGTAACGGCGACCGTCGGAAGCACATATCTCTTAAATATAGTTCCCCACGCGCTTGTAGCTTCCTCTGCGCGCTCCACGTAAATTTCGGAATAATACTTAGCCCTGTACACCGCGTCGCCGCTGACTATGGAAACAGGAGACGACCAGCCTGTAAAGGTGTAAATATATCCGTCCTTTACAAAGGAAAGTGTTATTTGCGGAACTGTAGGCTGTTCCCCAAGCCTATAGCTATACGTGTCTGTCTTTCCCTCGTATTCAAAGGTAATGCTGTAAATAATAGGGGCAAACTCCACCGAAAGCTCGGCGTTATAGGCGGGCATCAAAAGCCCATCCGCCCCCGTCAGCTCCTGGCTCCTGCCTGTGGACAGATCGGTAAGAATTATCCTTCCTATCCTGTACTGAGAATTGGGATAGATATGCAGATCTATGGACTCTCCCTCGTTAAACAGGCTCTTGTCGCAAAAGGCGTTGCCCATCTCTCCCGACTTCACGGTAAGCTTAAATCTTCGTCCTGCCTTGTATCTGACCTCGGGAGTAGGCGTGAGATGACATCTGCCGTCCTCACAGCTTACCGCCACGCTATCGGTGTAAAGTCCGTTTTTGTAGTAGGCTCTGACGTACACGCCCTCGTCACTATCAAAGCCGTGAGCAAGAGAAAGTCTCACGCCGCCTGTGGGATTAACAATATTTCCGTCCTTGTCGGTAAATATGAAGCCCACGCCCTCGCCGTCACAAATAAGAACGGCATTTTCGGCTCCGCTCTCACAAAGAGAGCTTACGGCGCTTACGCTGAGAGTAAGAAGCGCGGCTCCGTCCTCAAAATCGATACTTACGCCCTTTGAGTTTTTCTTTGCCAGAGAGAGAAGCTCTGAGACGGTGAACACAGCTCCCTTTCCCGAAAGGATGTATTCGGTCAGTCCCTCGGTAACGCTGAGGGCTTCTCCCTCTGCCTCGGCGAGAGCTGTTTTTTTATAAGTAGCTGTATAAACGGTATCTTCGGTAACGGCGACAAAGGGCTTGTCCCAGCCCGTCAGCTCGTAAAGGTCCGCGCCCTCTATGTAGCTCACAGGGGGCTTTGGCGGGTCGGTTATCTCACTTCCCCTCACGTAGGGAAGCGTAAGTGTCTTATCAGCCATTACAAAGCTTATATTAAATATTCTGTCCGAGGAAGAATACACCGCCGTATAGGTCACGTCACCGTTTACCCTGCGTATCGCCTTATCCCACCCCATAAAGGTGTAGTCATACATAGCATCCGAGGGCTTTTCGGTGGCAATCCCCCCACTGTCGGGCAACTCTCCCACCAAGTATTTTTTAGAGCTTTCCACACCGTTTACCGAAAAGGTCACGGTGTACTCCGAGCTTTCGCAGGTATATATGGGGTATACCGAAATTCCCTCATAGGAGCTTCGTGACATAGGAATAAGCTCTATGGGAGATAGTGACCAGCCGTAAAATCGGTAGGTCATTCGCCCGTCACTGTATTCGGGAGCCACCTCGGGAAGCTCGGCTACGTGGCTGACTGTCTTGATTATTTTTCCGTCTCTGCCGTAAACGGTTATGCCCCCCGACAGGTCAGCACTCTTTTCCACAGCAATCTCTACCATAAGTGTGGGGGCTTCTGTCAGCTCAGCCCTTTTGGTGAGAGTGGGAGCATCGCCGTCTATAAGCTCTACGATATCCCCTGCCCTCTGCAAAAGCTCGCCGTCAAGATCCTCAGGAAGCACAGGCTTGTCCACAGCATCAGGCTGAGTGGGCTTTGATACCGCCTGTGGCTCTTGGGGCTTCGGCATTTCCATAGGCTCTATGGGGCACTCCACCACATCGGGTGCTACGGGAAGCACGGGCGGCTCGGGAAGCTCCACGGCATTCACCCAACCAAGCTCGGCGGGGCTTGACGCGTTTGTATCGGTAATAATGAGAGACTGCTCTAAAAGCTCTGAAAAATAATAGGCTCTTGGGTCGCCGTCATCCTCGTAGAATTGCCACGCGCCGTCCGCCATTCTGCCGTCATCAAGACAAAGGCAGATAAGATATATGTGGCAGAGCACGTTTTTAACTCTCCATTTTTTGTACTCACCAAGCTCCTTGCCGTATTCAAGCTCCAGCTTTCCGCAAATTAGATTGAATATGGTGGGGGTGATTATTAGGTTCATTTTGTCGTAAAGAGAATTAAAAAGAGTGGATATTGCCCTGTAATTTTTCTTGTAGTAGTCGAACGCCGCTTCCTCGGATATCTCCCTTGCCTCGGCATAGGCGCGAAGATAGACGTTAAGCTCATCGGAGTATTTCCGCATATAAACGATGTCGCTTTCCTTTACGCCGAAGCTGGAAACGAGAAGCCCCTGATATTTTTCAAACATCACAACAAGCTCGCCATTTTGCAGGGCGTTAAAGAGAGTGCCCGTGGCTTGGGGCTTTACAAACAGGCTTTCCATGGGGTTCATTGACGAGCGTATAGCCGACAGCGCCGTTATGTAAGCGTGATATTCTGCCGCCGCCTTTTCGTATACGGCGTAGTCACGCTTGTAAATTTCCATTTCGGCTGTGTATTTTGAGTATGCGTTTTTGTATTCCTCGTATTTCGCAAGCCGCTGAGGATAGCTCTTTATATCCTCTTGATTTTTATTGTAATCGGCAAGAGCCTTGTCGTAAAGCGCCTTTGCCGAAAGATAGCTTTCGTACTCTCCCCTGTCTCTCTCGTATTTTTCAAGGGCAGTAAGATAGACGTTATATTCGTTCAGCGCCCTGTTGTAATCGGCAAGATACTCTGCCGCCGACAGCGCGTCTGTGGCTTCATTATATGTAAAATTGAGAAGTTGGTTAACGGTTGACAAGGGCAGAGGCAGATAGCCGTTATAGTATACGGTAACGCCCCCCTCACCCTCTGCAATAGTGGCGGTATATTCGCCGTTTGCCTCGGAAAGCTCATATTTCGTCTGCCCCCGCATTGCGTATGCGGGTATGTAGGTAACCGCTTGTCCGTTATGGGCGGTATAGGAATAAACTCGCGCCGTAAGGGTCAAGCCCTCGCTATTTTCCTCTATACTTACGGCGCTGTCGGGCAGAGCGCAGGAGTAGGAAAGGTATTCCTCAAAGTAGCCGTCGGCATATTCAGCCTCTGCACCCGATATACCCGCGCCGAGAAGCCTTGACAAAAGGTCAGAGGGTGATATATACGCTCTCGGTGAATAGGGAGTGGAAAAATCAAGACTATGCTCAGTTCGTCGCTCTGCCGCATGCGCGTCAAAAAGAGCCGCCGATACTGCAACAGACAAAAAGCTCGCCGCCGCCAACACCGCGGCGATAAGAGATAGCAGCCTTTTCATTTTCTCACTCCTTTCTTTGCTTTATTTTGGGGTTTTAGAGGTATCCGCTTTGTTTACAGAGCCTGTCGAATTTGCTATCTTCGTCTTCCACGGTATAATATCTAAAATTTTTCTTTTGTCACCTGCCACCTCATCAGTCTCGCGTTCGCTCGACAGCTTCCCCTCAAGGGGAAGCCTTTAGATTAGTTTCGCATCTTATTTTAGGCTTCCCCTCGAGGGGAAGCTGTCGCCGTAGGGCGACTGATGAGGTGTAGGATGCGTAGCATCCGTTATAGTTTCACAAGAAGATGCTATCTTCGTCTGCCACGATGTAATATCTAAAATTTTTCTTTTGTCACCTGCCACCTTGTCGGTCGCCGCAACAAATCAATGACCGCTTCCACAATTTTGCATTTTACATTTTCGATCGGCTCGCCAATTCCAAAAGTCTCTCATCATACGCCAGCAATATCACGCACTCCTCACCGCATTCCTCGGAAAGAAGAACGATACTGCGGGCAGGCGCCAGATCGGGGCGGTAGTCGTATATTTTTTTCCGTCCGCGGCGAAGCCTTTTCAACTCCGCGCCGTCACTGTCTGCCGTTACCTCGCAAATACCCGAAAGCGACACCCGACATACGGTTATCTGCCTTTTTCCCCCCGATGCGACCTCTGTCACCGTAAGGTCAGGACCGCCCTCGGCTTCCTCTATGCGATAGATAAAGCCCTTTGTGATATAGCGTGTCACAAGATAGACCGATGCCACAAGTAGCATAACGGCAAAAAGCTGTATGACCCACAAAAAGGGTATGCCCTTAAGAGGAACAGACAGCAAAAGCAGAGCCGCCGCCCCTACAAAGAAAAGTATAATAAGACTTTCGGCTTTTTTGTTCGTCCTTTGGGGTCTTATTTCGTACATAAATTCTCCTTATTTCTTAACGATACTTATGGCGTTATGCTTTATGAGTATGGAAATACATTTCATAATAAGATTCCTCGTCTCGGGGTCAAGTGTTCCCCACGCCTTTACAAGCTTTACCTTTTCCGCAGACAGCTCGGTAAGGGTCCGCGCGTTGGTGGACGACAGCGTTTCGTACACGGTATCTACAAGCCGCTCGCGCTCCTCAATTGTCATTCCCCCAAGCCATTCCTTTAGCCTTGCATCTATGAGCTTGCTCTCCTCGGTAACCGTATCCAAATGTATAAAGCTGCCCCCCATTATCTCCCAGGTGTGCCCCTGATGCTGGAGAAGCCCCGTGGCGTTGCTCTTTACCACCTCGTAATTTTCCTCGTGCTCAAGAAGCATTCCAACCACAGAAGATTGAGGAACGATGGTGCGTATTTTTCCCTGCATCTCGGCGTAGTCCTCGCCCTCGATGAAGGCTCGGTCAAAGCCGGGACCGTCATTGCTGAACACACCGAGAATATTCTCCTTAGCCTCTGCCGATGCCTTTACGGCGGCATAGACCGCAAGGTTTCCCCCCTTGGAATGTCCGCCGAGATAGAAGCTGCCCTTGATATCCTTGTTTACTCTCTCAAAATATTCAACAGCCGACAGCTGAGCGGGAACAGGCTGCATAAAGCTCATATTGAAATTTTCTTTCCAGCCCACAAGAGTGTCATCCGTTCCCCTGTACGCTACAAAATATTTATCCTTGGTTATGCGAAAGGTCACCGCCGCAAATTGCTTCTGCTCGCTGTCATCATTGTCGTGAACGTAATGAGAAAGTCTTATCCCCGCATATCGGCGGGTCTTTGCCGCTCTTACGGCAACAGCCACCGTTTCGGGGGGAACGAATCTGCCAAGGGGTCGCGACCGCTTGCCGTTGAGCTTGATATACCGCCTCATCGCCTCAAGGTAGGTAACAGAGCCCTCTTCCCATTCCTCAGGAACTATTCCGTTAAAATTTACGTAGCTTATAATTGATAAAATAAGACTGTCAACCTCGCAAAGGGCTACCTCGGAAAACCGCAGATCCCCCCGCCAGTCAAGATAATCGAACAGAGTACCCATTTTTCCCTCTCTTGCTTATTTTATATTTGCTTGTGAACGCTCTTGTATTCGTCGTAAAATCTGTAATAAGGACAGCTTCTCGTATTTCTTCCGAGAAAATCCACCATTTCGTCCTCGTCAAGCTTCAGGTCGCAGACGTATGCGTCAAGCTCCTCGTCATAATCGTAAAATTCACAGCTCTCGCAGTTAGATATCTGTTTTTTGTTAGCCATAGTCTCTCCGTTATTTCATATATTTAAGTCTGTCGAGACAGTTTTGCAGTATTATCTGCGCCGAAAGCGTATCGATGACCGTCTTACGCTTCTTACCCCTTGTGTTAGTCTCGTTTAAGTACCGCGCGGCGGTCATAGTGGTCATTCGCTCGTCAAACATCGCCACAGGCAAAGCGGTGCGCTCGGATAGCATATAGGCGAATTTTCGGCATCTTGCCGCCCGCGCGCCCTCACTTCCGTCCATATTCACGGGAAGCCCCACGATTATTGCCGACACTCTCTGCTCCCGCGCCGCCTCAGCCACCGCATCGGCGCATTTTTCAATGCCACCGGGGCTTACGTAGCCTATTCCCGATGCCAGAAGCCTTGATGGGTCGGACACCGCCAGACCTGTTCTTGTATCTCCGAAATCCACCGCAAGTATCTTACCCTGTACGGCGGCTATTTTTTCAAGCTCGTTCATTTTTTCTTCCTTTAATTAGTTTCGCTTTGTTATTTTAGGCTTCCCCTGGAGGAGCTGTCATACCCTTGCGGTATGACTGATGATGTGTTGAACGCCCTAATTTTGAATTTCATCCTTTGCACTTAAAATTCGCTCTGCCAACTTCAGCAGTGTCTCCTTTGTATTGAGCCGAGGGTCGGAAATTACCGCCGACAGAAGCCTATCAAGAGTCTTTCCTACCTCTCTTCCCTCAATTCCTATTTCCATAAGCTCCCTGCCGCTTACCGCAAGGTCTCCGAGAGTACAGGGGGCGGTGTTCCCGGCTACCCAATCCACCGCCTCGGCAAGGGAATTGCCTAAAAGATAGGAAGCCGTCACCGCGTTTTTGGCGTGAGCTCCGCACGCTCCTATAAGCCGCCGACCGTCGGCAGGGCTTTCTATTTTCAGCCTCGCTCCACGTATGACCGCAAGCGCTGCCGTTATCTGAGCATTGGAGCATTTCAGCCCCCTAAGTACCGCCCTCGCTTCGCTTTCCTCGGCATCGCACAGCAAAAATCCAAGGCGCGCGCCATCCTCTCGGGGCATTTCTGAAAGCCTCGCCATAAGCTCATCCCTCGGCAGATAGCTACCGAGAACGTAGGGCATCGCCCCTGTCTCTGCCATAAGCTCCAAAGCGCCCATAGGCTCTTGCGAGGTTATAAGCTTCAAAAACTCCGCGCCAATGCGCTCACGGGCGATATGCGAAAGACCGCCCATACACTCCCGCGCCCCCGAAAGGGTGTCGGTATCCACCGAAAAACCAAGCTGAGCCGAAAAACGAAAGGCGCGCATTATCCGCAAAGCATCCTCGGCAAAACGGCGGCGGCTGTCTCCCACAGCCCGAATAACCTCTGCTCTCAGGTCGGCTTCTCCGAAGAAAGGGTCAACAAGCCCCCGACGGCTGTTATACGCCATAGCGTTCACCGTAAAATCCCGCCTTGCAAGGTCTTCCTCAACACGGGAGGTAAAGGAGACCCCATCGGGATGACGGCTGTCGGTATAGCTTCCGTCTATGCGAAAGGTGGTTATTTCAACAGGCTCGCCGTCATAGATCACCGTAACCGTTCCGTGCTTTATCCCCGTTTCAATGACACGCATATGGGCAAAAAGCGCCTTTGTCTTTTCGGGCGGGGTGGATGCGGTAAGGTCGAAATCAGAGGGCGTTCTGCCAAGCATTATATCCCGAAGTGAGCCGCCTACAAGATAGGCTTCCTCGCCCGCATCCCAAAAACGGCGGCAGATATCATCAATGTATACCGGTATCTTTTCTTCTATATACGCCTGTCTCATAAGCTTCTCCTTTCTGCTCCCAAGTCATACTAAAATATGAAGCAATACTCGTAGGGCGGGGCTTGCTCCCGCCGAAACTATGGGTAACACCCTCGTAAAGGTGAGAGGATAATATCCTCCCCTACTACCTTGTTTCATCTAAAAGTTTACATTTACCACTTGCCACCTCATCAGTCTCGCGTTCGCTCGACAGCTTCCCCTCAAGGGGAAGCCTTTAGATTAGTTTCGCTTTGTTTATAGGCTTCCCCTTGAGGGGAAGCTGTCATACCCTTGCGGTATGACTGATGAGGTGTAGAACGCGAAGCGTTCGTTATACCGTCAACTGGTTTATTAACTGTCAAGCTTTAGAATTAACAAAGTACTACGAGTAGGTACAGATATCTCGCCCTATCCTACGATAAGCCGTTTCCTAAGCCTCATACACAGCTCTCACGCCGCCGATATATTTCGGGCGGGTCTTAGCGCAGAGTATGGGCGCGTCTCCGATAGCCCGCACCGAAAGGCGCAGGGGAACTGCCACCTCTCTTAAGTGCATTCCTATAAGCGTTCCGCCTATATCAAGCCCCGCGTCCGCCCTGATATGCTCCACTGCCACGGGAGAGGAAAAACGCTCATAGCAAGCCGCCGCAAAGGAGCCCCCCGCCTTTGGCACAGGGCGAACGCAGACAACGTCCGCGCCTATTCTCTCGGCAAGCTCACCCTCGATTATCAAGGCTCTGTTCAGATGCTCGCAGCACTGAGCCGCAAGATATATTCCGTTTTTTTCAAGAACGGGAAGCATACCGTCAAGAAGCGCGTCGGCAACCGAGGGCACAGACGCCTTTCCGATAATATTTCCCGTAACCTCCGAGGAAGAGCAGCCTACCACAAGTATCTTCCCCCGCGTAAGTCCCGCCGCCTCGATAAGCTCCTCGGCAACAGCCCCCGCCGTCCTCTTTATATCGGCAAGAAAACAAGCCGCCGCTTCCTCATTTATAAATTCCGCAGTTCCGTCTGCTCTTTTTTCAATACTTTCCTTTATCATTCCGAAACTCCCCCATTCTACTTTATATTATAATTATACCACCGTATCAATGATAAATCAAGAAAAATATTACAGCCTTTTGTAAATAAAATCTTGTAATATTATAAATATAATGGTATAATATAGAATGTAAAGCTATATTTTCACCGAGGGGGGCAGGCTTTGGATATTCTCATAGACGAAAAAAACGACGGCATCGCCCTCTTGCAGTTTATAAAAAGGAATACAGACTTATCTTCGGCTCATCTGAAACGGCTGAAATTCACCGATGGGGGAATCTCGGTAAACGGCAAGCACGTGACGGTAAGATATATACTGAAAAAGGGGGATATCCTCTCCCTTGCCACCGATGACACCGAAAGTCCTCTGCACATAACCCCCTGCGACCTGCCTCTTGACATAGCCTATGAGGACGGCGATTGCGTTATTCCCTCAAAGCCCGCCAATATGCCCACCCATCCCTCTCGCGACCACTATAACGACACGGTGGCAAACGCGTTGGCTTTTCGGTACAAAGAGCTTGGGATCCCCTTTGTATTTCGCCCCGTAAACCGACTTGACAGAAACACAAGCGGACTTTTGATTATAGCAAAAAACCGAATTGCCGCGGGAAAGCTTTCGGCGGCAATGGCTGACGGAAAAATAAAAAAGACCTACCTTGCCATACTCTCGGGGATACTGCCCGAAAAAGAGGGCAAAATAGAGACCAACCTGAGGCGCACCTCAGGTAGCATTATCGTCCGCGAGGTCTGCGGCGAGGACGAGGGCGGCGACTACGCTCTTACAAAATATCGGGTGCTCCTTGAGAAAGACGGGCACAGCCTTGTGGCGGCAAGCCCCATAACGGGCAGGACGCATCAGCTGAGAGTACATTTTGCCAGCCTCGGCTGTCCGATTCTCGGAGATGACCTATACGGAGAATTATCTCCCTTGATAGACCGACAGGCGCTGCACTCTGCACTGGTGTCCTTTCCAAAACCCGATGGCGGTGAAATGATCTCGGTGACCGCACCGCCCCCCGACGATATGCAAACAGCCATAGATACCCTGTTCGGTAAGACCGATTTGGGGGGGATTTTGAATAAGATCAGTATAGAGTAATTATATTAAAAATCCTTTGCATTAAAAAACCACACCTCATCAGTCGCCTTTCGGCGACAGCTTCCCCTCAAGGGGAAGCCTAAAATAACAATGCGAAACTAATCTAAGGGCTTCCCCTTGAGGGGAAGCTGTCATACCCTTGCGGTATGACTGATGAGGTGTAGAACGCAAAGCGTTCGTATTGCCTGACCCGCTTATCTCAACACTATCAAATGAGGATATGAGGATATAAATGAACGAAAATTTACCAATTGAAAGGACACCCGAAAAGAAAAAGCGGCTACCCTTATTCGCAATAATTTTTTATTGCCTTGGCGCGCTGTCGGCTCTGCTCTACGTCATTTTTCTTTTAAGCGAGGGCTTTTCGGATCTCTTTAACCGCTATATAAGCTCGGCGCTCCGCGCTATATTGGCTTACGCCACGGCGTGGATCCCCTTTTCCCTTGCCGAGTTTTTCATAATTCTTTCCCCCCTGCTCATTGTTGCCCTTGTGGTGTGGGGCTCGGCAAAATACGCCGACAGCTGGCGTGACGTGTTCGTATTCTGCGGAACGCTCATCTCAATAATCGCACTTATTTTCTCGCTTTTCACCTTTGGCTTTGCTCCCGCATACAGGGGAACGACCCTTGACAAAAAGCTGGGCATTGAGCGCAAGGACGTAAGCGCCGAGGAGCTTTACGAAACGGCGCTGATACTCTCGGAAAATATCAAAGAGGAATACGCCTACGTATACTATAATAACAGCACCGCCTTTTCGGTAATGCCCTACGGCTACGGCGAGATGAACGACAGGCTCATTTCCGCATATGACCTCGCCTGCGACAAATATAAATTTGTTCAAAGGCTGGACAGCCGACTAAAGCCCGTAATGCTTTCGGAGCTTATGTCATACACCCATATTACGGGAGTTTATTCCTTTTTCTCGGGTGAGGCTAACATAAACGTGGCGTTCCCCGACTACACCCTGCCCTATACCGCCGCCCACGAGCTTTCCCACCAGCGAGGAATAGCCCGCGAGGACGAGGCGAACTTTATGGCGTTTCTCGTCTGCCTTGAATCGGACGATGCCTATATCCGTTATTCGGGATATCTCAATCTTTTTGAATACGTCTGCTCGGCGCTCTACAGAGCCTCTCCCGAGCTTTACTATAAGGCAATGAACACTCTGCCTATACCTGTACGCTCTGAAATGCAGGCATACTCGGCATTCTTCGATAAGTACCGCGACTCGGCGGCAAGCAAGGTCTCCGAGACGGTAAACAACACCTCTCTCATCTTGCAGGGTACAGAGGGAACAAAAAGCTACGGAATGGTAGTTGACCTTGCCGTGGCGTACTATAAGTAATGAGAAATCAGAAATGATAAATTGCGGTGGATTTTCGCTCGAGCGAAGATCTTTAAAAATTCTGCTTTAAACCTGGGGTTTTTATGGATAAATATGTGATACGCGGCGGAAAGCCGCTATACGGCGAAGTTAATATAAGCGGAATGAAAAATTCCGCCCTACCCATACTTTTCGGTACGGTTGCTGTGGGCGGTATCTGCACTATCGAAAATATCCCCGACGTCAGCGACATTTTCCTTACCTTTGAAATTCTCCGGGAGATAGGGGCTAAGATAAGGCTTGTGACCACCGACACGGCTATCATTGATACCCGTGACGTTATCGTCCGCTCCCCCTCGGTGGGTCTTGTGGATAAGATGAGGGCTTCCACCTATCTTCTCGGCGCAATGCTCGGACGCTTCAACGAGGGTCTTGTGGGTATGCCCGGCGGCTGTAATTTCGGTGAACGCCCCGTAGGTCAGCACATAAAGGGCTTTGAAAGTCTCGGCGCAAAGGTCGAATATAACGAAAAGGGCGTGCTTCACGCAAGAGCCGAAAATGGGCTTCGGGGTAATATGATATACTTCGATATTGCCTCGGTAGGCTCAACGATAAACGTAATGCTGGCGGCAATCTACGCCGAGGGCGTGACTATACTGGAAAACTGCGCCCGCGAGCCTCACATAGTTGACACGGCAAGCTTCCTCAACGCCTGCGGCGCGGACATAAGCGGAGCGGGCACGGGAACTATCCGCATAAGAGGAGTAAAGGAGCTTCACGGCTGTAACTACAAGATTGCCCCCGATATGATAGAGGCGGGCACTTATATGGTAGCGGCGGCGGCAACGGGCGGTAAGGTCACTGTGCGGAATATCGTTCCAAAGCATTTGGATTCGGTCTCGCTGAAGCTCAGAGATATGGGCGTTTCGGTAGAAAGCGAAGGCGGAGATGCCCTGACGGTGTCTTACGTTGGCAGACCTCGCGGAACGGTTATAAGAACAAATCCCTATCCCGGATTTCCCACCGATATGCAGCCCCAGTTCGCTTCTCTGCTCTGCCTTTCGGCAGGTGTCAGCACAATCACCGACGGCATATGGAAAAATCGCTTCAAATACGCCGAGGAGCTGAAAAAGATGGGAGCTATGCTCGATATCGATGACGGTGAAATACATATTACAGGCATTGACCGACTTCGGGGAGCCGAGGTCAAGGGAAGCGACCTGCGAGCAGGCGCGGCGCTTGTTATCGCGGCGTTGGCGGCAGACGGCGTAAGCTCGGTCTACGGTCTTGAATTTATTGACCGCGGCTATGAGGATCTGGCGGGCAAGCTAAAGAAGCTTGGCGCGGATATTAAGCGGGAATGAAATAGTTAGTTTATGATGGGTTTTTGCTACTTTCTTTTGAAAAAGAAAGTAGCGCAAAGAAAACATTGCAAAAAAGGTTATTGGTTGCTCGCCCATTACATTATGACATAATCGCTATAAATATACTTAAGAGGTGAAGTAAGACTATGTATTTATACATCATTCGTCACGGTGACCCCGATTACGTTACCGACACGCTGACAGAGCGCGGTAAAAAACAGGCAGAGGCGGTCGCGCCCCGTATGAGAGACTCCAAAATCGATAAAATATATTCGTCACCTATGGGCAGAGCAAGAGAGACCGCCGAGCCTACCGCCCGCCTTTTGGGTCTTGACGTCACGGTAGAGGAATGGGCGCGTGAAATCGAAGATGACCGCCTCACCCCCTTTCCCGACGGCGTTCTTAAATCTGTAACCTTTTTGCAAAACACCTACTACCGCGAAAACGGCAATATGGATCTTGGCTTTGACCGCGCCTATGAATGTCAGGGCTTCAATCAATCGGGAATGAAGACCGCCGTATCTAAGATAGTCGAGGGAGGCAGAGAATTTCTCGAACGCAACGGCTATAAGGAGGAAAACGGTATTTACCGCATAATAAAGCCCAACGATGAAAAAATCGCTCTTTTCTGCCACACCAATATGGGTCGCGCGTGGATATCCCACCTCTTGCATATTCCGATAAATCTTATGTGGGCGGGATTTATATATACCCACACGGGCGTTACGGTCATCGAATTCAAAAACAACGAAAACGGCGTAACAGCCCCCACTATGCTTTGCTATTCGGATATGTCACATCTCTACTCCGCGGGACTTGATATGCTTTACGACAACAGAAAAGAAATATAAGAGGAGAACTCAATGTCAAAAATAGCTGTTTTGATACCCTGCTATAACGAAGCGCTCACCATCGGAAAGGTAGTTGCCGACTACCGCGCGGCGCTTCCCGAGGCAGATATATACGTATATGATAATAATTCCACCGACGGCACGGATAAGATAGCCCGCGAGGCGGGAGCTATCGTGCGCTATGAATACAGACAGGGCAAGGGAAACGTAATTCGGTCTATGTTCAGACAGATAGAAGCCGACTGCTATCTTATGATAGACGGCGACGATACCTATCCCGCCGAAAGCGCGCGAAAAATGTGCGACCTTGTTCTGAATAAGGGCGTGGATATGGTGGTAGGCGACCGCCTTTCTGCTACTTATTTTAAAGAAAATAAACGCCCCTTTCACAACGCGGGAAACAAGGGCGTAAGATTTCTTATCAACAGATTTTTCGGAAGCAACATAAAGGATATTATGACGGGCTACCGCGCCTTCAGCCGCGATTTTGTCAAGAATTTTCCCATTCTTTCAAAGGGCTTTGAGATAGAAACAGAAATGACTATCCACGCCCTTGACAAGAATTTCCTCATTGAGGAGATACCCGTGGAATACCGCGACCGCCCTGCGGGCAGTGTTTCAAAGCTGAACACTATCTCCGACGGCATTAAGGTCATTATGACTATCTTCCGACTTTACGCGGAGTACAAGCCCTTCAGGTTCTTCACGTTCCTTTCCGCCGTTCTCGGGGCTCTTGGCGTGGGCTTCCTCATTCCCGTGCTTATCGACTATTTCAAAACGGGACTTGTGGAGCGCTTCCCCACCCTCTTCGTCTGCGTTGGATGCCTCATAATTGCAGTGCTTCTCTTTATCTGCGGTATCATTCTCCATTTCGTGGCAAAAAAACACAGAATGCTCTTTGAGCTGATTATGAATAGAAGATAACTTACTTTTTCTTTCGCGAAAGAAAAATGTAAGCCTTCTCCAGCGGAGAAGGTGGCACGAGCTTGCGAGTGACGGATGAGGAGATCGACATTTGTGCAGTACAACACATGCTCTCCTCATCCACCACTTCGTGGTCCCCTAAAGTTTGCTTAGCAAACTATACACGAAGCGAAGCGAAGTATGCTCCCCGCTGGGGAAGGCTTACTGATTCCTCGCTTCGCTCGGATAAATACTCTACGCATAGCTAAAGCTTTTTGGTGCCACCAGCACTGCCGGTGGTTTTCATTAAACAATAAAATGAAATAGGTCGGTAGCGCAGCAGCTGTCCGACCTATTTCTACATTAGAAAGAAACTGTAAAATTTTATCAAGGAATGGACGAACCGCCAAACCCATTTTTTCAAGGTTTTCTTTGCGCTACTTTCTTTTTTAAAAGAAAGTAGCAAAAAACACTTCTCGCAAACTATCTATTCACTCAAGCTAACTTCTCAATACGTAGCCGAATCGAGCATCCAAACGCCGTTCTGGAGTATCATAGACAGCTCAACCGTAAGGCGGACATCGGGGCTTGAGGGAAGATAGGAGTCCACCTCGATAGTTACGTATTCGGCGTTGGCGGGTCTTATTATTTTCGCGGTAGAAAAGTCGTATTTTCTTACCTCGGTTATAAATGGCTCAAACTCGTTGGATCTCATAAGCCTTACGTTTCCGTCATCATCGGCATACTCCATATATCTTGCCGAAAGACCGCCCAGACCCGAGCCTGACGATACGTAGCCCACAAACATTGACCCATAGAGGGAGCTTAGGTAATCCGAGGAATAAACCTTTTCCGCAAGGGCTTTTATCTCGGCTACCGAGGTATATTTTTCATCGTCTCTTACGTAATCGTAGTCGGTGGGGTCCTCACGGTCATAATAAAAATCAAACACCGGCTCAACGTAGCCCTCTATTTCATAGGCATAAATACCCCTATCAGCGTCCTCATAAAAGGGCGTTTTTTCTGTATCGGGCTTGGATAATACCTTTAAATAGGTATAGTCGTCAAGGTAGGATTTTCTGTATGCGTATACCGTTCCGTAGCTGTCATCGGGAATCTTATAATAGTAGTGGTACACCTTTTTTGTTGTTCCGTCCTCGGCGATCTGCTCCTCAACGATAACCTCGGTAGAAGACTTCGGGTCATAGATCCGCTCATAGGTTTCAAGACCGTCACCGAAGAATATCATATTCACCTCACCCGATGCCTCAACAAGTTCAATAAAACGCTCCTCTATCTCCGAATATTCGGGGGGCTTTGAGCAGGAAGAAAGCAGGGGTAGGAGCATTATTGCGCACAGGCAAATTGATAGAATTTTTTTCATAATTACCTCAATCGTTCAGGTTTTTATTTTATACTCATACGATTTCCGTCATAATATCAAACCATAAGGGCCGTCTGGGACGACCCTTTGTTTTTATTTTTATTCTTCCGCAGGTGTCTCGACTGTTTCTACAGCTTCCGATACCTCTCCATCCTCGGGGATATCCTCTTGCTCTTCCTTAGCCACAGCCGTGAAGTTTACAAGGCTCTGTCCCTCGCCAAGACGCATAACGATAACACCGCCCGCTGTTCTCGAATAGGTGGGAATATCGGCAATAGGCGTACGTACAATAGTTCCGCCGTCGGTTATCATCATAAGGTCCTCGCTGTCATCAACCGTGCGGATACCGCAAAGCTTACCTGTCTTGTCGGTAATATTATGGCAGGTCACGCCATAACCGCCGCGGTGGAGCATAAGGCGGAAGTCCTCAAAGGGGGTCTTTTTACCAAAGCCCTTTTCGGTAACCGTCAGGAGAGACTTGCCCTCTTCGATTATAGCAACGCCCGTTACGTAATCTCCGTCACGGAGAGATATTCCGCGAACTCCGCGGGCTGTTCTGCCCATTGCGCGAACGTTCTGCTCGTCAAAGCGAACGGCGCAGCCGTTGCGTGTAGCTATAATTACCTGTCCGTCACCCTTTGTGTGCATAACGAATACAAGCTCGTCACCCTCGTCAAGGTTCAGGGCAATCTTACCGCCCTTGCGCTGATACTCATACTCTGTAAGAAGCGTACGCTTGATAACGCCATTCTTAGTTACCATTGTGAGATATTCGCCCTCGTTGAAGCCCTCAACCGAGATAAGAGCGGTTATCTTCTCATCGGGAAGCATCTCGATAATATTTACAATATTCGTTCCCTTTGCCGTTCTGGATGCCTCGGGTATCTGGTACGCCTTGCGTGTGTGTACCTTACCCTTATTTGTAAACATCATAAGGTAGGAATGGCTGTGGAGAGCTATAACACGCTCGATAAAGTCGTTTTCCTTAGTAGACATACCGATAATACCCTTACCGCCTCTGCGCTGAGCCGAATAGGTGTCTGCGGGCAGACGCTTAATGTATCCCGCCTCGGTCATTGTGATAACACAGTTGTGCTTCTCGATAAGGTCCTCAAGCTCAATATCGTCGGTTGCCGCAACTATCTCTGTGCGGCGCTCGTCGGAATACTTGCGCTTTATCTCGTTCATTTCGTTTTTGATTATCTCGGCTATCTTTGTCTCGTCGTTAAGTATAGCCGTCAGCTCCATAATAATGCCGTGAAGCCTTGCCAGCTCTTCCTCTATCTTTTCTCTTTCCATACCCGTAAGCTTACCGAGGGTCATCTCAACGATAGCCTGCGCCTGTGTTTCGGAAAGCTGACGGACGTTGCCAAGCTCGTTTTCGTAGCCGTCCTTGTAGGTTATGGTGAAAAATTCAGCCATAAGGCGCTCCTTTGCCTCGGGAATAGACTTGGAGCTTTTCATTATCTCGATTATGCGGTCGATATTGTCGTTGGCAATATGGTAGCCCTCGAAGATATGCGCTCTTGCCTTTGCCTTTTCAAGGTCAAATTTTACGCGGCGGTAGATGACCGACTTCTGGTGGTCGATATACACGTGGAGTATCTGAGGAAACGAAAGTATCTTCGGCTCGTTGTTTACAAGCGCAAGCATATTTATGGCGCAGGTGTCTTCAAGCTGAGAATATTTGTAAAGCTGATTGAGAATTACCTGCAAATTTGCGTCTCTGCGGCAATCAACAACGATACGCATACCGTCTCTGCCCGACTCGTCGCGCAGGTCGGTAATACCCTCGATACGCTTCTCGCGTACAAGGTTAGCGATAGACTCGCAAAGAAGGCTCTTATTGACCTGATAAGGAATTTCGGTAAAGATTATCCTGTGGTTTTCTTCCTCCACCTCTGCCTTAGCGCGAACCATAACTCGACCCCTACCTGTGGTATAAGCCTGAATTATGCCGTTTACGCCGTATATGGTAGCTCTTGTGGGGAAGTCGGGACCCTTAACGTAATCCATAAGCTCAAGCACCGAGCAATCGGGATTTTCCATACGATAGACAGTAGCGTCAATAACCTCTCCAAGGTTATGAGGGGGGATATAGGTAGCCATACCTACGGCAATACCCACCGAGCCGTTAACCAAGAGGTTGGGGAAGCGTGAGGGCAGCACCTTAGGCTCTTTTAAGCGGTTATCGAAGTTGGGCATAAAGTCAACAACGTCCTTTTCGATGTCGCTCATAAGCTCGTCGGCTATCTTAGACATTCTTGCCTCGGTGTAACGGTAAGCGGCTGCGCCGTCTCCGTCAACAGAGCCGAAGTTTCCGTGACCCTCAACGAGGGGATAACGGAGAGAAAAGTCCTGCGCCATACGAACCATTGTGCCGTAAACCGCCGCGTCACCGTGGGGGTGGTAGCGTCCAAGCACGTTACCTACTGTGGTCGCCGACTTACGGAAAGGCTTGTCGTTAGTCAGATGGTCCTCGTACATAGCGTACATAATTCTTCTCTGACCGGGCTTCATTCCGTCCCGCACGTCGGGGAGCGCACGGGATGCGATTACCGACATAGAGTACTCGATAAAGGATTTTTTGACCTCTTTATCCATCTCCACGTCAACTATTTTTTGATCTCTGAATTCTATGTTTTCGTTTTCCAATGCTTTTTACCTGCCTGTTTAATTTCATTTTTACGGACAGTCGAGGACGCCTGTCCCTACAACCGCGAGTTGTTATTTTTTCAAAACCTCTGACGCTATTTTTTTAGCCAAGGCTATTTCCTCGTCTGTCATGGGTATATCAAAGTCGTGGAACGTATTGTTTTCTATCGGTCTGTCTGTAAGAGTTCCGTAAAGGACAAGACCCAAAAGATATCTTCCAAATCCCCTTGACATATGAATTTCATCCCTGAACAGAGCTTGAGCTCCTATTTCGTTTGCCGATAAAACCGCGTTTCCAAGAGGGATCACACCGCAAACCTCGCAAAGCTCTCTCGCTTGCGACATAGTCCTGTCAACAGCCTCAAACATGTCCTTGTGAGTGGCATAGCCCGCATTATTCATACGCTCCGAGCCCTCTCTGTATCCCCAGGTCTTCATAAGATACACACTCGCCTTTGGACAGTAGCTATCAATATATTTTCTCAACGCTTGAAGATAGGGAGAAAATGTATCTATATCACAGCTTCTCATGCTTTGCTGTTGAACGGTTATAATATCCCATTCATCGGAAAGCAGGGCTTCCTTCATAGAAATTTTTATACCCGTATTGCTTATTCCGTTTATCTCAAAGCTGTACGCTCTTTCCTCGGAAAGCATATTTCTGTAATGTCTCTCCAAAGAACAACCGCCGATATAGAGATTGACCGCTTTTATATCTCTTCCGTCAGCTCGCGCTATTCCGTGAAGATACCGCTGAGCATCCTGCGAATAGCTGTTTCCTATTGATAAGATCTTTAAGCTTCTTTTTTGCTCCATTCTTTTTTCCTGTTTTTCCTTATCTAACATACAAACAGTAGACCCATGTTAGGTTTTCTTTTTGCTTACTTTTCTTTATATAAAGACCTTTATGAAAACTATGAAATTTAAACACAAATCAAATTTCAATGTTTTCTTTTGTTTACTTTTCTTTTATAAAGACCTTTATGAAAACTATGAAATTTAAATACAAATCAAATTTCAATGTTTTCTTTTGTTTACTTTTCTTTTATAAAGACCTTTATGAAAACTATGAAATTTAAATACAAATCAAATTCCAATGTTTTCTTTTGCTTACTTTTCTTTTATAAAGACCTTTATGAAAACTATGAAATTTAAACACAAATCAAATTCCAATGTTTTCTTTTGCTTACTTTTCTTTTTTAAAAGAAAAGTAAGTTAAATATCAAGGTTTTCAGCAAACTTTGCGTTTTCCTCGATGAAAACGCGGCGGGGCTCAACCTTGTCACCCATAAGGAGTGAGAAGGTCTGGTCGCAAGCGATAGCATCCTCTACCGTTACCTTAAGGAGAGTTCTTCTTTCAGGGTCCATTGTTGTTTCCCAAAGCTGCTCGGCATCCATCTCACCAAGACCCTTATATCTATCTGCCTCGACGTTTACGCCGCCAAGCTTAGCGATACACTCGTCTCTCTCGGCATCCGAGAAAGCATAAAGCTCCTGAGACTTACCTGTTCTCTTGTAGACCTTGTAAAGAGGGGGCTGAGCCAGAAATACGTGACCCTCGCTTATAAGCTGGGGCATATGTCTGAAGAAGAACGTAAGAAGAAGTATTCTGATGTGAGAACCGTCTACGTCGGCATCCGCCATAATTATTATCTTACCGTAACGGAGCTTCGCTATATCGAAATCCTCGCCGATACCGCAGCCGAGAGCCTGAATTATCGGAATAAGCGACTGGTTGGAATAGACCTTGTCAAGTCGGCTCTTTTCAACGTTCAGCACCTTACCTCTGAGGGGAAGTATGGCTTGGAACTTAGAGTTTCTTCCGCTCTTTGCCGAGCCTCCCGCAGAGTCTCCCTCTACAAGATAAAGCTCTGTAAGCTCGGCGCGCTTTTCGTTACAGTCGGCAAGCTTACCAGGAAGAGATGAGCCCTCAAACAGACCCTTACGCCTTGTCAGCTCTCTTGCCTTTCTTGCCGCCTCGCGGGCTCTTGATGCCGCCAGCGCCTTGTCAAGTATAGCTCTTGCTGTTGAAGGATTTTCCTCAAAATACTCGGAAAGCTTTGAGGTCATCGTATTCTCAACGAGCGTTCTTATATCCGAGTTACCAAGCTTTGCCTTTGTCTGGCTTTCAAACTGCGCGTTTTCAAGCTTTACGCTGACAATAGCGCAAAGTCCCTCACGAACGTCCTCACCCGAAAGATTCTTGTCGCTGTCCTTTAATATACCCGCTTTTCTCGCGTAATCGTTTATAACCTTGGTAAGACCCGCCTTAAAGCCTGTTTCGTGCGTACCGCCCTCAATAGTGTTCATATTGTTGGCAAAGGTCAAAAGAGCTTCATTATAGCTGTCGTTATACTGCAAAGCTATCTCGGCAACGCTTGACTCCTTTTCGGCTCTCATATATATAACGTCGGGGTGTATAAGCTCGCAGGTCTTTTGCTCGTTTAAGTAGCTTACAAAGGTCTTTATACCGCCCTCGAAATGGTATTCGTTCTCAATAGGCTCTTCTCCTCTTTCGTCGCGGAGAACTATGCGTATACCGCCGTTAAGGAATGCCTGCTCTCTCATACGGTTGGCAAGTATATCGTATTCAAATACCGTTTCCTCGAATATGGTGGGGTCGGGCTTAAAGGTGACCTTACAGCCGTGAGGACGCTGGGGATATTCTCCCTCGTCACGGAAGGGTCTTGCTACCTTTCCTCTCTCAAATCTCTCGGTATATCTTCTGCCCTCATAGCAGTTGTCAAGCTCTACCCACTCGGAAAGCGCGTTAACGACAGACGCTCCCACTCCGTGAAGACCGCCCGCTATCTTATATCCGCCGCCGCCGAATTTTCCGCCCGCGTGGAGAATGGTATATACCACCTCAGGGGTAGGAATACCCTGCTTCGGGTGAATAGCCGCGGGAATACCTCTACCGTTATCCTCAACGGTTATGCTGTCTCCTTTATTTATGGTTACGAGTATTCTGTCACAGTAGCCCGCAAGAGCCTCGTCGATAGAGTTATCGACTATCTCGTAAACAAGGTGGTGCAGACCGCGTATAGAGGTAGTACCTATATACATACCCGGACGCTTTCTTACCGCTTCAAGTCCCTCTAAGACCTGTATTTGATTTTCGTCATACACCTGATTTGTGTTGTTGTCCATATTTTTTTCCAACCTTTTCAGAATTCATTGTTTAATCTTCCCTTAAGAGAAGCCGCAGACAGTGGAGAAAAGCATATTTTGCTCACACCGCCGTCATTATATAGTATAAAGGATTTTGGTATATCAAAGGATACCGACTCTACAAGATATTCCCTCTGCTTTCCCGAAAGAAATCTTCTCGTTACCGCCGACACCGTGGAGTTATCCATATCGAATATGCCGATAACGTCCCTCGTCCTTATATTTTTGTTGTTTCCTACGTGTAAAAACATAATATAAATTTCAATTTATTACTCTTTATTTTGCATTTAATTATATCTTCCGTTTTCTACCCTTATCCGTCTGACTCCGTCCATCTCGGAGAATATTCCCGCCTCGCACGACGTTATTATAACCTGTTTATCGCGTATCTTGTGTATCAGGTAGTCCCGCCTAGTCTCATCTAACTCGGATAAAACGTCATCAAAGAGAAACACGGGATAATCTCCAAACTCCTCGCGGCATATTTCTCCCTCGGCAAGCTTTAAGGCAAGAGCTAAGGACCTTTGCTGTCCCTGTGACGCGTAAAGCCTTGAGCTTTTTCCGTTAAGCGAAATATCTATATCATCCTTGTGAATACCGTAAAGAGTAGCCCCCGCCGATATCTCTCGGTCGTGATTAGACCCAAGAAGCTCCAAATATCTTTTCTTAGTTTTTTCTCTGTCAAGATATTCTTCCTCAGGCTGACCGGACGAGCCTTTATAAATAAGGACAGTCTTTTCTTTTTCTCCCGTCATTTCGTTGAATATATCCTCAACGTAGCCCGATACCCGCCTTATAAATCTCACTCTCATATCGGATATTACCGCCGCTTCCTCGGCAAGCCTTTCGCTCCACAGATCCACAGTCAAGTCAAAGGTCTGCCTGTCCGAATAGGCGTTCTTTATTAGAGTGTTTCTCTGCTTTAAAATATACGCGTATCTTTGTAGAGAGTGCATATACATAGGATACATTCGGCTTATAGCCATATCCATATAGCTTCTTCTTCCCGCAGGTCCGTCCTTTATCATAGACAGATGCTCGGGACAGAAAAGGACAGCTCTGAAAACTCCGACGATATCAGAAAGCTTATCCATCTTCACGCCGTTCTTTTCTATCTTTCTCTGCTTATCCTTATAAAGCTCAACCTTTATTTTCTGGTTATGTTCTCGCTTTGCGTCCTTAAATTCCAGTTCTATCTCGGCTCGGCTCTGTCCGAAGCGTATTATTTCGGGAGTATGCGCCCCCCGAAAGCTTCTTCCCACAGAGCTGTAAAATATTGCCTCAAGCAAATTTGTCTTTCCCTCTGCGTTCCTACCCGAAAGAATATTCACGCCAGGGCAAAATTCCACCTCTGCTTCTTCAATATTACGGAAATCCTTGACCGATATTTTTTTGCAGTACATTCCTTAATCTTTCATTCTTACAGGCAGGAGCATAAATATCACTTCCTTGCCCTCTTGAGCGTCGGCAGGCTCTATATTCATGCTTGCCAGTGCCGAGGACATAGAAAGACAAAGCTTGTCCGCGCTGCATGCTCTTACGCTGTCTATAAGATAACGGTTATTAAAAGCTATAAGCAGGTCGTCGCCCTCGTGTTCTATGTTTATCTCGTCATAGGTGCTTCCCGCGGAGGATACAGCCGATATCTTCATTATATCCCCAAAGAGGTCTATTTTAACGTGAGAACGAACGCTTCCCGCAATTCTTTCCTCAGTTACAAGAGATGCTCTTTCAAGAGCCGATATAAGCTCTCTCTTATCTACCCTTACCTTTATTTTATGGCTTGTGGATATTATTCTGTTATAATCTATATACTCTCCGTCAACAAGGCGTGAGAAGAACGTAAGCTCGCCTATGAGGAAGACTATATGCTTTCTCGTAACGTATATCTGCATAAGATCCTCTTCGCCGTCTCCGAGAAGCCTTGTAAGCTCGTTGACCGTTTTAACGGGCACTATAAATTTGTATTCGAGGTGAGCGTTTCCGTTTGTATTCTTATTTACAAGCTCGGTCTTTACCTTACATTTAGCCAGCTTATAGCTATCGCAGGAAACCATCATAATACTGTCGTCTCTTATTTCAAAATAAGTTCCGTTCAGCACCGCTCTCTGGTCGTTAACTCCCATAGCAAAGGAAACCTGAGAGAGCATCTTTTTCACCTCTCCCTGACCTACTATAAAGCTTCTGTCGCTTTCAAGGTCGGGAATAGCGGGAAATTCCTCTCCGATAAGGGCGCTCATCTTATGCGAGGAGCGACCGCTGAAGATACAAGCCACAAGCTTGTCGTCAACCGTGAGGGTGACCTCTTCTCCTTCCATAACTCTGAGGGTCTGGACAAACTTCTGAGCGTTTATTATATATTTACCCTCTTCTATTACCTTAGCTTCAACCGTTATTCTTACACCCTTTTCAAGGTCAAAGGTAGTCATAATACAGGTATCGGGAAATTTAGCTTCTATAAGTATACCCTCTATTGTGGTAAGGGTGGATTTGCCCGACACCGCGCACATAAGGGGAGAAACGGCAGAGCTTATCTCGGAACGGTTAAAAATGATTTTCATGATCAAACTCCTTTCGGCAAAGAAAATATCCTCTCTCGCCTAAAAAATAAAATAAATAAAAATAATAAAAAATATAGTAGAAGTAATAATAGTAGCTGTGGTAAATATGGGAAAGCCCCAAAGCCCTCGACATAAAAGGGCTGCGACGATTTTCTCTTATAGAAAATCATATGATACAGGGGCAAGAAAGCTATGAGAAAAAATATGGAAAACCCGAATTTTTCTCAATGTCACCGAAAAACTGTTAAAAGTCAAAATTTTTAATTTTCCACAGGTGGGATATGGAAAAAGAAAGACTGAAAAATCTGTGGAAAACTAACCTTGTGTCGTAGTTAAATGGAAAGACTTATCAACAATTATCGAAATAGATTTCCACAGGCTCAAATGAGGTAAATAAAGGATTCGGAAAATTATCCACAGCTCTTTCTATGGAAAAATTAATCGAAATTCTTATTATGGAAAAGCTATTTAAATGTCGTACAGAAAAGGTTTTTTATCTGTGGGAAGCTATTAGCTGGATATTTCTCTTATAAGCTCGTCAACCTCTATTCTGAAAAGAGAATCTGTTTCGTATTTCTTGCTTACCTGCTCAAAGGAAGCGTGAATGGTGGCATAGTCTCTGTCAAATATCTTAGCTATACTCGGATAAGACATTTCGGTTATTTCACGTATAACGTAAACCGACAGGTGTCTTGCCGCCGCTATCTCTTTAGTTCTCTTTTTGCCTATAAGCTCGCTCTTTGTAACCCCATAGCGGTTCTGTATAGCGCTGAATATCTTTTCTACCGTTACGTTTACAGGCTCGGCTCCGCCTAAAAGCTCGGATATACAGCTTTTCGCTATTTCGATAGATATGCTCTGACCGGAAAGAAAGCTGAGAGCGCTGAGCTTCTTTATAGCTCCCTCTATCTGTCTGATGTTAGAGCAGAGATTTTCCGCAAGGAACGTAAGCACCTCATCGGGAATAATAAGGGAGACCTGCTCTGCCTTTTTGCGGATTATGGCTACTCTCAGCTCAATATCGGGGGGCTGAATGTCAGCAAGGAGACCCCATTCAAATCTTGTCTTTAGCCTGTCCTCAAGAGTAGGTATATCCTTTGGCGGACGGTCGGAAGTTAGGATTATCTGCTTTCCGTCCTCGTAAAGAGTGTTAAAGGTGTGGAAGAATTCTTCCTGTGTGGAGGTCTTTCCCGCTATAAATTGAATGTCGTCAATAAGAAGAATATCGCATCTGCGGTACTTTTCTCTGAATTCGGGCATTTCCTGCTTACCGAGAGCCTCTATCATCTGGTTTGTGAATTCGTCACCCTTAATGTAAAGCACCCGTGTGTCGGGCTTATTCCTCTTTATCTCGTTTACAACGGCGCTGAGCAGGTGAGTTTTACCAAGACCGCTGGGTCCGTAAATAAACAAGGGGTTATAATTCTCCGCGGGATGAGCCGCAACAGCCGTACAGGCGGCGTGGGCGAATTTATTTGAGTTACCCACTATAAAGTTTTCAAAGGTATACTCAAACTTATAGTTGTTGGGAATTATTCCTGTAGGAATAGATATCTGCTTTCTTGCTCCATCCATACCCGCAAGCCTGTCCTGTTCCTTGGCTTGATTTATAATTATCTCGGGTGTGGTGTGAGTACCCACGAAAAGAACCTTTATCTCGGGATCAAAACCGAGAAAGAGAGAAAATCCCTCTTTGATGATAGGAATATGCTTTTCGTTTATGATTTTGTATTTAAACTCGGAAATGGTGGTAAAGGTAACCGTGTTATCCTCAAAGGAGCTGAGCTGAAGCTCTTCAAACCAAAGGTTTACGAAAGGAGGAGAATATTTTTCCTTTAAGGACAGCTTGACCGATTCCCAAATAGAAACAAGCTCGTCTATATATGACATAAAAACTCCAATTCTTAACTCAAAAATTTTAGAAAAAAACAAAAAATTCTTCAAATAATATTATAACATATTTCATCAAAAATTGCAACGGTTTTTTCAATAATAATTATAAAAAATATAACATAAATAAGAAGATATTTTTGAGATAAATAAAGGGTAAACTAAAAAAAGTAATAAAAAACTGTTGACATAAACGTTCTTTGAATTTATAAAAATATGAATGAACCAAAGGAGGTAAAAAAATGAAAGTAACAAAAGAATCTATCATAGGTGACGTCCTCGATTTCGACCCCACCACAGCTCAGTATTTCTTTGAAATAGGAATGCACTGCCTCGGATGCCCCTCTGCAAGAGGTGAATCCATTGAGGACGCTTGCGCCGTTCACGGAACAGACGCGGACGCTCTTATCAAAAAGATAAACGAGCATATAGCATCTAAATAAAAAATTAGAGGGCTGTTCATTCAAGTAATATTGTATAAAAAGCCTCCCCTGTGTAAGGGGAGGTGGCTCGCGAAGCGAGACGGAGGGGTTGTAAAATATAAAAATATGTCAAAAACAATCCCTCACCGCCTTCGGCGGAGCTCCCTTTACACAAGGGAGCCTTTCTCATTTCCAAGATTTGTGCAATATCTCCTTAGTGCAACAGCCCTTAAAATTAAATTAAGGGAAAAATGAAAGACATAAAATTAAGTAAAAGACTTACCGCTGCAGCAGAGCTTTGCCGCAAGGGCAGCTTTATTTGCGACGTTGGAACAGACCACGCCTATCTTCCTATATACCTCTGTCAAAAGGATGTGATAAGAGGGGGTGTGGTATCGGATATAAATAAAGGACCTATTGAGAGAGCCGAAAAAAATATAAGAGAGACGGGAATGGAGAAAAGGTTAACTCCCGTTCTCTGTGACGGACTGTCTGAGCTTGAAAAATATTGCCCTGAGGATATATTTATTCTCGGTATGGGGGGCGAGCTTATCGCAAGGATAATTTCCGACGCTCCCTTTGTAAAAAAAGAGGGCGTAAGACTTATATTACAGCCTATGACCCACCCAGAAATTCTCCGTAAATATCTTCTTGATAACGGATTTTGCATAATTGACGAAAGGCTTGTAAGGGAAGATAAAATTTACCAAATAATTCTTGCTGAATATTCGGGCGTAAAGGGGGCTTATAATCAAATCGAGCTTATGCTCGGAAAGATAAACGCACAAAGAAAAGACAGCCTTTTTTTAGAGCTTCTTGAACATACAAAAAAGGTATATTCAAAGAGAATAGAGGGAAAAAACCTGGCAAACGCCGACGCAACCGAGGAAAAAAATTTGATTTTGGAGATAGAAAAACTTTTATGAAAATAACAGAGCTTTATGATATACTCAATAAAAAAATACCCCGTGAGCTTTCCTGTCAGTGGGATAACGACGGTCTTATGTGTTGCCCTGACGGAGAAAGAGAGGCAAAAAAAGTTCTTATTACTCTTGATGTGACGGTAGAGTGTATAAAATACGCGAGGGAAAACGGATTTGACCTTATTTTATCCCATCATCCCTTTATTTTTAAGGGTTTGAGGGCAATAAACGGCGACAGTCACACAGCGGTTGGAGCTATGGAGCTGATAAAAGGAGACATATCGGTAATGTCCTTTCACACAAGGCTTGACGCGGTTGACGGCGGTGTTAACGACACTCTTTGCTCTTTGTTGGAGCTTAGTAAAATAATACCCTTTGGAGAAGACGGAATAGGAAGAATAGGCGAGCTTTCCGAAAAAATGAGCCTTACTGAATTTGCGGGTAAGGTAAAGGATATACTTGGAGCTCCCGCTTTGCTTGTTGCCGACGGAAAAAGAGAGGTAAGGCGTGTTGCAGTCCTCGGGGGTGAGGGCGGAGACGACATAGAAGCGGCAAGGACTATGGGTGCGGATACCTATCTTAGCGGACGTCTTGGATATCACAATATGACCGATGCTCCCGATAATAAAATAAACCTTATAGAAGCAGGACATTTTTACACCGAATTTCCCGTTTGCTTCACTCTCGAAAGAATGTTAAAGGAAATAGACCCGAAGATAAATGCGGAAATATATTTTTCCAATAGAATAATGTGTGTTTAAAAAATGTCTATAAATTTTCAATCACCAAAAAACCACTCTATATGTCATCACTGAGCCTTTTTGCCTGACGGCAAAAGCCACGAACTTACGTTCGTGGGTAATAAACCAAACAATCCTTTAACCTGTCATCCTGAGCCTTTTTGCTTCGCAAAAGTCACGAACTGACGTTCGTGAGGGAATATTCCCAATACGAACACTCTATGTGTCATCCTGAGTGGAGCAAACAACTGAGTGTTGTTTGCGTAATCGAACCCCTTTTCGCCGTTGGCGAAAGGCACGAACTTATGTTCGTGCGCTGAAGCCAAAAGGTGAAGAAAGGGGCGACACCTTTAGGTGGCGGGATCTACTATGGTTAACCGAAGTCTATGACAACCCAACACAAATGTAACTTACTATAAGGAAAGGAAATAATATGACCTACGTAATTTCAGATATTCACGGCAATCTTGAAAAATTCAATTCTATACTCAAAGCAATAAATTTCTCCGACAAAGACGTTATGTACGTTCTCGGAGACATTGTGGATATGGGTGAGCAGCCCATGGAGCTTCTCTGCGACCTGTCAATGAGATATAACGTCATTCCCATAGTAGGCGACCACGATCTGCTTGCCCTCAGGCTTCTTTCCGAGCTTGATAAGGTTCTTCGCGGCGGCGCTTCACCCGACCCCGAAATAATCTCCGAGCTTACCGATTGGATACGTAAGGGCGGGGCTAAGACTATGGAGGGCTTTAAGGCTCTTGACGACGATATGAAAGAGGGTATCCTCGAATATCTTGAGGAGCTTTCTCTGTACGAGGAAGTAGAGATTGGTGGAAGAAAATATCTTCTCGTTCACGCGGGAATTGCCGATTTCGACCCCGATACTCCTCTTGATGACTATATGCCAGAGGATTTCATATCTGAGCCTCTTGACCCCGAAAAAACCTATTTTGAGGACGTTACGATAGTTGTCGGCCATATTCCCACGGGAAAGATAGAGGGCGCTCAAAAGGGCAAAATTTACAAAGGACAGGGCTGTATTTTCATAGACTGCGGCGCGGGAATGGGAGATAACCTCGGTTGCTTGCGCCTTGAGGACGGCAAGGAATTTTACGCGTAATGAGAAAAGACGAAATTATTGAGCTTGACATAACCGACCTTAACAACCTCGGCTGCGGAGTTGGCAGACAGGACGGAATGGTGGTATTCGTAAAGGGAGCTGTCAGCGGCGACCGAGTAAGAGCCAAAATAATAAAGGTAAACAAAAGCTTCTCTATCGCAAGGCTTGAAGAGATACTTTCTCCCTCGTCTATAAGGCTTGGGTGCGACCCTTGCACCGCTCCTATGGCGTGCGGTGGCTGTGTTTACAGAAATATAACCTATGACGAGGAGCTGAGATTAAAGAGGGAGTACGTGAAAAACGCCTTCAAAAAGGCGGGACTTCCCTCTGTATCGGTTCTGCCCGTTTTGACAACAGGTAAGATACAGGGATACAGAAACAAGGGGCAGTATCCCGTTACCGAGACGAAAAAAGGCTTGACGGCAGGCTTTTTTGCCCAAAAGACCCACAATATAATCCCTGCCGACGGATGCGCCATTCAAAACCCCGCATTTGCTCCTATCGTTGACCTTGTTTGCAGATTCGGTACGCAAAAGGGTTGGAGTGCTTACAATGAGGAGAGTGGCAAGGGGCTTTTGCGCCATATATATCTCCGAATAGGTGAGAAAACAGAGCAGGTTATGCTCTGTCTTGTTATCAACGGCGACAGCCTGCCTTACAGGGATGAATTTTGCGAGACGGTGGCAAGGGAGCTTCCCTCGGTGGCAAGTCTTATGGTGAATATAAATAAAAAAAGCACTAACGTGGTCCTTGGAGACAGATTCGTTACTCTTTCGGGCAGACCCTACATAGAGGACGAGCTGTGCGGTCTGACCTTTAAGCTAAGCCCCGACAGCTTCTATCAGGTAAACAGAGACGGAGCGGAGCTTCTTTACGGCGCGGCAAGGGAGAGAGCGGTTCTCCGCGGCGGCGAAGTGCTTATGGACCTTTATTGCGGTACGGGAACTATCGGGCTTTCTATGGCTAAGGACGCAAAAAAGCTTTGCGGAGTTGAGATAGTGTCCTCGGCGGTAGAATGCGCCCGTGAGAACGCAAAGCGGAACGGTATAGAAAACGCCGAGTTTTTCTGCGCCGATGCGGGAGACAAGGATGTAATACTTTCCGCCGCGGGGGGAACGCGCCCCGACGTGGTTGTCATCGACCCTCCGAGAAAAGGCTCGACCCGCGCGCTTGCCGAGACCCTTTCGGCTCTCGGTGTGCCGAGGATAGTTTACGTTTCCTGTGACCCCGACACCCTCGCCCGCGACTGCGTGTGGTTCTCCGAGCTTGGATACGACATCGGCGAGGTTCTGCCTGTGGATATGTTCCCCCGTACGGGGCACGTCGAAAGTGTCGTGTGTCTCACACGCACTTTCGACAACTAAGTTCGCCTACGGCGAGTGAAGTTGCAAGCAGTGAAGTTTCGGCTACTGCCGAAGTGAAGTTTGCGCCGCAAGCGGCGCAAGTGAATAGTAGTTTGGGGCGAACTTAACTTCACTTTGCGACGAAGGAGCAAAACTTCACTACGAATGAAGTGAGTAACTTCACTTTTGCGGAGCAAAAACTTCACCAAAAAGGAGAAAAGACTATGAAAGATTCAGAATTACGAACAAGAGCAAAAGCCCTCGCCTTACATATAATCGCCGTCTGTGATGAAGTGGATACTCGAAAAGGCAGAGGTGTGCTTGTTAATCAAATCGTAAGGAGTGCTACATCTATCGGCGCAAATATTCACGAAGCCAACTATGCCGCAAGTAAGGCGGATTTTATCAATAAATTTCATATTGCCCTGAAAGAGTGCGGTGAAACAGAATATTGGATTGAAATGCTTGTTGGTTCAAAAGCAATAAGCGAAGAAATATCAAAAGGGCTTTTACAAGAATGCGGCGTTATCCGCCGTATGCTTGTTAAATCCATCACCACCGCAAAGGATAATGTCAAAGACAAACAAGACTAGGGAGAAAAAATGGAGCTTAAGATAAAGCATTTTGACGAGCTTAGCGTTCGTGAGCTATACGAGATAGTGCGGGCGAGGGCTGAAATATTTTTGCTGGAGCAAAATATAATATGTCAGGACCTTGACCGTGTGGATTACAAATGTCTGCACTGCTTTCTTGAAGATAACGGCGAGCTGAGGGCTTATATGCGGGCGTACCGCACAGAGGGCGGCAAAGCCAAAATAGGCAGAGTGCTGTCTATCAAGCACGGAATAGGTCTCGGAACAAGGCTGATGACCGAGGCGCTTCCCGAAATAAAAAATCGCCTTGATTGCAAGGCTGTCATTCTGCACGCCCAAAAGCAGGCTCAGGGCTTTTACGAAAGTCTCGGATTTGCCGTGACGTCGGATGAATTTCTCGAAGAGGGCGTTGTTCACGTGGCGATGGAGCTGAGCTTGCGGAATAAAGGAGAAAAATGAAACACTTTTGCTTTACTGTTGATGACAATATCCGATTTTTGCGGGAGCTGACCGAGGGAGATTATGGGTGTATTTTTGACCACCCTTACCTTGCTATGTATAAGCGGATGCACGAAAAATACGGGGTGGCTGTTCAGCTCAATCTTTTCTACGAGGCAGAGGATTTTGATTTGTCCCGAGTCACCGACCGTTTTTCGGAGCAGTGGCAGGCTTGCGCCGATTGGCTGAAGCTTTCATTTCATTCAAGATTGGAAAACGTAAGACCCTACGAGCTTTCAGCGGGGGGCGAGGTGGCAGAGGACTGCCGTGCCGTACATAAGGAGATACTGAGGTTTGCCTCAAAGAAGTCCTTGGCTAAAACCACGACCGTTCATTATTGCCTTGCAACCGAGGACGGAATTGCAGCCCTATACGAAAACGGTGTAAGAGGACTTTTGGGGCTTTACGGTACAGATGACACCCCGCGTGTCTCCTATCAAAGTACTCCTGCCGAGTGCGAGAAAATAAGAAAGGGCGAGGTGGTCTGCCGCGGCGGAATGAGCTATGCCGCCATCGACATCGTTCTTAACACCTGTTCTAAGGAAGAGATAATTTGCAGGCTTCGCAGTCTTCTCTCTCGTGAGCGCATTGGCATAATGATCCACGAGCAGTATTTTTATCCCGATTATCGGAAGTATCAAATTGATTTTGAGAAAAAATTGGATGCGGCGTTTGGGCTTCTCACCGAAAACGGCTACAAAAGCCTGTTTTTTGAGGAAGAGATAAATTAAACGCGAAATTAACAAATTGCTTATTTCAACAATAAATGTCATACATATAAAAAATACCGCTTTTGCTATCTGAAAAGACAGTAAAAACGGTATTTTTGTATATCAATAAGCTATTTTAATTGAAGCAGCACCTTAATAAAGAGGGTATTTCTTACAAAGCTTGTCCACCTCGGCGCGAACAGCTTCGGCGGTGTTCTCGTAATCCTTAGCTACCATACCGAACAGGCGCGCGATGGTTCTCATATCCTCTTCAACAAGTCCTCTTGTGGTAACCGCGGGCGTACCTACGCGGACACCCGAGGTAACAAAGGGCTTTTCGGGGTCGTTGGGAATGGCGTTCTTGTTTACTGTGATATGAACGCTGTCCAGTCTTGCCTCAAATTCCTTACCGGTGATGCCCATAGGACGGAGGTCAACAAGCATAAGGTGGTTGTCCGTACCGCCCGAAACAAGGTCGAAGCCCTCTGCAAGAAGTCCCTCGGCAAGAGCGCGGGCGTTAAGTATTACCTGATGCTGATATGCCTTAAATTCGGGGGTCAGCGCCTCACCGAAGCATACTGCCTTAGCGGCAATGGTGTGCATAAGAGGTCCGCCCTGTGTTCCGGGGAATATCGCCTTGTTTATTTTCTTTGCAAGCTCCTCATCGTTGGTCATTATCATACCGCCGCGAGGTCCGCGAAGTGTCTTGTGTGTGGTGGTGGTAACTATGTCCGCATAAGGTACGGGCGAGGGATGCTCCCCTGCCGCTACAAGTCCCGCGATATGTGCCATATCTACCATAAAGTACGCGCCTACAGAGTGAGCGATAGCCGCCATTTTCTCAAAATCAATAGTTCTGGGATAAGCCGAAGCGCCTGCTACGATAAGCTTAGGCTTGTGCTCCTTTGCAAGTCTTTCGTACTCGTCAAGGTCGATGTACTGAGTATCGGGGTTAAGCTCGTAGGGTACGAAATTGTAGTACATACCCGAAATATTTACAGGGCTTCCGTGGGTAAGGTGTCCGCCGTGAGCAAGGCTCATTCCCATAACGGTGTCGCCGGGCTGAAGCAGAGCGAAATAAACCGCCGTGTTAGCCTGCGCTCCGCTGTGGGGCTGTACGTTTACGTAGCCCGCGCCAAAGAGCTTCTTTGCTCTCTCGATAGCAATATTTTCCGCAACGTCAACGCAAGCGCAGCCGCCATAGTAACGCTTACCGGGGTAGCCCTCGGCGTACTTATTTGTGAGAACAGAGCCCATAGCGCACATTACCGCTTCGGAAACGACGTTCTCGGAGGCGATAAGCTCAAGACCGTCTGACTGACGGGCATACTCGGCGCTGATAGCTTCGGCAATCTCGGGGTCTACCTCTTTTACCTTACTTATCATTTCGTTAATCATTGAAAAATCTCCTTAGATAAATTTTACTGACTATATTATAAGGTATATCCACAAAAAAAACAATAGAAAAAACGAATATTTTTTAATTAATACAAAATTTTTTCAAAAACTTGCCGTAAGGTCATTGACAAGAACAGGGTAAAGATGTTATAATAACAGTAGTTGGGTGTATTTTTATGCCGAATGATAAATATACATTATTTTGAATAAGTAACGGAGGTCGCTTGATGGAAATAGCAATAATAGCACACGACACAAAAAAAGAGCTTATGGCGCAGTTTTGTATTGCCTACTGCGGAATACTGAGTAAGCATAATCTTTGCGCAACAGCAACGACAGCCAAATATATTTCCGAAGCAACGGGACTTGAAATAGATAAGCTGATGTCAGGAAAGCAGGGCGGCGAGCAGCAGGTGGCTTCCCGCATAGCCTATAACGAAATAGACATCTTGCTTGATTTCAGAGACACTCGCACAAACGCTACAACAACTATGGAAGAGCTTGAGCTTTTGCGTATGTGCGACCTTTACAATATTCCCGTGGCTACAAATATCGCTACGGCAGAGGTCGTTATTACCGCTCTTGACCGCGGTGACCTTGATTGGAGAGAATTTGTAAATCCTCATTCGTCGTACAACCGTTCAAGGTAAGTATCTTTGGGTAAACGTGAAAAAACACGTCGGGCATCACACTGCATTGCAGAGAGAGGACGCATAGGCTGAAACGTCCTTATGTAAGAGCTGTTCGGTACCGCTTTCCGCGCCAAGGGTAACTAAATACAAAGAGATAAAAATTCGGGTGGAACCGTGCGTAAAAGCACCCCGAACGGCATGTAGCCGTTCGGGGTGCTTTTAAATGAAACAAAGTACTACCGTGTCTTACTTTAAATCGACATTCAATACAATAACAAAGCGGCGGGAGCAAGCCCCGCCCTACAAAAAAGGAGAAAAATATGAAAATCAATTTTGGAGAAATTTCAATCGAAAAGGCGGAAAAGGTCACTGTTTACGATGCTGCCGCTGAGGCGGGCATTATCAGCCGCGCTGTTCTTGCCGCTAAGGTAAACGGACAGGTGGTTGCCCTTACCTACGAGCTTGACGGAGACTGCGACGTTCAGCTCCTCACCTTTGCGGATGAGGACGGCGCTCACGTATTCCGTCATACCGCGTCTCATATTCTCGCTCAGGCGGTAAAGAGACTTTATCCCGAAACTAAGCTTACAATAGGTCCTGCTATCGAGGGCGGATTTTACTATGACTTCGACAGCGCGGTATCCTTTACCCCCGAAATGCTTTCGGCAATCGAGGGAGAAATGAAGAAGATAGTTAAGGAAAACCTTAAGATAGAACGCTTCGAGCTTCCCAGAGCAGAGGCGCTGGCGTTTATGACCGAAAAGGATGAGCCCTACAAGGTTCAGCTTATAGAGGAGCTTCCCGCCGACGCGGTCATCAGCTTCTACCGTCAGGGCGAGTTCGTTGACCTTTGCGCAGGCCCTCACCTCTTTGCCACGGGTGCTGTCAAGGCATTCAAGCTTACTCAGTGCACAGGCGCGTACTGGAAGGGCGACCAGAAAAATAAAATGCTTCAGCGTGTTTACGGCACGGCGTTCCCCTCTAAGGACGAGCTAAAGGCTCACCTTGAGCGCATCGAAGAAGCTAAAAAGAGAGACCACAATAAGATAGGACGGGAGCTTGAATATTTTACTACCGTTGATTCTATCGGTCAGGGTCTGCCCATACTTTTGCCCAAGGGCGCGAGAACTGTTCAGACGCTTCAGAGATGGATAGAGGACGTTGAGCAAAGCAGAGGATATCTCCTCACAAAGACCCCTCTTATGGCTAAATCCGACCTCTATAAGATATCGGGACACTGGGATCACTACCGTGACGGTATGTTCGTTCTCGGAGACCCCGATGACGAGACAAAGGAATGCTTTGCCCTCAGACCCATGACCTGTCCTTTCCAGTATCAGGTATTTCTCAATAAGAAGCGCTCCTACCGCGACCTGCCTATGAGACTTGGAGAGACCTCTACCCTCTTCCGTAACGAGGACAGCGGTGAGATGCACGGACTTATCCGTGTTCGTCAGTTCACTATATCCGAGGGTCACCTTATTCTCCGTCCCGAGCAGCTTGCGGAGGAATTTAAGGGCTGTCTTGACCTTGCGATCCACTGCCTTGATACTCTCGGACTTCGTGAGGATTGCTCCTTCCGCTTCTCTCAGTGGGATCCTGCCCGTACTGACAAGTACGAGGGCACTCCCGAGCAGTGGGACGAGGCGCAGCGTATTATGGGCGAGCTTCTTGACAAGTACCTTGGCAAGGATAACTACGCTATCGGTATAGACGAGGCGGCGTTCTACGGACCTAAGCTTGATATTCAGATAAAGAACGTTCACGGAAAAGAGGATACCATCGTTACCATTCAGGTAGATATGCTTCTGGCTAAGAAGTTCGGAATGGAATACGTTGATTCGGACAATACTCTGAAAACTCCTTATATCATTCACAGAACCTCTTTGGGTTGTTATGAGAGAACCTTGGCGCTTCTCCTTGAAAAGTACGCAGGCGCTCTGCCCATGTGGATGGCTCCCGAGCAGGTAAGATTTTTGCCTATCGGTGACGAGCAGGTCGATTACTGCCGTCAGATAGCCGACAGAATGAATGCTCTGGGAATGAGAGTAACGGTTGACGCCCGCAATGAGAAGATAGGCTACAAGATACGCGCGGCTCAGCTGGAAAAAGTGCCCTATATGCTGGTTATCGGTGAAAAGGAGACGGCTGAGAACACCGTTGCCGTTCGCTCGAGAAAGAAAGGCGACCTCGGCGCTATGCCTGTTGATGAGTTTATAAGCTTTATCAAGGCTCAGATAGACGAGCGGAGTAAGGATAATTGATTAGTTGCCGCTTTCTTTTAAAAAAGAAAGCGGCGCAAAGAAAACTTTGTAAATAGGTGTATGGTCGTTCCATCGGGTTCATTGTAGGGGCGATTCACGAAACGCCCCTACGGTATTCAAAAAAGCGAGAGGTTTGTAGCCTCTCGCTTTTATGTTTTTGGGTTTACGAAAACCACCTGCTAAGCAGGTGGTTCTGTAGAGGCTTTTGCCGATGAGCTATCCCGCCGCAGCGGTAGCCTTCCCCAGCGGGGAAGGGGGACCACGAAGTGGTGGATGAGGAGAACATGTGTTGTAC
>JAZOMG010000050.1:0-26462 GCA_045653705.1 Eubacteriales bacterium | reverse complement strand
CTTTGTACTTCTCTCTTGTTGTTCAATTTTCAATGACCTTTCGCTATCCTCCAGAGGTCCTCCTCGCGGACAGCTCGACTATTATACCACATCTCTTTCTCCTTGTCAAGCACTTTTTTAAACTTTTTTAAAAAAATTTTTTCAGCGCTCTCAAGCTTCGCGGTTTTTCGTCGCTCCCCTTTCGGACAGCCTGCATATTCTACCACTTATTTCGCCTTTTGTCAACAGGTTTTTTGAAAGTTTTTTTCGAATAAGTATTGTTTTGGATAATTGCACAAATAATAAGCCTACTACGGTCTCGGGGGCAACAAAAAATGACAACGATTTTCATAAGAACGATTATAATATACGTAGTTCTGCTGACCTCTATGCGTCTTATGGGCAAAAGGCAGATAGGTGAGCTAGAGCTTTCCGATCTCATAACCACCCTTTTGGTATCGGAAATCGCCTCGCTTCCCATTACGGACACAAACATTCCCGTATCACACGCTATCATTCCCATAATCATACTTCTTACATTTGAAGTAGTTTCTTCCTGGCTTCTTGTAAAATTCCCGTTTATCAAAAAATATATTTCCACCCACTCCACTATGCTTATTGACAACGGCAAGCTTTGCCCCTCTCAGATGCAAAAGGTACGCTTGACCGCTACCGAGCTGATAAGTGAGCTTCGGCAAAACGGAATATCAAGCATCTCCGAAGTGCAGTACGCTATTTTAGAGCAAAACGGAAAAATATCGGTAATACAAAAGCCCGAATACCGACAGCCCACGGCAAAGGATATGAACATAAAGCTTTCGGACAGCGGCTTTTATAATATAGTGATAGAAAACGGAATGGTAAACAGCCATGGGTTATCTGCCGCGGGGCTTAGCAAAAACAGCTTGAATGATATGCTAAAGAAAAAAGGTCTTAAGCCAAAGCAGATATATCTTATGTTAATAAGCTCAGAGGGAGATATAGAAATAATAAAAAAGGAGAAGAAATGAAATCGCTCATAATCTCTGTAACGCTTTTTTTGCTCGTTGCCTTATGTATTATAATAAATGTAGGATATATTCACTCCACTGCCGATAAAATTGAAAAAGCGGCAGTGGGGCTTGCCGAGCCTACCGAAGAAAAAATTTCGGCGCTTGAGGAGCTTTGGAAAAAAAACGAGGGAATTTTAGGGCTGTCGCTTTCAAGCACCTTTCTTGAAAACGTAAGCAAAACGGTAGTTTCTCTGCGTTGCGCACACGAATCGGGAGATGCGGCAGAATACGAGAAAAACCGCGCGTTCCTTTTTCACTGCGCTGAGGGTATACGCGGATTGGAACGGCTTTCGATAGAAAATATATTTTAAGAGGCTATCTCTTAAAATAGTCAATCGATATACAAAAACACCGCTTTTCTATCTGAAAAGACAGTTAAAGCGGTATTTTTGTTATTAATAGGCTATTTTAAATGAAGCAGCTCCTTTTACTAAGCCTCGGGCTCTTCTTCCTCAAACACCATATTTTTATCAGGTGTATTTTTATTCCATTCACTTCCCTTTTGAACGTTCTTTTTCCATTCCTTCTCGGTGGCGGGATAGCTTATTTCGGCAAGGGCGGTACATTCCGCAAAGGCGCTCTTACCTATTTGGGTCAAGGACAGCGGAAGCGCTATGCCTGTCAGCTTTTCACATCCCATAAACGCTTCATCCTCAATAACCGAAAGCTTACTGTTCTCGGTAGATATTACGATCTCCGCAAGAGAGGTGCAGCCCGAAAACGCCTCTTTTTCTATCTTTTCCAAGGAATTGGGAATTGAAATTCCGGTCAAAGCCGTACATCCGAAAAAGCTTCCCTCGCCTATGCTCTTAAGCTGCGAGCCGTTCACGTCAAAACGCACAGACGTAAGTGCCGTACATTCGGCAAAGGCGTCCTTTTCTATAGCGGAAACCGCATCGGGCAAAGATATCTCGCGCAGAGCAACGCACCCCACAAAGGCGCTCTCTCCTACAAGAGATAACGCAGAATTATCCGAAAAAGCAACCGACTCAAGGGCATCACAGCCCATAAATGCCGAGCCGCCAATGTACACAAGGGTATCGGGTATGCCAATCTTTTTCAGCGTATGGCAATCGGCAAAGGCGTAGTTCGAAACTGTGACCGTATTTTCCTTTATGTTATATTCCTCGGCGCTGACAGCTTTTGCGTCAATAAGATGAGCGCCTGTATAAAGAGCTCCGTCCGTCCAGTTTTCGGCATTGTCGTAAAATGCCGTTCCGTAAAACGCCGAGCCGCCGATAGCGATGGGCAACGTGGGAAGCGTTATGCTGTTAAGCTCCGCGCACATATAAAAGGCCTGCGCGCCTATGCTCTCAACGCTCTCGGGAACGTCAAGTTCCAAAAGCTTTTCGCACCCGTTAAATGCCGAAGCGCCTATATTCACAAGCCCCTCGGGAAGCTCCGCGGTCTCAAGATTTGTACAGCCCGAAAAGGCTGACGCGCCGATACTTACTATACTTTCGGGGATAGTCACCGTTTTGAGATTCTCATTTCCCTTGAATGCGTCGTTGAGTATAGTAGACACCGCCCGACCTCTGTATTTTTCGGGTATGGCTATGCCCTCAAGGTATATAGTATTTCCCGCAGTTATTCCGTATGTTCCGTCGGGCAAGGGGTAAAAGCTGAGGCTGTCCGAATCGGACTCGCTTGATATGGGCCCGATATTTTCCACCCTGCCGTCGGAATAGGTAACTATAAGCTCACCGTCTATAAGCTCGGTCTTTACTATATAGATATCTCTGTCCTCATCGGTAGGCGAATGCTCGCCCTTATCGCCGCAAGCCGCCATAGATATGACCACCGACAGCGCAAGGAGACATACGGCAAGGGTCCGTGTAAATCTGCCAAATTTCATTTTAACATTCCTTTACAAGTAATATGTATTATTATAACACAATTATCTCCCACAATCAAGTACTTTTATCCATATTTCGTAGCTGCCGTCTATGCTCTGCCGCCACTCCCAGCGCCCGTTTCTTCAAGCGAAAGCCGCTGCTTCTTGATATTCCCAAAAGCTCGGCGCAACGCTCCACGCTCTCTCCCCTTACGTAATGATAATACAGCAAGAGCTTTTCATCGCTGTTTTTCATTTCCATAATAAAATGCCTGACCTCAAACATTTTTGCCCGTGCCAGAGGCGCATCGCCGAAAATACTCTCGTCTCCGTCCTTATAGCCAAAATAAGTTCTTTCATATTTATCAAGGCGCAAAAGCTTACGGTTCAGCTCATAGCCTCGAAGAAAATCCTCTGTTTCTCTAATTTCATCAGATGAAATTAAATTTTGCGTCATATATTCCCCCTTTACTCATTTATACCTTTAGATATGATTTCATTATTATTTTTATCGTTTTTATGAGCTTGTAGCCGATTTTTCTCATATGGCGCCACGCCCTCTCCCCATTGACTTATTAAATCAAAGCGCCATAGTCTGTAGGCGCTCCTTTCTCTTTTAGGTCTGCGCGTTGGCGTATAATTGTTGGGACACCCGTCCGAACACCTGTGTTTTCTGCATATCTCACACATTTTTGATAGTTCAATTCCCCCCTTTATTAAATTTTTTAAATCAATGGCAAAAAATCTATTGACTTTTTGCGCGTTTTATTTTATAATATCTGTGCATGGTATTATTATATCGGATTTCCGAACTATTGTCAAGTACTATTTCGGATTTCCTTAATATTTTTTAAGGAGATAGGATATGAGCTATAAAAATTTTGAGGATCTGCTACGGACGAACGACACCACCGTATACCGAGTATCAAAGGAAACGGGTATTCCCGCCAGCACGTTCACCGATTGGAAAACAGGAAGGTCTACCCCAAAAACCGAAAAGCTGAAAAAGATAGCCCGATTTTTTGACGTATCCCTTGAATATCTCTTAGACGGGGCAAGCGTAGTCGCGCTCGAAAAGAAAATACCCATCATCGGAGAGATACGGGCAGGCTCACCTATCATCACCAACGAAACTCTCCTCGGCTATGAAAAAGCATCGGTAGACAGCGCTGACGATTACTTTTATCTGCGTATTTGCGGTGACAGCATGAAAAATATCGGTATGATTGACGGCTCTCTGGTGCTTTTCAGAAAACAACAGTATGCCGAGGATGGCGATATCGTTGCCTGTCTCGTGGGCGGAGACAGCGCAACGGTCAAGCGCTTTCGCCGTCAGCAAAAAACTATATACCTCATACCCGAAAATGACGATTACCGCCCCATAAAGCTCTCCACAGACGATTTTGAGGCAGGCGATGCCCGAATTTTAGGCATTGCGGTAGAAATTAAGATAAAACTTTAAGGCTTACGGAAATTTTATGATTTGTTTAAATATTGAAAAGCTTTCCCTTTCATTTGGGGCTAAAAAAATACTTGACGGCGTTACCTTTTCCCTTGACGAGGGGGATAGGCTCGGTATTATCGGCGTTAACGGATGCGGAAAATCCACCCTTTTCAAGCTGATACTCGGCGAGCTTGACCCCGATGAGGGTAATATCTATATTTCCAAAAATAAGACCGTGGGAATTTTACGGCAAAACGATGCCTTTTGCGACTTTGCCTGTGAGGACGGAAGCCTGTCGTCTCTAGAGGTTATGATACGCTCCTTTCCCCAGCTTCTTGAAGCCGAGGCAAGGCTCTCTGAGCTCGAGGGACTGCTGGCAGAGGTTGAAGCCGAGGGGCGTTCCCGTCAGTCGTTGATATCAGAGTACACCGCCCTTAACGAAAAGTTTATAGCTGACGGCGGTCTTGAATTTCGAGGAAGATGCGCATCGACCCTTGCAAAAATGGGATTTGACGAGGATGCGATGTCACGCCCCTTTTCCTCTCTCAGCGGCGGTCAGCGCACCCGTCTCGCCCTTTGCCGCGAGCTTTGCAGAGAGCCCGACATACTTATGCTGGACGAGCCGACGAACCATCTTGATATGGAAACTCTTTTATGGCTTGAGGGCTTCTTGGCAAGCTACAAAAAATGCGTGCTTGTCATATCTCACGACAGATATTTTCTTGACAGAGTAACAAATAAGACCTTATCTATCGAATACTGCCAAGCAAGGCTTTACAACGGCGGCTATACCAAGAGTATGGAGCAGAGGCGCATCGACCGCGAGATTGCCGAGCGGCACTACAAAAATCAGCAAAAGGAAATTGCGAGACAGGAAGCCTACATTGCCCAACAGAGAGCATGGAATAGGGAAAAAAATATTATTGCGGCTGAAAGCCGACAAAAGATGCTTGACAAAATGGTGAAACTGGAGCGACCGCGCGAAGCTCCCCAATCGGTAAAAATACAGTTTTCATCCTCAATAGCCAGCGGAAACGACGTGCTTACGGTAAAAAATATGTCCTTTTCCTACGGCTTTACTCCTCTGCTTCGCGACCTTTCATTCCTGGTAAAGCGAAATGACAGGATTTTTATCGTAGGGCCTAACGGATGTGGAAAATCCACGCTTATAAAGCTTATGATGGGCAGGCTGAAGCCCACGGGCGGATATATCGAAACTGGCTACAACGTAAACGTAGGCTATTACGACCAGGAAAACCAAAACCTCACTATGTCAAATACGGTTCTCGATGAGCTGTGGAACACCTACCCCACTCTTACCGAGCTTACCGTTCGAAACGCTTTGGCTCGTTTTAGATTTGTGGGCGATGACGTTTACAAAACAGTATCCGACCTCAGCGGCGGCGAGCGTGCTCGCCTAACCCTTGCAAAGCTTATTCTTTCGGATATTAATTTGCTTATTCTCGACGAGCCTACAAACCATTTGGATATAAGCTCCAGAGAAGCCTTAGAGGACGCTTTGCTTGAATTTGACGGAACAGTTATCACAGTTTCTCACGACCGCTATTTTATAGGCAAGCTTGCCACAAGAATAATCGAGCTGGCTGACTGCGGAATGTACGATATGAGCGTTTCAAGGTCGGGCAGAGGCTACGAGGAGCTTTGTGAAGAGCGCGCCCGCAGAGCGGAGCGGACAGCGGGAGACGTTCAAATCTCTGCCGAGGTAAAACCGACCACACAAAAGGAGCTTTATCTCAAAAACAAGCAGGATGCCGCCGAGGCGCGACGGGTTAAAAACCGCCTAGATAAGCTCCAAAAGGAAGCCGAGAAGCTTGAGCGCGAGCTTGAGGAGATAGAAAAGGAAATGAGCGGCGAGGCGGCTTACGATTACGTTCGTCTTTCCGAGCTTGACGAAAAAAAGAACGCTCTTGAGGAGCGTTTGCTTGAAATCTATGAGGAAATATAAGGAGAATTTTATGCTTACGGGAATTATAGGAGCTATGGCTGTTGAAACAGAGGCTATAAAGGCTATGATATGCGACCCTGTTACAGAGCGCTTTAGCGGAATTGAATTTGTAAAGGGAAAGCTTTTCGGAAAGGACGTAGTGGTGGCTCAGTGCGGTATCGGCAAGGTTTTTGCGGCTATCTGTACCGAAGCGATGATACTTAAATACTCCCCCGACAGGATAATAAACACAGGTGTGGCAGGCTCACTGTCCGACAAGGTAGGGCTTTTGGATATTGCCGTTTCCTCGTCGGTAGTGGAGCACGATATGGACACCTCACCCTTAGGCGACCCCGTGGGGCTTATATCGGGAATAAATATTGTAAATATCCCCGCATCCGAGTCTCTTGTAAATGAAATACTTTCGGCGGCGGAGCGTCTTGGCAAGAAATGCGTAGCGGGTGTAATTGCCTCGGGAGATCAATTTATTGCCGAGAAAGAAAAAAAGGACTACATAAAAAATACCTTTTCGGCTATCGCCTGTGAAATGGAAGGAGCTGCCGTGGGTCACGTTTGCTACGTAAACGGCGTTGATTTTGCTATCATACGTTCCATATCGGACAACGCCGACGACAACGCGGGCGCTATGGATTACCCCGAGCTTTGCCAAAAAGCCGCCGAGCAATCCGAGAGGTTATTGATGGAGCTGTTTAGATAGTTTGTGACGTGTTTTTCCACTTTCTTTTAAAAAAGAAAGTGGAGTAAAGAAAACATGAGAAATTATTTATTGATTGCTCGACCATTGTTTTGATAATATTTTACGGTTGATTTCTAATGTAAAAATAGTGCTGACGGCTGCTGCGCCACCGCACTATTTTATTTTTAATTATTTTCTTTGCGCTACCTTTTTTTAAAAAGAAAGTAGCAAAAAACCTGACACTGATTGACACTGACGGTCACTGTGTGAGACGGGCAAAAATGTTATTATATATACGCGCCCATGCGCCGCTACCCAAAAGTTGCTTCCCCCTGTGTGAGGGAGCAGGATAGCTTTTCCCTCAATGTTCGAGGGGAGGTGACCGTTATGAATATAACCTTAGAGCAGCTTGTATTACTCGCTACCCTTTTGGTAGCTATTCTTGCGTTGGTCGACAACTATGGAAATAAGAGATAGACCGTAATTTTTATTTTGGGAAGCAACAAAAGGGGCTGTCACGCTTGCGTGACAGCCCCAATCTGTTAAAATGAAACCTCTCGGTGGCGTAGCAGCCGTCCGACCTGTTTCTACATTAGATAACACCTATAAAGCTTTATTAACACAATGAGCCAATAACAAATATATATTATGCAATGTTTTCTTTTACTCCACTTTTCTTTTTTAAAAGAAAAGTGGAAAATAAAAACCAATCACAAACTATCTTATCTGCGTTCCTGTGGGAACAGAGGGATCTACAAAGATCACCTTGCAGCCGCAAGCGTTATTTGTTGCCGCCAAGAGCATTCCCTCGGAATTGACGTTGCAAATTCTTCCGGGCTTAAGGTTAGCGATAACGATTATCTTCTTTCCCACAAGCTCCTCGGGCTTGTATTCTTCCTTGATAGAAGACATTATTACCCTCTCTCCAAGTCCGTCGTCAAGGGTGAGCTTCAAGCACGAATGAGACTTTCTCACACCCTCGGCTTTCAGTATCTCACATACACGCAGGTCAATTTTTGCAAAGTCGTCAATCGTCACCTGCGCCTTAACAGGCTCTACGGGGTCTGCCTCGCGTACCACCTCTTCCGCAGTCTCCTCGGCAGGCGCGCACTCCTCGCAAGGAGTATCAGCCGCAATCTCTTCCTCGGTCTGAGGATAGGAGAAATCAAGAAGTCCAACGTATTCTGCCGAATCGATGGCGTAAAGGAAGAGATAAAGTCTCGGTCCTTTTTCCTTGTCTATGAGGAGCTTATACACGTTCTTAAAGAACGCGCCTTGAATACCTTTGAGCTCCTTGTCTGTCATATCCGTGCCGTATATGCGTTTGGGAATAGCGTAAAGCTCGGCATTCAGCTCGTCAAGAGTATATCCGCCCTTTGCAATGTACGCGTGAAGCATCTCGATAGCTTTTTTGCCGTTATCGTCAAGCTCGTTGTACACCTCAAAGTTACGGGTACGGCGAAGCTTATTGACCTGATCTGGAGCGCACTGCTCAAGCCAGAACTTTGCTCTGTCAAGTCGGTCGGAGAAATCAGCTTCCTTGTAAGGCGTGCCTATCTTCTCAAATACCGTCTCAAGCATAGGAACGTTGAAGTTTACGATAGAACCAAGCTGAACGATAAGAGACATGGGAACTGTAACTACCTCTCTGCCCCCTACCTGACAGTTGTACATAATATCGCGGACAGCATCGGTGGCTTTGCCCTCTCTGCAGTCGGTAAGCATTTTATCAAATTCAAAGTACTGACGGAGAATGCCATCGTCAAAGCAGATATCAAACGCCTTTGTAGGCTCGGTCTTGGAGTAGAGCCAGAGAAGCACCTCGGGCTGATAGAGCTTAAGCAAGGTCTCGGGCGTAAGGTTAAGACCCGAAGAGCTTGACATCTTACCTGTCATTCCCTTTATACCTATAAACTCATAGCCTTGGAAAATGGGCGCGTCGTAGTTGAATATTCTCTTGGATATTATCTTAGAGTTGCTGTATGAGCCTGTGGGAGCGGCGTGGTCCTTTCCACCCGGCTCAAAGTCCACGTTCTCATATCTCCAACGCATAGCCCAGTCTACCTTCCAGCCAAGCTTACAGTTGAAGTTCTCAAGGAAATTAAAGTGTCCCGAATGACCGCAACGGCAGGTGTAATCCGCCTCTGTGCCGTCCTCGGAGAATTTAGTTATTTTCGTAAAGTCGGTATGACATTCGGGGCAGAAAATACTTACGGGAGAGTATGCCGCCTTTTCGGCGTCATGCTCTGCGCGAAGCTCGTCCTCGGACTTGGAATTATCCTTTGTCTTAAAGGAATCAAGTATCTCGAATATCTCCCCGCGCTTCTGTATAGCCTCAATAATGTCCTTGGTGTACTTACCCGAGCGGTACATCTCTGCCTGATAACGGCAGTCAAGCTCCATTCCGAAAGGCTCTATACCCTTGAGAAATTCCTCCTCAAAATGCTCGGCGTAGCTCTTGTGACAGCCCCAAGGGTCGGGAATGTCAACATAGGGACAGCCGATGTACTTGTCGTAATCACTGCCCACAACAGCCTGTACGTTAGCGGGAATTTTACGGCAACGGTCAAACTCATCCCAAGAAACGAGAAGTCTTGCCTTTTTACCCTTTTTCTGAAGTGCCTTTACAACAAACAAAGGGGTTGCAAAGTCACGGAAATTTCCTATATGAACCGAGCCCGAGGGGCTTACGCCTGCGGCGCAAACGTATTCCTCCTTGTCGGGATTGCGCGCTATTATTTTTTCTGCGATCTCTTCTGACCAGTGCATTTGTATTACTCCTTAACACAAAAATTATATATTCATATTATTTTATCACAAAGCTTGAAAAAAGTCAATATTTTTCATAATTTTACCACCACGGATGGGTGAAAAGCTCAATAATAAAGACGGTAAGACAGGAAAATATAGCCGTTACAAACAGGCTTCTGCCAAAGAAAGCAAGGGCTATTCCAACTATAAGAGCCACCGCTCCCGCTATGGGAGACTGCGTAGTTTGAATTATTGCGGGAAAGGTCATTACCGCTAGAGTAACGTAGGGTACGTAATATAAAAACGAACGTATTACCCTGTTCTTTATCTCCTTACGGATAAGAGTGAGCGGCAGCACACGGATAAGATAGGTCACCCCAGCCATACAGGCGATGTAAACAAATAATCTCCAACTCATTTTTCATCTCCCCCTTTCGCTTCCTTTTCCTTTATGGGGAAGAATATAGCGGCTATAAGAGAGATGACCACTGTTAGGATTATCGTTCTTATTCCGTCATCTATCATATTGAGATAGGGTATATATGTAAACGCCGCCGACGCCGCGAAGCTTATAGCGACAAGAACGGCTACTACTCGGCTTCTCCTTGCCTCGGGAATAAATACCGAGATAAACATACCGAAAAGTCCAACTCCCAGGGCGCTTAGTACAAAGGTAGGCAATATTCCGCCGAGCACAGCCCCCACAAAGGTTCCCGACGTCCAACCAGCAGTTGCCACACAGAAAGCTCCGTATGTGAAACAGGGATCAAGCGCTACGGGCAGACCTATGGAAACGCCGAATATTTCATCGGTTACCGTAAAGCCGAGAAGCAATCTCTGAAGAAATCCCACGTCGGGCTTCAGCTTCTGAGAAAGCGCCGCCGACATAAGCAGATACCTTGCGTTGGCTATGGCTTCCATCACGGTGACCTCAATGAAAGATGCCCCCGCTCCGATAAGTGAAAAGCCAACGTGCTCACCCGCCGAAGCATTTATAAGAAAGCTTGTGATTGCCGCCGCCACCGAGGGGATTCCCGCCTGCCTTGCGGAGATTCCGAGAGCTATCGCCACGGCAAAATATCCGAGGGATATGGGTATCCCCGCCCTCATTCCTTTTAAAAACCATTGCTTGCGATTCATAATTCGATTTCCTTTTCATTTTACAACATATAAGTATAGCACAAAAGCGAGGATTTGTAAAGGTTTTAAACGGTTTTTATATGTAAACTAGGAATAAAAATAAAACTCTCGGTGGCGCAGAGCCATCCGAGAGTTTTTTCCTTATAAGCAATAAGGAAATCCAACATAGATATTACATATCCCCTTATTGCAATGTTTTCTTTGCGCTACTTTCTTTTGCAAAAGAAAGTAGCAAAAAATATCTTATACCAAAGAGTACGCCGCTTCGTCGCAGATGAGAACTACGTCGTTGTGCAGGCAAAGAAGAGATGCGGGGCATTTTGTGCTTATATTGCCCTTGAGCATAGCGCGAACAGCCTCTGCCTTATTTGCTCCCGAAACGAGAAGCAGTATCTTTTTAGCCTTGAATACGCTTTCAATTCCCATTGTAAGAGCGTGCTTCGGCACGTCAGCCTCGGATGCGAAGAATCTCGAATTTGCCTCGATAGTGCTCTTTGTAAGAGCGGTAAGGTGCGTACCTCTTACAAGCTCGGCATCGGGCTCGTTAAAGCCGATATGTCCGTTTCTGCCGATACCGAGAACCTGAATATCCACACCGCCGAGGGCATCGATATTTGCCTCATATGCCTTGCAGTGAGCCTCTACGTCCTTTGCGGTACCGTCGGGAACACAGGTATTATCCTTATTTATATTTACCTTGTCAAAAAGGTGATAGTTCATAAAATAGCGGTAGCTCTGGTCGTTATCGGGAGTAATGGGATAGTATTCGTCAAGGTTTACGGAACGAGCCTTGGAGAAATCCAGCTTGCCCTCGTTATACATCTTAACGAGCTCCTCATACATTCCGATAGGTGTGTCTCCCGTAGCAAGACCCAAAACGCAATCGGGCTTTTCGGTAAGCGTCTCGGCTACGTACTTTGCCGCCTCGCGAGACATTTCTTCATAATTTTTTACTACTGTGATCTTCATAAAAATCACCTCTTTCTTTATTGTTTATTTAAATTGTTTATTTTATTAAGAGCTCCACCGCCGAAGCGTTTGCCCTCATTTTTCTTTTTCTGTCTGTACTGACTTGGCGTACACCCCATCTGCTTGCTGAATGCCCTGTTAAAGGTACGAAGGGTGTTGAAACCCACAGTCTCGCTTATCTCGGTTACGGTGTTGTCGGTCTTTACCAACAGCTTACAGGCATTTGACACCCGCAAGGAATTGATGTAATCGTTAAAACCGATATTGAGCTTATTGCTCATTATATGAGATATATAATATTTATTCAAGTGCAGGTCGTGGGAAAGCGTGTTCAAGGACAGGGGCTTATGATAATTCTCGTTGCAGTAGTTCATTATGTTGCCTACAACGTGATAATCCCCCGATTGAATATCGGCAAGCTCCATTCGCTGAAAGAGCTTTGCAAAAAAGACCAACAAAAGCCCTCTCAGAGCGGCATCCTTAAAGGGCTCATCTCCGTGATAGGTATCGGATATCTTCACTATAAGCTCCGCAAGCTCTTTATCCTCAGCTCCCCCTTTTATTACGTTAAGCTTTGGCACAAATGAGGTAAACTGAGGTAGAAATTCGGGAATAAGCTCGGGATTTATTTTAAGCAATATAAAATTCTCTCTTTGGAGCGTGGTAAACGTATGTATCTGATTTGGAAAAACTATAAAAGCATCTCCGCCGTAGGCGTCGTATTCGGCGCTGTCTACGGTGATATGAGTATGTCCCTCGAATATCAAGGCAAGCTCTATCTGAAAGTGAAGATGGGAGCGGTATCCGAGAGTTCCACCGCCATATCTTGTGTCGCGGCAGTACAGCTCTTGATTTTTGTTTTCGTATATCGCCTGCATCGGTCTACCTCGCTAAATTTCTACGTCTTTAAAGAAAAGCTCCGCGCAGATACATTATAACACAAAGCATGATTTTTCGCAACCTATTTTTAGAATTAATTTCTAATAAATATCATATAATTTCACATAAAAACACAAAAAATGTATTTGCGAGGTGTGGAATGGTAAAACTTAAGCTATGGGCGTTTTTCATTACCGTTACTATTATTCTATCCTGTTTTACGGGCTGTTTTCAAAGAAGTCTGCCTACCGATTACAGAAAAAGCTCCTTTATTGCCACCGCGGAGCTATCCGACAAAAACAGCTCTGTTACGGCAAAGATCACAGCAGAGGAGGACTGCGTTTATCTGGAGCTTATGACCCCCGACCGTCTATCGGGAATTACCCTTTGCAGAGAGGAAGCGGGGGATTTCCTTTTGTGCGAGGATTTGCGAGTACCGTCCGCGCAGTACGAATATCTGTTTGAATGGCTTGACCTTATGCTACCGAACGGAGAAATAATACTTACGGGAGAGACGAAAATCGACGGCTCAGATGCGGTGGGGGCTGTCCTTGACGGACAGGACGTAGAAATATACCTTGACAAAAGCACCTACGCTCCGCTAAAAATAATAAAAAAAGACAGGCAGATAACGCTAATATCCTTTAAATTCGTTTCTTAAAAAGGAGATCATATGAAGATACTTATGGTCACGTCCGAGATGGATATGGGGGGCGCGGAAACTCATATATATTCCCTTTCCAAGTCTCTTTTGGCTATGGGACACCAAATTTTTGTAGTATCCTCGGGGGGCAGGCTTGCGCGCGACCTGCAAAGGCTCGGTATAAAGCACGTAAATCTGTATCTTAACGGACATAATCCCCTTATGCTGCTGCGAGCTGGGCTCGTTCTCCGCAGGCTGATACGAAACGAGGGCTTTGACCTTGTACACGCCCATTCAAGGCTTGGAGCATACGTTGCCTATTACGCCGCAAAGGCAGAGGGTATTCCCTTTATAACCACAGTTCACGCTAAATTCGCCCTATCTCCTCTGCGCAAACGACTTTCCCATTGGGGGAATCCCACAATAGCGGTCAGCGAAGATTTGCGGCATTATCTTTGCGAGGGCTACGGATTTTGCAGTGAAAACACTCGGCTTATTCCCAACGGAATAGACACAAGTCTATTTTACCCGATGCCGCCCGCTCAAGAAAACCACAGGATAGTCTTTGTCAGCCGACTTGACGGCGATTGCTCTGCCGCCGCCTTTGCCCTTTGCCGCATTGCTCCCTCTCTTTGCCGCCATTTTCCCGATACGGAAATTCTCATTTGCGGCGGCGGAGAGGAATATCGCCGCTTGTCCGAGCTAAAAGATAAGCTGGGTCTAAGCTGTGTCAAGCTTCTCGGACACGTGGACAAGCCTGCCGATATACTGCGAAGCGCCCGACTTTTCGTAGGCGTATCCCGTGCCGCTCTTGAAGCTATGGCTTGCGGAACACCCGTAATTCTTGGCGGAGACGAGGGATTTCTCGGTATGGCAGACAGCAAGGAAGCCTTAGAGAACGCCTCACTTACCAATTTTTGCTGTCGGGGCGCGCCAAGGCTGACAGATGAAGCGCTTTACAGTGAAATTCTCAGGGCGTTTTCTATGCCGCATTCCGAAACCGAGAGGCTCTCACAGCTTCTGTCGGCATACGTAAGGGAGCATAACAGCTTAGAGCTTATGGCAAGGCAGACCGAGGCGGTTTATGCCGAAGCTCTTTCCTGTCGTATAGAAAAAGGCAGAGGGCAGATAGTGCTTCTCGGCTACTACGGCTTTGGAAATCTCGGAGACAATGCTCTGCTTCGGGCATCTATAAAAAGAGCTCGGAGATCCTATGAGGGAAAAAGAATTTCAGCCCTTACAAAAGCCCCAAAAAAGGACAGGCTCGATTTTGGGATAAGGTGTGTAAACCGATACAACCCATTCTCTGTTTTAAAGGAGCTTTTTGGGGCAGAAGCTTTGATACTTGGGGGCGGCACGTTGCTTCAGGACAGCACAAGCCTGCGCTCCCTTTTCTACTATTCATCGGTAATAAGGCTTGCGAGGGCTCTCGGCTTGCGTATTGAGCTTTGGGGAAACGGGCTGACAAGACCGCGGGCGGGGATTGCCGCCGCTCTTGTTAAGGGAGCTATCGCAAATTCGAGCTACGTAGGGCTTCGTGACCTTTCTTCCGCGTGCGAGGCCCTTAGGCTTGCGAGAATAGGTGACGGAGACAAGCTGTACTACGAAAAAGACCTTGCGGCGGCGCAGAGCTCGGCGCAAAGCTCGCGGGTAGCTTTTCTGCTTGATGCCTTAGGGGTGAAAAACGGTGAAAATATAAAGGAATTTGCGGTGATAGCCATTAAAGGAAGCGCGGGAAAGGGCTATTTACGCATACTCCGGTATTGGCTTGAAAATATAAAAAGCCAAGGAATCTCCTTGGTTTTTCTTCCTATGTTCCCTGCCGAGGACACCTCTGAATGTCTGCGCCTGTGCAAGGCTCACGGCGGTGTTGTCGCTTCTTCTCTTTCGGAAAGTGATGCTGTGGGGATCATGAAGCATTGCTCGGTGGTTTGCGGTATGCGGCTTCATTCTCTCGTTTTTGCCAGCGCGGCAGACGCCCCCTTTGTAGGCTTCGGCGGCGACCCAAAAATAGAAAGCTTTTGCCGTGAAAACGGCGGTCTGTATTTTACCGAGCTGTATTGAAAATGCAAAATCAAAGGGGCTGCCTCATTTAGACTTAGAAGTCGCTGAATGAAACAGCCCTTTGAATATGTAATACTATCAGTTAACACCGGGAGCGATAATATCGGTATAATCATTTTGGGGAGTAACATTTCCCACGCTAAAGTTACCTATATCATCAAGAGTGCCGTTATCCTCAAGAAATCCGTCATCCGTGTCGCCCGAGCCGTCACCGGGGCCTTCAAATTCATTGAAGTCGCCCCACTCGTAAGAGCCGTCAACTCCCACGTTAAGGTCTCCCCAATCGACGACACCGCTACTTCCGGATACAGTAACATCCCACGCATCTTCTACCGCGTCGCTGGGTTTACTTTGAATGACCTCAGCAATAAAATTAATATCCAGCGTGGTATTTACAGGCCCCGGGTCGGTGTTTTCATCGTGAGCCACCGTAAGGCTGACAGCTTCACCGATACCCAACGAATACTTATAGTACTGATATCCGTTCTCTGCCACGAACCAATCCTCGTTTAGCTCTACGTTAACTACGGGCTTAATATAGTGCAGGCTTCCATTGGAATTCACCCAATTGGAAACAACCTTGATTCTTAGATACACCGATACGTTACCCGTATTAGTTACAGTATACACACCGTCATCGCCCTTGACTACGTTACAGGATACTATTGCCGCCTCGAAGCTGTCGGTAACAGGCTCATAAATTCTGTCGTTGGTATATCTTATGGAATTAAACGCATACACCGAAGACAGCACCATTGCGCACAAAACCACGAAAAGCACGGGCAGTAATACGGCGTTGGCTCTAATTGATATTTTATTTGTTTTGTCCTTCACGTATACCGCCCCCTTTCCGAATATTTGTCAATTCCTTTAAGCTACGAAATAGTAATTAAGCCATTTTCCGTTTAACACGCTGCCCACCGTCAGCGTTACCTCATTGTTGTTCGCAGTAAGGTCAATATTATTCTGTTTAACTGCGTCATAATTGTATCTCCATGCCTTTTCAAGAGTTACTGTATATATTCCCTTAGGGAGATACAATTCAACGTTGCCGTTTCCTTGCACCATAACGTCGAAATCTACCTCGTCTAAGCCGTCTGCCGACAGGCTGATGCTCTTCACGTTAAACACCGTTACGTGGTCATTTTCGGGACATTTGTCAACTCTGATAGTAAGAGTATAGGATTCAGGCTCCCACACCGCGTATACCGTAGTATTGGTAAGTCCCGCCACCAGTGTTCCGCTGACAATTCCTTCTTCAGACACCGCCGCAAAGTCTGCCGTTGTAGCAACACTTGAGGTAGACCATCCCTTGAATATATATCCGTCGCGGATAAAGAAATTAGCAGGGAAACCAGTATCGGTGGTTGAACGAGGAGTAAACTCATAACCCGGCTTAACTGCTTTTGTCATAGTAGTCGTTACAAGATTTCCTGAAATATTATTGCTATAAATAATATCTACGCCGGGTCTTGAGTCTTCTATCGTTCCGTCAACGCCGAGACCAAGATAACCGTTATAGATAGTAAAGCTACCCGCACCGTCAACTATTACGTTGTTTGACGAGCTGTTTCCGTTAGCTGTATTGTGGATAACGTCACCGCAATACATGGTGATTCTTCCGTTTGAAACGCTTACACCGCCCGATACGGCAACGCCTCCGCCCGAGCCGTTTGCCTTGTTATAGCTCAGCTCAGGGTGGTCGTGATTGTCCTGCAACTTTGCCTTACAGTTCTCGTGGCCTATATGAATATCACCGCCCGATACGTTCAGACCGCCGCCGTTAACACCTGCTGTATTACTCGAAACAATACCGCCCGAAATAGTAAGCGAACCGCCCGTTACGTTAAAGCCGCCGCCGCTTCCGCTTGTAGCGGTATTACCCGACACGTTTCCGTTAATCATAGTAACCGAGCCGCCTGTTACGTTAAAGCCGCCGCCGTCGCTGGCAACGGTATTGTTCAATATATCTCCGCCGCTCATTGTTATAGAGCCGTCCTTGATATATATAGTGCCGCTTCCCGTACCCGTTCTGTTTACCCCTGTGGTATTGTTGCCCGATATAGAACCGCTGTTTATAACTACGCTTGTTTTGCCAGGGTCTTTATATTCGGGATTTGGTATAGGAGTTCTCGCATATCCCTTAATGTATATTGCGCCGCCGTCACTTGTAGCAGAATTTCCGTCTATTCTTCCCGACTCAACGGTAAGGTTCATATAACAGATCGTTCCGTGGTCGCTGTGCATTTCCTTTGACATATACAGACCGCCGCCTTGAATAGCGGTATTGCCTAATATCTCCGCGCCGTCGATCACAACGTCAAATATTGCGTTTTGAGCGATAGTGGAAGGATTGCCTTCTAGGTGCGCAAGCTTAGCCTGTCTTACAAGAAACGCAACTCCTCCTCCGTAATCGGCTTCGTTATTTCTTATAAGCACGTTTTTGCCCAGCTCAAGAGAGCCATTTTCTACATCCCTTACAGACCCGACGGATTTGTAGGCAACTCCGCCGCCAAGCTCAGCGTAGTTCCTTTCGATTATGGTTCCGTTAAGACCTCCCTGAGGTATCTTATCGCCTGTAAATACCTCGATGGGCTCTGATGTTCCCGTTACGTATGAATTCTTTGCCTCGAAAAAGAGCGCGCCGCCCATATTTTCCATCTGCGTATAGTTATCCGCTTTGTTATTATAGAAATGGCAATCTTCAATAGTGATCGAGCCCTCGTCATTTGACTGGTTCCAATATACCGCGCCGCCTGCATAGGTGCTTTGGTTATTTTTGAAAACGCAGTCGCTTACAACGGCAGTCCAGCTTCCTTCCTTATCCGAGCGAAGCGTGCCACCGTAGTTGTACGCGTCGGTATTTCCCGTATCAAGCCGTTTGTATCGGGAAATATTACTGTCGAATATAGTTCTTGATATGCTTACGGTAGACATGCCCGAACGGTTAAAATGTATAGCCGAGCCGTTACCCGCCTCGTTATTTTTTAAAGTACAGCCTATTATACGAACCTGCGGTGTTTTAGGATCGGCATCTGCGGGCATCTCTATTCCGAGACGAATTCCGCCGCTGTTCCAATAAGCCGTACAGTTCTCTATTACAGTATTTTCAAAATTGTAATCCGACGCCGGGTTTGAGTTTCTGATGTTTACACCCGCTCCGCCGTATTCGTTTCTGTCATCCTCTGATGTCGCTGTGGTAGTGCAATTCTGTATCAAAGAACTGCGAATATCAAAATTGACTACCGCCTTGCCGTCAATATGAATACCGCCGCCCTCGCGCGCATCACAATTTTTAATGGTAACGTCACGGATCAACAGCGTGGTGTTTGCAAGCTTGTTTGCGTCTACGTTGGGATTGCTCTCGGTGGGCTCAGGCGTTTCTCTTTTAATAAGTATAGCGCCGCCCTCTTGGGTAGAATCGCAGTTTTCGAAAACGGTTTTACCGTATATGTCAATGTCGGTAAGTCCACCCACGTTTTGGTTTCTCACGGCGATACCGCCGCCGCCCAAATACTTATCACTATCTGAATTAGGATACGCGTAGCAGTTTATAAACTGAGAATTGTTAATATCAATCTCCGCCAGTACATTGTTGCCTACGTATAATCCACCGCCCTCGCGAGCGTAGCAATTCTTTATTATTACGTTATCAAGGGTAACCTTTGTCGATCTGTCCGGATGTGTTCCGTCCTCTGTCTTTATTGCGCCTCCGTGAGCCGCCTTTTTCGAGGCGGAGCTACCCACGTTCTGTATTGTCACGTTTTTCAGAACGAGCTCTCCAAGGTTATTGATAAACGTGTCGTCTATGGTCTTGGCATCGATCACTATTCTGTTTGTAGCGCTCGTTCCCTCTATTATCAGCGTACCGCTATTCTCAAAAGCGCAATCCTGGTCAACCGATGGCGCCCAGTTAATTGTTCCCGAGCCTGTTATCTTCAAAGAGGTATCCGAGGCAATTTTTATTTTGCCATTCAAATTCATTGTGCCGCCCACAGTATATTCTCCCGACAGCGTACCGCCCTCCGCAGGCACGTTTGCTGCTGCTATCGACGCGTGAAGTAGCGCGAAAGCTCCAAGGAGCAACGCAACGCATATGGGTAATATTATTATCTTACTGTATTTTTTCATAAGTCGCTCCTTTCAAAAAATCAATTCGCCTGTGTATCGAGAGGCACAGGCGTCTCGTTTGCCATCATCCACGCCCAAGCTCCCTCGGGAGTAGTATTTGAAACGCTTGTAGCATCCTCAAGCTCAGTAATCTCTATGGCATATGCGCTTATAGCAATTTCGGGCATATTTTCCTCTGTCAGCGCCTCAAATGCCTTTTCGGGCGTTTCGTAGGGTATAAGCACCATGTCGCCGGACATTATGGAAAAATACCCGTCTCTGACGTTGGCAGGCACCTGCCTGTAATATACGTTTTCGGGTATAATTTCTCCGTCTCCCTGTGTCCAACCGTCCGCAATAGCATAGTAAACGAAATTCTCAAAGCTATAGGTGGCGTTGTCTACCGTAACGTTACCGCCTGCGTTGTCTAATTTTACGAACAGATAGCAGGGTCTGTCGTTGGCGGTTACCGTCAAATGCACGTAGGGGTTAAACGCGTACGCCGTACCGGGACGAAGCAAGAAGCGATGCTCCGCATCTACCCACGGCGTGTCCTCATCCCCCTCGCAAAGCGCCAGGTCAATGTTACCGCCGTATACGTGTACGTATACGTTCATGCTCTGCTTTCTCTCGCTTGCGTATTTGGCGAACACAAAGCTGACAAAAACAGTACTGAAAACAACGAGTAAAGCAAGGGCAGACACAGCGTAGCCTACCAAAGTATTTAAACCGTTTCTCTTCACTTTACATCCGCCCCCTTTTCTTTCAAATTATAGACCGAAAGGCACGTGCATATTTGCCGCGCCTGACTGTCGTATTTAATCTATTTGCTCGGCGTATACGCGCACGTATACCGAGTAGAAATCTATATCCCTGTCCTGAAACGCAGGGTCAACCTCAAAGCCCACAGTGTGGGTCTGCTCTCCGCTTCCCGCCGAGACGGTATTCAGCGAATTAAAGGTAAACACCTTTGACATAGCATCCACGTTATCCGTAGTGTTGCCATCCACAGTAATCGTTACGTAATCGGGCACAGGCTGCTGGAACTCGATAGAAACGCCGTAGCGCACCGCAACCTCACAATCCCACGTTACGGTAAACCGAGTTTGTCCCAAAAGCCCCTGTGGGTCATAGGAATCAACTGTAAGCTCGTTTGCCGTAAGGTCGGAGACCGTCACGTTGTATTTTGCCACCCTCGCGCTGTCGGATGCCGACGAGGTGGTGGAATATTTTGCGTAAAGACCGCCTGTAAAGCTAAAGCTTATAAGGGTCACGCAAAGCACACAGAGAGCTATATAGAATATCACAGGTGTCTTTATATTTGATTTTTTCATACAAGACACCTCACTCTCAATTACTTTTTGTCTGTCTTATCTTCCTTTAGCCGTTCTATCTCCCGACGTATGCGTTCAAGCTCGTCATCCTCGCCCGTATCCTCTTTGCGATAAGAACGAATGAGAAGCAGCACCGCCGCCCCAAGCATTATCAAGGTTGCCGCGGGGGTCTTTAATGCCGATACGACCACGCCAAGCTTAGGTATGGCAAAGAGCACACGCCCCTTAATGTATTCTATCTTCATAGGCTCGTCGGGGGTGTTATTTGCCGCTCCCTGCGTAGTTACCATACCGTCCTCGATGGCGATTATCTCATGCACCACCATCATATGTCCGTCCTGATAGACCACCGTCTCGCCTACCTCGTAGCTGTCGTCCTTGACAACGATTATAACGTCGTCTATTGACAGCTCAGGCTCCATACTGCCCGACAGCACAACGCCCATTCCTACGCCGAAAGGCATAGGCAGTACGTTGCCCGAAAGGCTCTGGGCGTTCCAGGTGTATATTCCAACACCTATAATAACGCTTATGAGTACGAGCAGTATTATTCTTATGACCGTATTTAGCTTCTTTGACTTCATTTGGATTCCGCCCTTGTCGGATAAATATTATTTGCGTCTTGAACGCTTCTTCTTGCTATTCTTTTTGTGATTTTGCCAACGTCCGGGATTTTGATTTATCTTTCTCTTATTCGGGCGTTTTCTCTTTGTAGCTTGACCGTTCTGCCCTGTGGGAGCTTTTTCTTTCTTCTTACCGCCGCCCGCCGCAGGTGGAACTACTGTTTTACCTGCCGCCGCGCCCGCTCCGCCACCTGTGGGGGGTGGATTAATGACTATGGGGGGCAATTTTGCGTTAGCCTTAGCCAGGATTCCTATGCTCAGAGCCGCGCCCGACGTTGCCGTAAAGGTAAGCAGAGTAGCCATAGGCAGTATATTAAAGTCGCCGCCTATCTGCGTAACCGCTCCGTCATCATATTGCGCTCCGCCCGTAGCGTGGGGGTCTGCGCTCTGTTCGGCTCTCGTACCAATGTTTACCGAAAACTGAACGCTTTCGTCTTCGGCAAGAGTGCCGAGATAAGTATCTCTTTCATCATTTCCGCTCTCAAATTCCCATTTCAGAGAGAGGGTGTATTCGTTATAGGAGTTTATACCGAGTATTCCGCCGTCCTCGTAGGCGCGAAGCTCGGTAACGGGTACCCAAGTATCGGCAGAGCCGACTATGTAGTCGTTTTGCTCAGCAGAAAAGACCCTAACAAGCAAGGGCATATGCTCATCGGACATTTCATTTCCGTTTTGCTTCAAGGAAAACGCAAGCTTTGCATTGTAATCCAACGCTACGTTGCCGTTGTTTTTCAGCTTAAAGGAGTAATCCGTCTCCGCGCCCGGAGCAAAGACAGCCTCTCCGTTATTTGATTTTACGGTTACGTTGCCATGTCCGTTTGTATATTCAGCCTTAAATATTTCTATTTCGGTTTCGGCGTTCCACACGCCGCTGTCGTCCGCCACCTCGGAAGCAGGCTCTTTGGGAATAAGAAAAATCACGTTCCACTCGTTTGGAATGAGGTCGCCAAAGCCCGAAGCGATAACAGCCGAGGAAACGAGAGTGCAAGCAGAGAGAAGCGCCGCCGATACCCAAACGGCAACGTTGAGCGCCTGCGCTCCGACGCCCTTGGGTGATATATTCAGCTTAGCCATATGCGTCTCCTCTCTTGGATTTTTTGTTCCCTTTAGAGGGGGAATAACGTGCGGTAATACCCTATTATGTTTTTTACGTATATTGGTTGTTATCTGTTCGCTACATCCCCGTCGTTCATTCCGTTTTGATACGTCAGTAGCGATTTTATCGTAGAGCGGGGGCTTGCCCCCGCCCTACGATGAAATTTAAAGATTCATCACAAGACACAATATCTTGAGTTTAATTCCTACCGCATCTAAGTTGACATTTGAGTCCATTTTTACCTTTTTGCAAGGCTCGAAAAATCGAGCGTTGGGAAAAAGCAAAAATGCGTATTTTCTAAAGTAGCCGCCCCAGCCACGATGGGGCGGCTTTTAATTATTCAGCCTTTTTTAAGTAACTATTAATCCTCGGGGATTAGATTAGTCGATCTGAGTTACTGTTGCAGTGAGAGAAAGAGAAATTTCTGCGGCATTTCCTTCAGCAGCAGCATTGCCGAGAGCTGTATCCTTAACATTGTTAGTAGCTTTTTCACCATCATTAGCACCGGTTTCAAACGCCCATGCCCAAGACACTGTTACAGCATCATCCTTTGTGCCAAGATCAGTACCAGCTTCATATTCAGCACTAAACTTTTCTATTTCTTCCTTAACCTTTGTTGCGAGAGCTGTAGCGTCAGCAATACCGCCATCACCAACCTTGTAGCTATTTCCATTTACGGTGAAAACGATGGGGCAATAGTCATCAAATCCAGTAAGAGTTACCGTTGCTACATAATCTACTGCAACTGCAACCTCAGGAGTTCCAGCAATAGTAACATTAGCAAGTGTTTTGGTAGTGCCAGGAGCAACAACCTTATCTGTAGAAACAACGGTGTTTGTTATTGATGTTTCTCCGTCGTCAGCAGCATAGGTATTAGCAAACGTAGCAAAAGAAGCAGTATCAATTGTAACACCCCACTTAGCTACGCGAGCGGAGTCAGTAGCTGCTGCACCCTCAGTAACGTACTTAGCAAAAGTTCCGGAAATAACGCAAGTTGTAAGAAGAACTGCTACCAACAGAACGGAAGCGATTCTCATCATCTTATTAGTTTTCATTGTCAAATCTCCTTTTAAATTTACCCTTTCGGGCTTTCGTAATTCTTCCCATTATTCGGGAAATATTTTTTTAGGTCTGTGCTAAATTTATATCCATTCCCCGAACGTGGCTTCCGAGGGAAGAATAATCTTTTTCTTTCATGCTCCCTATCCAAGGGAGCTGTCAGCGTCAGCTGACTGGTTTTTTTATTCCGCAGAATCCTCAGCGGGCGCTTCCTCTACAGGCGCTTCCTCTGCAGGTGCTTCCTCAACAGGCGCTCCCTCAACAGGCGCTTCCTCAACAGGTGCTTCCTCTACGGGTGCTTCTGCAACGGGTGCTTCTACGTTTGCCTTCTCTGCCTTAAGGGCTTCAAGCTCTGCCATAAGCGCGTCAACGTCCTTGCCCTTGTTCTTATCGTGAAGTCTACGGCGGATTATGTCATAGCCGATAAGGAGCAACAGGGGTACTACCACACAGACGATAAGTCCTGCGGTACTCTGCATAAACAGAGCGATATGTCCCGCAAGGGGTATTCTTACGTTTGTATAAACGCCTATAACGTCCTCGGCGGGTACGGGCTTTTTATCGTAGCCAAGCTCATTTTCCGCGTTACCGCCAGAATTTCTTACGTTGGAGTCACCGGCGGTCTTGAAGAAGAGCTTATCCTCTCCCTCAATTATCTTATACATAGCTCGGTGGGTTACGACAGACGTGCCGTTGCCCGCGGGGTCGTAAAAGGAAATAACGTCGCCATCATTAATTTGTGACGGGTCATCCACCGTTTTGGAAATGATTATGTCACCTTTCTTTATTTCGGGCTCCATTGAGTCGGTTAGTACTATCAAGGGTATCATTCCGCCGAAATCGGGAATCTCATCCTTATTTACAAAGCTTTTTACTATTAGCGTGCAGTTTACTATGAGTATCGGTACGAGTATTACGCAAAGCACGATACCTACAACTGTCATAGCTTTATACAGCTTTGTTGTGTCTTGTCCGTTGTTTTTTTTCTTCTGATCGTTCATTATGTATTCCTTTCGGAGACAACGCTCCATACTATGTTGTATTTTTATTATAGCAAGACATTTGTTAAAAGTCAACAGTTTTGGAAAATACACAATTGTAATTTTTAGTAAAAAAGTAGTAATATTTTCTAAAAGTTGTATTTCTTGTGCTAAGTATATAAAAACCAAGCAATTAATATGTGCAATAAATAAAGGTAAAAAATGGCATTTGTCGAATTTTATTTTTTCAAAATTCTGTTTACAAGATGCAAAAAAAATGGTATAATATTCAAAGCGACAGAGGAAAGGATGCGGATATGGGAGAAAAATTAAAAAAGCTATTCGCCCCCGAAAACAGAAGAAAGCTTTTAGACCTTATTTACAGTGTGGGCGCGGCGGGAATATTTAATTTAGTTATTCAGCTTCTGGTCTACCCCGACTTTGAGCGTGTTTTGGGCGGTGACGCATCGGGTGTTGCCCTGTCGGTCATCTCTCTTGTGGCTATTACCGCGGGAACCTGTGGCTACGCCGTTAACTGCGCGCGCTTGCTCAACGTAGAAAAGGGCTACACTCAAAGCTCCGACTACAACCTTATTCTCTTGGGAATGGGCATTGTCGGAAGTATAATAGGTATCGTTTACATTCGCGGAATTGAAAATGCCGAGGCGTTCGGATACACCTCGGTCATTGCTATTCTTCTTTATATTACACTCACGTTCAGCACTATGCTCCGCTACTATTCTGAGGTAGAGTTCAAGATAAGCGCAAATTTCCTTAAATATATGATTTTTTATATCATAATTTCCGTGGGCTATGCTGTGGGGCTTCTTCTCTTCCGCGCCACGGGTCAATGGATGCTGGCGCTCATTCTCGGTGAGGTCCTTTCGGTTCTTTTTGTGGTCATCTTCGGCAAGCTTTACCGCCCGCCGTTCTTTAAGCCAACGAAAAACTTTGCGCCTGTGCTTTTCAGTATTGGATTTATATTTTTGTCGGCGTTTATCGACAATCTTACGCTTCACGCCGACCGCATACTGCTTTTGGCTATCACGGGCGAGGGCGAGCTTGTGCAGATATACTACGTAGCGTCTCTTATAGGTAAGGTCATTTCTATGCTGACGCTTCCTATTAACGCTCTTATGATAAGCTATCTCGTTCGCTACAAGGGCGGACTTTCCCCAAAGCTATGGCTTATTGCCGTATGCGCCGCTACGGCTTTCGGCGCGGTTGGATTTGGCGGCTGTATGCTTGTATCTCCTATCCTTATTAAAATTCTTTATCCCGAATATATTTCATCTGTTGCTCCCTACCTCGCCCCTGCAATCCTCGGGCAGATATTCTATTTCGTTTCGGGTATGCTGATGATGGCTCTGCTTCGCTTCAAGGGTGAGAAAAAACAGCTTATCTTCAACGGCGGCTATGCGGTTATATTCTTTACGTCCGTAGCTATAGGAACTGTTCTCGGTGACCTTACGGGCTTTGTATGGGGTATCGTTATCGCCAACGCGATTCGTTTTATAGGTGCTATCATTTGGGGATTTATGAAGAAAAAGAATGTTAATTTATGACCTGTTTTCCACTTTCTTTTAAAAAAGAAAGTGGAGCAAAGAAAACATTGAAAAAAGGATTTGATGGCTCGCCCATTTTGGAGATAAAATTTTATTTGATATTTTTAATGTAGAAACCTCTCGGACAGCTGCTACGCTACCGAGAGGTTTCTTTTATTGGTTCTATAATAAATGTTGGGGTGAAACCAACAGATATAGCGAAAAAAATGTAAAAAAACAAAAAAGAAAGAGCATATCTGAAAAAAATCTGATAAAATGTTAATTGACGAGAAAAACATTATCGGAGGTTTCAGATATG
>JAZOMG010000049.1:0-7359 GCA_045653705.1 Eubacteriales bacterium | reverse complement strand
TATAAATACGGATTCGTCCGTGTATCCGATGCTGAGGGAGAGGATAGCGTTTTCCGTTACGTCGGACTTGCTCACGCAAAGTACATAGCAGATAAGCAGAAAAAGGTTAAAGCTGACGAGAATTTCTACGGTCTTGACAGCTATATCGCCGAGATAAAGGCAACCACTCCCGATACGGAAATGTCGGTTAAGGGTGTTAAGACCATGGGCGAAAGCACGACCGTTTCCTGCTACGTATACTATATGACGGTAGCAGAGGGCGTGACCTGTAAGCTTCCTAAGAACAGCTACGATTACAATATCCAGAGGCTGTCTGATACCGAGTTTATCGTTACGTATTGGAAAGCTACTAAATAATTACAGTAAAAAGGTGATGCCTCAAATTTGCGTTTGGGACATCATCTTTTTGCTATTGTGAAACGAACCTTATCTGTTGCTACGTAAATTCGAAAAGCTTTAGCTGTGCGTAGAACTGTATACGAGCAAAGCGAGTAATCAACAAGTCTTATAAAAATTATTTAGAGCGGAAAGTAACATAAAGCCTTCCCCAGCGGGGAAGGGGGACCACGGTAGTGGTGGATGAGGAGAGCGAATACTGACACATAAAAGGTGTTCTCCTCATCCGTCACTCCTTGCGTCGTGCCACCTTCCCCGCTGGGGAAGGCTATCGCTGCGGCGGGATTACTCATCGGCAAAAGCCTCTATGGAACCATAATACAAAAAATACGGCATACCCCTTTCGAGATATACCGTATTCTTGTACAACTGTCATTTAGAGAACATCTCTAAATCTTAGCCCTTTTTCTTACACCAAATATATCCTATCCGCCACGGCTTCGGGCATATTACGAAAGCCGTAATTGCCGCCGCTTCCGAGTGCGGCTTCGATGCGGAGAAGTCGGTTATATTTCGCCACGCGCTCGCCGCGGCAGGGAGCTCCTGTTTTAATAAAGGGTGCGCCGAGAGCTACGGCTATATCCGAGATCGTGGTGTCCTCGGTCTCTCCCGAGCGGTGGGATAGAATAAAGCGGTAGCCCGCGCTTTTAGCCAAGTGAATAACGTCAAACGTTTCGGAGAGTGTTCCTATCTGATTGGGCTTTATCAAAATTGAGTTGGCAAGTCCCTCGCCAATTCCGCTTTCAAGGCGCTTTGTGTTTGTAACGAAAAGGTCATCTCCTACAAGCATTATCTTACCCCCCAGCTCCTTTGTCAACCTTTGCCAGCCCAGGGTGTCACGTTGATCGAGCCCGTCCTCTATGGACATTATAACAGGATATCTTTCATAAAGCCCCACCCAGTAGCCGCAAAGCTCGTCAGAGGTGTATTTCATTCCGCGCTTGGGCATACGGTAGTCGCCGCTTTCCTCGTCAAACCATTCGGATGCGGCGGCATCAAGAGCTATCCGTACGCTGTCCGTGGAATACCCCGCCGACTCTATTGCTTCGCATATAAGCTTTATTGCTTCCTCGTCATTTTCTAAATTTGGCGCATATCCGCCCTCGTCTCCCACCGTGGTGGCGTAGCCCTTACTTTTGAGCAGTCTGCCGAGAGCGTGATATATCTCGCTTCCCGCCCTCAAAGCATCGGAAAATACCGAAAAGCCTGTGGGAACTATCATAAATTCCTGTATCTCTACGTTGTTTGACGCGTGAGCGCCGCCATTGAGAATATTCATCATAGGAATAGGCAGACGGTAGGCATCTACACCGCCCAGATATCGGTATAGCGGAATGTGATACCAGTTGGCGGCGGCGCGGGCAACCGCTAAGGATACCGCAAGTATGGCGTTTGCGCCAAGCTTTGATTTGTCGTCTGTGCCGTCAAGTCGAAGCAGAAGCTTATCTATTTCGGATTGCTCAGCCGCGCTTATTCCCATAATAGAGGGGGATATAACTCGGTTTACCGCGCAGACCGCCTCGGCAACGCCTTTTCCGCCGTAGCGCGACTTGTCGCCGTCTCTTTTTTCCTTTGCTTCGTAAATTCCCGTTGACGCGCCCGACGGAACGCTTGCCATTCCTACCGTCCCGTCGGAGAGAAATACCGATGCCTCAAGGGTGGGATTTCCTCTTGAATCGAGAATTTCTCGGGCGCAGCATTTGATTATTTGGGGTTTGTTCATTTTTTCTTATGTCCTTTCTTTTATAATACTGTAAGAATAGTATTGTCTGCGTAAAGGAAAAATATGCTTGCAAGAGGAATACGCCGATAATTGCATAAATAATAGAAAAATAAAGATATTTTATTGTTTTTATGCCAAATGAAAGCGAAAAAATTGAGTAATATAGGTGCAAAAGCGCAATAAATGCAAGTCTTGATATCAAAACTTGCAAAAACTCCGATATACGTTAAATCAATTGCAGATAGTTAAATTGTTAACAAATTGTAACCTTTTGAAAAAACCTCTTGCAATATTGTTGAAAATAAGGTAAAATATACAGTGGACAACGAGGAAATATCCTCAATAAATTGCAAAATTTGTTTATTTGAGACTTGCGATAGCAACAATCGAAAAAAACGAATTTTGAATTTTGTCCGCAAAAATCTGTCAAAAAATAATTTTAATAAAAAGAGGAGAAAAACTATGACCACAAACAAGTACGTTCTTAGCTGGATCGAAGAGATGGCAGCTATGACACAGCCCGACAAGATCGTTTGGATCGACGGTACAGAGGAACAGGCAGAGGGGCTTCGCGCAGAGGGTTGCGCAACCGGTGAGATCGAAAAGCTCAACGAGGAGCTTCTCCCCAACTGCTATCTCCACAGAACCGCTGTAAACGACGTTGCCCGCGTTGAGGACAGAACCTTTATTTGTACCTCCAAGAAAGAGGATGCAGGTAACATCAACAACTGGATGGCTCCCGCAGACTGCTACGCAAAGCTCACAAAGCTTTACACAGGCGCAATGAAGGGCAGAACAATGTACGTTATTCCTTATTCTATGGGTATCGTAGGATCTCCTTTCGCTAAATACGGCATCGAGCTTCCCGACTCTATCTACGTTGTTCTTAACATGCTCATTATGACCCGTGTTGGAACTAACGTTCTTGAGGCTCTCGGCGAGAGCGGAGATTTCATTAAGGGTCTCCACGCAAAGGCTGATATCGATCAGGAAAACAGATACATCTGTCATTTCCCTGAGGACAACACCATCTGGTCTGTTAACTCGGGTTACGGCGGAAACGTTCTTCTCGGTAAGAAGTGCTTCGCTCTCCGTATAGCTTCCTATCTCGGACGCAAGGAGAACTGGATGGCAGAGCATATGCTCATCCTCGGCGTTGAGTACCCCGACGGAGAAACAAAGTATATCTGTGCTGCGTTCCCCTCTGCTTGCGGAAAGACCAACCTCGCAATGCTCATTCCCCCCGAATTCTATCAGAAGAAGGGCTACAAGGTATGGTGCGTAGGTGACGATATCGCTTGGCTCCGTGTGGGTCAGGATGGCAGACTTTGGGCTGTTAACCCCGAGAACGGCTTCTTCGGAGTTGCTCCCGGAACAAACGAGGGCTCTAACCCCAACGCTCTTTACACAACAAAGAGAGATACTATCTTTACAAACGTTGTTCACAACCTCGACAACAACACCGTTTGGTGGGAAGGACTTGACAAGAATCCTCCCGCAAACGCTATCGACTGGAAGGGTAACGTTTGGGATTACACCAAGTACAACAAGGCTGATAAGTCTACCTGCGGCGCGCATCCCAACAGCCGTTTCACAGCATCTGCTATCAACTGTCCTTGTCTCTCCAAGGAGTTCAATAATCCCGCAGGCGTGCCTGTATCCGCAATCGTATTCGGCGGACGCAGAGCTAAGACTGCTCCCCTTGTTTACCAGTCCACAAGCTGGCAGAACGGCGCGTTCGTTGGTTCTATCATGGCTTCCGAGACAACTGCAGCAGCAGCAGGAGCTGTCGGCGTAGTTCGTCGCGATCCCATGGCTATGAGACCCTTCGTAGGCTACGATATGGGTGACTACTGGGCACACTGGCTCAAGATGGGTACTCTTATCCCCAATCCTCCCAAGGTATTCCATGTTAACTGGTTCAGAACCGATGACAACGGAAACTTCATCTGGCCCGGATTCGGCGACAATATGAGAGTTCTTATGTGGATTCTCGCTCGTTGCGAAGGCAAGGTTGAGGCGAACATCACTCCTATCGGATACGTTCCCAACGCAGAGGATATCAACATTGAGGGTCTTGACGGCGTAACTCTTGATACCGTTAAGGATCTTCTCAGCGTAGACGTAGAGTCTTGGCTTGCTGATATCGACAACATCAAGGCGTTCTACGCACAGGTTGGCGATAGAGTTCCTCAGGCTATGTACGACGAGCTTGCTGCTCTCGAAGCAAGACTTAACGCTGCAAAGTAATTTAATATAAAAAGCTGCTCCGATAACACTTTCGTGCCTTCGGAGCAGCTGCTTTTATGTTAAAATATAAGCTAAATAATTCCAAACAGTATCATTCCAATGCTATTTATACCGAGATTTGCGAACATATGCGTGAGCCATGAGGCGTAAATGCTCTCGCTTTTTTCGTTAAGGAAATTAAATATAAGTCCTCCTACGAACAGCCCGAAAAGGGTAAACAGGAATATTCCTACATTGAAATATCCCGAGGTCATTCCGCTGTGGTAAAGAGCGAACATAAGGGCGCTGAGGCTGTAGGCGAACATCCGAGAAGTCTTTTTCTTCAATATTATAAAGCCGAAGCCTCTGAACAAAAGCTCTTCAAGGAGAGAGTTGACTACCGATATGTATATGGAAACGTATATAAAATTCTCTCTGCTCACCCCTGTATCCGCCGTTAGCTTTCCTGTAATTCCCGAAAAATCTATCCGTCCTCTAAGTAAAAAATATGCCCCTATAAGAAAGGCGAATATGGCAACGCCTATTCCGAGTCCCTTTGGAATATCCCATTTTCTTGGTGTGAATAGCTTTTTCAGAGTTGAAAGCTCACTTCTATTGAAAATGAAATATATACCGATGACCGAAAGGAATAAAAGTATTTTAATCCCCGATTTTATCCAATATCCCGGTTGTATTACCGTATCAACAATGCAGACAGCCGCCGACGAGAGTATTACAGAAAGTATTATGTACAGATTTTTTCCTGTGAGCTTGAAACCTATCTTCATAATCTTCTCCTTGAGTTTATAGAAAATATCCTACGTTATTATACCATATTAAAGCTGTTTGTGTGTGACTTCTTTTTTAATTTTTTGCATTTTGGCAAATAATTACTTGAAAACTGTATTTTTATATATAATAATCGCAAATAATTCAGTGAATGACAGGTATACATTGTGCAAAAAGTAGAAAATTAATCACTGTCTTGACAAACAAAAAGAAAAATGATAAAATATACTGTGACCGTTTGCGAATAAACGGCTTTTGATGACAGAATCGCACGAAAGTGCGTCTGTAAATAAACATTAAATTTAGAAGAAGGAGGAAAAAAGGAGAATGCCAACATTTAACCAGCTGGTAAAGCAGGGTCGTCACGACAAGGTTTATAAGTCTAAGGCTCCCGTTCTTCAGAAGGGCTTTAACTCTTTGAACAATGTTCCTACCGACCAGGCGTCACCCCAGAAGAGAGGCGTTTGCACAAAGGTATCTACCACAAGCCCCAAGAAGCCTAACTCCGCGCTTCGTAAGATAGCGAGAGTAAGACTTACCAACGGACTTGACGCAACCACCTACATTCCCGGTATCGGACACAACTTGCAGGAGCACTCTGTCGTTCTTATCAGAGGCGGTAGAGTTAGAGACCTCCCCGGTGTACGTTACCACATCATCCGCGGAACTCTTGACGCGCAGGGCGTTGCAAACCGTAACCAGAGCCGTTCTAAGTACGGCGCAAAGAGACCTAAGAAAAAGTAATTTAGGTCAAAACAACAGGGTATAAAGCAAAAAAGTCGCAAGACCGATCCTCAATGTAAATTTAATGTTTATTTACACGATCGCTTTTGCGCGCTTACAGAAGAATGCTTTTGAGTACCTATGAATTCATAATATTAATGAAGGAGGGAAGTACAGTGCCGAGAAGAGGTCGTATATCCAAAAGAGACGTATTGCCGGATCCTATGTACAATTCTAAGCTCGTAACAAAGCTTATCAACAACATTATGTACGACGGCAAGAAGGGCGTTGCCCAGAAAATCGTTTATGACGCATTTTCAACAATCGAAGCTAAGACAGGTGAGAATCCTATCGAAGCATTTAATGCAGCTCTTGAGAATGTCATGCCTGTCCTTGAGGTCAAGGCTCGCCGTGTAGGCGGTTCGACATATCAGGTGCCTATGGAGGTAAGAGCAGAGCGCCGTCAGACACTTGGTCTGCGTTGGCTCGTTGCCTACTCCAGAAACCGCGGAGAGCGCACAATGGCTGATAGACTTGCAGCCGAGATAATCGACGCAAAGAACAGCATGGGCGGAGCTTTCAAGAAGAAAGAAGAAACTCACCGTATGGCAGAGGCAAACAAGGCGTTTGCTCACTACAGATATTGATCTGTCATTAATAGTAGAAAATTAAGGAGAAACATTAATGGCTAGAGAATATTCACTTCAAAAAACAAGAAATATCGGTATCATGGCTCACATCGATGCCGGTAAGACAACAACCACAGAGAGAATCCTGTTCTACACAGGTAAAACTCACAAGATAGGTGAAACACACGAGGGCGCGGCAACCATGGACTGGATGGCGCAGGAGCAGGAGAGAGGTATTACCATCACCTCTGCTGCTACCACCTGTTTCTGGGCTCACTCTCAGTTCCACGATGACCCTGCGGCTGTAAAGTCCAACACCCACCGTACCAACATCATCGATACTCCCGGACACGTTGACTTTACCGTAGAGGTTGAGCGTTCTCTGCGCGTGCTTGACGGTTCTGTAACCGTTCTCTGCGCAAAGGGCGGTGTTGAGCCTCAGTCCGAGACTGTTTGGCGTCAGGCTGACAAGTACGGTGTACCGCGTATGGCGTATGTCAACAAAATGGACATCACAGGCGCAGATTTCTACCGTGTTGTAGGAATGATGAGAGACAGACTTCACGCGAACGCAGTTCCGATCCAGCTCCCCATCGGTAAGGAAATGACCTTTAAGGGTATCGTTGACCTTATGACAATGGAAGCTGACGTGTACTACGATGACCTTGGTAAGGATATGAGAGTGGAAGAGATTCCCGAGGATATGAAAGACCTTGCTGAGGAGTACCGTGAAAAGATGATAGAGTCTATCTGCGAGACAGATGAGGAGCTTATGGACAAGTACTTCAGCGGTGAGGAGCTTACCGTTGAGGAGCTTAAGGCGGCTCTCCGTAAGGCTACTATCGACAACAAGATAGTTCCCGTTATCTG
>JAZOMG010000048.1:0-15496 GCA_045653705.1 Eubacteriales bacterium | reverse complement strand
GAAATCTCCACAAAAAAGGGTTATGTCAAGGATTGGAACGCCGTGTTGCAAAAATAATTCATTTTTCGACATTCTGAAGTTATATTTATCAAGCAAGGGTAATAGAATATAACATATCAATGGTGCAACGCCATTTTGATTGTAAGGCTTTAGAAAGCGTAAGGCTTATAAAAAGCAGAAAGGTGGTACGCTATGTTGTTTTGTGGTTGTTATCCTTTTTTCCTTTCTTTTTTAACATACAGTTAGTCTTTTCAACGTAGCGTACTCCTGCGAAAGCAGGGAGCAGACCTGCAGAGGTCAATATGTAAGGTTTCCTAACAAAATAGGGCGGTTTGAGTGAAAGTTCAAGCCGTCCTATTGACTTTTGGGGATTTTTATGATATAATATAACTGTTAGATAAACTTGAATTTATCGAACTATAATGGGCATATAATTCAAACAAAAGGAGAAGTCAATATGGAAAAAATAATTACTATTGAAAATTTACGTAATTTTGCATACTGTAACAATCAAATTTGCAAAAAACCGATTAAGGGTTTGGTTGTTTCCTTCTTTGGATTGGGTGGAGCTTCTATGTTTGCTGAAGATACGGAAGATGGTATACGATTTGCCGAAAACGGAATACTGTATGTGGTACCGTATCAAAATCCGTGGGCGTGGCAAAATAAGCAGAATGTATCATATACAGATGAAATAATTGACGTGTTATTTGATGAGTATGGTTTGCTAAATGATTTACCTGTTGTATCCGTAGGTAGAAGCATGGGCGGGCTTTCTGCACTGGTGTATATGGTTTATGCTAAGCGTACCCCTGTTGCCTGTGTTGCAAATTGTCCTGTGTGTGATTTGCCGTATCATTTTACCGAACGTCCCGATTTGCCGAGAACATTGTATAGTGCATTTTATAATTATGATTGCAGTTTGCAAGAGGCTTTGAAATCAGCGTCTCCTTGGGATTTGGTTGATAGAATGCCTGTAAATTCAAAGTATTATATTTTTCATTGCATGAAAGATACAGCGGTTAATAAACAAAAACATAGCGATAGATTTGTTGAAAAAATGAAAGAAAAACACGATATCGTCTACTATTCTGTTCCTGATAGAGGACACTGTGATTTAACAGATGAGATGAAAAAACTATACAATAAACATATCGAAAGCTCCATCTTAGATAGATAAAGTAAATTCCAATTTGTCGATTAGATAACATAATAACAGATAGCCACGGTTCAAAACGAGCCGTGTTTTTTCTGTTTCCATACTGGCGAAAAAGTAGCATCTTGAGTTATTAGATGCTACTTTTTTTACTATAGTAATGATATATGGCGGAAATCCGCAATTTTTGAAAGGTTAAACGAATAGTGAAAGGAGTGAAAAAAGCAAGGATTTACAAGGAAAAATGGACTTTGGGCGTTGACTTGGCGTTTGATGATAATGAACGGCAGTACAACGCATATAAAGGGCATTTTGGGGTAAGATAAGACCGTACACATCAAAACAGATGCTGTGCGGTCTTTCTTTTTATATGGGATTTGCTCATACAAAATCCCTTACGATTTTTTCAAAATCTGAATACAGGAGAGCTGTAGCTTCAGAAATCGAGCAAAAATGCCCCATTTTGCCCATTTTATTCGTTTTCGCAGACAAATAAGACGAATAGGACGGCGGCACACAAATTCAAATCTCTCCTTCTCCGCCAAAAATAAGGGATAGACCAAACGGTCTATCCCTTATTTTTCTTGTCGTCGAAAGAGGAATTTGAACTCGAGCGCCGGGAACCGGCGGGGGCTTGGAGCGCGACCGCCGCCGGTGGCGGAAAAAGGGAGCGCGACAAGGGAGAAAACAAGGAGTATCGGAAGCGCGCTACGCGAACGCGACCGAGACGACTATGTTTTCGAGTGGGCATCTCTTCTGCCCATGCCACTGCCGCAAGGGGGCATGAACACGGACAGTCGAGGACGCCTGTCCCTACTATGTTTTCGAGTGGGCGTCTCTTCTTCCTATGCCACTGCCGCAAGGGGGCGTGAATACGGACAGTCGAGGACGCCTGTCCCTACTATGTTTTCGAGTGGGCATCTCTTCTGCCTATGCGACTGCCGCAAGGGGGCGTGAACACGGACAGTCGAGGACGCCTGTCCCTACTATGTTTTCGAGTGAAAAAAGAAAAAGTGAAGCTTTTCGAAGGATCTCTCCTTCTCCGCCAAAAAATCACTCCCTAAAGCAACCGCACACAAAAAGCGCCTGTGATACCGATCAAAACCGATATCACAAGCGCCTTTATTTTTTATTTACAGCCGAAAGGTAATCGGGGTTACTTCTTCTGAATTGCCCTACCGCCTGTCAGGGTGATCATCTTGATCGCCTGTACAGAGAACTGCTCGGCGTAGACCGTGAGAGCCTTGTCGAGAGTTCCGTCTGCCAATACCTTAATTCTTTGGGTCTTTGCGGGTATCAGCTTCTTAGCCTTAAGAGCCTCGATGTCTACAACGTCTCCGTCGGAGAACGCGCTGTTGATGTCGCTTATGTTGATTATCGACTTAGCGCCAACGCCTGCGCCGCTGACAGTCTCTATAACCGTCGCCGCCTTTTCGTCGCTCATCAGCTTATCCGCCGTTTCAACGTCAATGCTTTCAACAGGCTCAGGCTCTGCTACGGGCTCGGGCACCACCTCTGCCTCGGGCTCTTCAATGGGCTCTGCCACAGGTGTGGGAGCTGCCTCGGGAGTAGGCTCGGGATCGGTCTGCTCTTCCGCGTTCTTAGAGAATATCCAGATTATGAGCATCATCACAAGCACCGCCAGAAGTATCCACCAGAACATGCCGGGGCCCCGTGTGTCGGGATTGACCACGATAGGCGGTATCTCGGTATATACAGCATTAATAACTATATCCTCAGCACCGAGAGTATAGCTCTCCCATTTGCCCTCATAGCCCTCTTTTTGAGGAACATCGGGCTCGGTTATGGAGCTGTCGTTTACAGTAAAGGGCACGGTGGCTACAAGCACGCCGTCAGCCATAAATTCAGCCTTAAATACAATGATCGTGTATTCGGCTTCAATAGTAATATCAGCCGCGCCAAGGGTGTAATCCTTCCACTTGCCCGTGTAGCCAAGCTTTTCGGGAACAGCGGGAACGCCCTCAAGCTTCTCTGTCTCAACGGTAAACTCTATGGTCTTTTTAACCTCGCCGTCAACAACAAAGCTTGCGGTGTACTTTATGCGGGTGTAAATAGCCGACACCATCATATTTTCGGGCTGTAACGTAAACTCAGCCCAAGCGGCGGTGTAGCCCGTCTTAGCGGGAACAGCTATGGGGTCTCTCTCAAGTCCGTTTTCAAGGTCAAAGCTTACTGTATCGATTATTTCGTTACCTATAACAAACTGAATGGTATAGGTAATAGGCGTGTACTTGGCATAAAGGGTGATATCACTTGCCCCAAGCGTGTACTCGGACAGGGGAACGTCATCAGCGCCGTCAAGCTTTACGTACCACGCTCCGTCCTTATAGCCTGCCTTATCGGGAACGGTGGGTATATTTTCAAGCTCGGTATCGCCAACCTCGAAATCGATGACCGTACCGCCAAAGTCGCCCACAGGCTCAAAGGTTGCCGTATAGCCTACTCTCCTGAATTTTGCGTAGGCATTATGATCATCAAATGCGGGAATAAGGCTATCGTCTATCTTCTCGTCTCCCTCGCCGTCTTCGTTGGTATCGAGATACCAGCCCTCGAATACGTGCTTAGCCTCGGGGGTGGGGTCGATCTCGGGGAGCTTTATGGTTCTGTCCTCGGCATTAAAGGTAGTCTTGGCGTATTCCTCGCCGTTAACTATAAAGGTCACCGTGAAATCCAAGAGGGTCATATCCGACAGAATGGTAAAATCTCTTGCGGGGAGCGTCTTGCCCTCGGGTACAAGGTAGTTGCCCTCGCCGTCGGGTATAAGATAGAAATCTCCGTCCTCTGTGTCTATCTTTCCGTCGTCGTTAACGTCCACTGCCCAGCCGTTAAAGCTGTAGCCGTTCTTTTCATCAAGGGGCAGCTTCATCTTGCGGGTCTCTACCGTAACCGTGCTTGTATAGGTCGAGCCCTTGGCAACGTATTTAGCCGTGTATTCATTGGCAGTATAAACAGGGTATATCTTTATTGTTTCCTCGGAGCGAAGAGTGAAGTCTTCCCACGCTCCCGTGTATCCCTCTTTTTCGGGAACTGCGGGATAAAGAGCGGGGTCGGGGTCTGTGCTTTCGGTGTAGCCTATACTATCGATAAGCACGCCGCTCTCACTGTAAAATTCAAGGGTGTAAAGGTCCTCGTGAACAAAGGATACGTCACGGGCGGGCATCTTCTCATCGGTAAAGGCGTAGGCTACCGAGGTGTACTTATTGAGCACACTCATAGATATTCCCGCGGGCAGGAAGTATTCGCTTCTTACGCCGTTTGCATCGGTTACCGTAGCCTTGTAAAGACCGTTTACAGTCATTGTCATATCAAGGCTTCCCGACAGAGTCATATCGTTATCGAATACAACAAGGATATCCTCGGGCAGGGTAACCACCTTGTTCGCCAACACCCACAGATCTACAGAAAAGCCTCTGTCAAAGGAGAACACGCCGTTTCCTCTGTAAATATCGGCTACGGTCACGTCACCCATCTTATCGGAGAGCTTATCGAGAGCAGATACTCCCTTGTCGCGGAGAGCCGAAAGCTTCTTGGGGTCAGAGACGGTATCTAGTATCTCGTCAGCCTTTCTCTTTGCCATATCAAGCTTTTCGCTGTCCTTGCCGATACGCTCTTCAAGCTCGGCATAGACCTTAGCCTTTATCTCGTCCACCTTTTCCATGACCTCTGCCGAGTAGTTGCCGATCTCCTCGTCTGAAAGTCCGCGGAGCAGGGCGTTCATATCGTCAACGGTCATTGTGGGGAACTGAAGTATTTTTGTCTTAAGACGGGCGGGAACTTTTGTTGAATTCAGCCCTCTCATATAAAGCTCGGACGCCACTGCGGGTATGACCACCTCGGCGGTAACGTCAAGCTCGTCTGTCACGTCAATTCTGAAATAGTCGGCTCTGGACTCTGCAAGCTTCTGAAGTCTTGTCAGGTCGCCTATAAACTCAATAGCAACTCCCGCCGTAAAGGGCTCGCCTCTTACCTCTGTTGAAAGGATAAGCTGACAGAACACGTCTCCGCTTTCCATTTCGAGGAATTTATCCACGTCGGGTATTGCCTGAGCGGTGGCGGTGACTATCGCCTGCAAGTCAAAGCTGCCGTTTTTGTATATGGGCTTGCCGTTGAGCTTCATTACCGAAATTTCATTGGTAACAAAAGAGGAAACACAACTTGCAACTTTACGCGCAAAGGGTTCTACCTTATCTTTCTTTGAAAGCGCAAGGTCCAAGACCTCACTAAGGGTTGCCTTAACGTCGAGCTTTTTGTGAACATCCTTATCTCTCGCGAATACCGATAGCCCTGGCTATCTTAGCAAGCTGTTCTATGGAATAGAGCCTTGCAAGGTCGGAGTAGTCGCCCTCTGTCTTGCCCGCGGCTCTGCCTGCGGCATTCAGAACGTCCTCGAACTCTATGTATTCTTTCCATCTCTCATAGCCAACGATATCTATTATTTCGTCAAGCTTTCCGTCTACGTCAAGAAGAATTCCTATAAGCTTTTTATAGCCCGCTATGAGCTTTTCGTCATCGGTGGCGCTCTCGGCTGTGTCAATGCCTCCGATAGCCCTCACTACGTCTTCCTCGGAGAAATATCCCTTTTCGATAAGAGCATAGTAGCCGCCGATGGCTTTAACCATATCATCCCGTCCGAAATGCTCCAATATCTTGTGCATTCCTATCTCGTGAACGAAATCGCTGACGGTAACGCCGCTATCCTCGGCAAAGAGAGCGTTCCAGTTGTGGGAAACAAGTACCGCAACCTCTTCGTCGGTTATAAAGCCGTTTGCCCTGAGGTTTTCAACGGTGATTTCGATTTTTTCGTTTTCCTCGTATTTACAAAAGGCTTCAAGATTGAGGTTTTTTTCGTTTTTGATAAGCCCCTCAATGTTGATCTTTTGGTTATCGTCTATATAGTTCTCAAGTATTTCGTATGTGATACCGCTATTGCCACCGTCGATAAAAGCTTTAAAATTTTCCTCGGTGATGTTATAGACCCTTACCAATTCTTCGTAGTCGATATAAATATCGGGGTCATCTATAACAAGGTGTGGGTCAACGTGGGTCTCAAGAAAATGCTTTACCTTATCGGAGTCATGCAGAGCCTCGATTACGTAAGGACACTTAAGGAAGCCCATGGAGCCGTGGTCGACGCCGTTTCCGTCTCCGCTCAGCTTCTCGGTGTGAGCTATCATATAGTTCTTTATGGTAGTAACAGCGTCTTGGTCCGCAAGAAATCTCTCAACGGTTGTATCATCCTCCGCAAGATTTATAATAGCGTTCTTTATCGCCGTGTCGGCAAGCATTTCGGCAATTACGCCGTCGTCAACCAGCTTTGCAAGAGCATCGTGAAGCTCCTTATCGTCGGCTATTTCGGAAACGATATTGCCGTTCTCCAGCAAATCTTCTATAAAATCATCTGTGAGAATAGTGTTCTTTACCTCGTCGGTAAGGAGAAGCTTGAACGCCTCGTCGTTGATAAGCGACTTTATATCGTCCTCGTCAATATCCGACAGAATGTCGTCAACGTCAATAACCCCAAGAAGCTCGTCGAGGGTTACTATCTCGGTGAGTATGGATATATCGAAGTATTCAAAGAATACCTCTGCGGGAACCATATTGTATATCTCCACAAGGTCGTCAACCGATACGTAGTTTGCCGCCACAGACGCAAGCTTGCCAATACTCAGCCCATCGCCATCGGTGAGAGTATCTAAAATATCCTCGGGAATAAATTTTTTCAGCTCCTCGCGGGTCACCTCGCCGTCACGGAGAACCTCATAGACCTTGTCGGGGTTGAGGCGGATTGTAAGAATACCGTCCTCAAAGACCACGGTATAGTAGGGCTCTTCCTCGTTTGGCGCGGATATGCTTGCCCCAAGGACAGGCAGCGCGGTGGAAATCAGCATTATAGCTGTAAGCATGATCGGCAATAAACGTTTGAAAATAATTTTTTTCACAGCTTTCTCCTCTCGTATTAGGAAATATCTATTTTTTCGTGTAGACACAATTATACATCGTACAGAATATTTTATCATTTTTGGCGCGGCAAGTCAAGGGATTTTCGGAAAAATCTACATATTTCTAATACTAATAAAATTAAACCGGCGAATTTTGTCGGTATGGTAGAAGCCTCAAGCTTGCGCCCGTCTATTTCGCCTCAGAAAAAGGAATTGAAATAACTAATTACTTTCTTTTTTGAAATTTTTATCCCGCCGTCTTGCAAAAAGACTTGAAAAAAGGGGCAAGATATGATATAATGTATAAGAATACGCAAAGGCTACGACTAAATATAACGAACAACCGAAAAGAGGTAAAAATGTCAAGAGCTTCAAAGGGCTTCAGAATAGCCGGAAATCTTATAAAATTTGCCGCCGCATCGGTGATTGCCGCGGTCATAATACTTCTTTTGTGGCGCATCGTTTCATCGGGAACGCCCGGGGAGCTTGACGCAATGATTCCCAACGATCGGCTTGCCGCCGCATACGAGACCCACGGAAACGACCTGTATATATTCAAGCAGGGTCATAAAAGCATAACTACGGCAGAGCGCAATTACGGCTACTTTGCCATAACCGATTACTATATAATTCCCGACGCAAATCAAATACAGCTTGTATTCAGATACAACAACAGCACTATCCGCTCACTTGCACAGGATTATTCTCTTGCGGAAGTACCCTCGAAGGATGCGGAGCTTTTCGATCTGAGTATGGTTATCCAAACCGACCTTACCCCCGAAAACAAGGACGATAACGCGGGAAATATAGCCGAAGCGGTAAACAAAACGAGAATTTATCCCGTAAGCGCCCAGCGTGAGAGAACAAGCCTTTATAATTATTTCAGATACGTGTTTGACCTTGACGAGGCGGGGCTGTCTCTTTCGGAGCTTCTGGAGAGCGGAGAGCTTCTCGCCGTATACCTTGACGTGTACTACAACGAGGACGTAAATTATGAGGAATACGCCTACGGCACCCTCTTCCTTTACGACTACAAAACCGATATCATAGAGCAACGGCTGTCAATGAAGGACAGGCGGGCAATACGCGACTATAACAAGGGGTAGCTTATGAGTGAGCACGAAAACGGCGGCGGTCTTGCGCCAAAGAGATTTTCCAAAAACGACGACGGCTTTGTATGTCTCCATTGCGGACGTAAGGTAGAGCCTCTCGGATATACGTCAAGAAATCATTGCCCCCACTGCCTGTGGTCGATACACGTTGATATCAACCCCGGAGACAGGGCAAATCCCTGCCGCGGAGCGCTTCGCCCCGTCCGCACAGAGCCCGACCCCAAAAAGGGCTTTGTGGTAATACACCGCTGCGAGAGCTGCGGCGAGCTACGGCGAAACAAGGCGGCAGCAGACGACAGCCGAGCCTTGCTCATAAAATATACCGTTAATCAATTTTAGTCGCGGCGTCGAGGACGCATGACCGTAAAACTGTAAACCCTATCATAAATTTTGCATTTTGCATTTACATCGAGGTTTTTATGCGTAATCTTTTAAGTGAAATAGAAATAAGAATGTCGGGCTTTTCAAAGGGACAAAAGCTCATTTCCAATTATATTCTTGAAAACTACGACAAGGCGGCGTATATGACGGCGTCCAGACTCGGTAAGATAGTTCACGTGTCCGAATCTACCGTAGTACGCTTTGCTATCGAGCTGGGCTTTGACGGATATCCCGAGTTTCAGCACGCCTTGCAGGAGATAGTCAGAACACGTCTCACCGCCGCACAGCGAATGGAAGTGACCAACAGCTTAATAGGCGACGGAGATATTCTCTCAAAGGTGCTTCTGGGTGACGCGGAGAAGATAAAAAGAACTCTTGAGGAAATCGACAATACCGCCTTTGATAGCGCGGTAGCAGAGCTTGCAAAAGCCAAAAACATATATATTTTGGGTGTCAGAGCCTCGTCATCCTTGGCGGGCTTCCTTGCTCACGGTCTGAGAATGATATCCGATAACGTAAAATTTGTTCAGACCACCTCGGGAAGCGAGATGTTCGAGCAGATAATGAGCATCGGCAAGGATGACGTTATGGTTGCCATAAGCTTCCCCCGATACTCAAAGAAGTTGATAAACGCCGTAAGCTTCGCAAAGCACGCGGGAGCTGACGTTATCGCCATAACCGACAGCACGGCATCCCCCATAGCCCCCGCGGCTGACCAGCTTCTGTTAGCCAAGAGCGATATGGCTTCCTTTGCCGACTCGCTTGTAGCCCCTATGAGCATTATCAACGCGCTTATTGTAGCGCTGTCACGGTGCAAGCAGGACGAGCTTCGGGTGCGTCTGCGTCTCCTTGAGGAGATATGGGACGAATATGACGTTTACGACAAAAATCAGGGCTGATATATGGAAAAGCTGAGAATTGGAATAATAGGCGGCGGCGCGGCGGGAATGATGGCTGCCATATATGCCGCCGACAGCGGAGCTGACGTTACGCTTATTGAGCGAAACAGCTCCTGCGGAAGAAAAATACGAATTACGGGTAAGGGCAGATGCAACGTGACAAATGACTGCCCCACCGAGGAATTTTTGAAAAACGTACCTACAAATCCCCGATTTTTATACGGAGCGCTTAATTTTCTTTCTACCGAGGACACACAGCGCTTTTTCGAGAGCGAGGGCGTACCCCTTAAGGTAGAGCGGGGACAGAGGGTCTTTCCCGTGTCTGACAGGGCTGAGGATATCGTTTCCTGTCTTGTCCGCGCCTGCAAAAAAAGGGGTGTGAGGATAACCGAGGGCAGAGCCGAGGGGATTTGCGCCGAGGACGGCGAGGTAAAGGGCGTTACCGTAGGCGGCGAGCTTTTGCCCTTCGACAGGGTGATAATCGCAACAGGGGGAAGATCCTATCCCCGAACAGGCTCGGACGGAGACGGCTACCGTCTGGCAAAACAGCTGGGACACACCGTAACCGAAATATCCCCGTCTCTCGTTCCCATAGTGAGCCGCTCGAAAATATGCGGACGGATGCAAGGGCTTTCACTGAAAAACGTAGGTCTTAAGGTCATTGATAAGTCCTCGGGCAAGGTGGCGTATGAGGACTTCGGCGAGATGATGTTTACCCATTTCGGCGTAACGGGTCCTATGGTGCTGTCGGCATCGGCGCATCTTAGCGGAATACAGAGCGGAAGATATGAGGGTCGCATCGACCTGAAGCCCGCCCTTGACGAAAAGACCCTTGACGGGCGTATTCTTTCGGATTTTTCAAAATACATCAACAAGGATTTTGTAAATTCACTTTCCGACCTGCTTCCCCAGAAAATGATACCCGTTATAATCGAGCTTTCGGGTATTGATGAGAGAAAAAAGATAAATTCGATAACAAAAGAGGAGCGGGCGCGGCTTGTTTCTCTTATAAAAGCCTTGCCGGTGTCATTTGACGGCTTCCGACCCATAGACGAGGCTATCGTTACCAAAGGCGGTGTCAGCGTCAAGGAGATAAATCCCAAAACTATGGAGTCGAAAATTCTTTCGGGGCTTTATTTTGCGGGTGAGGTCATCGACGTTGACGCATACACGGGGGGCTTTAATCTGCAAATAGCCTTTTCCACAGGCGCGCTTGCGGGAGCATCGGCAACGGAAAATTAAACTGACGAATTCCTTTTTGCTTTCTCACAGCCACGAACTTATGTTTGTAGGGCATAATCAAAGCAAATAATGAAAAGCTAACCGAAAGCCTTCCCCAGCGGGGAAGGTGGCAGCCGCTTGTCGGCTGACGGATGAGGAGAACGCCTTTTTATATATCTATAATTAACAATTTATAACTGCTCTCCTCATCCACCACTTCGTGGTCCCCCTTCCCCGCTGGGGAAGGCTCAGAGAAACAACCTTGATCGACATTTAAACCTTTTTGACATTAATTTCAATCACAAATCGGAGGAGCATATGACACAAAAGCATCTTCAAATCGCAATTGACGGACCCGGCGGAGCGGGAAAAAGCACCGTATCAAAGGCGGTAGCCGCTCGTCTCGGCATAGTTTACGTTGACACAGGGGCGCTTTACAGAACGGTAGGCTACTACGTCCGCTCAAAGGACACCGACCCGAAGAGCAGGGAAGCGGTTTCCGCGCTTCTGCCCGAAATCAGTATTGAAGTAAAATATATCGATGGCTCTCAGAGAGTATTTCTCAACGGCGAGGACTTGGGCGACAGGATACGCACACCCGAGATGTCTATGTATGCCTCTGCCGTATCGGCTATTCCCGAGGTAAGAGCCTTTCTTTTGGACACACAAAAGGATATTGCGAAAAAGAACAGCGTAATAATGGACGGACGGGATATAGGTACTGTCATACTCCCCGATGCCGACCTGAAAATATTCCTTACAGCCTCGGCAGAGTGCCGCGCAAAGCGCCGCTATGACGAGCTTATAGGAAAGGGACAAAGCGTTACCCTTGAGGACGTGCTGAGAGAAATGAACGAGCGCGACGAAAACGACAGCGGAAGAGCCGTAGCTCCCGCCGTTGCCGCAGACGATGCCATCGTTTTCGATAATACGGGAATGGGATTTGAGGAAACGGTGGAGTATATTATCAAGCTAGCTGAAAAGGCAACGGATAATACGGAGGCTATATGAGCAGATCAAATAAAACCGGAAGTAAGCTTTACCGCGCGGTCTACGCTGTTTTTGCGGGAATAGTGGGCGCTATATTCAGAGTAAAGGTCATAGGCAGAGAAAACGAGCCCGACAGAGGGGGCTTTATGGTGTGCGCCAATCACACGTCGGCAACCGACCCTGTGGTGCTGTGCTACGCCTTTCGTAAGCATCAGGTGCGCTTTATGGCTAAAAAAGAGCTCTTCCGCGTTCCCGTTGTGAATTGGCTAGTAGGACTTATGGGCGCTTTCCCCGTTGACCGTGGCGGCGGCGACGTGGGAGCTATCAAAAAATCGGTAGGTATGCTTAAGGAGGGTCAGTGTATGGGTATTTTCCCTCAGGGTCACAGATATCCCGCGCAGGACCCCCGAAGCACCCCGAAGAAGAACGGCGCGGCGCTTATCTGCACCAAAGCCGAGGCAAACATAGTTCCCGCTTATATCGTGAGAAAGAACAATACCCACAAGCTTTTCAGAAGAACCTGGGTAATAATCGGTGAGCCGATTCCCTATGCGGAGCTGAATTACGACAAGGAAGCGGCGGGAGAATACGCGAGAATAACCGATGAGATATTTGAGCGCATCTGCTCCCTCGGCGACGGCTTTTCCGAGGAAGAGGCGAAGAAACGCTTAAAGGAAGAGAAGAATAAAAAGTAATAATTATATTTTCCGGAGATTACAATGGTAGACATGATAGAAATAGCAAAGGGCGCGGGCTTCTGCTTTGGAGTAAAGAGAGCCACCGACGCGCTGGAAGCGGCTATCGCAAAAAAGGACGGCGTGCGTCTGTACACCTTGGGAACTCTTATTCATAACAATATATACAATAAACAGCTTGAGAACGCGGGAGTGCGGGTGGTGAGCATATCAGATATACCCGCTCTCGCCGACAGCGCTACCGATAGCTCGCCCGTTCGGGTATTCGTACGCGCCCACGGTATTCCGAGAGAGGATGAGGCTGTGCTGAGAGAGTACTCCGAAAAAAATCCCAACTTCGCTTACGTTGATTGTACCTGCCCCTTTGTCAAGAAAATACACAAAATTGCCGCCGAGAACTCAAAGGAAGATAATTTTTTCATTCTCATAGGCAAGGCTACTCACCCCGAGGTGGTGGGAATTATGAGCTATTTTGACTATGACAAGGTAAGCTTTGAGACGGCAGACGATCTGGGCGCAGCTGTGGAGAACGGATTTTTTGAAAAATTTGAGAAAAAAACGCCAATAATGGCGGCTCAAACTACACAAAATTTGTTTGAATGGAAAAAAAGTCAAGAAATTTTAAAAAAACTATATACAAATCCATTAATTTTTGATACAATATGTAGTGTTACGGAATCGAGACAGACCGAGGCCGAGACACTGGCAGCCAAAAGTGACCTTATGATAGTCATTGGAGGCTCCGACAGCTCGAACACCGCGAAGCTGTACGGTATCTGTAAGAAATTTTGCCCCCTGTCCTTCAGGATTGAACGGCCCGAGGAGGTACGGGAGCTTAATATTAAAATGTCAGCCCACACAAAAGTGGGCATTGCCGCGGGGGCATCTACCCCGTCAGGCGTAATTCAGGAGGTATATAAAACCATGAGTGAACTTTTTGAAGAACTGCTCGAATCATCGTTCAAAACTATAAAACAAGGAGATATCGTAACCGGAAGCGTAACAAACGTTACCGACACAGAGCTTACTCTCGATCTCGGCGCGCAAGTTACCGGATATATCAAGGCAGAACAGATAACCGACGACACATCCGTTAAGCTTACCGACATGTTCAAAAAGGGCGACGAAATCGAAGCCCGCGTTACACGTCTTTCCGACGTTGACGGAATTGCTGAACTGTCCAAGAAGTCGGTTGACGCCGCTAAGAACTGGCAGAGAATCGTTGACGCTTGCGAAAACGGCGACGTTCTTGATGGCAAGGTAACTGACGTCGTTAAGGGCGGCGTAAACGTACTCGTTGGCGCTAACCGCGTATTCGTTCCCGCTTCTCACACGGGCGTTCCCAAGGATGGCGATCTTGCTTCCATCAAGGGCAACGACGTGAAGATCAAGGTTATCGAGATCAAGGGTAACCGCGCAGTAGGTTCTATCCGTCTCGTTCTCCGTGACGAGAGAAGAGCTGCCGAGAATGCTTTCTGGGCAGCAATGGAAGAGGGCAAGGTATTTACGGGTGTTGTTAAGAGCCTCACCGCTTACGGCGCGTTTGTAGACCTTGGCGGTGTTGACGGTATGGTACATAAGACAGAGCTGTCTTGGTCGCCTATCGCTTCTCCCGCAGACGTTGTATCGGTTGGTCAGGAGCTGACGGTATTCGTTAAGAGCTTCGACGCTGAGAAGAAGAGAATTTCTCTCGGCTACAAGACCGACGACACAAATCCCTGGTACATCTTTACAGGCAAGTACGCAGTTGGCGACGTTGCTTCCGTTAAGATAGTTAATATGATGCCTTTCGGCGCATTCGCTGAGATAGTTGACGGAGTTGACGGACTTATCCACATTTCCCAGATAGCTATGCAGAGAATTGCTAAGCCTGCCGACGCTCTTGAGCTTGGTCAGGTAGTTGATGCGAAGATCATCGCAATCGACGAGGAGAACCAGAAGGTAAGCCTTTCTATCCGCGCGCTTCTTGAAGAGGCGGCAGCAGAGGCTGAGGCTATGCCTGAGGACTACGCTGAAGAAGCAGCACAAGAGGTTGCAGAGGAAGCTGTTGAAGCTACCGAAGAGGTTGCAGAAGCTCCTGCTGAAGAAGCAGCTGAATAAGACAATAAGCGAAAGCTTTACCCCCAACGGTTATTTATGCCGTTGGGGGTTGTTTTTGTATCTTGAAAACCGGTTGTTATGACTTATGTGCAATTCTCAGGTCCTCCAGGGTCTCACCGTGGAGTTGCTTACGCTTCACCGCCTCTACAGTTATGAGAGTATTACTTTTTTTGCTCAATTTTCCCCACAGGATTGACATCAGGCGTTTTTTATGATATACTGACCTTGGATCTTTATTTTGCAGAGGTACAGATGTTTTATTTTATTACCGTTACGGCGGCGACACTCATAATAACCGCCGCTAATTTTCTATTTGGCGGAGTATACTCTCTACCCACCTTTGGGAAGCTGTTGCTGTTCGTCGTTATAGGCGTGGTGGCAGAGATAGCCATAGACGGTCTTGCGGCGTTCATCATCCGCAGACTTCCCGAAAAATGGTTTTCTCCCGAGGCAAAGGCGTTCAGCGTTGGAAAGGGTGAGAGAAATTTTTACCGCAAATCAAAAATAGGCGTATGGAAAAAATATATTCCCGAATGGGGCTGCTTTACGGGCTTTCACAAGGACAAGCTCAGAGAGCCTAACGACAGCGCGTATATTGGACGCTTTCTTTTAGAGTCCAATTACGGAGTGGCAGGACATGTCGCGGGAGCTGTTTTGGGCTTTGCGCTCCTTTTCGTTCCCTTTCTCCATCCCTTGACTATGGCTCTGCCCATAGCCTTGGTTAATTTCATTCTCAGCCTTTTGCCTACTATGATCCTTCGCTCCAACACCCCCGCTCTCCGCGGTCTGTACCGAAGAAATAAGGAAAAAGAGGAAAGAAATAAAATAGGTGTGCAATGACACAGTCATAACCACCGGCTAAGCCGGTGGCTTGCTCAGCCCTATAAGGGCATATTACTGGCGGGGCTGAAAGCCCACCGAAAAATCTAACACTCGCACCCCCGCCCTACAGCCACAAATGCGGCTCTAACTATAAGCCTTC
>JAZOMG010000047.1:0-7138 GCA_045653705.1 Eubacteriales bacterium | reverse complement strand
TCCTTATAATCCACGTACACCTTTGCATCGGGCGTACCAAATTTTTTTGCTGCACTTTCTGCTCTCTCAGGTATAATATCGCAGAATGCAACCATTTCGCAATCCTTTACCTTTGCAAGGGAGGGCATATGCTTTCCTGTTGCGATACCGCCGCATCCGATAATTCCCACTTTAATTACACGTGCCATTTTTATTTCACCTTTCAAATTGTTTTTTGGTTTTGTTATTGTTTTCTTGTATCGTTAAGCTTTTGGGGATACGTTCCGTCCACCTTTAATTTCATGAGGCTCACAGACCGCGTTTGAGACAGCCTTGATTTTAATTGTTCAATTTTGTGCGATCGTGCTCTGCGATGAACGTAGCGATCGTTTTTCGATCAGTTAAATGCGCTTACCTTAATATTGTCGATAGTAGCGATAGAATCCTGCGCCCAAAGGATAACGTTGCTGTTTTCCTTGAAGCTGCTGTCGATGGTTGTGGGAACGTTATAGCCGTATATCCACTCGCCGTCGATAAACAGGTCAACTCTGCCCTCTCTTACAACTACCGTAAGCTTGAAGCTTGCGCTGTCGCCGTCGGTATCGTAGGCAAATACCTTGTTGCTTGCCTTTTGCGCGCCCGAAGCATCGAAATATCCCGTTCTGAAATATATGTCATTTTCAGCGGAAATATTTCCTGTTGCAAAATTTCCGTCATTGGGATTAGTCGAGCCTCTGAGGGAAACGAGATATCCGTTCCGTCCGTCGGCGGCATAGCCTTTTTTATCAGTGTTATCGCCGTTGAGTATCAAGCCGAACACTCCGAGCTTTGAGAATGACAGATTCATTTCAAGGATATAGTTGTTGCCTATACCGTTAAGCTTATTATTTCCGATAAGCTCCGCAAAGCAGCCCTTGCTCCACGCGGTCTCGCCGATAGAGAGCTTTCCGCCGCTGACCGAGGCAGACATGTTGCCGCCGTAGAGGGGTGTCACACCGCCTGCGGCGGGACTTGATACGCTATCAAAATTCTGCTCGTAAGCGGTAGTACCCGTGGGTATCTTCTTGTGGTTTACCGCCTCGGGAGAGCTTTCGTCGGTGCTTATCTTGATGTTATCAATGGTAGCCGCGGCATCCTGCGCCCAAAGAACTATGGTGCTGTCGGTCTTAAGATAGCAGGAGATATTATCGGGAATATCGTAGCCGTGTACCCACTCGCCGTCAACAAACAGCTCTACTCTGTGTCCGTCAACGAGGATAGACAGCTTAAAGCTTGCCGTAGTCTCTCCGTCAGCCACGTTATAGACAAGTCTGTCGTTCGCCGTGGGGGTGTCCTGAGAGCTACCTCCCGCTAAGAAATGTCCCGCTCTCATATTTACGTTTGTAGAGCCGCTTATCGCTCCGCTCGTGTAGTTTCCTCTTCTGAGTGTTACAAGAATACTGTTTTCCTGATTGGAAAATCTTTCGCTTGTTCCGTTTGTGTTAAGGATAAATCCAAGAACTCCAAGCTCTGAGACAGATACGTTCATTTCAAGGAGATATCTCTGATGAACATTCTTCATCGCGTTACTTCCCACAAGCGTAGCGAATACGTCGGGCTTGCCCCAAGAGGTCTTGGGCACGTTGAGAATTCCGTTAGAGATGGTCATATTGTTTGCAAGACTGCCATCGTAAAGCTGGCTGATGCCCGCATCGGCAGGAGTAGACGCGGAATTGAAATTCTGCTTGTAAACGGTACTAAAGTCCGTGGGGAGAGAGGGGTCTGCAAGGCTCGGCTCTGCGTACTCGCCGTCGAGTATGCTCTTTATCATAGCCGACAGCTCTTTTGCGTACGCCGCATCCTCCTCGGCGGTGGGGTGAGCGCTATGAACGCCTGCCGCCGTCTTTGCCTTGTAGTAATAGTATTTGCTTTCAGCTCCGCCAAGCTCAACCACCAAGTCTCTTATATCCTCGGTGTAGTTGGTGCGCATCATATTACATACAAGCACGATATGTGTATCGTTGCCGTGCTTCCCGCGAACGTAGCTTATAAAGCTCTTCAGAGCTTCTATATAGGTGTTGTAATAGGTATTCTGATATCCGTCGTTGGTGTCGGCGTTGATAACTATTACGTCAGCTTTTCTTTCAAAGCCGTATTCGGTGGCGTCAGAGCGTAAGATGCTTGCGTACTTGTAGCCGTTTGTTATGTTAGGCATACCCGTTGTGTTGTATATCAAGCCCTGACCCGAAAGACCGATAATAGAATAATCAGCTCCGAGCTTTTCGGATATGAGATAGGGGAACGCAAGGGTTGCGTCCTGGTCGGTATAAGCACCTTGGTAGTTGCCAATAACGCCCCATCCGCAGGACATACTGTCTCCGACAAATTCAATAAACAGGTCCTTATTTGCGGGAGCGGTGTTGACCACGCTTCCCACAAGGGATACGCTTATAAGCTCGGCATTTGCCAAGGTGTAGCCCGTAGCCTTTACAAGCTTTACGGTATGAGTGCCGTCGGGTATTCCCTTTACGGTTATAACACCCTCGCCGTTGACCGTATAATAGGGGTTACCGCCTGTGCGGTATTCCTTACCGTCAACGTATACCTTGAAATAACAGCCCTTATTGGAGTTCACCTTGAATTCAAGAGTTCCTCTGCAATCAGCAACGAATTCTATGCCCGATGCGCTCCAGTCACATGTGATGTAGTCTGCCGTTGCTTCCATACGGGGGTCGAGCTTTTTGAGCCACGTAGCCGTATTGTTAAGGTTATATACAGTGGGGGGAATAGCCTCCTTGTCGCTCTCTGTGATAATAGATATATTGTCTATTGTAAGGGCGGTCTCCTCAGCCCAGAGGATAACAGAGCTTCTTTCCTTAAGGCTCAGGTCAACGCTGTTCGTTACGTCGTAGCCGAATACCCAGCTGTCATCCACAAAGAGGTCAACTCGGTTTCCGTCTACCATTATGGCAAGCTTAAAGTCAGCCGCGGTCGCTCCCTCGGGAATATCATAGGCGGGTCTGTCTACAAGAAATTTGTGATCGACATCATTAAAATAACCGAGACGGAACAACAAATCGTCATTGGCGGAAACCGTACCCTTGCGAAATGCTCCGTTATTCGGATTTCCGTTTCTCAGTGTCACAAAATGGGAGTTTCTTCTCTGCTCTCCCCATTTAAGTCCTCGGTTTTCGGAATTGAAAACTATGCCAAAAACGTGGAGATTGGAAATGCTGAGGTCCATTTCGATAATGTACCTTTCGGGCAGGGTCTTTATTACGTCGTTGCTTACGAGAGTAGCAAAGCAGTTAGTTCCCGAGCCCCAAGCGGTAGCGGGTACGTTAAGGACGCCGTTTGTAACGGTCATATTATTGACCATACCGCCGCCATAGAGAGAGCCTATGCCGCCCTCAGCGGGTGTGGAGACCTCGTTGAAATCCTGATTGTAAACTATCTCGTAATTCTCGGGGTAAACTACGTCGAGATTCTGAGAGAAGCTGCCGTCAAGTATCTTGCCTATCATACCGCCAAGCTCTGTGGCGTATATTGCCTGCTCCTCTGCCGTGGGGTGCGCCGAATGAACGCCCGCCGCGGTATTCGCCTTATAGTAATAGTAGTTGTTCTCCGCTCCGCCAAGCTCCTTGACGTAAAGACGGATAAGCTCGGAGTAGGTACACTGCATCATATTGCAGGCGAGAATAATATGAGCGTCCGCGCCGTTCTTTTCGCGAACGTATTTTACAAGGTTGTCAAGAGCCGTCTTGTACTGCTCATCGGTATATTTATCATAGGCGTCATTGGTATCGGCGTTGATAACTATAACGTCAGCCTTTCTCTCGAAACCGTATTCTACGCTCTTGGAACGGAATGGGCTTGCGAACTTATAGCCGTTGCCAATACCGGGATTGCCCTTTATCACGCCCTGTCCCGAAAGAGCCACTACCGAGTAGTCTGCTCCGAGAGCGGTGGATATGAGGTAGGGATAAGCGAGGGCGGCATCCTGGTCGGTATAAGCGCCGTCGTAGTTGCCCACAACGCCCCATCCACAGGAAATGCTATCGCCTACAAATTCTATAAGTAAGTCCTTATCTGCGGGAGCGGTGTCGGATACAGTTCCCACAATATTAAGGCTTATGAGGTTCACGTTAGCAAGGGTGTAGCCCGTAGCCTTCAGAAGCTTTACCGTGTGTGTTCCCTCGGGGATATCCCTGAGAACTATGTAGGTCTTTTTGGTTTCGCTGTCGGTTATAGCTTCATAGTAGGGGCTTCCGTTGCCGTTTTTGTATTCAGCGCCGTCAACGTAGGCGCGGAAATAACAGCCCTCAACGCCGCCGCCCTTTTTGGCGTTTACCTTTACCTCAAAGTAAAGGTCGCCGCTAAAGGTAGCCGCAAACTCGATGCCCGACGCGCTCCAGTCGCAGGTTAGGTAGCTTTCGTTGGCTTCCATACGGGGGTCAAGCCTTTTGAGCCAGCTTGCCGTATTGTTTATGGGGTAGGTCGTACCCGAAAGCTCAATGGTCTGGTCTATCTCGCCGCCGCTTGTGTCCCCGCCGTTTGTCTCTGTGTTCTCAGAGCCGCTTTCGCTTTCCTGCGGAACGTCGGGAATATTATCCGCGCAGGCAACAAGAGCCGAGCCTAACATAATCAAAACCAATGCGAAAGAAATAAATCTTTTCATAGGTGTTCCTTTCTTTTTATTAAAGGGGTCGTTTATAAATGGGCTTTGCCCATTAACTAAGTTTGCCCTTGCGGGCAAGTGAAGTTTACTCCGTAAGTGAAGTTATCCTGCGGATAGTGAAGTTTTGCCTACGGCAAAGCGGGCAAACTTAACTTCACTTGGATAAGCTCCAAACTTCACTGTAAGCGAAGCGAACAACTTCACTTTCGCTTCAGCGAAAACTTCACCTCAACAGCTAAAGGTCAAAGCAAGGTAACGCAAAAGCGCTTATGATACACGATATTCACCGTATATCATAAGTGCTTTTAAGTTTAAATGAAACCTGCGTTATCGTAGAGTAGCCTAATTAGGCAACCCCTTTTTTAGGTTTATTACTTTGTTGTCTTACTGAAATGTGCTGATGGTAAGGTCGGAGATGGTAAGATCAACGCTTTCTGCGTGAAGAACTAAGCTTGTGTTACTGTTAACAGTCGCACCTCTATCGCTATAATCTTTTGTAACAATATGCTCGCCGTTCAAATACAGACTGTATACCGCGCCGTCGACTATAATTCTTAAATCCAATTTTCCACTCGGCAATGTTTTAGTGGCACTGTTTGAACCTGTTCCACCGGAATTATACCCAACAAACCATACCGTATTGTCAGAGTACTTTAAACGAGTAGTAACGGTTCCGTTCTTGTTAAGATCCGTATAGGTGTTAACATTATTAAGATCTATATTGTTGTTAAGTATAAGCGACAAATTAGTAGACTTATTAACGGTCAACTTCATATCAACTATAAGCTTGCCGTTATCTGCGTTTACAAGATCTGCGGAAAGAAGCGTTAACAAATGGTTGTTCCAATATCCACCGTCTATCTTAAGCGCGCCGCCATCGGTTGCGTATGCGTTTGCTCCTGTATTCTTATATGTTGCTATAAAATTATTACCAACAGGCTCTATTCCGTACTTGTCAAGTCCGTCGTAGGTAGCTACATAGGTCTTTTTGAGAGTGTTGAGCTTCTTTGTACTTGTATTTATAACACCCGCATTTGTATCAGCAGGTACGCTTACGGTGAGGTTGTCTATTTTTACGTTATGTCCAAAGTTTTGTGCAATAAGGGTAACATCGCTAATCATGTTTCCACTTTTGTCAAATTTTAATCCAGGTACAGTTCCGGGCTGGCCACTAGATGTATCAGATACAGGTACATCGCGGCTTATACAATGGGAACCATCTATAAATACATCTAATCTCGCTCCCTCTGTCTCACTAATATATGTATATGCGAGGGTAAAATTAAATTTAATTGGTGCTATGCCGTCGTGAGTGTTTGGAATGTTATACTTTCCCCACGTCCATTTATTGTTATGATCACCATTATAAGCACTATCTTTGCCACCATAGTTCGTGCCATTAACGCCCACATAACCATTTTCTTTTGTAATTGCGAAAGAACCACCTTTCTGTTGTAGTAATCTAGCACCAACACCATTGGCTACGGCTTCTGATGCAGTAGTTGCGGAACTATCGGTGTTTAGAAGGAGAGTAAATACAGGCAAGGTTGTACCATATACAAGCTCCAAATCCATACCTACAACATAAGTTTGATGGTAACTGCTATCACCATTTTTCAATGCTTCTCCCAATTTTTTCGAACTCAGTAAGGTAGTAACTGCCGTGTAAACTTCATCAGTATCATTCCAAACAAGTCCTGTAGGTACAACTAATTTTCCGTTTTCAATGCTGAAAGGATTGGCATTACTAAACTTACCATTTGCCCCAAAATCTGCGGGGGTTACTGCGGCTTCAGAGAAGTTGTAGGTCGTGCTTACTATCTCGCCGTTCTTGTTTGCGCCGTTAGCGTCGCAGTAAAGGGTTGTTGTCTCGGATTTATCGACCTTCTCCTCGCCTACCTTTGCGTAGGTGGTTATCTCAAAGAACAGATTTGCACTTGCGGGAATCTTCTTTACAGAATAAAGGAAGAAGTAGCCCTCTACGCTCTCGTCCTCTAATACGTCGGCAACAGAGGATTTGACCTGCACAGGCTCGCCGTCTACCTCTTTGTTTTCAAGTATGTACTTGAATACCTTGTTGTACTCTGTGGTTGTCTCGGGGTCATCGGTTGCGGTGAATACCTGAGGTGTGCCGCCTGTGGTGTTACCCTCTCCGTCCACCTTAGTATAATACGCCTTGATGTCATATCCAAGCACATCCGCGTCAAGGGATGTTACGTAGGATACGAAACGAACGTTAACGAAGCCTTCTACCGTTTCTCCGTTTTCGTCATAATGGTCTCCGACCTGATAGCCCAAAACAGTGGGGGCTTCGATCTCGGGGGTTACCGCTGTGCCTGTCTCTGCCGCTATTGTTACAATAGCCGAGGCAGCCATTACCAATACCAGCAGTATAGCAATTAATTTTTTCATAATAGCTTTCCTCTCTTAAATTATAATTTGAAGTTTATCATTGTAGGACAATGGTCGCTGACAGCCAAAAGCTCGGGCTCCGCATATATC
>JAZOMG010000046.1:0-18196 GCA_045653705.1 Eubacteriales bacterium | reverse complement strand
AGTGACGGATGAGGAGATCGCCGTTTGTGCAGTACAACACATGTTCTCCTCATCCACCACTTCGTGGTCCCCCTTCCCCGCTGGGGAAGGCTACCGCTGCGGCGGGATAGCTCATCGGCAAAAGCCTCTACAGAACCACCTGCTTAGCAGGTGGTTCTCGTAAACCCAAAAAAAGAGCTGTTGCATTTAAATGCAACAGCCCATATTGATTTGCTTTCTTAGAAATTGTTTTTCATTTTTTCGATACAGCTGGAGCATACGCGCTTGCCGTTAAAATATACTATATTATCCGTACCCGAACAAAGGATACAAGCAGGCTCGTATTTTGCGAGAATTATCTTGTTGTCATCGATAAATATCTCAACCGAGTCCTTCTCCTTAATATCCAGTATTTTGCGGGTCTCCTTTGGCAGAACGATACGTCCTAAGTCATCGACCTTTCTTACAATTCCTGTTGATTTCATGTGTTTTTCCTCTCTTTCTTTTGTTTTTTATTAGTTGTTGGTTATATTATACCATATTTGTCAGAATTTGTCAATATATGGAAGAAATTTACAGTTTGTTCACAACAGGCTTTATCCAAGGCTTAAATTATTAATTTTACCTGTATTAAAATCCACCCCTCGGTGCAATAATGTCCTTATCAATGAAAGACAAGGGGATACAAATATGCTAAAGGGCGTTCAAAAGAATTTTATAATGGTAAAGCTTCCGAGATCTCTCCATTTTGAGGAGGCATATTTTCTTATGCGCTCACCTCAAAAAAATTCACACGAGGGAGAAATGATAAAGGAAGCAAACAGAATAATCAGTGAAGCTCAGCTACACTCCCCGAAAAGAAAGCCGTCGTCGGTATTTCGCAGAGACAGAGTAGCGTTCTTTATTTACGGGGCGCTGTCGGGAGCCGCTTCGGTAGCCACCCTATGGCTTGGCTTTTTAATTTGGGGGTAAACGACTTGATACACAGGTTTTTCCTTGACAAAAAGCGAAAGCTGTGGTATAATAATTAATACCGACTTTATTTGCCGTTAACAGAGCGTACAGAGAGCGGCACTGTGCGTCACTTACGGCTTACATACTAAAATAACATCTTTCAGAATAGGAGATTTTATGCCAAAAAAAGACAAAGGCAAGCTCCGCGTTATTCCGCTTGGCGGTCTTAATGAGATCGGAAAAAATCTCACCGCCCTGGAATACGGGGACGATATTTTAATTATTGACTGCGGTCTTGGCTTTCCCGATGAGGATATGCCGGGTATCGACCTTGTAATTCCCGATATCAGCTATCTGGAGGCAAACAAGGAAAAAATATGCGGAATGGTGCTCACCCACGGTCACGAGGACCACATAGGCGCAATTCCCTACTGCCTGCGGCAGATAAATCCGCCCATCTGGGGCACTCGCCTGACCTTGGGAATTATCCAAAACAAGCTAAAGGAGCACACCCTGCCCTATGAGCCTCAGCTCAACTGCGTAAGCGCGGGGCAAACGGTAAAGCTTGGGGCGTTCGCGGTGGAATTTATCCACGTAAACCACTCTATAGCCGATGCTTGCTGTCTCGCCATAACCACCCCTCTCGGTGTGGTGGTTCATTCGGGTGACTTTAAGCTTGACATCACCCCCATAGACGGCGAAATGATGAACATTACCCGACTTGGAGAAATAGGCAGAAGAGGCGTTCTGCTTCTTATGTGCGAATCCACCAACGCCGAGCGGGCGGGCTTTACCCCCTCGGAAAAAAAGGTTGGTAAATCCCTTGAGTATATATTTACCACCAATAAGGATAAGCGTATCGTAATAGCTACCTTTTCCTCAAACGTCCACAGAGTACAGCAAATAATCAACGTCAGCGCAAGGCACGGCAGACGGGTGGCTATAACGGGTCGCAGTATGCTGAACATCATAGGCGCGGCGGTAGAGCTTGGTTATATGTCGGTGCCCGAGGGCGTTCTTGTGGATATAAATGAAATAAAGCGCTACAGACCCGAGGAGCTGACCCTTATTACCACGGGCAGTCAGGGCGAGCCTATGTCGGCTCTTTACCGTATGGCGTTCTCCGACCACGCTCAGGTATCCCTCGGTCTCAACGACGTTGTAGTTCTTTCCTCAAGCGCTATCCCCGGAAATGAAAAGCTTGTGGGCAGAATAATCAACGAGCTGTCCAAAAACGGCGTAAGCGTTCTTCACGACGCGTCCCTTGAGGTACACGTTTCGGGTCACGCCTGTCAGGACGAGCTGAAGCTTATGCAAGCACTTCTGAAGCCCAAATACTTTATGCCCGTTCACGGAGAATACCGCCATCTTGCCGCAAACAGAGAGCTGGCGCTGGATATGGGCATTGAGGACAGGAATATATTCATCTCGGATATAGGAAAGGTTCTTGAGATCGACGCCAAGGGGGCGCGCTTCGCGGGGGTAGTTCCCTCGGGTAAGGTCCTCGTTGACGGCTACGGCGTGGGAGACGTAGGAAACATCGTGCTTCGGGACAGGCGGCATCTGGCGCAGGACGGTCTTATAGTTATCGTTGCATCGGTTGACCTTGACGCAAGGCTTCTCTTAGCCGAGCCCGACGTTATCTCCCGAGGCTTCGTTTACGTTCGGGAATCCGAGGAGCTTATGGACGAGATAAGACAGCTTGCCACAGAGGCTATCACCGATAGGCTGGAAAGAAGCGACCGCGTGGACAGGATCGAGCTTAAGACCTGCGTAAAGGATTCCCTTTCAAAGTACCTTTACAGCAAGACAAAGCGCAAGCCAATGGTCCTCCCCGTGATCATGAACGTGTAAATTCCTATAAATTTACGATTTTTACACTGTTTTTAAGAAAATTCATAGCTTGTTCATATATTATTCAAGCAATTATCACCATATACTATTATAATATTTCAGTGGGGCGGTATAACGCCCCGCTAAAGGAAAAACCAAAATAAAAAAGAAAAGGCGGATCCTAAAATGGGAAAGTCAAACAGAATCAGAGTAAACAGAGCGAATGAAAGAATAAAGGCGCTCGGAGTGAAAAATAAAAAGAAAGGTATGCCCAGCTGGGCGATGTCGCTTATCACTATCGTGCTTGCGGCTGCCCTGCTTCTCAGCGTTTCGGGTATTCTGCTGTCGGCTAACGGCGTGTTCAACCGCATGACCACCGTTGTCTCCAGCGCGAACTACAAGGTAAACGCGAATATGATGGCGTATTACTACAATACACAGTATCAGAATTTCCAGAGCAATTACAGCACCTATCTCCAGAGCGGATATTTCAGTCTCAACACAAATCTCCCTCTTGACCAGCAGCCCTTTGGCGGCGCTGAGGGCAGCACAAACTACGACGAAATGTTCCTTGGCGAATTTGAGGGCACGTGGCACGACTACTTTATGAAAGCCACCGTTGACACCGTAAAGAATATGCTTATCTACTGCGAGGCAGCTCCCGAGCTTGAGGTAGCTCTCACAGATGAAGACTATGCTGAGATAGACACAAATCTTGAGTACTACGAGACTCTTGCGGCAAGCAATGGCTGGCCCTCAGTAAATTCTTTCTATGCGGAACAGTTCGGAAAGGGCATTTCCGAGGGTGACGTAAGAAAGTGTATGGAATACTCTCTCCTTGCTTCCAAGACAATGGAAAAGCTGGCAGATAAGATAGACGCGTCTGTTACGAGACCCGAGGTAGAAACCAAGTATAACGAGAACTCTCTCGATTATGACGTTGTTGACTATACATACTACATCTTCAAGGTAAACTATGACGAGGTAGCAAAGGACGTACTCGGAGCGGATTACAAGGAAGAGGACCTTGAAAAGCAGGAAAACAAGGATAAGGTTCTTGCCGAGTACAAAAAGCAGATCAAGGAAGCTCAGGATGCCGCTAAGGAGCTTGAGAGCAAGACCAACCTCGAGGATTTCAAGGCTTATATATACAACTACGTAGCCAATGAGGCAGTTGAGGACAACTACAGCTCTCAGACGATTTCCGACGATGCTAAGGGAAGCCTTACCGATGAGCAGATCTCCGCTATCAAGGCAGAGCTTGTAAAGGCTGTTGTAGCGGAAGCTACCGCAGAGAAAGTCGAGGATACGGCAAAGGCTGCTATTGAAATAAAGGACGACGATGCCGACGACAAGACCTACGATTTCGCGGGCGCTACCGTAACCAAGGCTTACGCTAAGATAGTTAACACGGTTAAGGAAAAGGCATTCTCTACAGTTAAATCGGCAACTACCACTTATAACGTAGAAAAGTCGGGCTATACTAAGGATAACAAGTTCTCCGAGTGGGCATTCAAAGAGGGCAAGCCTAACGACAAAAAGCTTATCGCCGAATACGACGCATCCGAAGAGGGCGCGATGGTAACCGATGAGACCAAGATAACAGCTGATAAGAAGCAGTCTCAGACAGGCGTATACTTCCTCACGGGAGAGCGCCGTCAGGACAAGGAAAGGGCTAAGAACTTCACCTATATGATATTCAGCACCGAGGCTACCGCTAAGGAAGCTATCGCGGAGCTTGTAGCAGGCGGCTCGGTTACTAAGGAAGCATTCCTTGCTATGGCAGAGACCAAAAAAGCTACTACACAAAACTCGGTCACCGATTACACCAAGGGCGCTATGGGAAGCGCGGAGTTTGACGAGTGGCTCTTCGATACGGCAAAGAACGCAGGCGACCTTACAGCTACTCCCATAAAGACCACAAGCGACAGTACCACAGTATATATCGTTGCTCTTTATGAGGGCGAGGGAGAGGAGCTTTGGTATCTTGACGTTAAGTCCACCATTGTAAACGCAAAGGCTGATGCTGAGGCTACCCGCCTTGAGGGCGCTCACGTCATCACAGTTTACGACAATAGACTCAAGCGTGTAAAGGTTACCGCATAACATATTAAGGGGCTGTCTCCTAAAAGCCGAGACAGCCCCTTGAACGTTATAACAAACTTGGTCCATAATTAATATCAAACAGAAAAGAGATTCAATATGGTTTTAGAAAACAAACAGACCACCGTGGCTTACCGCTGTCCTCACTGCGGAGCAGGCGTTATGAGCCTTGTGGGTATATTTAATCTTACCGCGGATATGGTAAAGCTGAAATGCTCCTGCGGAGAGAGTGAAATGAAAATAGTCTATTCAAAAGACGGACGGGTGCGCTTTACAGTTCCCTGTATCCTTTGCCCCAAGCCCCATAGCTTCACTATTCGCTCCACGGTATTCTTCGGCAAGGAGCTTTTCGCGCTTCCCTGCCCCTACTCGGGTATAAATATCTGTATGATGGGAGATGAAAACCACGTAAAAGCCGAGCTTTGCCGCTCAGAGCTTGAGCTCTTGGATATGCTTGAAAAAAGTGGGCTTGAGAGCTTCGAGGAGCTTCACGGCGAGCAGTATCTTACCGACCCTCAGGTAACCGAGATAGTCACTTACGTTATAAAGGAGCTTGACGAGGAAGGTCGCATCCGTTGCAAATGTGAGGACGGAGAGGAACGGGAATATGATGCCGAGATACGTCCCGACGGAGTATTCGTTTGCTGTAATAAATGCGGCGCGTCAAAGCTTATCACAGCCGATTCCCTTATAAGCGCAAACGAATTTTTAAACACGGACAGTATTGAACTGGAATAGCTTGACAATTCTCGCAATAAGTGATATAATGTCTTTGTAACACCACCGTAATAAATTTGGGGGAAATAGAAATGAAAAAATGCACAAAGCTCTTAGCTGTATTTATGGCGCTTGCGATGCTTGCAGGCGTTATGACCTCTTGCGACCTCTTACCCTTTGACGAGAACGGAAATTTCATAGGTCTTAATAAGATACTCGATCTTGTCACAGGCAAGAGCACGGCAGATTTTATGGAAACCGAAAACTATACCGTTACCGCGGGAATGCTCAGATACTATTTTGTATACGACTATATGAGCTTCCGCTCCCAGTACGGACAGTACCTCGGTTACGCAGGTATTGATGATAATATGCCCCTTGACAGGCAGATGTGCGGACAAAACGGCAACCTTTCCCTATTCGGAAACTTTAGCGGAAGCTGGTTTGATTTCTTTATGGAGCGTACCGTTGCCGATATTGAAAAGACCCTGAGATTTTGCGAATACGCTCACGATAACGGCATATTCTCCGAGACAATGATATCCGAGGAGCAGATATCCAACGCGCTGACCTTTATTAACAACGCGCCCAATTCCGTTATTGATATCGCGTCCTCTGTCACCGAGGACGATATAGCCAACGCTATGGCTCTTTCGACTATCGCGAAAAATGCCGAGGAGCATCTGAAAACCCGTCTTGCAGACAGCGTCACCGAGGCAGAGATAGCTATGCGTTATGAGAATAACAGACAGGACTACGACGTTATAGACTACGTTAGCTACACCTTTAAAGCGTCTTTTGAAGATATAAATTTGATAGAACAGAACAGGCGCGATGCCCAAACCCTGTCCGCAGAGCCCTCATTTGAGGCTTTCTCTAAGTTCATAACCGAAAGAGAGGGCGTTGGAGCTGACGGCATTTCCGATTATACACACCTCAGAGCGAAAAAGAGCTCTCTTCCCGACGACGTTGCGGCTTGGGCGTTTGGCGGCGGCCCCACAGAAAGCACCTACGTTGCCGAGAACGATAAGGACAACAAGGATAAGCGCGAGCACACCATAACCGTTTATATGCTTACACAAGCACCTTACGCTCTCAGAACAAAGAATTTCAGCTATATGTCTTTTGCTGACCAAGCAACCGCTAGTGATGCTATAAGAGCCTATACTTCGGGAAAGGTGGCTTCCTTTGCCGATCTGTCCGCTCAATTCAACCCCATTGAATACAAGACCCTTACAAATTACGACGAGACAGCACCATCTCTTATCGGCGCAAATTCTATAATCGCAACGTATCCTATAAACGGCTCTGTGTCGGGAGATAAATTCTATTACTCCTACACCGACGGAGCGGTTACCATAGCTCCCAAGCGCTACGCCGTTACAGGCGGCGACTCCGCCGCAAGCTACTACGTTACCTACTCGGACAACGCGCTAAACAAGTACTACGTTTCCGCAGGTGACAAGGCTGCAACCGAATATTATATTTCCTCCGACGGCGTTCTTGATAAGTATATTTATTCGGAAAACATTGGAAACCTTATTATAAACCCCAACGTCTCGTTGAATTCTGTCACCTCTGTGAAAAACACGGAGCTTATCAAATGGGTGTTTGACGATGACAGAAAAGCAGACGACTTTACGCGCTCGCCCATAGACGGTCTCGACTCTCGCTTCTACATCGCGTACTTTGAGGGCGACGGAGAGTATAGCTGGTACGCAAGCATAAAGAATGAGCTTGTTGCCGAGGCTTTTGAGCAGGCTGTAACGGAGCTGTCTCAGAGATATTCCATAAACACGCTGAGCGATGCCAATGACATCGCTGGCTGATAGCTGGGACTGATCTATCAAGCCCATTTCAACCGACAGATGATTTCTATATAAATAAATACAGGGGCTGATTCATTAACAATGAATCGGTCCCTGTATTTTTTGTGATAATAAAATTAAAAAATTCACTGAGGAGGAAGATAAACAAAAGGGCTGTCCCTTTTAATGTGAAACAATCCATTTGGAAATGTTACTTACTATAATGAAAGACACGTAAAAGTCAAAGGAGATCCCTGCGTCGCTACGCTCCTTGGTTTTGCTCCACTCACTCCGTTCCGCAAAACTTCGACGCACACGAACGTAAGTTCGTGTAACGAAGCGAAGCGGAGTATGCACAGAGATGACACATAGGGTGTATGCGTTATATATTTTCGACATAATCAATCAACCTGTCATCCTGAGCGTAGCAAACAATCCTGTGAATTGTTTGCGTAGACGAACTCGACGAAAGGAGAGTGCCGAGCTTGCGAGGCAGGATCTCGTATGGATTACCGAAGTCTTTGGTAGTCTTTTATAAATGTTACTTACTGTAAGTAAGAGTACAAAAAAGTCAAGGGGATGACTCATTGTTAATGAATCAGCCCCTTTTTACAGCTACGGTCGTTATAGTCTGTCTATGACTATTACCCATAGATACCGTCAATCCTCTATTACAAGCTCCTCGCCCGAAGCTATGGAAAACTCGCGCTTGTTCAAATAGAAATAAAGCGTGCGCGCCGTGGGGTTCTTCACTCTTCTCATATCGGCGGTAAATACAAGGCGCTCAAAATCCTTGATATACTCGTATATATCAATATTCGTGGCGTACCAGATATCGTCCTTGCCGCCTATATATTCGGCAAAATTTTCGATTATTTCCCAATTGTTCTGACCCTCAAACTCGTAGCTGTGACCCCATACGTAGAAAAGCTGGGGCTTGCCCATCTTTTTGTCGGCAACGAATTTCTCCGCAAGCTCCATAAGTCTCGGATGCTTGTGGTGACAGGTTGCGGGCATACGAAGCCAATCGGTAGGTATGTCGAATTTTTCGGTCTGCTTGGTAGTTCTCGAATATACGATGCCGCAATCCTCAAGCACTCGAACAACGTCGTCGTTAAACGTGCCATAGGGGTACGCCATACCTCTTACGATACAGCCAAAGGCTTCCTCAAGGGCTTCTCTGTCCTTGATTATCTCATAAGCCACCTGAGCGGGGCTGAGACGCTCAAGGAAAGGATGTGTGTATCCGTGAACAGCCACCTCGTGAGGGCTGTCCTTGAAAAGCGCCACGCAGGCTTCCTTTGTCATACGGCGGTGTATAGTTCCCTCGGGGTACACCTTTCCCTCGGGGGCAAAGTAGCCGCTGTTAAGGTTGAAGGTAGCCCGCAGACCGTTCTTGTTGAATATCTCAACAAGCCTTATGTCCTGCTCAACTCCGTCGTCATAGCTGAGGGTCAATGCCTTTGAAAGCCCCCCGGGAAATCTCATAAAAATCTCTCTTTTCATAATAGTTTCTCCTTGTTTTGTATTTTTTCTTTATTCTTGGTTACTTTTTCTTTCGCGAAAGAAAAAGTAAGTAAGTTATTCGTCGTCGCCGAGAGTGCCCTCGGTAACGCGTTTTGCGTATTCTTCGGCAGTTATGAGCACACGGCGAGGCTTATTGCCGTCGGGCTTTGAAACGTAGCCCATTTCTTCCATACTGTCAATTATCTTCGCCGCACGTCCGTAGCCAACGCCCAAGCGTCTCTGCATAAGAGAGGTGGATATTTTTCCTTCCTCTACGGCAAGCTTTACCGCGGCTTGGAACTTGGAGTCGGTGCCATCGTCAGCCCCGCCAATGGGCGAGATATCTCCGCCCGACGAGCCCTTCTTCATACCGCACTTTGCCGCTTCCTCTTCAAGGCGGTTAATAAACTCGGCATTGTATTTCGCCTTTGCGTTGTTATCACGGATATAAGAAACGATATTTTCAACCTCACCGTCTGACACGAACGCGCCCTGAACACGCATAGGCTTTGCCGCGCCAACAGGGGCAAAGAGCATATCTCCCCGTCCTATAAGCTTTTCTGCTCCCGCTATATCAATAATTGTACGGGAGTCAACCTGAGACGCAACGGTACAGGCGATACGCGAGGGAACATTTGCCTTGATAAGACCCGTGATGACGTCAACAGAGGGTCGCTGAGTACCTATGATTATGTGAATACCCGCGGCTCTCGCCTTTTGAGCCAGACGGCAGATAGCCGTTTCAACCTCGTCGGGAGCGGTCATCATAAGGTCGGCAAGCTCGTCTATGATAATGACCATATGTGGCATATGCTCCTTGTAGGGGTCATTCTCGGTTGCCGCGTTGTAGGAAGCAATATCACGAACACCCACTTCCTCGATAAGCGCAAAGCGTCTTTCCATCTCAGCCACAGCCGACGCGAGAGCGCCCGCCGCCTTTTTGGGGTCGCTGACAATAGGCGCGTAAAGGTGGGGAATATCCTTGTAAATATTGAACTCAACCTTTTTGGGGTCGATAAGTATAAGCTTCAGGTCCTCGGGACGAGCCTTGTAAAGCAGGCTTATTATGATACAGTTGATACATACCGACTTACCCATACCCGTAGCTCCCGCTATGAGCATATGGGGCATTTTTGAAATATCGAAATAAATGGGATTACCGCCTACGTCCATACCGAGAGAAGCGGTAAGCTTACTTTTGGCATCGGTAAACTGACTGTTGTCAATAAGGTCGCGTAAAAAGACGGTAGCTCTTACCTTGTTAGGCACTTCTATACCAACCGCCGCCTTACCCGGGATAGGCGCTTCTATACGCACGCCCGAGGTGGCAAGGTTAAGGGAAATATCGTCTACAAGGTTGGCAATAGAACGCACGCGCACTCCCGCTTCGGGGCGAAGCTCGTATCTTGTTATCGTAGGACCTCTTGAATAGTTTATATCCTTAATGCTTATCTTAAAGCTCTGAAGCGTGGAAACAAGCAGCTGAGCGTTTGCCCGAAGCTCCTCGCCTACGTTGCTCTCGGACGGATTTTTGCCCTTGATAAGCATATCTATGGGCGGGAAAATATAGGGCGTTGGCGGTTCTTCTTCCTCTTCTTCATCTCCGCCCTCGTCGGGAACTACTGCCGCCATATCCGAGCGAATATCTTCCTCGGCAATCTCCGACAGGCTTATGGGCTTCAGCTCGTCCTCGGGCTTTTCGTCAATTATCTCGGAAATAGCGTCATCAATATCAATAACCTCTCCCGTGGCAGTATCAAGCCCCTTGATAATATCCTCAATAGGGTCGTATTCTCCGTCAGCGTCAAAGCCGGGCTCTCCACCGAAATCTCCGCCCGTCTCACGGGACATGGGAGCTTTTTCGGGCTCGTTGTCGGGCTCGTCAAACATCTTGCTGACAATATCCTCGTTATCCTTAGCCGCCGCTTCGCCCGCAGAGTCAAGTATTTCAAGCTCGGTCAGGGGCTTCAGCTCAGGCTCGGGGCGTTCGTTTTTGTAGGTTTCGGTTATAGTAGGCTCTGCCGCTTTTGCCGCCTTAGCGGGGGTAGGCTGAGCCTTCTGCGCCTTTTCGGCTTCTATGCGTTCTTCTTCCTCGCGAATAGCCTTTTGTTCGCGGCGGCGCTTTACTGCCGCCTGTATCTTTTCTATAACGTAGTCGGGAGTAAGTCCCACCATAAGCAGGGAGAAAACTATGAGCAGAGCGATAAGGATTATAACAGAGGAGACCTCTTTAACTCCGCCGACGAGCAGACCGCCGAGAGTACCGCCCACAATACCGCCGCCACCCAAAAACAGCTCCTCGCCGCCGCTTGTCCACATATCGGCAAAGTCAAGCCCGTAAGAGGCATCAACACCCGCAAAAACTCCGAAAAGACCGGAAGCAACGAAAATAACAAGGGCTATCATAATTCCCTGTAAAATAATTCTGCCCTTTGCGCGCTTGTAATCGGGATATTCCTCTGCGTCGGGGTCCATAAAGCTCTCGCGCCACTTAATATTGTATATGCACCATCTCACGCCGAAAAATCCGAGAGCTACGGGAACAAGTACCGCCGCACCGCCGAAAAGACCGCCAAGGGCGTACTGAACCGCGTTTCCGATAACCCCCGCGTCACCGCCCGCAATATGTACGGTTATGAAAAAGACGGCGAGAATAACGGCAAGCACAGCAAGACAGTAAGGTATTATTTTCAGAGCAAGATTTCTCTCGGGCGCGCCCCGCTTTTTCTTTCCGCTCCCCTCAAGTCCCTCGGACGCTTCGCGTATCATCTTCTTCGCGCCCTTTTTTACCGACCTTTTGGCAAAGGACTTTCCCTCTTTTTTCAGCTCGTTGGTAAAAGATTTTTTAGCCACCTATTTTAACCCCCTTAAGAGTGTAGTTTCAAAAATGAAAATATTTACTTCCAAATTACATTATACCACAAAATCCCCGTTTTCGCAAGTTTTATTTTAAAAAGGAAATGGATATTGACAAAAAATTTGTCTTGGTGTATAATTAATGGGTAATAAATTTTTAACAGAAAAGAGGTTTACAGTAATATGGGAGCAGGAATGAGCATTTTGGGAATTCTGATATTGATAATTGCGGCGGTGGTGTTGATCCCCGTGGCGCTTGTAATTCTCGCGCTTGGATTGGTAATTGCTATTGTGGCAATAGCGTTGGTTCTCGCCATAGCGCTTTCGCCTATCCTTATCGCTTTGATAATCGTTTATTTTGTTATCAGAGCAAAAAAGAAAAAGGCGGCAGTAAGCGGCGAAACGGCGGAAGCGGCGGACGAGACGGCAGAAGCCGAAAAGACTGAGGAATAAAAAACATCCCCCGTTGGCGTACATGCGATAAAGCAGATACACCAATGGGGGATTTTATTTTCTCCTACTATCCCGTCTCATCCGTCAATCGTGGCGTTGTTCGGTATTGGCATACGTCTCACAAAATCTACCCGCAAAGGACGGAGACATTCCACCCCTCAAAAGGTGAGAGGTGTCGCCAAAGCCGCATACTCTGAAATATGCCTCGCCCTCTCTGCGCTCCTCAGTAATTACGGTTGTCACCGATGAGGGGGCGGCGCAGAAGCCGTGCCAGAGAAGCATGGGCGAAATTCCCAGCAAATGAGACAGCAAAACGCACTCCGTGCCGAAATGGCAGAAAAACGCGATAGTATCCTCATTTGCCTCTGCCGCTCTGTACATATTATTTTCACGGATATATCCGTGGTCGGCAAGAACTCTGTCCAGGTTTTCGATTACCCATTCGTATTCTTCCTTTACGCCGCCATCTGTCATAATTGGATGCGTAAACCATTTGTCTTTGTCGTAAAAATCATCCACTCCCGTCCAGTCGGCAGGAAGCCAATCCCAAGAGATGCTTTTCCTGTCCGTCCTGTCGGGGCGGTCGATGCGTACGGGAAACTCCTGAAGCCAAGAGCAAGAGGTAGGCTCAAGCCCTATTTTTTTAAGAGTATATTCAGCGGTAAGAGCCGCTCTTCCCATAGTTGAAACGTAAGCCGCTTTTATGTTTTCCAAGCAGAGCTGTTCCGACAATAGCTCCGCCTCAACCTTTCCTCTTTCGGTGAGCGTATCGTTTTTATAATCGGGATCTCCGTGGCGGACGATAAGTAATTTCATAAGCATCTCCTTTTGACGTTTTTTATATTATACATTACCTTTCGCAAAAAATCAAGATGCAGGCTCAAAAAAGAGCCTGCATCTTGATTTTTTAAATTAATTCTCCTCTGAGGTAACGGCGAAGCCCTAGGCGTCTATATCCGTGGTGCCCGCCGCTGTGTAGATAGCCGCAACATATCTCTCCTTAACCTGAAAATCCGCAGTATCAGAGCCGTTACAGATATAAGAGGGCAAAAATTTTCGGGGAATATGAAGCAATATGCTAATAAAGCGCCGTTGTTGCCATCGTGTCTATTCCGTGAAGAAGCAGAATTTTATCCGCCGTCGATATTTTTTCGGCAAGCCCCTCTCTCCCCCCTTGATAATACCGCAGGTCGATAAGCTCTACGTCGTAGTGCAACGAAAGAAAAGGAACTAAGGAATTAGCGTAGCTGTCCTTGACAAGCAACAGCTTTTCCCTTTTTTCGCCACCCGTTCTCTTTACGGTGAGCTCGGCATAATTTCCCCCTAAAAAAATCAAATATTTATCCTTTGCCGAAAGCCTGTCGTAAAAATAAAAGCCCTTGCGCGTCACGCTGTTCTCGGCAATCTCCACTGTATAAGCTTCATCCCCCTCATATCTGTAAAGCTCAATGCTGTCAGAAAAAAAAGCCACACAGCCCCCCGAGGAATATACGCTTCCCAAAAAATCCTCGCTGACAGTCTCCCGAACAAAGTGCGCCTCTGAATAGGGGGTATATCCTAACTGCCGGGACAAAGCGGTATAGGCTGTGTACGCGCCCAGAGACGTCCAGTGGTGGTCGGTTCTGTACCACACCTGCTCCCCGCTTTCCGCGGCTTGACGGAGAGCGGGAGTAAGGTCAAAATATTCTGCGGACGAGCCCCTGGCTATCTCCCATATCTCACCGCTGTATCCGTCGTAATTTTTCGGCAGCTTGCCGGCCATTACGTCTATTCCTCTCGGCGCAAGGGCGCAGATAAAGGGCTTGCCCCTTTCCTTGCATATATTTTCAAGCTCCGAAAAATATTCAAGATTTTTCTCTGCTATGCGGTAGTCCTCGTACTCTCCTTTTTGTAAAAGATAGCCGTCCTCGGCAAATATTACGCCGTTGCTCTCACCCTTGCCCGAAAGCAGCTCCGAATAGGTCTTTGCCCGCAGAAAAACGCGGCGAAAGGGCAGCCTGTCACGAAAGACCTCACTAAGATTATCCGAAAAGCTTCCATCGGTTATATCCTTAAGAGTAGGCAGCTTCAGAGTAGCAAGCATTCGGTTTTCATCCTCGGAAAAGCTACTCTCTCGGGGAATAAATACGCCCACGCCAAAGGAAAAAAGCAATACAGAGGTTAAAGCAATAAGCAATATATCAAAAAAATATTTTTTCATAGTCCGCCCCCTTTTCTTATAAGTATTGCCCATAGAAACAAATTTTTTCGCCTATCGCGGCGTTAAAATTTATAAAATCCAATTAATTTACAAATATTTAACGATTTAGAGGTGGTATTCGTGATATAATTTTAATATATATCTTGGGAAAGGAAAAACGCCCTCGGGCTTTGGCGGTATGAACAGAAAAAAACATATCTTGACCTTTGTGACACTGTTTGCTATCTTTGTCGCCATTTGGGGCGTGTGTCACCTTTCATCGCTTATTGCGGTATTTGGCGCTCTTTTGTCGCTTATTGTTCCCATTATTGCGGGGGGCTGTATCGCGTTTATTCTCAATATCCCCCTGAGACTGTTCGAAAGGGTATGGATAAAATGGTTCGGTACGAGGGCTAAAAAGCTCCGCCGCGCGGTCTGCCTTATAATTACTCTGCTCTTTTTCGCGGCTATTATTGCCCTGCTTCTCGGTCTCATTCTTCCCCAGATGTGGAAGACCGTAGAAAATATAGCCGACCATATTCCCAACTATATAACCAAGGCAAGAGGTTGGTATGCTTCTCTTGCGGGATTTTTGACAAGATTTTCGGTAACGCTTCCCCCTCTTAACATCAACACCGAGGATATTATGGCGAAAGTAGGAGCGTTTGTTGCCGATAACAGCCACCACATCATTGATACGTCTGTAAATATCGCCACCACCGCCTTTTCAGCCGTTTTCGATACGGTAGTTTCATTCGTTATCGCCATTTATATACTTCTGCAAAAGGAAAAGCTTTCGGTACAAGCCAAAAAGCTCCTTTACAGCATACTTTCCGAGAAAAACACCGAGCGGGCGCTGGCTTTCGCAAGACTTTCCGAGAAAACCTTTTCGGGCTTTGTTACAGGTCAGCTTACCGAGGCGTTCATTATAGGTATTCTCTGCTTTGTGGGAATGCTTATATTCAAAATGCCCTATGCCCCCCTTATTTCGGTAATGGTGGGTGTTACCGCCCTTATACCTATTTTCGGCGCGTTCATAGGCACGGGAATAGGCGCGTTTCTGATACTGTTTGAATCCCCCTTCAAGGCGCTTATGTTCGTTGTGTTCATTATTGTGCTTCAACAGCTTGAGGGAAATATTATATACCCCCGCGTGGTTGGCTCTCAGGTGGGTCTGCCAGGTCTTTGGGTGCTTATTGCCGTTACCGTCGGCTCGGAGTTTGGGGTGTTCGGTATGCTGATCAGCGTACCCATCGCTTCCCTTTTGTATTCCGTTACACGGCAGATAGTAAACGCCCGCATTAGGGAAAAGGGCTTAGAGGAAGAATTTCCCGCAGAAGAGCCCGCAAGACGCGCCAAAAAGGATAAAAAAGATAAAAAGACTAAAAAATCCAAAAAAGCCGATAAAGACTCGGCGCAGGAAAAAACAGAGGAATAAAAAAATAAAGGACGATGAATTTATCAACCCGATTTTGAGAGGTAGATCATGAAAAAGCACCGTCCTTTATTAATTTTGCTGTGGGTCGTTCTTGCCCTGTGTCTTAGCTCCTGCTCGGCGGAGCTTCCCCCATTCTCGGACAGCTCTGCTTCGGATTCCCTGCCCCTGTCGCCCTATGACGGCGAGATAATATTTGAGGGTCGAAGATATTCCTACCGAGGAAACGCTGAGGATATTTCTGCCGAGGGAGACAGGCTCATTATCAAGAAAAGCGGAAGCTACCTGCTTGTAGGCGAGCTTAGCGAGGGGAGAATTACCGTTGACTGCGGGGGGACTGTAAGGCTTTGCCTTGGCGGAGTGTCACTAAGCTCTACCTTTGGGGCGGTCATTGAGCAAAAAGGCGGCGGTGAGCTTACGGTGGAGACCCTTGCGGACAGCATAAACTACCTGACCTCTCCCGCCTATGAGAGTAACGGAGTTTTACCGTCGGGCACTGTTTACGCCTCGGGTGACCTGCGCTTTACAGGCGAGGGCAGCTTGGTCATCAACGCCAAGGGTAACGGCGTATCGTCAAGCGGAAGCCTTTATATAGACGGCGGCGCGCTGACCCTCAGCTCGGAAGAATACGGTCTTTGGGCAAGGGATAAAATAAAGCTCTCAGGCGGTATTTTAACCTTGACCTACGCTAAAACAGGGCTTTATGCCTATGGCGGCGAATATTCTTTGGGGCTTGTAGAGATAACGGGCGGCTCCTTTGTTGCCCTGTGCGAGGATACCGCCATTTTTGCGGGGAGACAAATAAGCGTAACAGGGGGAAAAGGCGATATTCGGGCTAAGACCCTGTATAAATGTCAGCGTGACGTTGACGGAAAACCCGAAAAAGGACAGATAAATATTACCGCCGAGGATTTCCCCAAAAATGAAACTTAAAATTTAGAGTGCTTTTTGCTACGCAAAAGCCACCAACGTCCGTATATCCCATATCCCATTATAAAAATATACACACAAATTTTCAAAAACGAAAAGAACGGACATAAAATAGAAAAATCCTCAAAAACTAAATATATGCTCGGGATTTTATCCTTAGCAAATTTAGTATCGAGGAAGAAAAATGAACGAGACAAACGATATGATAATCAAGGACGAGACTTTGTCACGTAAGGAAAAATTCTGTCTTAGCAACTGTTACGTGGGCGCTGACTATGATATGACGCTGAAGTTTTTTTCGGACAAATACTCAGAAACACCCGAATGCTCCCACCATATGAGAGGAAGCGGAAAGCACAGCCTTTGCAAGATTCTCACCGTGGGCGGATTGATCGTCGCATCGGTAGCGGCGCTTATCTGCATTACTCACCTGTTTTGCAGTTGGGTTTGCAGAGTAAGATAACACTAGGCAATTTTTATACCGCGAGGTTTTATATGATCGACGTTATTTATTTTGATAAGGACATCTGCGTGTGCCATAAGCCCCGCGGTATTCTCTCCGAGGGACAAGGGCAAAGGGATATGCCCCTGTCTCTCGCCGCAGAGCTTGAAAAAAAGGGGCTTTCCACTCCTGTTTTCACCGTTCACAGGCTGGACAGAGAAACAGAGGGGCTAATGGTCTACGCCCTAAACAGCGCCGCGGCGGCAGAGCTTTCGAGACAGTTGAGAGACGGAGAGCTAAAAAAGGAATACATAGCCGAGCTTTGCGGCATACCGAAAGAGACGGAAGCCGAGCTTTGCGACCTGCTTTTCTACGACCGCCGACTCGGTAAAAGCTTTTTGGTTGACAGAAAGCGAAACGGCGTAAAGGAAGCCCGCCTTTTCTACCGAGTTACAGAAACCGAGAACGGGTATTCGAGAGTGAGAGTGAAGCTCTACACAGGCAGAACACACCAGATAAGAGTGCAGTTTGCCTCAAGAGGACTTCCCCTGAGAGGTGACAGGCGCTACGGCGCGCCAAAGGACAGCGGAGATTTTTCTCTGCGCTCCTGTTATTTGTCATTCAAGCACCCCACCACAGGCGAGCTCTTGGAGTTCGGAGATAGGGGTTAATTATCATACCTTATGGGAACAGGTGTCCTGCTTGCTTTGCCTGGAATTTTATTAAACCTCGTAGCGCCTTGTTTCATCTAAAAGCTTACATTTGTCACTTGCCACCTCATCAGTCCCGCGTCCGCTCGACAGCTTCCCCTCCAGGGGAAGCCTTTTTATTAGTTTCGCTTCGTTTATAGGCTTCCCCTTGAGGGGAAGCTGTCGCCGTATGGCGACTGATGAGGTGTAGGATGCGTAGCATCCGTTATGGAAATTCATAGCAATCTGTTGACAAAATACTGATAATATGGTAGAATATACTCGCTACACATCTTAATATACCCGTTACAA
>JAZOMG010000045.1:0-21465 GCA_045653705.1 Eubacteriales bacterium | reverse complement strand
TGGGGCTGTTGCGCTAAGGAAATATTGCACAAATCTCGGAAATGAGAAAGGCTCCCTTGTGTAAAGGGAGCTCCGCCGAAGGCGGTGAGGGATTGTTTTTGACATATTTTTATATTTTACAACCCCTCCGTCTCGCTTCGCGAGCCACCTCCCCTTACACAGGGGGAGGCTTTTTGTGAAGAATGTAACAGCTTCATATTTTAATTATCCTGAAGGATTTCGTTTACAGTAAAAAAGCTGAGTTATTAAGATGCGTAACGTCGCACCAATAACTCAGCTTTTTATTATTCCTTAGAGAACTGCTCCTTGCCAACTCCGCAGAGAGGGCACACCCAATCCTCAGGCAGGTCGTCCCATTTTGTGCCGGCGGCAATTCCGTTGTCGGGGTCACCTACGCTTTCATCGTAAACGTATCCGCATACGTCGCAAACATATTTCATAATAAAAATCTCCTTTTTATTATTTATTACCCACCGATAAAATAAAATTCAACAAAAGTGTTTTTACATTTGTTTCAGTGGCAGAAGCACGTAAAAGCATACCGTTCCGTCAGTGCTTTCCACATCGACCTCGCCGCCGTGTAAGTCTACTATCCTTTTAACGATAGCAAGGCCTATGCCGTTGCCCTCGGTTGTGTGAGAACGGTCAGCCTGATAAAATTTATTCCATATTTTCCGTTGGTCATCCTCGGATATTTCACTTCCTGTATTCTTAACCGAAGCCTTTATGCTCTCGTCATCACTTTCAAGTTCCACCGATACAGCCCCACCCATTGGAGAAAACTTAATGGCGTTGTCCAAAAGGTTTATCCATATCTGTTTCAGAAGCTCCTCGTTGCCCTCTATTTCATACTCGTCAAATTCAAGAGATAGGTCGATATCCTTTGCCGTCCACTTGTTTTCAAGAAGCAAAACGGAAGAACGTATCTGCTCGGACAGATTAAATTTGGTAATATCCGAAAGAATAGTCTGGTTTTCAACCTTTGTCAGATTGAGCACGTTAGTCGCCATATCGGCAAGCCGTAAGGATTCGGCTTCGATCGCCCCAAGATACTGCGCGCGCTGCTCCTCATCAATATCCCCCTTGTTTACAAGCTTGGCAAGCCCCGCGATAGAAACAATAGGGGTCTTAAATTCGTGGGAAAAGTTGTTGATAAAATCCCCACGAAGCATTTCGGTGTTTTCCAGCTCCTCTGCCAAGCGGTTAAAGCTTTCGGAAATTTCCTTAAAGGTAGGATTTTTGTCTAGCCGCTTTCCGAAGCTTAGCCTTGTTTTAAAATCTCCCGCCGCTAATCTGTTCATATAGTTTATAAGAACGTTAATAGGCTTCAGGGGGATCTTCACAAGCAAAAAGCTGATGCCGAAGCTGATAAGTATACTTGATTGCCCTACGATTATAAGGGTAAGTATTGCGGAGGTGTTTGTGCCGATGCTTTCTATAACGCCGAAATAGCTCAAAAGCCATATGGCTAAAACAATAAGCACTGCCGAAATAAACAGCACGCTTATGACAAAGGACGAAAAGAGAATAGACAGGGAAAATCTGCTGTCTCGTTCCTTTCGGATAAAGCTGCCAATCTTTTTCAGGCTCTGAGAGTTTATTGTGTCTCTCAGCTTTTTCTTTTCGGTTTTATGCTTTCTCATAGCTTCTTTACCGCCTTATAGCCAAGACCGCGTACCGATTCTATGGAAAATTCCTGCCAGCCGTCAAAACGGCGGCGAAGCCGTCCTATATGCACCGTAACCGTCTCCCAGCCTGTTTCGCTGTCAGCGCCCCATATCTCGTCCATAAGCTGTATGCGGGTAAATATCTTGCCGGGGTAGGAAAGGAGCTTATAGAGAAGCAAAAACTCCTTTTGGGGAAGCTCCTGCACCTCGTCTCCGCGAGTTACGGTGAGGGAGTCGTAATCCACAACTACGTCACCTATCACTATTTTGCGCTCGCTTGCTATTTTAGCCCGACGGAGCAGAGCCTTTATGCGGTATAGCATTTCCTCGTCATCAATAGGCTTTGTGATATAGTCGTCCGTTCCAACAAGAAATCCCTTGTGCTTATCGGCGGGGAGCTGCTTTGCCGATACCATAAGTATAGGCAGATTGTTCTGAGCCTCACGGAGAATTTTCGTAAACTCATAGCCGTCCATTTTCGGCATCATAATGTCAAGGACAACGAGGTCGATATGCTCTCTGTCCATAAGGGCGAGAGCTTCCTCTCCGTCACAGGCGACAGAAACCGTGTAATTATTTTTTTTCAGTACTGCCGACAGAAACATTCTCGTGTTTTTGTCATCATCGACTACCAGAATATGAAACATTCTATGACCCCCGTTTTATTTGCAAAGCTCCTCTGCCATAGCGCGAAGCTCTTTTTTGTTTTCCTCGGTCATAGCCGAGCGAATGGTTACGGTAGTGTCGGTAAAGGTGATATTTTTACCGCCCTCAAGCATAGCGCGCATCTTCTTTGCGGCGGTGGGCGCCCAGCTTCCGTTTTCTATGAGAGCTACCGTGCGGTTCTGATATCCTCTTTCATTAAGCTCGTGTATAAATTCCCGCATAAAGGGGAAGATATCCGCATTGTAGGTGGTGGTAGCCAATACTATCTTTCCGTATCTGAATGCGTCTTCAACAGCCTCTGCCATATCGCATCTGGCAAGGTCGTTGACCGTTACCTTAGGACAGCCGCATTCCTTAAGTTCTTTTGCAAGAAGCTCTACTGCCTTGCGGGTATTTCCGTATACCGAGGTGTAGGCTATAACGATTCCCTCACTCTCAACTCCGTAGCTTGTCCAGGTGTTATAAAGACCGAGATAATATCCGAGATCCTCGGAAAGAACAGGGCCGTGGAGAGGGCAGATGACGGCAATATCAAGACCTGCCGCCTTGGCGAGAAGTCTCTGCGCCTGCGCGCCGTATTTTCCAACGATACCGAAATAATATCTACGAGCCTCACACGCCCAATCCTCATTAGCGTCCAGAGCGCCGAATTTACCGAATGCGTCGGCAGAGAAAAGAACCTTGTCGTATGCGTCATAGGTCACAATGACCTCAGGCCAGTGTACCATAGGCGCTGTCACAAAGGTCAGCGTATGCTCTCCGAGACAGAGGGTGTCGTTTTCCTTAACAACGATTCTGCGGTTGGCGTAGTCGTCTCCAAAAAACTGCTTCATCATAACAAAAGCCTTGTCAGAGGAAACCACCGTAGCGTTTTTGTATTTTTCCATAAACACGTTTATATTAGCAGAATGGTCGGGCTCCATATGCTGAACTATAAGATAATCGGGCTCTGCGTTACCGATCACCGATGCAAGATTTTCGAGCCATTCGTTTCCGAAACGGGCATCTACGGTATCCATAACCGCAATTTTTTTGTCGGTGATCACATAGGAATTGTAAGCCATTCCGTTGGGAACATCATACTGCCCCTCAAACAGGTCGATGCTGTGGTCGTTTACGCCAATGTATTTTATATCCTTTGTTATTTTCATTATGATTCTCCTTTTTATAAATATCTTCAAATCATTATAACATATTGTTTGCTTTTTTTCAATACAAAATCAAAAATAAAGGAGACGTCCTACTTTCGTAAGGTCATCTCCTTTATAAATATTAGTTACGCTATGTAAAATCTTTCCTTGAGGCAATCTCTTCTTGCTATGAGATAACCGTTAAGGTAGGCAATATTATTTTCGGTCAAGTCGGGCTTGTCCGCATACCATTTTTGGCTGTTAAGTCTTAAGGATTCGGAAATACCGTATTCAACGTCGGCAAGGCTGTCAATGTAAGTATCGAGAGCGGGAACGAACCTTTCGTTAAATCTTATCTTGAAGCTGTTGAAAAGCTCGGGATCGTTCTTTACGCCGTTAAAGAATATATTGGAATATTCCTCAATCAAAGCGTTATCTAAATTGTAGTCCTCGTTGAAATCTCCCGCCCATTCGGTATACAGAGACCAGTCGTAGTCCCATATAGGACCGAAGCTTAGCTTACCGCGCTCGTATTCGTTTCCGATTCCCTCAGGTGAGCTTGTTGAAACGTAATACATATTAAAGGATTTCCATACGTGGTCTCTCTCGCCCATTATCTGGTCAATAGCCATATAGTCGTAAAGAGAATTCATATTCACCTTGTCCGAAAGCGCCGTTACGTCTATATCAGTGGCGGTAAATCTGCCTATCATATCTGTAAGATATGCCCTTAAAGCTTCGCGATAGCTTACGAATTGAGCTTCGTTTGCGAAGCCGCCTTTTTCGGGATATTTCATCTCGAAATAATGGTAATCCTGAGGGTTTTGGGGCTCGGCAACTTTAGCGATCTTTATGTAGGTCTCATCCTCAGCTGCGCCTACGTCGGATGCGCAGCTATAATCGAGACAAACAAAGAAATTGAAATCGCAGGTAAAAGTGCCTGTTTCGGGGTCATATGCGGCAGTCATATCCTCGGTTATTTCGTCAAGCTCAATATTTATTCTTCCCGAGTTTTCCTGTACCTGCTCGCAGAGAGTGTAAAGCCCCACAAATTCACCGTTGAGGTATACGTTTACCTTATAGGGTGAGGGGGTGAACTGAAGTCCGTCATCCGCTCCGTTGGACTTTGCCAAATGAGCAAGGGAAAAGGCGGTGTAGTTGTTAAGCCCCGACGCGTCTCTGTAATCGGCAAGCAACACCCAGCTCTTGGACGCGTCAAGTCCAAACAGGGAAAGCTTCTTGTCGAATTTCAAGCGGTAGGGCTTTTTGGGATAACCCATAGTGGAGTTTCCTCTGAGACGTATACCGCCTGTCTTTTCGCTGTAATTATATTCGTCCTCTTCGCAATTTTCGATGCTAAAGGTCATATTTACGTAGTCTTCCTTAGACGTTATAGCCGCACCCTCTGTGTTTATGTTTATTATGGGAAGCTCATCGGTTGCGTATTCGGTATATACCGTTATTTCTACGTTTTCCGTTACTCCGTCAAGGACGATAGAGGAAGAGGTGTACTTTTCCCCCTTTATTTCGTAATAAAGGTAGGTGTAGTCTATTGCCGCTTCTATATCTACCTTTTCGTATTCGGGATTTTCATTGTTGATCACCTGAGTGGCGCCGCCCCCCGAAAGGATAATTGAATTTTGTGTGTTTGGCTTTACTGTTACCGTGTAGCCGTAAAGCACCTCTGTAAACCTTGCGTAAAGCTCTATAACGGTAGCTGTGGGAGCTGCGCTTGAGTCAAATTTATTTGTTAGCGCCGTATCCGTATACCATCCGTCAAAGGTATATCCCGCTTTTACAGGGGTAGGAAGCGTAATAGTCGCAAAGCCCTGCTTGGTAGATTCTATCGAGTTAAAAAACTCATCTGTTCCTGTATGAAATACAAGAGTATAAACAGTGTCTTGAACCTGTGCAATTGTTTTTTCAGAATTGTCGCTTGTAGATTCAGGTGTTTTAATTGCGCAAGAGCACAGGAAAATAAAAAAAATTACTAAAGTTGCAGATAAGATCCTTTTCATTTTTTTTGATATGTCCTTTTTTTAAATATTATAAATTTCTGTACTGACCAGCTGATGGTGAAAAATACTATCTCGGTTATGACCTTAGCTACCATGGGGTATATGCTCCATACCTCGGTAAAGAGGTACATGACCGCGGTGTTGCCCGCAAGGATCGCCGCCGCCAAAAGGAAGTAGCTCAGAGCGGATTTAACCAGATTTGTCTTGCTCTTAAAGACAAACTTTCGGTTTATGGTAAAGTTTACCACAGAGCTTACCACTCTTGCGATTATATTGGCAAGGGTAGTTCCGAGGGGAGTAAAGGAAAGTATTGAAAACAGTATATAGTCTACCACGAAGCCTATAAGTGAGGACGCGGAAAATTTAAGAATTTCTTTATATATTCTAAAAGAGTCCTTGACGGTGTTGAAGTGAGACGCTTCGTTGTTATTCAGATATATGGTCTCTATCTCCATTTCGTCAATGGGGCGTTTCTCCCTGGCAAATTCCAAAAGTATATTCATTTCATACTCGTATCTGTTGCCGCCGGTTTCCAGCATTCGGGGAATAAGAGCTCCGCTGAAGGCGCGTAGACCCGTTTGAGTATCGTGAACCTTAAGCCCTGTGGAAAGCCTGTATACTAGCCTTGTCATTCCGTTGCCGAAGCGACTGCGGAAAGGCACCTTGCCTGTCAGCTTTCTGCTTCCGAGCCACAGAGTGTCGGGCGCGCCCTCAACCAGCCGGCACAGCTTGATCGCATCTACCACCTTGTGCTGACCGTCGGCGTCAACGGTAACTACAATACAGTCCTCGCCAAAGGTTTCTTTGATATAGGTAAGTCCTGTGCGTATGCCCTGACCCTTTCCCATATTCTGCTCGTGGGTAAGCACCGTGGCGTAGTTTTTTGCTTCTTCAAACAGATGGGCAAAATTTTCTCCGCTTCCGTCGTCAATGACGACCGTTTCAAAATTTTTTTCCGAAAGCTCGCGAAGCAGACCTATCATAAGGTCCTCGGGCTCGTAAGCTGGAACAAGCGCTATGTATTTGCTCATAAAAACACATCCTTTCCGAAAGATCAAATAATAAAAGCTTACTCGGTTATTAATATGAATTTAAGTAGTCAATTATAAATATTATAGCACCAAATTCTCAAAAAGTCAATATAAATGGCTAAAACTCGACAGAAAAGGGCTGCCACATTCAAATGCAACAGCCCTGTTTTACAAGAGAAAAGAGAAATGACCCTTGACCGTAGTCTGTAACACCACAATCAAGGGTCATTTCTGTTCACTCTTGATATCTAACATCATTTGTATATCCTCTCTTTCATCGGTCTGCCTTTTGCTTCACCGTTCACAACTCTAAAACACTCAAATTCACTTTTTCTCTAATGAGAATACCCATTGTTTTTTGTTTGCTTATTCTCCGCAAAAGACGAATTTTCTGACTTTTCACAAAGGCTTTTTCACACACTCGCTTTGTCTGAACCTTACTCCCGAATATCTATATAATGCGTATCACCGCCGTGTTCACTCTCCTGTTTTTTTCTCACACACGTTCAGACCTTTTTATTCTCACTTTTCATACCTTAGCCTTTATAAAGTCGGTACTCACTTTTTCATCGGCTCGTACTCTCCTTTTTACTCATCTGAATTATTTTGAGTATCGCTTATTTTCTCATCGGACTGTACCTTCCTTTCTTCACCTATATTATAACACAATGTCAAGGCTTTTGCAATAGACAAAGTGTAAGAAATATACAATAATTTTTTGTATAATACGTAGAAATTGGCGATAATAACTATATTTTTCTTTACAAACCTGTTCTCTTGTGGTATAATAATATTATGCGGTGCTTGTGTACCGCAAAAAATATTTGTGACGTTTTATTATGCCCGAGCTTATTTGGGTGTTGGCTGTTTTGGCGGTCATCGCGATCTCTGTACTTATTACGTCCTACGTAGCCTTTTATATGACCTTTTACGCATCTGAAAAAAGCAGGTCAAATGAGAACAGCAAAATATCCGCCCCCGTTATAGAGGGCTTTGCGCCCTTTCGGGAGATGATGGGTGGATGGTTCAGACAGGTGGCAGAGAAGAGCTTTACCGATGCCGAGGTCATATCCTTTGACGGTCTGCGTCTCAGAGGAAAATTCTTTGAATACAAGGCGGGCGCGCCTGTGGAGATAATGCACCACGGATATCGGGGAAACGCCGATAGAGACCTTAGCGGTTGGGTAATTCGCGCCCATAGACAGGGGAGAAGCGCCTTGATAGTAGACCACAGAGCCTGTGGCAGAAGCGAGGGACAGGTTGTTACCTTTGGTATAAACGAAAGCAGAGATTGCCTTAGCTGGATAGATCACGTTATAAAAAATATCGACCCCGAAGCTAAAATTATTCTAACAGGCGTGTCGATGGGAGCGGCTACCGTTATGATGGCTGCGGGGAGAGAGGAGCTTCCCGAAAACGTGGTGGGGGTAATTGCCGATTGCGGATATACCTCGCCTCGGGAGATAATAAAGAAAACAATGAGGGATATGAAGCTTCCGTCAAATCTATTTTATCCATTTGTAAGACTTGGGGGAATGCTGTTCGCCAGATTTGATATTGATGGGAACTCTCCCATAGATGCTATGAAAAAATGCCGAGTTCCCGTAATGTTTATACACGGGGATACCGATAGCTTTGTACCCTATGATATGAGTGTCAGAAATTTTGAAGCCTGCGCCGCCGAAAAGAAAAAGCTTGTAACGGTCAAGGGCGCAGCCCACGGCGTGGCATACCATAACGACCCCGAGGGGTATATGAAAGAAATTGACGGTTTCTTTGAGGATATACTGTAATACTGAAAAATCGGTAAGCCTTTATTTTGGCTTACCGATTTTTATTATTCCTCGTCCTCGTCATCGCCCTCAAGGGCATCCTCATTTGCCTCGTAGGCTATTTCCTCAAGCTCCATATCTATGGCTCTGTCTCTTGCCCGTCTTTCCTCGCGAGCAAGCTTTGCGTCATCAATTTCGTTTGTAATCTTTTTTATCTTTCCTCTTATCTTGTCAAGATTTTCGATTACAGGCGCAATCCTCTCTGCCTGAGACACTCCTGTTTTCAGCTGACGGTAGGTAAGTCTGCCAAGCATTTCGTATTCGCTGTTTCTTTTAGCCTCAAGTGTCTTTAGCTTAATATGCAGAGCCGCGATGTCGGCAGCCTCGCCCGTTTCCTTTATAGCCTTGTTTGCCGCGCGCTTTGCCGAAAGCTTTAAAAGTTCCCAATTTGCCATCGTATTCTCCTTTTAGCCTTATATCAAATTTTTCCTATGTATCTATTATACACCAAAAAAGTCCAAAAGTAAATACGAATACAAAAAGAAATATGAGGAAAAATAATTGTAACGTAATTCAAGCCTTTAGGAGAAATTAATGAATATCGATAAAGAACAGTATAAAAAATACGCAGCCGCCCACGCGCCCAAGTCGCCTATTCTGAAAAACTGTACTTGCGCCTTTTTTATCGGCGGCGGAATATGCGTTATAGGTCAGCTTCTTTCCTACGTATATAGCAAGTATCTGGGATTTGTGAAAACCGATGCCGCCACTCTTACTTCCATAACTCTGATATTTATAGCCGTGGCTATGACAGCATTGGGAATTTTCGATAACGTAGCAAAGGTAGCGGGCGCGGGTACTCTTGTGCCTATAACGGGATTCGCCAATTCGGTAGCATCTCCAGCCATAGACAGCCACGCAGAGGGCTTGGTTTTAGGCGTGGGCGCAAAAATATTTACCGTTGCGGGTCCCGTTTTGCTTTACGGAACGTTGGCGGGGGCTATATACGGCGTTTTGTATTGGTTGGTTACCGTATTTGTCAAATAAGTCTTTTGGCAAGCCTTGCCGTTTTGTCGGGGGTGTCTGTCATAAGAAATACCACCCTGTCTCCCTCTCTTACAATTCTTATGTTACCGCAAAGCTCGTAAAATTCGGTACGGCGAAGAGCTACGCTGACAATATCGGCTCTCTCGCGGCACATTCTTTCTATTTTCCTCGCATCGGTACTTGAATAGCACTTGAAAACCGCTATTTCATAAGGGCTTGCAAAGGACGAAAGATAGATAGAATATTCCTCAAGCAGGGAGAAATATTGGGCGGCGCGTTCGCCGTAGAGCGCTTCGGCAAGGGTGGGGGACATATATCCCCCCTCACCCTCGGGGGCGCTCTTTTCGTATATTACCCCGCGGGGGAGTGTTCCGCAATGCTCCATAAGCGCTCCGAGTATTTCTCCGCTATCTTTTTTTGCGGCGGAGCAGGACACTAAGGACAGACATAAAAGGACCGATAGAATAAAGGAAAAAAGCTTCATAAATATCACCTCGGTGTATATTCTATGAAGCTTTTTTAATAATAATTACCTATCTTGTGATACCCCTACCTAAAACAGTACCGCCTACCGTCTTTAATATTATCCTTGTGTCGGCAGGAAGGCTTGGGTGTCTTGAATATCTTGCGTCAAGCCGTGCTTTTTCGGTGCTTGAAAGCATATCTCTGCCGTTTATTTGGGCAAGTCCCGTAATACCCGGGCGCAGATTGTACACACCGCATCTCTTTCGCAGATAATGAAGCTCGGCTTCCTCTTGGATAAGTGGGCGCGGACCTACAAGGCTCATATCTCCCTTTAGCACGTTTATAAGCTGGGGGAGCTCGTCAAGACTGCTTTTGCGCAAAAAGCGCCCTATGGGGGTTATATATTTTTCGGCATCGTCAAACTCGGCTGTAGGTCGGTTTTTGGGCGCGCTTGTATACATAGTTCTGAATTTATAGCAGATAAATATCTCTCCGTTTAGTCCTATCCGCGGTTGCTTAAATATTGCGCCGCCCTTTGAGGTAGCCGCCACCGCTACTCCCAAAATGAGCATTGGGATAAAAAGCAGTACAAGTAGGACAGCCGAGAAAAATATATCTAAGATCCGTTTAAGGTAAAGGTATGGGCATTTTTCATAAAAAGGCATAAATTACACCCCATTTCGTAAAAATAGGGTGTGTAATTTATGCCGTGTTAATTCAATTTTATGCTTTTTTGATTAAAAAACTATGTTGACTCCGTTGACCTCAACCTCATCCTCAGCTCGGATAAGTATGTATTTTACTCCGTCAATAACCCTTGTGTCTATAAGGTCGCTCCGACCTGCGTTTATTTTTATGGTTACGTCAGGGGTCTTTACCTTAAGGCTGGTTTCGGCTACGTTCTTGGGATTTATCTCAACGCCGTCTCCGAATTCCTCCGCGTATTTTTGCTCAAAGGCAGTAACTCTCTCCTCGTTAACGCCGCAATATCTCAGCATATCTGCCGCATCGTCTCGGCTCATAACAAGGGGCGCTTCTACCTTTTGCTCCTTATGCTCGGCAATCATTTGGTTTACTTGACTGTATACCGAACGCACGACCTTTATGGAGCAATCCTCGTCCATAGCGTTCTGCAATATGCTTTCAAAGGTCTCCTTTTGCTCTGCGGCTGGCATGGGAAGCTCGGAGGAAAAGAGAGCGTCGACTACCGCTTGGTGGCTATCTTTCAGGTTCTTTGTATAGTACAGCGCGCCGTAGATATTTGCCGCCCTGTCGTCAAAGGCGGGGAACATAAAGCCAAGCTCGGGGGCGCAGAGCATAGTATCGGCGCAGACAGTGCGGAAGCAGTTGCCGGGCACGTAGTAGCTCAGCGCGGCTCTTCCCGAATGTATGGGGCATACGGCGCAGACGATATAGGAAAAGGTCTCTGCGGATTCTCCCTTTTCACCGTCGGCGGAATAAGAGAAAACGTCATATTTGTCGTGGGCGAGGAGAATGAGATAATTTCCGTCTGCTTCGTAAGAGGATATTATTTTTTCATAAAGCCTGTCCACAAGCTCGCTATCCCGAAGCTCACAGCTTCTCAGGTCGCAAAGCAATTTATGCGCCTCGCTCTCTGCCGTATCTCTTGCCGAAAAATCAATTTCTAAAAGATTTCTGCCGATATTTCCCGAAAGTGTCTTTTTGAGTACCGACAAAAGTCCGTCCGCATCGTCCTCGGGCATAAGACCGAGGCTTTGGTCAAATTTTGAAATTACTTCCTTTTGCTCGTTTACAAAGCATCCGCAAATACGGCTTATATTGCTTTTGTCCTTGCGGTATCTTCGTCTCAGCTCCGCAATATCCTTTTCTATCATAATCAAATTTCCTTTTGTTTTATTTTTGCTTCATTATTTTATCACATTTTGTTTCGGTTTTCAAGTATAATTTGCTATCTGTACGGAAAAATAATTATAAGTAAATCTTTAAGGAGATAAAAAAATGGAAGAAAACAAAAAAGCAACGGTTGAATTTTTATCCGAGCTATATAAAAATATGAAGATGGGAGCCGATTCTATCGTTAATATTAGCTCCAAGGTGGAAAAGGGAGAGCTTCGCGATGAGCTTGCCAGAGAGCTTGACACATACGAGAAATATTCAAAGAAAATAGGAAACCTCTTGTATGACGCAGGCGAGACACCTAAGGAGGATGGCTTTATTTCTAAGATGGCAAATAAGATGGGTATGGCTATGAATACCCTTACCGACAGCACACAGAGCCATATTGCCCAGATGATGATAGAGGGCGCTACTATGGGTATAACCGAAAACACAAAGCTTGCTAACAGTCATGAGGATAAGGGCGTATCCCCCGAGGCTATGTCTATCTGCCGCGATACCATAAAGTTTATGGAAGAGACTGTGGAGAGTTTAAAGAAGTTTCTTTGAGTGGTTAGTTTGTGAGATTTTTTTGCTACTTTATTTTAAAAAAGAAAGTAGCAAAAAGAAAATACTGCAAAAAGGATTTTTGTTTGCTCGACCATTCTTTTACAAAAATTTTTATTGTATAAATAAATTAAAACCTCTCGGTGGCGTAGCAGCCGTCCGAGAGGTTTTTACAAAAAACAGAAGTGTGAGCTTTAAGCAGTACATCAGTCGAGCTACTTAAACCTATATTGCCAAATTTTCTTTTACTCCACTTTTCTTTTTTAAAAGAAAAGTGGAAAAAATCCCATCACAAACTAACCATTAAAGCGTCTTAACAAACGCCTCTATACGTTCAAGCGCTTGGGTGATGTGCTTTATAGAATATGCGTAGGAGATACGTGCAAATCCCTCGCCGCTCTCTCCGAAAGCGTTACCGGGAACGATGGCGCACTTGTAGTCGTAAAGAAGCTTGTTGCAGAATTCCTCGCCCGAAAGACCGAAATCTCCAATTCTCGGGAAGATGTAGAATGCGCCCTCGGGCTCAAAGGAGTCAATGCCTATGCTCTTAAGACCGTTGTACATATAACGGCGGCGGCGGTTTTACTCGACAACCATCATTCTAATATCGTCCTCGCCGTTCTTCAGCGCCTCGATAGCGGCGAACTGAGCCGTGGTGGGAGAGGACATAATGCCGTACTGGTGAATCTTCAGCATTTGCTCGCAAAGGGGCTTAGGAGCGCAGATGTAGCCAAGTCTCCAGCCTGTCATGGCGTACGCCTTAGAAAATCCGCTTGCAATAATAGTTCTTTCCCACATATCGGGGAGAGACGCGATAGAGCAGTGATTGCCTGTGTAGGTCATTTCCGCATATATCTCGTCGGAGAGAACGACAATATTCGTTCCTCTGAGTATGTCGGCTATCTCCGAAAGCTCTTCACGGGTCATAATTGCGCCTGTGGGGTTGTTGGGGTAGGGAAGCACCAAAAGCTTGGTCTTGGGGGTAATAGCAGCCTTAAGCGCTTCGGGGTCTATCTTGAATTTGTTTTCAACCTTGGTCTCAAGTATAACGGGAACGCCGCCTGCCATTCTCGCCAAGGGCGCGTAGCATACGAAAGAGGGGGTGGGCACTATGACCTCATCACCCGCTTCGATTATGGAACGGAAAGCGATGTCGATAGCTTCGCTTCCGCCAACGGTAACGATGACCTCTGATGACGGCTCGTAGGATACGCCGAAGCGGCGTGTCATATAGTTGTTTATCTCCGAGCGAAGCTCCATAAGTCCCGCGTTTGCGGTGTAATAGGTCTTGCCGCGCTCAAGGCTTTCGATTCCCGCCTCGCGGATATGCCAGGGGGTCTGGAAGTCGGGCTCGCCTACCGTAAGACCAACCACGTCGTCCATAGTACTCATAAGGTCAAAGAATTTGCGTATTCCCGATTTAGGTGTGTTTACCACCGTTTGGGATAATATTTTGCTGTAATCTATCATCAGTTAAAATTTCCTCTCTCGTCTATTTCGCTTGTGTTGTAAAGAACGCCCTTATCCTTGTATTTGTGCAGAATAAAGTGGGTGGCGGTGGAATTTACCGCTTCTATGGTAGAGAGCTTCTGAGAGACGAAGAAGGCTACCTCTTTCATAGTTTTTCCCTCGATAAGCACCGACAGGTCGTAAGCGCCCGACATAAGATATACCGATTTTACCTCAGGGTAGTTGTATATCTTTTCGGCAACACGGTCAAATCCGCGGTCGAGCTGAGGGGTGAGCTTTACGTCTATCATGGCGGTTACAGCCTCGTTCTCGGTTTTTTCCCAGTCCACGATAGCCTTGTAGCCGAGGATAGTGCCGTTTTGCTCCAGCTCCTTTATTTCTTTTTCTATATCGCCCTTATCGCATTCAAGCATTACGGAAAGCTGTTCCGCTGTCAGACGGGCGTCGTTTTCAAGTAATTTTAAAATTTCTGTGTTCATAATTTTCTCCTTATTAGAAGCGGGGTCACGCCTTTATGTTTTTTACTATATTTTCGTAGGAAAGTCCGTACTTGTCGGCAATATCGCGGGCATAGCTCTTTCCGTCGGGCTTCATACGGTATATCTTAAAGGAGCGCTTGCCCTCTTCGATTCCCGCCACAAGGGTGTCTATGACCGCGCCGCCCTCGGGAGCAGTGCGCGCGTTGATGTTATCTATCTCGGAGGCAAGCTCGTGCAGGTGGGTCGAGAAGAGACAGCGGCAGCCAACGCGGCTAAAGCCCGCAAGTACCTCTGCGGCTATATAGGAAGCCTCGTATGAGCCTGTGGACGAAAGCGACTCGTCAAGAAGCACAAGGCTCTTGCCTGTTACCTCGCCGAAGATATCCCGCAAGCGGGCGCATTCCTCACCGAGACGACCCTTATCGATGGTATCGTCAGCGCCTGTGGGGAAGTGGGTAAATATGCCGTCGGCTACGCTCAGAGTAGCGCGCTCAGCGGGCACGAACATACCGAGCTGCATCATAGCCTGCGCAAGTCCCATAGCGCAGGTTATAACCGACTTACCGCCACGGTTAGGGCCTGTGAGAACGTATATAAGGGCGTTTTCTCTGTCAAATTCAAGGTCGTTGGGAACTATCTCATCCTCAACCTTAACGGCAACGCAGGGGTTGTAGAGACCATATGCTCTGAATACCGTCTCATCGGTCTTTATTTCGGGAACGCAAAGGGGAAGTGACTTGGATTTGAGATAGCGTAAAAGCAGAGTTCCCTTAACGAGAAATTCTATTTCGGGAACGAGGTTTAAAAGGAAGTCGGTGTTTTCAAGCACGTAGGACTGCACTATCTTTTTCCAGGAGCGCAGAGACTGCTTGTAAACGTCGTTTATTGCCGAATTAAAGGCATAGGCAAGGGCAGTCTTTTGGTTTTCGGACTGCTTTTTGCCGAATGGAACAAGGTTTGCGATACAAGTATATTCATCGTCCTTGAAGTTAAGGCGGAGTATTTTCTCAATAACGTCTCCCGAACGGAACGCCTCGGAGTTTATAGACAGCACGCCCGCGCTTGACGGACGGAGCTGGGCGTCAAGGTTTACGCCTATGGTCACGCTCTTTATGTCGCGAACGCGGTTTGTAAGCTCACCCAGCTTTTTGTTAAGCTCGGCATAATAGTCGCTGTTTACAAGCTCGTTAATATGCTCCGCAAGCGAACGGAAGGCTTTACTGCGCAGCTTGTCGGCGATAGGCGAAAGACCGTCGTAAATGGTGGAGATACTTGATATATAAAGCTCTATTTCGGTAATGCTTTCAAGGTACGCAACGGTATCTCCGCTATCGGATTCAAGCCGACGAAGCTCCATAATATCGTTCAGTATAGGAATGAGCCGATTAAGTGTCTGGGCTATCTCGGGAAATTCCAGCATATCGCCAAATACCTCTGTACGGTGGGCGATAACCGCGGGGTCGCAGGTAAAGTATTCGTCAAGATTGCTGTTTTTCAGATTAAATACCTCTGACAGTCCCAGCTCATCAAGCACGAACATATCGATGTTGGGCTTGCCCGCTCCGCTGTAATGGGCGGTTTGCGTAGCCTCATCTGGGAATATCAGGCTGAATTTGGAAAGATCGGTGGACATTTTTAGTCTCCTTTGGAAAAAATTACGCTAAAAAGTTCAAGAAGGCGCGAGCGTACATTGCTAAAACTACTAAGACTGCTTGCAAAACAATGATAACGGGTATGCCTATCATAAACCGCTTGTGCTTTGTTTTGTGTCTTATGATCAGCATTGTTACGAACATAGCTATCGAGCCGCCGAGAGCCGATAGGAGAAAAAGAATTTTCTCGGGAATTCTCAGCGCCACTCTGTTCTTTTTAGATATTAGCTTATCGTATATGCACACAATTGCCGATACAAGGGATATTATCGCCAAATATATGAGCGCCGCTTTCATAAGTGGGGACATGGCTTACCTCAGTTCTTCTTTGCGGGAAAGCTATCCTTAAGACCGACTATGCGGTTAAAGGTGTTTGCGTTCTTAGTGTCCTTGCAGTAGTAGCCGTCGCGGACAAACTGGAATTTCTCTCCCGCTTCCGCATCGGCAAGAGCAGGTTCTACCATAGCTCCCTCAAGCCTTGTAAGCGAGTTTTCGTTGAGAAAATCAAGATATGACATACCCTCGGGAATGTCGGCGGTGTTCTCTATATTGAAAAGTCTGTCGTAAAGCATAAGGGTCACGGGCTTCGCGTATTTTGCGGAGAGCCAGTGTATCGTACCCTTTATCTTTCTGCCGTCCGCGGGATTGCCGTTACCTGTTTCAAGGTCGGCGGTGGCGTGTATGCAACGGACAGAGCCGTCCTCATTCTTCTCAATACCTGCGTACTTGATTATATATCCGCCCATAAGGCGAACCTCTCCGTCAGGCTTCAAACGGAAGAATTTAGGGGGAGGAACTTCGGCAAAATCGCTTTCATCGATATATATTTCACGTGTCATAGGTACTTCTCTTGTGCCGAATTCGGGCTTTTGAGGGTGGTTAGAGACGGTGAACATCTCAACCTTATCCTCGGGATAGTTGTCTATGATTACCTTTACGGGCTTTGCGATACCGATACGGCGCTGTGCGTTCTCGTTGAGGTCGTCTCGCACACAGGCTTCAAGCTGACGAACGTCAACCGTGTGGTCGGTGTTTGTAACTCCTGCCTCGCGAACAAAGGTAAACAGAGCGCTTGGCGTGTAGCCGCGGCGGCGCAGACCGCAAAGAGTGGGCAGACGGGGGTCATCCCAACCGTCAACGTGTCCCTCTTCCACCAGCTGGCGAAGATAACGCTTTGACATAACGGTGTAGGTTATATTCATACGTCCGAATTCCCACTGATGGGGCTTTTTCTCAAAGCCTATCCTGTCCACTACCCAATCATAAAGCGGGCGGTGGTTGCGGAATTCGCTGGAGCAGAGGGAATGTGTAATGCCCTCGAGCGCGTCCTGAATGGGATGGGCAAAATCATACATAGGATAAACGCACCATTCGTCGCCCTGTCTGTGGTGGTGGATATGCTTTATTCTGTAAATAACGGGGTCGCGAAGATAGGGGTTGTCGCTTGATGGGTCGATCTTTGCGCGGAGAGTACGCGCGCCGTCGGGAAATTCACCGTTTCTCATTCGCAAGAACAGATCGAGGTTTTCCTCTACCGAGCGGTTGCGATAGGGTGACTCCTTTGATGCGACCGCGCGGTCTGTGCCCTTGTAATCGGCAAGATCGTCCTTTGAAAGGTCGCAAACGTACGCGTCCCCCTGCTTTATGAGCTGAACGGCAAATTCATAGCATTTGCCAAAATAATCCGAGCCATAAAATACTCCGCCTGTGGGCGTAGCGCCCAGCCATTCAAGATCCTCGCGGATAGAGCGGACGAATTCGTCGGATTCCTTGGCGGGGTTGGTATCGTCATACCGAAGGTTAAAAAGACCGTTGTATTTGTTGGCTACGTCTGTGTTTACACAGATAGCCTTGACCGAGCCGATATGAAGATAGCCGTTAGGCTCGGGGGGGAAACGGGTGTGTATCTTCAGCTCGGGGTCAACCGACAGGTCGGTATCGATTATATCGTGTATAAAGTTGCTTGCAATTTCTTCCATTGTTCTGTCTCCAAAAATATATTTTGCCTGTGTTTAGTGGTTATATGCTCTTTACCATATCCATAATTCTGTTTGTTACTCTCTCCTTGCCGAGTATCTGCATAACGGCGTACATATCGGGAGAGTTGAGCTTGCCTGTTACGGCAAGACGTAAGAACATACTGATGTCGGCAACGCTTCCTTTAAATGCCGTGGGGTCTGCCTTGTAGGCTTTCATATCGGGTGTGTAGCCGAGAGCCGCGCCCACTGCCTTTATCTTCTCAAACCACGCGTTCATATCATCGCTCTCGTCGTAGCCTTCAAGAAATCCGAGAAGTGCCGCCTTTATGTCGGAGCGGTCGTACTTTTCATCGTAGTCACATTCAAGCTCGAAAAGCTCGTCAAAGAAAAATCCCATATAGGGCTTTGCGTCAGCCCAGGTGGCAAGGTCTTTACGGGGCTTTTTGCCGCCGCGGCCTATAGCGAATATCTTCTCGGCGTAAGCGGGGTCGCTTTCAAGAAGCGCGCCAAAGCGTGGGTCGAATTGCTTTGCCCATTCGGTAACTCTCTTGGTGACTGCCTTTGCGTCCATCTTGGAAATAACATTCTTTGAAACGTCATTCAGCTTGTTGAAATCAAACAGACAGCCCGACACCGACATTTTTTTGATATTAAAGGGGAAGTCACGGTAGCTCTTGTCGGGGTTCTGCATTCTCCATTCCTCATAGTTGGAGTTAAGAAGAGTCATAACGTACTCACAGACCGCCTCGGGGCAGTAGCCCATGCCCGTGTAGTCGTCCATATTAGCGCCCATATCTCGCTTGGAGAGCTTCTTTTTGTTGCCCGCCTCGTCAAGCCGCATTATCTGAGCGATGTGCATATATTTAGGTGTCTTAAAGCCGAGATAACGGAAAAGCTGAATGTGCTTTGCAAGGCTCGGCAGCCATTCCTCTCCACGGATAACGTGGGTCGTTCCCATAAGGTGGTCGTCAACTGCGTGGGCAAAGTGATAGGTGGGAATTCCGTCGGATTTGAGAAGCACAAAGTCCTCGTCGTTCTCGGGTATCTCCATATTGCCCTTTACAAGGTCGCAAAATTTCGTCTTTCTTTCGGGGTCGCCGTCTGCGAGTATGCGAAGAACAAAGGGATTGCCCGCCGCAAGATTTGCTTCAACGTCCTCCATGTTAAACTGTCGGCGCAAGAGCATCTCGGCGCGTCTTTTCTCTGCCTCTGCTTGCCAGTCGGTATTCTTTATCTCCTCTTTTTTGTTGACCGCCGCAAGCTCCTCAAGCTCTTCCTCGGTGGTAAAGCAGGGATATGCCTTGCCCTCGCGGACAAGCTGCTTTGCAAATACGTGGTATATAGGACCGCGCATACTCTGCTTGTAAGGTCCGTATATGCCCTTGTCGCATATTTTTCCGTCCTCGCCGAGTATTGCGCCCTCGTCAAAGTCAACGCCGTAAACAGACAGGGTGCGTATAAGCGCCTCAGCCGCTCCCGCTACCTCTCGCTTTGCGTCGGTGTCCTCAATTCTCAGATAAAGCACGCCGCCGCTCTGATGAGCAAGTCGCTCGGCTACCGTGGTGGGAAAAAGACCGCCGAAGTGAACGAAGCCTGTGGGGCTTGGGGCAAACCGCGTTACCTTGGCGCCCTCGGGAAGCTCTCTTCGGGGATACTCCGCCTCAATATCCGAGGGGAGCTTGTCTATGTTCGGGAAAAGTAGTTCTGCAAGTCTTTGATAGTCCATTTTTATTTCCTTTCGGGTGTTTTACATAATATAAGCCGCGTTGTCAAGGGCGTTCCCAAGTGTTGAGCTCGCTCCGTGACCCGGGTAGATGGGTGTATTTTTAGGCAGCTCTGAAAGACGCTTAAGGGAAAGGCGCATTTCGTCAGCGTTTCCGCTCCACAGGTCGCACCTGCCGATGCCCTCGGCAAAAAGAGTGTCTCCCGTCACAAGCAGACCGTCAGAGTAATAGCAGACCGAACCGCCTGTGTGACCCGCCGTGTGTATAACCGTAATTTTCTCGTTACCGAGCGGTATCTTATCGCCGTCACTCAAAAGCCTTTCGGCGGGAGCGTAGACCCGCTCTTTGCCAAAAAATTCGTAAAAAGCATTTTTCTTTCCGTCGGTAAGCATAACAGCGTCACTTTTGTGTATGTATGCTTCTATGCCTATCGCCTGTCTTAGCGTATCGAGAGATAGGATGTGGTCGAAATGACCGTGAGTGAGAAGAATACCTACGGGGTAGGCATCCTCTGCCCGTATAGCATCGAGTATTGCCGATACCGATACGGCAGGGTCTACAACAAGAGCCTCGTTACCCGATATCAAAGCGTAGGTATTAGCGCCAAAGGATTGACCGCATACAGTTATCAGCTTCATACTGCCCCCAAAAAATACAAATACACAGAATATTATATCACAAACAAGGTAAAATGTCCACATTATTATTAAATAAATTTCAAAAAATACGAAAAATTCTTCTGTATAGTTAAAAAACTCTTGAAAAAAAGCTTGGTTGCTGTTATAATTTAATAAAGACGATAGGGGGTGAGGAAAGTGGATAACGGTTTTGATAAAGGCCTTGACGAATTGAAAAAAGTGTCGTTAAATATAACGGATATGATAAAAAATGTCGAAAAAATAAATATTATGCGCGCACTTGAATGTGATGAAAAATATATAAACGGACAGGCGTCGGATTTTGAATGGTTTGACGAGTGGGAGCGAATATTGCCCCTTGCCGAGGGTCATAGGGAAGTGGAAAGCTATACAAAGGAGCTGGCGGCGCTGGGTATGTCAATGCCTCATACGGAATATTCAAGGGAGCGCAGTATTTACCGTTGGAGACAGGTGAATCGAGATAGCTTCTGCGGAATATTTGAGGACGGAAATATATCAAATTTTAATGAAAATAGCAAAATATCTCCTAAAAATAACTGTGATAGCACCCTATATGATATAAAAATATGTGTGTCGGATTTTGCAAAAAAATGTCGCAACATAAAAGCGCTTTCGGCAGAGCTGTACGATAATATAAAAAGAACGTCAAATCCTTATGTTACTTTAAAGCTTAATGTATCTGAGTATGAATATTTGCGTCCTGACCCTTATCTTTCAGAGGGGTGCTATTTTAAATATACTTGTGGCGAAAAATTGAACTCTAAAGAGAGTATGGCAATGTATGCTCAAATACTTATAGAGCTTCTCGTACTTCTAAAAAAAGAAAAGCGAGTATCTCTGTATTTGGAGACAGACGGAGATATTTCTCACGCCTGCGCTCTTGCAAGGTATCTTAATGAGCGCCGCATTTTCGATGGTAGGATATGGATATCTGTGACTGTTGAAAGCGATATGGACGGGCTTACAAAGCTTCTTACCTGTGCTTACCCCCATATACGGGTGACTCCTGTAATTGATATTTCCGATAAGACTGTTAGCGAGAATGACCTCAAAAATCTGTTTTACAGATATCCCCAAGGCGCATTTCTTTTAAAAAAATGAAATAGGGCGGAAGCGTAGCAGCTGTCCGCCCTATTTCTACTTGGGTTTACGAAAACCACCTGCTAAGCAGGTGGTTCTGTAGAGGCTTTTGCCGATGAGCTATCCCGCCGCAGCGGTAGCCTTCCCCAGCGGGGAAGGGGGACCACGAAGTGGTGGATGAGGAGAACATGTGTTGTACTGC